>OZ252283.1:0-445000 GCA_965250025.1 Winogradskyella sp.
AATAAAGTATTAATGCATAAATAAAGCCCACGAGAATTGATTAAATACTCTTGTGGGCTTCGTTAAGAGAACTATTATGCAGAAGTATGAGTTTGCTGCTGAACAAAATTGTCAAGTAACTTCTCGATAATATAGGGACGATAGTAATTCTCATAATATTCTTTAGGGTACTTTTTCTGTCCCTCAATATCCATTTTAAGAATTTCATCAATTTGACTCTCCATATTCCTTCGTAGTTTAAATTGATACGCCATCTGCTCCTTGAATATTTCATATTTAGAGCGAATATTTAGAGTTTCAGTAATTTTTTGGTATTCTATATTATGTCTTACGTCTTGCTTTGCTAACAACTCATCAAATCTATTATTTTCAATTTTGTTGCATATTTCAGATTCTTCTAAAGCCCTATTTTGATAGGCTTGAACGCTATATTGGTAACTTCTCTTAGCGATAAGGGGTAAAGCTTCTAAAGAAGCTGCTATAACAAAAAATGCAATGTAAAACATTACAACCATCTTACTACTTTTACCATTTTTACCTGAATGAAATACAACTATATTTAATGCATTTAGTCTAGAAACTACACCAGAATCTTTATATTCAGTTAATGATGCTAATGCTTGATTTTTTTCATTTATTACCTCTTTGCGTCTCTGCTTTATTTCTTCAATTATAATTTCATTGGCTGCAATTTTGTCTGCTACACTTGAATCAATGCGATCTCTAATTCTTTCCTTAGCAATGGCGATCTCACCTCTACCACCTCCACGACTAGTGCCATTTCCGTCGTTTATCTCATCACCTACATCATTAGTGGCCTTAATAACTTGGTCAATTGACGCGTTATTTTGATCAGAAATTGATTTAATTTCATTATCCAAACTTCTAATTCTAGGGAGATAGAGTTGAGCAATACTATCTCTTTGTACTTGAAGGTTATTTGCTAAATTAGATTTTATATCACTATCAAAAAATTGCAACTCAAATACAGCGCTATGTATAATTATAAAACCACCAATTACAGCCAGTCTTACTATTGTCAAGTAAGTATCTTTACCAACCCGAGCAGCTATTATAGTCATATCTAAAAGGCCAACGAAAATAAACCAAGCTAATCCTAGGAACATTATTGCCTGATTGGAAAGATTGTAAAACATAAGCTTCAAAAAAAAGATAAATAAGATAGCACTAGCCATAGCGGTAAATACTATACACAAGCTAAGTTTATTTAAATTTAATACATGATCACCTCCTAGCTTTTGTGTTATACTACTTTTAAAAAAGATATTGTTCTTCATGTTCTAATGGTATTATTAAATTATTTTTATGTTAAGCAAATCAATTCAGCATGACTGAATTGATTTGCTGGTAATTTTAGTCTTTGATTCATACTTTAAAATCTAAATCTAGCCCTTGGAGAAAGTCATTGAGCATTTTGTCCTGAGACTCAAAGTGCAATGTGCTATGTTGACGTAGGCTTCTCTCAAACATGTCTTTAGACTCAGCAGGAGCTCGTGCTATAAGACTAGTGAACTTCTCAAACCATGCAGCAAATTTTTCATTATCTAGATAGAATTGTTCTAAGATTTTATTTTTACTATTTGTGATTTGAGCTACTTTTCCTACTTGAACATTTGCAGAGAAAGTATGATGTAAGGCTTTATGCAACGTTCTTGTCAATTCGATAGCAGATTGGCATTGAATAGCTACTATAGATTGATTGGCGGCTGACATCGTCTTGGATAAATTTACTTCTGCTTGCTGGGCAACTTCTAATAAGTTTTTCTCCCCTTTTGACAAAGCTAAATAGCCAAGTAGACCTTTAGACTTTTTATTGATATTATCAATTTTTGACATTAAATACTCTTTATCTTTTTCTACGCCATTTCTCATTGAAACTTGCATATCCTTTTGAAGGCTATCAAGTTGACGTTCATTATTGCTGCTTATTCCACTGTTAAATTGGTTCATGCTTTTCATAATTTTAAAATTTTTATCCTTTTTTATCAATTATCACTCGACCATTCATGGTTCTGTGATATACTGTTTTTCCTTCTTTGTCTTTGACAATATGCCCCTTACCTGCCTTGTCGGAAGTCGATGCTGAATTGCCAGTTACATGCCGTTTACCGTTTTTCTGAGTCACTGAAGTTCCATATACGGCAGATTTTTTACCATCTGCTCTAGTATATGTATTGACATGTATTACATTAGAGCCATTTGAATTATTGCTTGTGCCAGAAACATTAGTCCCTGTACCACTAGTTTTTTTAGTCGAAATGCTTAAACCAGAACCACTATTATTGCTATTACCAATATTTCTTGATGCTCTAGTACTAGTTGAAACATTGTCAGTCTTTTTGATGCCTGTCGGAACAGTTTTAGATACTCTTCCTTGAGCATATAAATTAGCACTTCCAATGGTCAGGAGTAATGCAAATCCTAAATAGATACTTACTTTTTTCATGCTTATTTAATTTTTATGTTATTATTATTGTGATAGATTAAAATCGTCGAGGTTTTTTAAATCATGATGTCACGAGTGTACCAATTAACACACCGATGGCTAAGCTTTCAGGGACTGCTTTCATAGCAGCCTTCATTTTCTGCTTTGTGGTATATGTTATGGGTGTCGTATTATAGCTATATACAGCTCCTTCCGTAGTCTCTATTAACGCTGCAGCTAAAATTCTCGAAGTATTTTTGGAAATACCTACTTTAGCTATTGTTTTTGCTGTCGATTTGGTCAAAACTTGAGCAGGTGAGACCCAAATCCCTGCAAAGCTAGCGTTATTGTAGTCTTTTAAATATCGTTGCTTTAGGCGATATTCTTTTTGAGTTTCTTCCCAATTATTTTTCTTAAAGTTTGGGATTTCTTCCTTTTCTGAATTAAAAAGGTTTTTAATGCCAACATATATTTGTTTTGATAAAGCTATGGCCTCAGACGAAAATCCATAGGCAACACTATTAACAAAGCCATAACCCATGGCTTTTTCCTTGCTGTCACTTTCAAAACCAAAATAGTTTTCATTGAAAAAATAAGGACATTCAATAGTATAAATTTGGTCATTACGTATAACACTTAATCTTAAGGGTATTTCTACTCCCTTATTTAAGTCTATTCCATGAAAGTAAAGTTGGGCGTATAAGTCGGATCCACTAAAAACAGGTTCATCAGCACTTATAATGTAGTCTCCTAGAAGTAATGGGAAATCCCCACCATTTATAGTTTGAGCTTTAAAAAGGCTGCTAACTCTTACACCTTGAGTGTGGAAGCCATTGTCGTCATCTAGATTAGCAAGCATGAACGGGTAGTCTTCTTCGGGATTCTTAAATGCTTTTGAGAACCACATTTGCCTTTCTAAAGATCGTCTGATTATTGGAGCAAGTTTAAGTTTCTCTTTTAAGTCAGATTTGTAGTTTTGAGAGCTTGGGTCATAAAACAAGGATGTAATATCTGGGTCTTGGAGTACAAACTCAGCATTTCTCTCAGAATCTAAAGACAGCTGAGTAAATAATCTTGCATCATGTCTTTGATTAGTTAGGTTGGTCGCTGATATTTTATATTCAAAATTATCTTCATATGTATTGAATAATATACTTTCCGTATTTTCAGAGTCGACGAACTCCATAACAATTGGAATATCTTCGTTTATATCGTAAACCCACCTGAGTAATTCAGACTCACTATTAGGTGTAAAGGCCAAAATTGAAAACTTAGCATTCTTATCTTTAGTTTTAACAACATGAGTCAATTCTTGACCTGGTTCAATTTTTATCCATCCTTTAACTATATATTCATCTTTTTTTGATGTATAACCATAAGAATATTTGGCAGTATACACAGTATTGTTGAAGATAGTTAGAGATGCTTCGTAACTTTTAAAAAATATCTGATTAATCATTACTAAGCCGGCAACCAATATCAGTAATCTTTTTTTCATAAAATTTTAAGTTTAGTTTCCTCTTCATTAAATGAATCGCACGATAATTATGATTACCTCCGTTTTTGAAATGTTAAAATTTTAATTAGGATGAAAATGAAATAGTTTAATAATTGAAACGGCTTCCTGTTACGGGATGTTTTAGTTACTTTGCAGAGATTCGTTTTTAATGCAATACGTTACGCACATCAGCCTGTATTCACTTAACATGTATTTGAATGTTGTTATATTTTTTGTTGTTTTTTCGAGATTATACTCTCTGAAGAGCTCTATAAGCTGCCTAATCTATTGGGTTTAGAAGAAATAACAACAAATTATAACTACTATGTATTCTTTTTAATAGTGTAGAATGTGTAAGAAGTTAGCAATAATTATTTTTTATATTCCTTACTATATTTTTTTAAATATAGAATAGTCTACACTATCTACACTTTTCGCGTAATTAATTCTTATTTCGCTTTGAAAACGAAGTAAGTGGAGGAATTAGTTCTGTCTTCAATTAATTCTAACCCCTTATATTCAGCATATCTTGACAACCATAATTTCAGTATAGCATAATGACTATTTAGGAACTCATACTTATCCCCATATTCATCAATCAAAGCATTCCTTAACGTTAATTTTAAGTATTTTTTTCCTGTTTTATTAAATCGATTCTCCATTAGCTCCCAAAAATCTGGGGATGTCTCATTTTTAAGCATTTTTAGTCTTGATGTCTCGTTATTATATTCGATCAAACCTCTGGAGAGAAATAACCTAATGCAACTAACCATAAAGAAATCAAACCTCTTCCATTCTTTTTTATCCCAGTCGGTAAAAAACTCGCAATTAAACTCATCTAAGGGTGAATTAGCATCGTTGAAAAAATCGTTTAAAAAAATATCAAATCTACGCCGTTTAAAGCTTGATGAATCACCTCTAATTGTATAATTGGTTGTGATAATAAATTTAGGACTTCTTTTGAAAGGAATAATAATGATAGGCTGATGCTTCTTTTCAACGGGCATATCATCAGTTATTACACTAAATAATGATTCAAGATTAAAATTTTTATTAACGTCATCAATTTGAATAATATTAGTTAATTCGTTAATGTTCTGATAAGCAAATTTATTATCGGCAAAGTTTGAATTTTTACCATTAAACATAGCTTTTTGCACAATCTTTGAAATAGCTTTTACAATCAAACCTTTTCCCGAACCTCCTTTTGGTCTTCCGTCATCAATTGTATTGTCATCGTTGATGATTATGCATTTTGGATTACTAGGGTCTTTATAGATATGCAATAAATAACCAATTGCGCTACAAAGGGAAATAAAATGAGCCTTATCATTAGTAATTAGCTTCAAGAATTCACTAAACATTGAACTCTCATTAGTATCATTATTGTAAATCTTAAATGATCTATTTATTATCCATTCTTTCCAAATGAAGCCTTCAGCTTTATGGTATGGAACTTTTTGGAGTTTTTTATTTTTCTCAATGACAACAATGCCATTTTTGAAATACTTGTAGCTTTTAAGTTTATTATCCTCTAATTGCGAATACTCTGATTCCGTTAATGTAAGTAGCAGAGCTTTATTTTTTATTAATAGAATTTCTCCTTGCTTAATAAATGCAGACTCTAGTGATGCATTATTAAAACTCTCAACGTATTTGTTACAATGCTTAAAAATATCTTCAGCTTGGACAATTTCAGCAATGTTGCTTTTTATTCGTATCGCATTTCCGCGATAAAACCTAAAACCCTCTTCTTTTAAAAAGACTCTTAGCTTTGGTGATAATATTTTAAACTCTTTTTTATGTTGTCTATAATATGATTCCCAAAATTTTATCCTTGAAGTATCCTTTTTCTTCCCCATTGCTATTTTCTTAGCAAAGTCAATGCTGACATGATTTCACTTCGCTTATAGTATCTCCTTGCTCCAGAAATTCCATAAGCCTTAATCTTATTTTTCTTTTGCCAATGCCAAAGCGTACTTGGGTCTATGGATAGGATTTTGCAAACCTGCTCTCTGGTTAGAATTTCGGCATTAGCATTTTCGTGAAGTAATTCTTTTTTTAAAGTTTGCAACTCGATTTTTACGCTTTCCTTTATGAGTTCAGCGAGTTGCTCTGGTGTAGTTTGAATGAATTGAAGTGTTCCCATATCTTATTATTTAATTTATAATAAGCGAAGCTACAGGAGTCTAAATGCTTATGCACATCTATTAAATTGTTTAAAATTGTGCTAATTGTTTTAATATATTTTAACAACTACTTTGTCAAACTGGATTCAAAAACACCACTGATTTTGCTATATAAATTTTTATATTCTATCGTGTCTTTTAAATTTTGATTAAACTGTTTGTTGAAGTTTTGTTGAGATTGCTTTTCTCTATCTAAAGCTTTCTCAAAAGATTTTTTGAGAGCCACTCGTGTAATAGGCTCAAGATAGCCTAAATCAATCATTACTTTTATTAATAAATTAAAAGTAAAGTGGTCGCTTGATTGATATAGGTTTTTCAGTTCTGAAATAAACTTTTCTTTATGAATTTCGTTTACAAACTTTTTTAAGTATTCTTTTGCTTCTCTTACTTCAGCTTTTTTTCGACCCACTTTTTTTCGGACACTCCTATTTACTTTTTCATTACTGAATCCAGTTTCTCTTTTTATTCGTTCTTCTAATTTTTCAGCATTAGGAAGAAATGATAAATCTTCTTCATTGTCTAAGTTAAAATCAAATGCTGCAAATATTTCTTCCTCATTTTCATAATTTCTATTTGATCCTCTATCAACCAACATTTTTTCTAGTTTCTTCTGAATTTCTACCCCTTTTTTTATATTCCAAATGAGAACTCTGATGCTTTTTTCTTTTATCTCTTTTGTTTTGACAAAATAAATTCCATCCAAAATATGCTCCTCAATCAGAAAGCATTGGCGTCGTAAATCTTCTATTCCGAGATTGTCTCCTTTATTTAATAACTCAAATTCTATTTTATGAATCAAATTATTAAGATTACGTATTTTGTCTTTTGTATGTATACTCCAATTAAATTCCATTCTGCTGTAAGGTTATCTTTTAGAAGTAATTTGTTATCTCCAACGCTAAGTCCTTGTTACTCTTACCTATATAATTTAAAAACATTTGTTCTGTTTTATGCCCAGTAACATATATAAGAAACGAAGTCGGTATCTGACCATAAAAGTTAGTAGCAAATGACCTCCTGCCGATATGAGACGTAACCAATTCCCACTTCTGATAATTATCCACTTGTTTCCTGTAAGGGAATTTATCATCACCTTTAACTTTAATGAGTTTACTGCCTTTTAATTTCTCATTAATCTCGGCTTTAGCGCAAACTAGCTTTATATATTCATTGTATTTCTGGCTAGATATTGCTCTAGGAAAATTGCCTTTTCTTTTCTTCAGTATTTTCAAAACTTTTGGATGCAGAGGAACAGTCATATTTTTTCCTGTCTTCTTTTGAGTAAACTCAATTAAGTGCTTTCCTTTTTCAATTCTAATCTGGTCTTTATTGAATCGCATAAAATCAGAAACACGTTGCCCAGTATAACAGCTAATGATTAGCCAATCACGAGCATTCATTAAACTTTCATTGAGTTTCTTTTTATTTAGTTTCTCTATTGTCTCAAGCTCTTCAAAAGTCAGATAGATTTTGTCAACCTTGACTTCTTTCAACTTTATCCTTTCTAACTGAGAGCTTATTTCAATTCCATTGTACATAGCATGTTTGCAAACAGCTTTTATAGTATGTATAGCTCTAGCAATAGTATTGGTAGAATAGCCTTTTTCAATACAAAATGTTTCGAAGCTAGTTTTAAAAACTGAATCAACATCTATTATCTTGATGCTCTTTTCAATGCTGCTTTCATACTTCTCAATAAGTCTTTTTACAACAGTATAATTTTTTAGTGTCTGTTCTGCGAGTTCATTTTTTCTCTCCTTCAGATAAAATTCAAAATATGGCAATAAGGATTTTGGAAGGGCTTTAGATTTTTTTGGTGGGTTATAGTATAAATCCAATTGATTTGATAACCAAGCCTTATTTATACTTTCAGGGTTACTATTATTAAATGCCTTTAGAACATGGTTTTCTATCTTGTTTAGCTCTGAATTAACTTCAATCTGAAGATTCTTAATATCTATATCCTTTGGACTTTTTTGTGAGTGATATTTATCCCAATACAGCTTTGAAACCTCTAATTGTGTTTTACCACCTATAACATGATTTGTATTATTGTGAGTGAAAAGTAGTCTTAAATTTAAAAAAGACTTCTCTCTTTTAGAGCGATATAAGTAGTTTACAGCTGCCATACAAAAATTAAAAAAATGTACGATTATTGTACGATTTAATTAAATCTGCTACAAACTTATGCAAACTAAATCAAAATAAAAAATTTGTAAAAACTCTTGAAATCATTGTTTTTATTGATTTAAAGTCAATTTTTATAGTGGGTTGAGCAAATTGTATTTTTGTGTTATAGTACTTCCACCTTGAGTACAGATAAACCACCAAAAGGTGAGGACACAAGCGAGTTTCAATAAATGAAGTTCGCTTTTTTTTTGGAGTGAAGCAATATGTTTCCTGTCATAATTATCCATTTTTAGATAATTTTAATGAGAAGGCTTTTCTATAATAGAAAATAGGTTATTTTTAATAACTGCAAAGTCATATTGGTTTATATGTCATCAAAGTTTTACCTGAAATCATCATCCTTATCGAATACAATTTTTATTTGTGTTATTATTTCTGTTTTATGTGGCTGTTTAGTGTTGATATCTCATTATCAAAATCTATTGATTGACAGGCTAGAGTTTAATGAAGCATTAGTGAATACTAATAACGCATCATTTAACTACTTTTTAGCGAATTATAATAAGTTAAATAATGAAACGAATGATTTAGACATTTTTAATAATGGTATTACTACAATAGGATCAAAAAAGAAATGGGGGTTTTACGATATTCTAGTGTCTAAAACTGTTTTTAAAAATGATACGATAATAAAATCGGCTTTACTAGGTAAATCTTCGAATCCTATGAATAGGCTGGCATTATATGTTACGGATTACGACAAATCTTTGAAACTGTCAGGCAAATCCGTGATTAAAGGGGATGTTAAAGTGCCAAAAGGAAATATAGAGCGCGGTCAAATAAACAATAAGACTAAAACGTCAATTAATATAAATGGCGAGAGAATGAAGTCTGAAGATGCAATTCCTAAAATTGAGAATGCTTTAGATTTTGATTTATTCAGTTCTGAAATGTTAACTTTAGAATACTTTGACAATAATCCTATTTTTAATGATTTTGGAAAACAGTCGTTAATTATTGATGTGTCTGGTAATGCCTCAATTGAAAATCTTGATTTAAAAGGAAATATAATCTTGTTTTCCAGAAACCCATTAAAAATAGGATCCTCTAATACTATTGAAGACATTTTGGTGGTTGCGCCAACACTAGTTATTGCCTCCGGTTTTGTAGGGAATATGCAAATTATCTCAAAGGAAAATGTTGAGGTAGATACTAATGTATTATTAAAGTATCCATCCTGTATATATGTAGAGAATGATATAGATTCAGTTACTGTAACAGTAAAAGAGAATGCTAAAATTGCCGGAGGAATAGTCGTTAATGGAAATACGTATAATGGTGCTTTGAAAAGGCGATTGATCATTGAACCCAAAGCACAAATTACCGGAGATGTATATTGTTATGGAAAGACACAATTGGAAGGCGAAATTACCGGAACGATATATACTGATCGCTTTGTCTTAAAAACGAAGTCATCAGAATACGAGAATGTGATTCAAAATTGTAATATTAACAGAGATAGCTTGCCCGAAAATTTTGTAAGATTATCGTTGTTTAATAATCAAGATGCTACATATGAAGTTGTCAAAACATTCTAGGTTTTTGAAAGCAAATTCTTTGGTAGAATCTGTGATTGCCATTGCTATTATTTCCATATGTATTTTGGTGGCTTTTTTGATTTATCTCAATGTGATTAGGCAAAATAAACCTGTTCATTATTATGAAGCTAAGCATAGGGTAGAAATGCTCTATAATGAATCTGTAGCTGATAAGAACTACGAAAGTGAGGACTATGTATATGAAGGTTATAGTATAGAAAAGCTGGTAAATATCTTAAAAGAAGATAAGGTCATCCGTTTGGATTTTAAAATCAAAACAGGAAATAAGACTTATGAAATTAATAAAGTCATACCCTTAGATATAGATGAAAATAAGTAAAGCATTTACGATGTTAGAGGCTCTGATAAGCCTTATTTTAACAGGTATTATAGTTGCCTTAAGCTATTCCTTGTATACATTAATAAATAAACAAATGGCTTTATTTGAAAAAGAAAATACAGAGATCGTTAATTATAACCTTTTTAATACCACAATAGTTTTAGATATCAACCAATCTAATGACTTTAGATATACAGAAGGACAATTGATATTAAAATATTATTCAAATCCGGATGTAATTTACAATTTTGAAAATACTACAATAACAAGAACAGTTAAAGGGCTAAACACAGATAAATTTTCAGTGAAAGTGATCCGTGAAAATTTTTCAGAGTTTGAAACTCATCAATCTAATCAATTGACAGTATCTTTAAGGTTGCTAAACGATACTATAAATGCTAATTACTTTCTGAAAATGTCTAACAGTAATGTTATAAATAAAAAATTGTTTAATGAAGATTGATGTAAGCCATTACGAAAAATCTAAACCAAAAACTAAATCCAAAACAGATTTCAATTTTGGAGGATTGAGTTTTAAGCGATTTTCGGATAAACAAAAAGAAGCATTTTACAGAGAGTTTTCTACTTTAATATCTTCCGGTATTGATTTTAATCAGGCGATAAAACTGCTCACAGAACAGCAGAAATCGAAGCATATAAAACAAATTTATGAGGCTATTAATAATGATGTTGTAAAGGGGAGAACATTACATGAAGCCATTAAAGCGCATAAGCAGTTTAGCCCTTATGAATATTACAGTATAAAGATTGGAGAAGAAACTCGAAGGCTACCAGAAGTTTTTAAGCAATTAGAAACGTATTATTCCAGAAAAATTGCCATGAAGCGTCAGGTCATTTCTGTATTGGCATATCCTTTTTTTGTGTTGATCATTACTTTTGCGGTACTTTATTTCATGTTGAATTATGTAGTTCCTATGTTTGCTACAGTATTTCAGCAGTTTGGTAAGGATCTGCCTTCAATAACTCAATTTGTGGTTAATCTTTCAAAGCACTTTAATACCATTGCTATTGTTGCTTTGGGCGTTGTTTTTTCTTTGATCATAGCTCATAAGACTTTAAAGCGTTCAGATCATTACAGGGGTTTTACATCTCACTTAATATTGAAGTTGCCATTTTTTGGTAAGCTTATTAAGAAAGTCTATTTGGCACGATTTTGTCAATCGCTGAGTCTGTTATTGTCTGCCAAAACGCCTTTGATAACGGCTTTGGACTTGACCGAAAAATGATTTCGTTTTATCCGCTTAAGAAAGCATTAATGGCAGCTAAAGACGATGTGCTTAAAGGAGAGACTTTGGCGAAAAGCTTAAAAAAGCACTCCTTTTTTGAGCAAAAAATCATTTCATTAACCATTATCGGTGAACAAGTCAATGAGCTTGATAAAATGTATAATGGCCTGGCGGATCAGTATAATAAAGATATAGAGCACTCTACTAAGATGATAGGGACTATTCTAGAACCTCTTATGATTATATTCATTGGCGGTATCGTCGGCTTTATCATGATTGCTATGTACTCACCTATATTTAACCTTAGCCAGATTTTAGAGCGGTAAATTTATCTTTTTAAAATATTAGCACTAGCCTCAATCGATTGTCAGCGGGATAGTTGGATATTCAATTTTAAATTTATCTCTCAAGATGATTGTTGAATCCAAAACATATTTTGTCCAAAGTATTTTACAATAATTTAAGGATTTAACTTTAGTAATACCGAAATCAACTTTGTAAGCAATTGGTTTATTTAGCGTAATACTTTTTGTGAAATACATCCTTCTATCGATTAGTTGGTTATAGATATCTAGACTTTTCAAAGAGTCTTGAGATATGTTTTTATAATCTTCATCAGGTGTTATTTGTAATTTAGATTTTAAGCAAGATATTTCCCAATATTTCATTGAATGATCCAAGATAGGTAATCCATTGTATTCATCTATTATTAAAGATTTTATTGAATTTATATTCTTAAAGTTAGCTTTATTTGAAATGTCGACAATTCTTTTTAAATCATTTTTGATTAAAAAATATATAACTGATTCTTCTTTTTCATACCCTTTATCTGTTTTACTCAATCTAATTATATAATAATTTTCGATAAGTTTTTCAGTCTGACAATTGCTAAGAACAGCTAACAATAGTAGTAAATATAATTTATTCATCGTTATTAACTTTTTCTTTTCTCCCTGTGTCAATTATAGATTCAAGAAATGCATTAACATTTTCTTGGTTTAAATCTTGTTTTCCATCAGGAATCGCAATTATTGTATATGGGTCTTCATCTCCTGAAGTTATACTTTTCTTTGTGATTTGAAATTTATATCCATAGTAATGAAGAATTCCTTCTCCTGCTAAATCATGTTTTGCAGCACTATCTCCCATATGTTTAATATCTTGGTTTGAATGAAGCCTTAAAAAGAAATGAGCAATTTCATGACCTAAAGTGTGTTGCTTTGCTTTATTGCCTCCTACGCCTTTAAAGCTGTCATTTATTGTAATTAATGAGACCCCGTCATATTCTCCTCTAGTATCAACATCCCCAACACCTTCAACAGTTCCTTCTTTTTGATTGTAAACAGGTACATCCGACAAATGATCTTGCTGAATAATTACGGCCTTTATACCTGTTCTCTCATCACTAATTCCTTCAACATAATAATTATTTTCATCTCTAAGCCTCTGTCTAAAATCACTTATTGAAACATCATCAACATTAAAACTACTTACGTTAAATCTCCATACTATTGGATTTCCTTCTCCATCTGTGAAATCTCCATCAATATATTGTGAAGCTAAATCGTTAGACACCTTTTCTCTGAGTTTTTGATCTTTTTTTGGTTTTTTAGAATAAAAATGATTGTTTTCACTATTCCTACTAAAAGCAACGTAAACATCTACTTCAATAACTCTATGCATAACAATCTCTTTTCCATCTTTTATTTCGTACTCGAGATAAGTTTCTCCTTCTTTACCATCAATGTCTACTGCTTGTATGGGCGTGTTACTTGCGAATTGATATGGGGTCAGCATAGCATAATCTTTAAACAAAGGGTCTACAGATAGAAACTTACCTAATCTAGCATCATAAACTCTAAAACCATAATCGTATTGAACACCCTCGCCTTTAACTCCATCATCCTTCTCTTTTCCATTAAACCCATAACGGTAATTGTCATTAGAGCCGTGGCGGTTAGGCACGAGCATTCCAAAAGGATAGTAATCATTATAAGCCACAACATCTGGAGAAAAACCGTCATAGAATAGCTTTTTATCAGTAATGACTTCCAGAACATTTCCTAAATGATTCGTTAACTCATAGCGTTTATCACCTACATCTCTTACATAGGTAGTTCCTCCAACAAATCTACCTTGTATATTAGCCAGTAAATCTTTTTGTGGCTCTTGTAGCCCTAATCTGCTACTGCCATAAATATGTTGCTCTTTAAGCCTTAATGTTAAATCGGTTGGCGGAGCTGCTTCTTTTATAATGGCTGTAAAATAACTATCAGTCTTTGCTGTGAAACCAGGTTTTAGAGTTATGGCATGACCAGCTTCTAACTCCAGATGCCCACTTGGCTCAACAGTATAAATATTAAGTCCGCCAGCTACCGTTATTGTATTTTGTGCCTGTATTAGTTCGCCAGGGCTAGGTGTCGTTATGCTACCATTTTCTAATAAAATATCAACGTCTAAAATAGAAGGGCTATTATTGCCATCTCTATTGTCTTCCATATCATAGACACTCAGCACATTGCCTTGAGCATCTCTAAGATAGAAGGTATGTTTATTTGTTCGTGTTGATTCGTCAACGAGTGACTTGGACAATCGGTTTCCTAAACCATCGTAACCAAAGCTTATGACGGTACCGTCCGTTTTTATGACCTGATTAACTTTGCCATCTACACGCCAAACGATTTCTTTAATCCCTTCATCTTCATCTGTAAGCAATTGACCAATTTCATCGTATTTATAATCATAGTCATGAAAATCTATGTCCACCTCAAAATTATTACTAGGAGCCTCATCCTTAACAATACGTAGTCTATTGGAATCCTCTGGTATCCCATCATCATTATCGGTATCGTAGTAATAATACTTGAGTTCATCCATTGGTTTCACACTGCCCTCATCATTTAAAGCTGTTCGGACTAAAGTTAATAAATTTCCGTTTCTGTCGTAGGAGTAGTTTGAAGCATATGATTCTTCTGAAGGCCTCTCCCTCCCAGATACAGTAAACATACTTACAATTCTATTGAGTTGATCGTAATCGTATGTGTTATAAGACACATCTAAGGGTCTTAATTCTGTTTTCATCAGTGCTGTAGTCATCCCTCTGATATTCCCATTCTTTAAGCCAGGCTCTCTGGAATAGAACTCATCACTGAGTTGAAAAGGATCCGTAACATCAGAAATCCGAGGTTTATAATCGTCGAAGAAATAGGATAAATTATACGCAAAAGCATCTCGAGCCACCCTATTATTTACGGCATCATTAGCAATATCTAACCTTGGATCTAATCGCTCTGCATTAACTCCTTTTAACCACCCTTGAAGTGTGTACACATAATCCATTCCCTGAACCTCTTTATCCCCAAGAAGCACTCGGGCTAATGGTCCGTGTTCATAATACTCATAATTAGCATCTTTTTCCCAAATAACGCCATCTTCGGACGTTTCAACATGAGTTATTCGGTTATCTGCATCGTAATTATAACGATGTATGAACAGGTCTCTTCTTCCTTTTTGATAGGTGACTTGATTGACATTACCACTTATTAAATCGTAATCATATTCTACTCTTTTTAAGTTATGCTCTAATGCTTTTAAATGATCATTATTTATATCTGTCAACAATTCTTTTACGTTACCATGTATGTCATAACTATAAAATAAACAGTTGTCATAATCCAAAACATTACTTACAGGATACTTGGAATAGAAGGCCACTGAAGTAACCCGGTTTCTATTGTTCGTAGGGTCATAATCTGTAAACTCTGACAGTATTTGAGGGGCAGGTGGGGTATCATATGTAGTTACTGTAACCTCTACTCTGTCATTAGATATGTTGCCGGGAAAAGCTTCCTGATTAACTTCTTCAACTTCAGTATTAAGATCAGAAAATAATGCCAAACGTCCTTGATCATTAATAGCATAGGTGTTTATTTGCAAGTTTAGTTCACCTGCTTCCTGTATTCTTCCTATTTCATCATAGTCAGTATAACTATAACGCTCACTACCATCTATAGTAGGAACTTGTTTTGCATTTTGAGACATTACAATACGTCCCAATTTATCATAAGCAAATCGGGTTTCACCACCATCTGGAGTTTTCTGATAAACCAATTGATTGAGTGAGTTATAACGGTATTGGGTCAGCATTCTGTGCTTAGGAAGTGCTGTTACAGTTGTATTATTAATAATATCATCGTTAATCTTTGCATTGAGTTCCGCCTTTTCTTGAAGGCTTAGACCGTCTCCTAAACGTTTTACTCCCTGTGGTGGCACAGTTTGTATTAAGTTCCCTGCCTGATCATAATAATATAGGGTGTATTGGTATTCTTTATCCGGATAGGTCATCGTAAATGCCTCATTGGCATTTTCTATAGCGCCATTAATATAGGCTTCAGTAAACTCTTGTTTTAATTGTTCTAGATAGTTTAAATAACTGTCTTGAGAATACGCTTCAGTAAGCGTTTCTATGATCTGTTGACATGGTGAGGTTTCTGGTGGCGTAATTGGAATATTTACTTCCGGGATCATTGGCACTGGTAAGCACGGATCATTAATTTCTATCCATTTTGTAACAAAGGCAGGCCACCAAGCTTCAGTTACAGAAGCTCCATTAATAGTTAGCACAGGTTCATTATCACTATTCAAGGTTATGGCGGCCAAATAGGCATCAATAACTCCTGTCATGCCGGCAAATGCATCATCCGGATCATCAAAACCATAATTAAGGTCTGTATCGCCAAACTCTCCAATAGACATAAACAGAGGGTGATCTGGTGTATTGGCATTGAATAACGTATTGATCTGCTGCAGGTAATGTATATAATCCTCAGTGATATACGCATAGTTCATGCCGCAGAAATAATCTTCGGTAAATATGTCTGGCAATTGGTAGCCAATTACACCCGTGGTAGCCTCTAAAACGGTATATTCCGAATCGTCACCAAATTCATCTCCCGGCTGGTAATCGGGATAGTTTGGATAAGTATTTTCTTGAAAATTAAAAAAAGTATTAAATACAGTCCATTTATCATTACAACTTTGTGGGCGTACCGTTTGTACTATACAAGGGCATTCGGGAGGAGTCCCATCAATATACTTGATCTCAGAACCCACACTAACAATAATAGAGTATAATTGATCATTGTCTAATACCGGATCTCCACTACCACCATTAGGGACATTATTGAATTGCGCAATATGACCATAATAGTAGAAGGCTCCTGGCTGGAGGGATGGATCATAATTTTCATCAATAAAATAAACATTAGACGTTAATCTTATACTGGATTGGAAATTGAATTCTACACCATCTTCAAATTCTATATTTAAAGGTAGAGGCTCTTCCCAATAGGGGTTATTGTTCTGACAAAATGTAAATGCATCATAGGTGTTGAATATGGATAAAGCGGTATTATCAGCATCGTCATCAGAGGATATCCAAGACTCTGCATTGGTCCCTGAGCTTAAATCTACATTCATAGAAATTCCATTAGCACTAATTGGGTTACCGGAACCTTCACTAAAATCAAATGCATCTGAGGTTACACCATTAGCATTACCAATAGTGTATGCCAGATTACTGATACTAAAATCAGTGGCATAAAAATCTGTTCTTGACAAATCGTTTGCCACAGGTCTGACTCCTGAAATACTAGTATCGAAACAATGTAACAAGCCAAAACCAGAGTAATTATTATAATCGATTTCAGCATCAGATAAATTGTATTGAGTGCCGTTTATAATTACAGTTAGTTGAACGCTGTTGAATGATGTCAAAAAAGGATCTTGATTGTAATTCCCATTAGTGAAATCTCCATTATATAATCCTTGTGGAATGGATAGATCAAAAGACATGTTGATGAGTTCATGCTTGGCAAAGGTTTTATCTTTAAATGAAAACGTGATATCCTTATAATGCAATTTATTACTTTCATTAATTGATGTTGCAGAAACTTGTTTTCTCAGTGTAAATTGTGTGTAAAACTCAGGTTGTTGTAAGCATACGTCTAATAATATATGTTTGGTATATTCTAATATCCCTGTATCTTCTACAATAATACCACTGGTGTTTCTATAAACCAATACGATCTCATGTGCAGGGTCACTACTCGCTGTACTTACGGCTTCTATTCTTACGTCCAGAAACTCATCAACAAAAGAACTGGCATTGGTATAATCGCCATTCATTTTAAAGATAAGGGAACCGCCACCGCTATAATCAGGGCTACCGGTAGTCGCAAAAGTAAATTGAAAATCGCCATTATTATATCGATATGCAGGGTAAATTGGTGTGCCATAAGGCTGGAAGTAAAAGTCGTATAATTCTGGTATGGATGGCACTAGTGACCCTAAATCTATATTCGTGGAGCTATTAAAGCTTAAATTTAAAACTTCATTTAATAACAATACTAACTCTTCTTTTACAGCAATACTATAAGGAATGTCACAGTCTTCACAGTCTTCTAAACAGGTGTTGAGTTTGGCACAGGTTTCACCTTCTAACACGTATTCTGTTTCTACTTCTTCGTTGTTAACTGTAGTAATTACTTTTGCTAAAATTTGAAACTTGTATCTGCCACTTTGTTCTAATGTAGTATCTTCTTCATAATAGATTTCGGTCAGGCCTTCTTCAGCCTTAAATACCCAACTTGTACCATAGTTACTCCAACTTAGTCCCGTAGGTAATTTGAGTACTATAGGATCCGTACAGGTGGGATTTGCTAAATCATTGAATGCAATGACAAGGTCATCAGCAAGTATTTGACCTTCAATGGACAAATTCTCACCCTCTGAGCCTCCGAGTTCTTGAAACAAATCAATGGTTAAGTATGGACCACTAAACTCCTCATCTGTTGTTAGACTGTTTTGTGTGGTTCTTTCCTGAAAGAAGCCTCTTAAGAACGCTTCTAAATCGGATTGCATTTTACATTTGCCCGTCAGTTCGTAGTAGGGATCTTCATCCTCAATATCATCTTCATCATTAACCAATTCTGTATTGTACAGATAGGTTGACCCCGGAAAACGTTTAATCTTATTGGCATAGTTGTTATTTGGGCATAATCTGTCGTTTGAAGCGGGTTGTTGATTATTAAGAATGTCACTTATGTGCTGGCTTATCGAAGTATTACCGGTATCTTCCAAATTCAAATAATCTGAAATCAGACTGCTAAAGCTATTACTACCTCCAACTTCATAATCGCCACCTGCAAGATCTAAAACGGACTGATCTATAATTGCGCCGTCCAGACATGAGTTATAGCAACCGCCTTTTATGGCATGAAGGCTAATGAAAAAGTCATAAATTCTACTTCTTAACCCAATATAATTGTTAACATACTGAATCCAGACTTCATTTCTCTCATCTTCGCTTAAGTCATTATTTATTATACTGTATAAATTAGATGGCTGATCTCCTAAAGAAGTAGCATCATTAACATCTAAAAGGCTTCCAAATTGCACTACTGCTAAACTGTATGATAGGATTCCGAAAACCTCACTATTGGTATCTAAAACAGGAATGTCATCTCCCAGACCATTAAAGTTTTTAGAAAGTGCATGTGTCATGATCAGTCTACGCAATTCTGCATAGTCTATCGTTATATCATCAGCCTCACTGGCAAATTGTGTACTGGCATTGAAGAAAGGGTCAGCTTCCATGATTTGAGTAAATCCACTACCAATAAGAGACGCTGCTGATGCTTCCTGGTATGTGGCTATAGTTCTTAAGTATTCTTCAAATTCAAAGGCGTTCATGACTGTATTTGAAGCATCATTATTACATACCGCTTCAACATATTCCAAGTAACAATATTCAGGGTGGTACTCTATTAAGGCATTCGCCCAACTGGATTTCCATTCGGCTATAAAATCAGATACATGAGCCAATTCTTCAGGCTTAACAAAATAATTGCCATTACTTTCAAGAATTACTGCCGTTTCAATAATTTCAGGGCTCCAAATAGCATCTTCGATAAGTGTTGATGCTGTGTTTTGGTTTGTAATTTCTATCAGAGAAGGTGACTCCTCATCACTTTCAAAATAACCAAATAGTAAACTGTTAATATCCCCATCATCCACTCTGGAATATGAATTCCCAATATCACTCACCTGAACAGGTTGAAGCGGAGTTCTCCAATTGTTATCGGTAGTATCTCCACCAAAGAACACACTATTTTGATCATTAAAAATGCTTAACACATCATCGATCACTCCAGTACTTACACCATCAGTATCCACTTCAAATTCAATATTACCGTATTGTCCTTGCGGACTTACATCTGCCAGTAATGTTTGCCTATTAATGTCACATAGGGTATTACTTCGACAGAATTCTACGACTATTGGGTACGATTCCTGCAAGCCTGCAAAAAAGGCATTAATCTCATCTGTAAGTGCGGTATCCAATACTTGTAATGTGCCTATATCATTTGATATGTTAAAGGTATAATCGACACCTTCATTATAAGCGATATCTAACTTTGATGCTATATAATACGCTTCTCCTTGTTCTACGATGTCACAATCCACCTCAGAACAATCAAAGTTGATAAGAATAAAATCTTCTTTTGTGAGTATACAGTTTGCGTTTGCGTTTTCAAGAAATAGCTGCCACGCTTCTTCAATTGCATCTTCATTGACTATTAAATCTTTAATTAAAGTATACTCTCCGGTATTTAGTGTTGCCGTAAGTGGAGACTGTGTACTGAAGTCTGTTATTGACTCTCGAATAATTGGACCGTCATTCAACTGCTCTTCTCCACAGTCATCAATCAATGAAAGTTTTAAGTCGTACTTATAAGGAAAATCAATAGGACAGTCATTATTGAAATTAAATATGTCACCTTTAAAGGCGTAGTTAAATTCATAATCCGAAAAGTTTTGGGTTGATATAATCTGCTTATTTACTTTAGAGCCATCTAGTAACAAAGGAAACCTTCCTGTAGAATAGAACTCATTTGACTCCATTAGATCAGCGAAAATATCATCGTGTAAATCTCTATTTGTTTCATCTTCTAAGGGTTCTAAGATGTTTTCTTCTCTTTCGGTTTGAGGATTACCTCCTGCTAAAGCCGTTGCTATAGTTCGCCCCTGAGGATCAATATAACTGACACTAACTTGACCATTTGGATCAACGACCGCATTTTTCTTGTAATGCTTAACCAGTCCAACTTCGTAACCAAACAATCTATTAAGCTCAAAAGACGATGCAGGCTGTGAATAATAATACTTCATTTCACTATCCGAGCCTAACTGGTGATACTTTCCTACACCTCCTTTTCGTCGTATTCTGCCAGTATTATCAGGAGTATATTCTATTTGACTAAAGGGGAAACGCTCCGCATCGGGTACATAGTCTTGAAAATTACCATAGGACTTATTATTGGGAGAATAATATTTACTGGCACCTACTTTTTCACTCATTTCGCCGGCCGAGATATTACAGGCATTCTCTCCTACATCATCCCAGTCAAAATCCAAATGTGAATACTTTATGGTCTCTAAATTAATATTGAACGCATCGTAATATTGTAAAATACTGTTGTCCGCAGGTACTGGTAAAACTTCAATAGCTGGCCGACCTTGATTATCATAGATAACTTCACCAACAATAGCATTGTCATCACTGTTTATTTTTGTAACCGTTTGACGATTCCTAAGCGATCCATCAAAATAACTAACGACTTCTTTCTTTTTACCATCTTCTGCATAACTGGATTGGAATTGCCAGTTCTTAAGATTCTCATGCGTATTTAGAATTTGATAAGTAGCAGTATCATAGCTTAACCAATCTCTAACTGTTGCCTCATTCTGAAAGCCAGCAGACCAAGGCCCATAAAACGGAACCGTAGTGTCTTGTTCAAATCTGCCAACTGCTCTAATTCTATATATGATGTAACCTTGTGAGTAGATCAACGGAATGTCATAACTAAGCGGGGCATCCGCATTTATTTCCACTCTGGTATTATTGAGCTCAAAATCTCTCACACTAAAATCAATGTCAGCAGCATCTCTGGGCTGGCCTAAGGTTTCCCCATAGTTATCTACCCAGGTCCATTCTAATTGATACTCTTTAGCTCCAACGACTTCATTCCATAGGATTGTGATTAAATAAGGGTTTGGGTCATTCTGGGCTACTGATAATGAATGTCCTACTGAAGGAGGTGATGTGGACAGTTCACTATACCTGTCAGAAAAATATTCTAAATGCAACGTCACATTATCAGGAGTTGTATCTGTTACAGTCCCAGTATTCATGTTTTCATAAGCGATATCAAGAACTTCTACTATTGCACCATAAGAATCTATAATATTGTAGACGCTTAAATCACTGAAATTTGATCCGTTAATATTAGGATTGTACTCTATAGAAAAGGTCTTTGTGTAAGCGTTTGAGCTAAGAGATCCATCACTTAGATAAGGTGTGATTTTTAATTGTATTTGATATGTAAACCATACGAAAGGTCCCGTATCACTTTGAGCCTCCAGTTCTAATCTGGTATACGGATTAGTAGTCGTAATGTTAGCATTGTTAATTTCAGCATCGACAACTTCTAAAGTAGCACCGTCAACAATACTCTGTCCTGTAAGCTGATCAACTTGTCCGTAGGCAGTATTGCCTAAGCAAACTATAGTAATCAACAAAACAAAAGTGAAAAATTTGATGTTTAATTTTTCATTTAAGCAACTAAAAAGGGTTGGTAAAAATCTCATACTTTATTAAGTTATACTATTAAACAAGTGATCAGTTTGCAAATATTATTTCGTAATCTCCATAACTTTCCGAAGGGAAAATTTTTTCCTTTTCATAAGTAAAATAATGTGAACGCTTAAATTTTTTCTTATCTAAACTTATTGTGTCTTTATAATTTGTGTAAATGATATCTAATCTTGGATTACCTTTTTGCGGTAAACTATTTTGGGTTGCTTTGTAGACTGAAAAGTCAGCGATATAGTTGTAAAAAACAACCTGTTTATTTAAGTTGAAGGTCTTTTTATCTATGTAAAGCTCCACCACTGAAAATTCAAGAATAGAAGAGTCTTTTGGCTTACTGAGTGTTAATTTCCAATAGTCTTTTACGTCTTCTAGTTTTTTATCTTCAAAAGCTTTTAAGATTTTAGAATTATCTATACTGTTGGGGTTATCAATGATGTTAGATGAGGAATATCCTACCAACATGGCTTTTTCATCAGGGTTAAGTTTCACCATAAAATTTTTGCCCAATACAAACTCCGTACGTTTTAGTTTTTGGTAAAACACCTCATTGTATTTTGCTTGTATGCCATTGTAGCTTTCATAAGCCATCTTGCCCGATTTACCATTGTAAAGTGCATAATTAATACTTACTTGATATTCCGTATTAGTTTTCTTAGCATTGATATAACGCTCAAATACTTCTTCTGCACTTTGGGCATAAGTATTATAACTTAAAATTATGGTTATTATGAATATTACTTTTTTCATATTAATTATTGCCAATACTGGTTTTTGATCGTGTTTCCTGAATGGTATAAATGCCTCTTTCGGTCTCTTTCTTTATTCGTATCAGTCCTCCCTCAAGGTCATACTCATAAAATGTGCTGTAGTTATTTTCATCCTGTTCTGCCATGAGGCGTTGGTTTACAGGATCGTACACAAAAGATTTCATGCTGCCATTGAATGGATGAATTCGGATATCGTCAAAAAAGACCTCATTTCCACCTTTATTTTTTAAACTAATTTCAATAGAAGCAGTGCCCTGAGGTACTGTAAACTCATCAAAGATGCGTTGCCATTCCTCTATAATGCGTCCTTCTGGGAAAAAATTGTCCTCACTTATCAGCGTGTCCGAGCCGTCTAAGTAACGGAGCTCAATACTGGGTGCGGGATAAGTTATTACTTGCTTAGATACATTTTCCTTCGTCCAGGCGCTTAAGACGTACTTTTGCTCCGGGATGGGTTTAAATGAATTACAACCGTCACAATCGTCTGATGGAGGATTGGTTTGGTCACCACAAATAATATCTTGATTTACTAGTAGATCTTCTAAATTAGCAATCAAACTTGTGGTGTTACTTAAGTCATCAGATAAATAATATGCCGGGAATTGTGCAAAATCAGCACTTGTATCTTGATGAATGTCGTCACTGGAGGTATAGGCAAGGGCAATTCCTATTCCGTTGTCAGATATATTACCATCTAAAACACCTACACTACCATAATTGTCAAAAATCATATAATAAAGCCGAACACCATTATCTATGAGATTATTAGCTGTAGCTCTAGCTATAGCTGCGCTATTAAAATCAAATGGTACAGGTTGTTCGTCTACAAAAAGAATGACAATATCTGGACTTACCATTGTAGTGCTATTCATTAAGGTTTGTTCAACAAATGATAATCCTGCATTCCAACGATCAACTGATAAACTATTAATATCATGATAATTAGACGTGTAATTCGCAAAGAAATCTGTAAAAGAATTAGGGTCATTAGAATACAAAACATTGTTTATCCCATCTTGATATACCTCATCACCACTTACTGTTGAACCTAACGGAATTACGGAAACAAAAACATTATTATCAGATATATTACTAATGAAAGAATTAATTGCATCTCTTACACTCATTTTGTTTGTGTTGTTGAATGAACTCGATCCATCAAGTAAAAATACCACATGGCTTTCACAAGGCTCTTGCTGTGCATTGATTTGCAAGCTTAAAACAAATAATATAAAAATAATTTTCTTCATTATTAATCAGTATTAAAAACCACAAGCTATTGTTACCGTAGCACTATCGCAGTCACCATTAGAATCACATATCTCATAAGTAAAACTATCTAATCCTGTTGAGGACGTCGTGTATACAAAGTAATCATCTGTATAATCTAGAGGTGTACCATTATCATTAACACTTAGTGTTCCTTGATTTGGATTAGAAACGGGAGCTATCGGACCTCCAGGACCATCACCACCAAAGTCATCATTGTTGAGTACATTAATCACTAAATTGCTAATTACATTTTGTACTACATCACAGTTACTATGGCTATCATTAAAAGCGTTTGGCAATGAATTTGTAACTATAGTATCACAATCCACTAACCTGTGCGTTATTGTTGCAGATGATGACGGTGATAATCTGATGCTTCGTCTTCCTGAATGGGATTCTTTATCAGATATTGAAGCATTAGCATTTGTGCTTATTTCATCTTGAAATCCAAAATGCGGATTTATAGGCTCTGTGGAGTTGCCATTGAGCGGTAGATACTCATAATCCTCGAACCCATCAAAAGCCAATTCCCTGTATTGCGTATTTGATCCAACAGCAGTTGGTAATGTATATCTGTAACCATATTGAGCTGCAGAAAACCTATCTAGAGCATCTTTATTTTCTATTTCAGCGCCATATGGACTATACTGGGTTACCTCACTTGCAAAAGTCCATTTGTTCGAATTGTTTTGGCTTGGGTCCGGATTGTCAATTTCCCAATACCAAGGGACCTGACTTAAATTTAGCTTATAAAACGGTTTAAAAGTATTAAAGAAACCTTCTGTGCGAGGGTTATAACCATTGCTATTATTATTTCTACCTGTCAGATAAGCATAGGATTTAATAGCACGCCAATCTCCTTTTATGTTATATAGATATGGGTTAACGCTAATGGTTTCATAATTCGTAATGTTTCCATTTTCATCAAACTCAATATCATTTGGGTTGGGAAGCCTGAATTCGCATTGTGAATTCCAAGCATCGCTATATTCTACAGCACTGGCATTGACAATCCTATAACCTCTCCAATCTGGACGTGCGCTAATTCTCCTACCGATGGCTGGAGGGAAAGTGCTAGTCCACGATACTATAGGACTTCTTTGTGATGTCACTGAAGCCATATTTGCAGTCTGTAGGTTTCTATACCCGGACCTGTATATGGTAAAACTAGGATTGGCAATGATAGCATCGTCTAGTTGGAAAGGCGCTCCATTTCTATCAACGAGCTTAATTCTATTTCCTAGAAAGCCAACAACCCATGCACGATCGTTCAACTCTTCATCATTGTCTAATTTTTGTTTTATTAAAAGCTCATCGCCAAGTGTAAAAATGGTATTTGCATCATCTGTGAATATCTGATTTGTAAATGCCGGATTCATAATATTGAAACTGCTTGTAGATGCATCTTCGGAGAGGTAACCTTTAATACCAAGATTGGTACTCGCTGCTCCCATATCGTTATAATACCACATGGACGGATAACCTAAATTGTAATAGTTGTCACTATACTCATTTACGGTTTTGGTTAACAGTACGCTACCTGTATTGGCATCCCAGGCAAGATTTTCCGTAGAAACTCTGGAGCCTAGATCATAAGCGATTTTTTCTTTCAGAATTCCTATAGAATGAATTACTTTGGTTGTGGTGGCGGTTTTTAACTCTTTTTCGTGTGTTTGAACTACCGGAAGTAATGTAGGTACTGGTAAAACACCTATAAAAACTAATATTGCTGCTACATTACCATCAACACCTAAAACCTGTGCAGAGTTTTCATAAGACCTAAAATCATTAACCATATCATAGGTAACACCAATCGGTTGATTGGTAACACTTCCATCTTCGTTAATTACATCCAAATTGTTGTTTAATGTCCCGTCATCATTGGTACTGTAGACATAATCTACCCGGGAGATATAATCGTTTCCTGTTTGCCCTTCGGCCTGTACTTTTTGACTTTTCTGCTTACCATTCATATCATTGGTTCTTACTACAAACCCCTGAGAGTAAGTCAAATTATTATGTGTCTTTACTTTAAGTACAGATCCAAGTATTCCTGTAATATCTACTTTTGGAGTTATATCGGTGTAATCTGTTAGGGTTGGAAAGTCTTTTGAAGTATAAAATTCGCTGATAACACGTCCTGTAGCGTGCTTTTTCAATGTTTCAATAATAGGCGTATTGTCCTGATCTACGCCAACTTGTCGTTCTCGTTTTAAGTTAGACACCACTACGCGACCATAAGTAACTGTAGGGGATGGGTATAGCGATTGTCCCACGGGTTTTTCGGTATAATTGAATTCTTTGGGTGCAATGAGCTTATCGTTTTTATCATAAAATGGTAAAATCAATGGATTTTCCTTACTGCCATTCGGCTCAAAAGTCGCCACGCCGCTTGTACTTTTATCTTCATTTTCATATAAATATTCCTGACCATAAAAATTTCTGTAAACAGGATTTTCATTTTCATTCATCTCATCCCAATTGTCATGGAGTTGTAATTTTTTCACTCTAATTCCACCGCCAAATTTATTCCCGGTGGGATGATACAATCGGATCCATGATTTATTCGGATTGAAACGCTTAGCGCAATTTTTATTTCTCAGGGCTTGATTTGGTCCTCCGAATATTGTTGTAACACTACCCAAAGCACCCACAAATGATTGCCCTAAAGCGATTAGGTCTCCAGGCTCATCAAATTCTGGTGAAGGTAGATTGTATATGTATCTATTCAAGTAGGTTCTTCCAAAATACCAACCCGCTTTAGCTATTGGGTTGACCATCTGTCCGGAATTAATGAGACCGCCCTCACGTTTTAGTCTTTTAAGCCTAATGGAAGCATATTTACTTCCATTCAATGTAAATACTTTTGAAGCGTCTCTGTCTATAGTGACATAACCTGTGACGTAATCGTATCTCGAAGAGGTCATATTTAGCATAAACCTAAAGTAGAGTGGGTTTCTGTCCGATTGCCCAATATCTCCTAAATAATTGTTCTTAAAATCGTTTTCTGAAACGTCATTAGGAATTTGGACATAGATATAATCATAATCGTCTGAGCCCTGATAAAGGGTATTGCTCCCAATACTTCCTGTCTGTTCGTCTCCTGCTCCTACAACTTTAAACATTTGCATTGCTTTTTTATCTTGCACATAGCCATAATCATCAGATTCGTATTCAAGTTCTAAGCGACCCCCCGACGGTAAATCTATAGAGGTCATGGTCCAGGCTGAAGCATAGTCATCTTGTAAGGTTCTTTCTTTTTGTTGTACAAAAGGGAATTCAGGAGTTGCCGCTTCGCCATTAGCAGGATTACAACTTCCTTCAATGGGCTTATAATTGCCCCATACATCATAGGCTTTTATGTTGTAGTTTGGATTAAGACCATCATAATTGAAAACATAAGGCGTGTATTTACCCATGTTTGAATCTCTGTAGGTGAAATAAACCTTGTCTAAGGTTAATTTTCCTCTATTCTCATTGATGTTTACACCATTTACAAAAACAGCTTGTTCGCTATTATTTGGGATACCACCACATAAAGCATAATTATACTCGAAGTGAGCAATTTTGATTGCAGCTTTTGCTCTATCATTATAACTTACTGAAAAAAACGGGGTGCTTGCTGTAAGCTTTTCGTACTCGGGTTTAGAGTATAAATAGATGCGGTCTAATTTTTGCATTCTTGTAGCACCTTGACCTCCATTTTCTCCCAATGCCCCAATACCGTCTTCTCGATCAGATAATTCAAAAATTGCTATATGAGTTTTGGTTTCGATACGCTCTATATACTTCAATTCTTTTTCGCCATAAGTATAACTGGCCTTATTATCTCTTGTGTCTGTAATTAATCCCTGATTGTAAGTTGCCAGATTATTTACACTTCTGGAAAAAGGGACACGCCAATTGTACTGTTTTGGCTGAGAATAAATAAAGTTTGTATATGCTCCTAAATCATCATCCGTAGGTCCATCATTGGTTAAATCCTCATAGTCTGATGATAATACTGAAGACAGTAGATAGGTATGGGCATAAGCAGGTGTGTGAACTTTATTGAGGTAATGGTCTCTTCCTGAACGATTATTTCTGGTATTTTCTTCTGAATTATATTGAACCAACCCTGTTAAGCAATCTCCGTTATTTCTTGTCGCAAATGACGCTTCTATTTTTCTGGTGTTGTATGCTGTTTCACCAAATACATAAGTACTCCCATCGGGTTTTAAAACTTTCACACCAATTTGATGGTCGTCTGGCACTAAAAACCCCGAATCATCATTTAAAACATTTGGAAGTGTATTGATTCGTATTTGACCATCTTCACCATTTTTTACCTGACCATATTTGATCATTTGTATAGATTGGGTACGTATTTGTCTTTCATTTCGTTTAATTACTGAAGCGTCTTCTGGAGTGTATGTTATTGAATTATCTGCTTCATAATTCTTTACATCAAAAAAGCTAAGAAGTCGTCGATTGTATTCTCCTCCACCAATTTGAAATTTAACTGGGTTCGGATTGCTAATAAGGCTATTGGTATAATCTGAATCCCCATCGGCTGTGAGTTCTCCAATGGACTTATAGTACACAGGTTCATAATGAAAATCTTTAGTGTCGTTATATCTAAAGTTACCAAGTGCTGAGTTTGTAGGACCTTGCCATCTTCCGGATCTGGTGTAAGATGGATTTACTTTTGCATTACCGCCAAAATGAATCGCCAAACCAGGACCAAGTTCCAGACTTGCAGAACCCCCGACACCGCCATAAGATATAGTTTCATCAAATACATGACCAACTTGACTTCTATAAGGTCTGAACATGCCTCCAATGCCCTGACCATTAATTGAATATAAATCATAAGTCTGATTTACCAGAGGCAACATGGTGGTATTAGTAGAGACTGCTCTATCATTCTCTCTATTAAAATCCAGTACAGAATTTAATGTTGACGCATTTTCAGTATGTGAATACCCATATGCATTAATATCCCTTACCTTATCACTATTCCTTAACGCCTGTACAGAACCAAAACCTGTTATTGAACCTTGTGGTGCCTCTGCACCAAAAAACTCAGCACCTAAGGCAAATTTTAATGTTAAACTTACATTCGCAAAGCGAAGCCGATTGGTTGGAGTATAGCTCAAATTGTCATTAAAACTTAAAGTACCAGAGGCAGCTCCAGATGATAGCCTTGAAACTTCAACCTCTTTTCCTTTAATTTCTTCTGTGGCCTTGTAAACTTTATTGAGCGATGTAGACATATTGATTCCTTTTAACCCTTGTAAGGAATTGAAAGGCACACCAATATTTGATGAAAAGGCTCTATGGGTAATCCCATCGGTTGTATTTTTCTTTGAAGTAATTCCAACCGTAGGTTCAACTGTTGCACTACCATCACTGGAAGAACTTATGTTAATTCCGGCACTGACTTGGTCAGAAATATCAAAACTGGCACCATAATTAAAGTTAAAGGTGATACCACTGTAGTTATTGTATTCCATTCCTATACCTAGGTTAGCACTTGCACCTAGAGCATCGGCAGTATCAAAACCATATATTGGAAATTCAATACCAGTATTGACCCCAGCAGTAAAATTGGTTCTAAGATTGTTCTCATACCTTACCTGATCGCCATTAAAATCATCGGGTAATCCACGCAACTGTCTATTTATTTGACCTACATTTAAATTCCATCCTAATCCTACCCAAGAAGCTTCCTGATCCATAGTTACCCCTGAGGCATAGGCTAAATTCAGAGGGTAACCTCCAACATCCATTATTGGTATGTTGTAATTAAAATCCCCTGAAGATAAATTAACCATGTCAGAAGTGCCAATAGGTATAAAGGAACTAAACTCGGGTTGAGAAGGACCACCTGTTAAGGCAAATAGACCAGAGGGCTGAACAGTGGTTATAACAAGCTGCAATGACAAGTAACAAGCAATCAGCCTTGATATTTTACTATTTCTTATCGTTTTCATTTAAGAATCTGTTAGGTAGTTATAGATTATATTGAATGTTACTCCTTATTGCCGAGTATCTTTTCAAGCTTTTTTAGACGCTTTTCTAAATTTTCATTTATCCTTCGTTGGTTGTCTATCTCTTTTTGCTGTTCTATAGTGTATAATGTTAATTCTTCTATTTTTTGTAATAGTTTTGAGTCCATTTCACCTAGCAAGACACCTTGTTTTTCAACTTCTTCAGCACTTGGAATATTTGGAAGGTGACCATTTTTAGAGATGTAATTTTCAACATCTTTTAGTGTTAAAAGTTTATAGTCTTTTGAGAATACATAATCTGGCCAGTCTGCTATTAACTGTACTTTGACTTCCTGACTAATAATTTTACCAGCTACTGCAACGCTGTATTCTGTTGGGATGTTTGCAGAACTAACACCTACACCAATTTTATTATTGGTGAGAATATTACCTTCTATCATGGCGCTGCCATCTTTTACGACAAACTTATGGCCATCATCAGCTAAGTAATTACCAAAAGTACCGATGACAAATCTTGAATCGGCTTTTGGCATATGCATGAATGCATATGGTAAAGTATTGGCTGTCCCAACCTTGAAAACTTCAGAATTTTGAGTGTTTTTAAGTACAACATATTCTTGATCACTTCTTGTCATTACACGAAATCTACTGTTATAATCGTTATCAAACATGGTAAATTCTAAAAACGGATCACTAGAGGATTGCCAGCTTACAAAATCAAAATTTCTTCTCCCCGGATTTGCAGGGATGCTGTTTCCAAATTGCGCTACAATTCCGTTTGAAGGTAGATCTACAATAAGTTTTTCTGATTTAATGGTTCCTTTAACCTCTAAATCTTCATTAGGGTCATCTGTACCGATACCTACTTTTCCTGAGTTTTTTATGGTCATTTTAACCGTAGGGTTTGCTGTGCCTGAATTCGTAGTCAGGAATTCAAGTCTTGAAGGTAGTTTTCCTACATCTACAGGGCCGTCTACAGCGGCTCTCATACCACCACCATTTATAAAATTTGTGCCATCGTGCCCGCCAAAACCAAACCAGCCTATGTTGTCCGTAGTTGTTAAAGCAGTAGGTGCAGCCAAAGTACCTTTACTATTAAGAATGTAACTGCCAGGGTAACCAGAACCAGCAGTTCTTAAAATCATATCACTTTCGCTTCCATTTTCACTCCATATTTCGAACTTATTTGTTGAGAAATTAGTTAGTGTATTTAATGTCGAAGTCCCTATACCAACTTTGTTTGTTTCGTAGAAAATATCGTCATCATTATTAATTCCCCAACAGGCACAGTTTTCATAGGGTAATAACTGAATCAATGTTGCTTTGGGTAATGTAGCACTATCATCTCCAAATGAGGAGTCACCACCTCTACCTCTAAGGTGTATGCTAACCAGATCATTAGTACCATCACTAAAAAGTTCAATTTTAATAGCATCTGCAGTAATTGGTTGCTGATCGGTATTATCCCATACATATATGCCTGCATCAATCCAGCCACCTATACCTTCTTCAATAATAGACCATACTGAATTGTTAAGATAACTAATACGCCAGGCTGTATTAGGCTGTGGTTGGTTAGGGTAGACGCCTCCAAAGGTTATGTAGTTTATTTCTTTGGGTGTTGACCAATTTACCTGCCAATTTAAACCATTGCCTACAGTTACAATACCTAAATTTTGATCTAAGGCAACTCCATATTCATTAAACTGAGTAACATTGGCATAGTTACCTGCCGAAGGGTCATACAAAATATCAATAGGCAATCCGCGTCCACCTGTAATATTACCGGTAACAGTGGCATCAGCTAAAAGCGCAAGATTAACCATGCTGTCTGGCTGTTGTTGAGCGCTAATTACAGAACTAAAAAGCACAAAAGTCAATAGACTGGCAAATAAAAATACCTTTCTCATCATTTAAAGTTTTAATGGTTGTTCAATAAAGTTGAATTCAATGATGCCATTGCCAAACAACGCATCGTTATATATTAATTTTATATTTTCTTCTTGATTTATATTATTGAAGTACAGTAACAGGCGTTTAAAAGGTGTTATCTTATAATTTCTCTCAAAATGCACACCATCGCAAGGAATAGTATCATTACGCTCTGTAACTACTTTAAAATCTTTCTTTATTGAGAAGGACATATACTTCACTGAATTTTCATAAGATCTATTTGTGAAATCTTTAAGTAGTAAATCTTTACTTTCTATATGTTCGAATTCAATCTCAATAATACGTTCTTTAGAATGAGCTAAAAAAATAGAATCGTTTTCTTTTGAATTTTTTCTTCCGTTTTTTAGGATGTAATATTGTATCGGAACTTCTGTAGCCGTATAACTAATATCGTCGATATGTTGACTGCTTTTTTTGGACTTCCATTCAACATTAGAAATGCTGTAATATTTATAGTCATTATCTAATGAAATACCTTGTTTTTTACATGAAAATATGAACGCTGTTAGTGCGAAAATAAATAGAAGGTATAGGTGTTTTTTCGACAAAAACTTGAGTGACTTAATTAATAGCTAGTCATAAATTTATGTTAAAAAAATCAAATAAATTTACGGTTTTTCCGTAATTTTTTTTACGAAAAAACCTACTTTTAAGTGTTGCTTATTTTTTGAATTTTATCACTGTTTTCAGGACTTTACCAAAGGAAATAATTAAAGAGTCTCCATAAGCTTTAATGATTTTTAGATCATCATTTAAATCGTCACCTTCTCTTTTTTTAAATATTTTATCCTCAACTTTAACAACAACCAACTTGTTATTACTTTTTTTACTCTCTAGGAAGCCATAATATGTGATATTGGGCCATACCAAATTTTCTTTTTTTGATTTTGGTTTATTTGATGTATTTGGCTTTACTTTTTTAGAGTTTTTAACGGATTGAATATTTCTACGACTTGGCGTACCAAAAGGACTTCTTTTTGGGAAAAATAAGCTTATGGAATCTTTATCGTTACTAATATCTAAATTTGCATTTGTATAGTTTCCGATATCACCAAGCGGTTCATTTATAGCTTCTTTTTTACCAAAAGCTTTATAAAATATGGCCGCATATATGGTAATGCAAAATGCAATAAGTAATCCATTGATTGTTTTTTTTTGCATTATTCTACCGTAAGAATTCTTGTTATACTATTATCACTTTGGTTACCTGCTAAATCAAAGGCCTTAACTCTCCAGTAGTAATCACCAGCGGTAGAAAACGTATATTGGTATGTGTTATTTACAGTATCCTCAGACAATAATAGAGTGTTAAAATTAATATCTGATGCTATTTCAATGGTATTGGTAATTGAAGATTGAACGTTACCTGTATCTGTACCATTGCCCCAATTAAAAGTTACTACAAAGGAATTTGTAGAACTGTCGGCAGGCGTATTAAGTGTGGGGACATTAGGCACTATTCGATCTATATATATCGTACGTTCAGAAAAGGGGGTTTCTGAAGTATCATTAACCGCCTTTACTTTCCAAATGTATTGCGCGTCAACATCAAACAAAGAAGACTCAACACTAGTACTGGTCGTAGTTATATCTGATTCCTGATATATAGTAGTTTCTCCATTATTTATTTTAACTATCTCAAGAGTATACGAATTTGCAGTTGCAATAGAATTCCAGGTAAAGGTGATATCTGCATTGTTCGTGTATAAATTATCTGATGGTGTTAGAAGTATTACATTTTGAGTGGTTAAATCTTCAGATGCTTCAACCGAGAAATTGATAGGGAATGTATATTCTGTTTCATACGCAAAGTTCTCTCCTTTAACCCGCCACTGATAGTTTCCTACATTTAGATTATAATCTAGTTGGTTTACAGAAACCAAAGAGTCTATGATAATTATTTGATTTGCACCCAAAACCTGTACTCTATAATCATCAGCTCCATCAAGAGTTTGCCATAGAAATTGTACATTATTACCAACCACAACTGTACCTTCAACAGGTGAAAGTATTTGTATTGAATCATCAGTTATATCTTCCTCCAGAATGTCATCACACGAGTAAAATATTGTAACGGTTAGCAGAGCTAATAGCTTAATTGTTTTTTTCATAGTTCTGTAAAATTAACTTAAGAAAAAGTTTTTTTGAATTCGTTCTATAATTTTTTTCAGTATAAAACTCCGAACTCACCACTTTTGAGGCTGAAAAATCCTTTTCTATATTGTATAATAACTTTAGTAATGTATTATAATCGCCTTCTATTTGTAAGACATTTGTATAAATGGTAAAATCATCGTCATTGAAGATATGAGTATCTTCAATATCGTGTATGTTAATATCCAAGTTCACATTTGTTATAAAATCCAGAATTAATTGCTGCACCAATTCTGGTTCTTTTGTTTGCCCTCCAATAAGATCGTTTAATTGAGCTATCTCATTCTTAAGAAAAAAAATCTGATTGGAAGAGTCATCTACTGTATTTAGCTTATTCGTGATGGTATTGAGTTGTTTTCTGGCTTCAAAAATATTTTTAAAGTTCTTTTTATAACTGGCCAATAGTAAAACAACAAAGCCAAGAAGGACAACGATAAACTTTTTCTTATATGGAATAGTTTTAAACATTATAACTCAATACTAATTAAAAAATAATTTTCAGACCTTGAGTCTTCTCTGTATTTAACAATCTCAATTTGTTTTACCCAGTCTATTTGCTTTAATGATTTGACCCAATTATTAAAAGAGTTATCATTAGTTGTATAACCTCCAATTTCAATGGCAGATAAATTGAAGACTACTTTTTCATTAGGTTTTATGTTTTTAACGGGGTTTTTAACTTTAATAAAGTCTAATGAAATTGTCATTGGTATCGATTTACCAATATCGCTAAAATATTTAACTGCATAATTATTATCGATGACCCCGCTGGTCATCAGAACTTTTTCTTTTAATACTCTTTCTTCTTTTAATTCATTTAACTGAATTAACGTTTGGTTTGATATTGAAATTAAAGATTCTTTTTCTGCCAATTCTTTAAGATTCTTTTGTAAAATAAAGTGACTTGCAAAAAGCGCTAATACAATGATTATTAGTACGACAGAACCATATAATTTGAAATATTTTTTAAACTTATATTGTTCTTTATTAAAATCCAGATGTTCGACATCGGCTTTAATATTAGGATTTGGATATAAGTAGTCAATCAATGATGCCAAGAGAGCCGTTTCGTTCTCATTAATACTATCATCGCCTATTTTGTATGTAAAGTTTGTTTTAGTTGTCTTTTCATAAGACACTATATCCGAATCTTTAATTCTTAGTTCATAGTTACCACCTAACAAGGCTTCTTCATGTTTGAGTATCAGTAATAAGTTAGTTAAAACAAATGGTCCTAACGCTATATGTACAACATATTTGTCCAACTCGTTAATCTTAGCTAACACGGTTGTTATCGTTTCTTTTCTTGTTAAGGAAACATATACTTTGTCATCTTGATGATATTCATAAAAATAGAATTCATCAGGATTAGATTTAAAAATGAGATTGTTTCTATATCCAATTGTACTTTGAGTGTCTTTTGAGATTATAGAATCGCCTTCGAGATGAAGAATAATTGGGTAGTCTTTCTTGAAGTACTTAATTGTTGCGGTATTAAGTTCAGAAAAATCGGCCCTATTTAAAATACTCAACGTTTCATCCTTAAAAAGGATTTCTAGTAAATGATAGTGCTCTTGATCACCGTTAATGGTAATACCAAGAACATAAAATCTCTCTGCTTGATTGATTATATTTTTAATCTTTTCAATCATGAATTAATAGGCTACTGTTGGCTTAATAAAAATATGTAGCTTGGACTTTTCTTTCCTTTTTCTTCTTCCACTGGTAAACCAACTAAAAGGTGGAATTCTAGAGAAAAAAGGAACACCAGTTCCTGAATTTTCATTTTCCAGTTCCTCTAACCCACCTAATAGAATCATTTCATTGTTTTTAACGCTTATCAACGTTTCAAACTTTTGCGTGGCTTTTCCTGGTGGGGCATTTTCACCTACTCGAGCTAAAAAAGAGCTTCGCTCTACAACAATGTCTAAAGTCACATTTTCGTCCTTGGAAACAAAAGGTTTTATATTGATACTCAAATTTGCTTCGGTAGATTTCCAAACTCCTGTTTGTAATATATCATTAGTTACTCCTCTAGTTATCAGCTGGTTGTTTTGCTCAAAATAATAACTTGTTTCCCCAATAGTTGAATTGGCTTCATGTCCATTCAAAGTTACCAGCTTAGGCGTGGATGATAACTTGATTAATGAATTGTTTTCTAAAAAACTTAGGTTTAAATAAAACTGCTCTGTAACTTTTCCTAAATTAATGATTCCAAGACCATTAAATGCATCAATAAGGTTATTAACAGACTTAGCATTTAGAGTTACATCTGTAGTCGGAAATAACACCCCTGAGGTTGTTCTTGGTTGATTATCTAATCCTGCTTGAATACCTGTTTGAATTTCATATGATTTTTGGTATTGGACAATTATTACTTCAATTTGAATAACAGGCACTACGCGGTCAATTTCTCTTATATAGTCTTTAAACTCTTGGATATAGGCTTTAGACCCTGAAACAACAAATCCGTTCAATTCTAAGAATTCTTTAATCTCTAAATCTTGTGTTAATGCAGAAGGCAGGGAATTAATCACAGTTTCTATGGTTCGATTTTCGAGTTGAACAAGTTCTGTAGTTCTTAGACCCTTGGTGCTGTGCTCTCCAATAAGATAGACATCGTCCACTATTTTATAGGTGTAATTTTCACCGCTAAACAAATGGTTTAATAACTGATCGAAAGTGACGCCCTGAGCTATTAATGTTGTATAAATATCTTTAGGCGTATCGTACATAAAAAAACTTATGTTTAATTTTTCAGCTGCTTCTATAATCATTTCAGAAGCATCTGCCTCAAAAGCCTTAATATCTAAAAACCCTTGATTACTGACAGTAATCTCATGGTAAGCCTCATCTGTAGCTTTCCTTCCATTAGAAGATTTACGGCGGTTATTTCCTTTCCTTGAAGTGGTGGTAAGTTGTTCTTTTGGAGCATTGTTCTTTTCTAAGAAATAGTTGTCACTTTCATCAACTTTTAAGGTTAAATCATTAGACTTAGCAACCATTTCCATAACTTGGTTAAATGGCCTGTTAAGGATGTATGCCGATACTTTCTGAGCTTTAATATCTGAGGACAGAACAATGTTTTTCCCTGAAACATCAGTAATTGCCTGAGCCACTCTGGGCAACGAATCATTTTTTAACTTCACCGATAAGAATCCATTCTCATCATTATAACTGACATCTATTTTTTTTAACGGTTTGGGCTTTTCCTCAATAACAACTTCGGGTTTTTTATTAAAAACGATAATATTATTATTAACGCTGACTTGCAAATCATACTTATTGATTAAAAATCTAAAAACATCTTTCACGCTTACATCAAAAAAATTGCTTCTTACAATATCGGTTAGCTCGGGGTCAACACTAACATTTACCTGATGTTGTTCGGCAAGTGTAGACAGAAAGTCATACAATGTAAGTCCGGTTAGGTCAATACGAATACTTTCATTTAAACTTTCTTTAGTTTTTGATAACTCTTCAATTTTTGCGTTAAAGATCTCAATGCTATTTTGTGTAAATCCTAACTGAAATATTCCTATAAATAAAATTGAGATGATAAATTTTCTAACCATGGATTTATGAATTAATGAGGATTGGGTATATTTCATCTAAAGACGTTATACCTTTTGCAAAAATTTGGAATGCTTTATCTGATAACTTTTCGTTTTTTATAAAATCTGACTTTTCAATAGTGTTAGATTTTATAGCATCTGCTACTTCTAGAGATATGGGCAGAATTTCATAAATGGCTTTTCTTCCTTTATAGCCGGTATGATAACATGCTTCGCAACCAACAGGCGCATAATGTTTATCTAATGGCATGGGAAATTTAAACCCTTTAGGAAAATCTTCTGTATTGGTTGGGACTTCCTTTTTACAAGATTCACATAAAAGTCTTAACAAACGTTGAGCTACAGACAAATTGATAGTTTCTGCAATTAAAAAACCTGGCACGCCCATATCTAATAATCGGGATATCGTTCCTACAGAAGAATTTGTATGTATGGTGGAAAGGACTAAATGCCCTGTTAGTGAAGCTCTAATAGCCATTTGAGCTGTTTTAGAATCTCTAATCTCACCTAACATAATAATATCTGGATCTTGTCTCAGGAAAGATCTTAACGCAGCTGTAAATGTTAGACCAATATCTTCTTTCAATTGCACCTGGTTTATACCTTTTAAAGTGTATTCAATAGGATCTTCAACGGTAACAATATTACGTTTTATACTGTTCAGATGTTTCAAGGTCGCATAAAGTGTCGTCGTTTTACCCGACCCTGTTGGCCCGCTAATTAATACAATACCATTGGTTTTTCTAACAGCTTCTGTATAAAGTTGTAAGTCTCTATTCTCAAACCCCAACTGGTTAATATCTAAACTAGATGCATTTCTTCCTAAAATACGCATTACAACTTTTTCTCCATAATGCGTTGGTAGAATAGAAACTCTTATGTCAAAATCATCATATTCAATTCGACCATCTTGAGGCAATCGTTTCTCAGTAATATCCAGGTTGGACTTTATCTTAATTTGATTAATTAACTCGAGATAATTCTCTTTTTTTATGGTATTCTTTTCTATAAGTAAACCATCTATTCGCAACCTTACCCTCGCATCTTTTTCGTAAACTTCTATATGAATATCACTGGCGCTGATATCTCTGGCTTCAAAAATCAACTCTTCTAGAAAACTATTGGTAAATGATATGGACCTACTCTTACGATTATTATTTCGGTAATATATTGAAAGTGCTTTTCTTATAGCATTAGTGTCTGTTTCCTCGAGTATGACTTTATTGTTTAGTATTAACTCGAGTTCATCTTGTATGGTTTTTAAATTACCATTATTCTCATTGTCGATATAAAACGATAAAACATCATTAGAAACAGATTTAGGGATAATCTTAAAATGATTGGCAAGGTCAGCATTTATACTTTGCTGTAATTCTATACTAATAGTTATATGATCTAAACGTTCTGTTGACACTACAATGCGGGGATTTCAATTTTAAAAATGGTTTTTAAAAATACGTTAAGACTAAGAAAAACAGACATATAACCCGCCAAAGGAATGGTGTTTGCCTTTTTAAAGATATTACTCACAAGGTGAATAATTAACGAAAATATTAAACCTGACACAAAGAATACTATAAAAGCTTTTAAACTAAATAATGGCGATATGGCTATAAAAAAGAAAATATCTCCAAGACCAAGCATGGAATCAATAGGATTAAAAAACCGTTTTTCTTTTATGGAAAAATAGATAAACAGCCCTAAAACATTCACTGCGATAAATATAATATTGTATGCAATATTTGCGTAACTCAGTGCATGGTCAAGATGATTTATCACCAGAGCTGTAAAAAACAATAGTACCGGTAAAACAATATGGATTGCTCGATGTTTAATATCTTGAATGATTATGACCAATAAAACTATAAAGAGAACTATGTAAGCAATTGTAAGTACCATGCAATTAATCCTTAACAATTTCTTTTAACACTCTGTCGTGATTAATCTCCCATGTATTATAATTGCCGTCCCCATCAAAATCTTGTAAGGAGGTAGCTGTAGCCCTGAATGTATTCATAGACGCTTCAACAACCTCTATTTTATATACCGCCTGACCACCTTTATCTATAGTGAGCTCATGCTCAAAACCTAGCTCATCAAAATCTGCTGTGTAACGCGAATATCTATAGAAATGACTTTTCTGTAAACCATGTATCATGCTTAACATGTTTTGAGCCTCTATAGATTTTGCAGAAGTAACTATTGAGGTTTGATTAGGAACAACCAAATATATAAGAATACCAATAATACAGAGCACAACAAGAATTTCTTGTAATGAGTATGCCTTTACATAACCTTTTTTAAACTTCTTTTGCTTTTTTAAAATTGCCATGATGAAAATATTGATGAGAAACAAATATATTATTTTATATAAGAATTTAAAGTTAATATATTTACGTTGTAAGCGTGTCTTTTTTGTAGTAAAAAAATGACGATTTTTACCAGTTTGTGGTTTTTTTGTCACCATTAAATAAGCTAACGTTCTTTTATATATAAGGTTTTGATCTAAAAATGATTACTATCCTTTTGGAATGCTCGTGCCTAACCGCCACGGCTCTAATGACAATTACCGTTATGGGTTTAATAATATGGAAAAGGATGATGAGATAAAAGGAGAGGGTAATTCAATTGACTTTGGATCTAGAATGTATGACCCAAGGGTTATCAGATGGTTTGCACCCGATCCTATGGAAAGTAAATATCCAAGTCTTACCACTTATCATTTTACAGCAAATAACCCTATTATTTATTATGATTTTGATGGAGAGGATATAGTGTATTTCAATAGAGATGGTAAAGAGGTGTATAGAGTTGCATCTGAAGAAATTAATGAAACGTGGGTTATGCATAAAAATGCAGACAATCACGTTGTCGATAAAATGCATATGCAAAATAGGGTGGGTTGGGTTAAAGCTGAAATGCCTAATAGAATAATTCATCAAGGAGCAGTTGAAAAGGGTAGAGATTTGAATAGATATGATTATCAAATTGCTGCATCAACATACTTAATGAACCAATCAATAGAAGATGGTACAGCATATGGTAAAAAAGGCTCGGAAAAACTTGCTGGAGTACCTATTTTGTCTCCAGATGTTGTTAAGGCTATGGTGATAAAAGAGTCTCAAGTAGGATACATTAAAAGTAAATTCCAAGCTTCTGATAAAGATGTAATGCAAGTTAATGTAGGTAGTTCAAGTAAAACAGCAACTGGGGATTGGAGTTCTAAAAAAGTTCATGTTGGTCTTACAGAGAACGTGGTTCCGACCCCAGAAGAAAGTATACATGCAGGAGTTAAATGGTTATATTATAAGGGTACAACTTATATTCTAAAATATAGTAAAGACGGAAGAAGTATAGCAGTTGATAAGTATATATGGGATGGAGGAACTGATTGGTTTGATGCAGTAAAGAAATATAATCAAAACAATAGTAAAGGCGATGATTACTTGAAAGCTGTTAAGGAAATTTTGAATAATTTAGAAAAAGGTCAAACAAATGATTATGCTAAAGAGCAAAAAAAGAAAAAAGAGAAGGAAAAAAAGAAAAATGATAAGGGTTAGTCTTGGAGTGTTTCTTATACTATTAACTTCAGTTTGTTTTTCACAAAATTTTACATCTATATCAGAATTTTCAAAAACAGTAGATAAAGTAGGTTATTATGATAATAGCCATAATGAGTTAGATACATATTACATAGAGTTGTATTACTATTTAGGAAACATTAGTGACAATGATTTAATATATAAAGTAATCACTCGTATTACGGTGTTTGGCAATAAAACTAGATATGATTTGTGTTTTTATGAAATTAAAAATAATAAATGCTATCATTTTAAATGTGACTTGTTAAAGCAATTACCTATATCAATAGAGGACTCAAACTTAGTTTTTTATGATAACAAAAAAATACTGTTTAACCCCAAACATCTTTCTAGAGTATTTAATCCACCTTATGGAGATAGTTTATTCCCAGAGTAGTTAATAATTAAAAAAGAGAAAAAAGCTTTTATGGAAATATAAGAGCTTTTTTATTCTCATTATCCATATTAATATTAGCTTTTACATATTAGTAATATACATTATCAAAAAAACCAATAACATCAATTCAATAATAATCGGTACATTTATATAGTAATAAATAATATGTATTTGCTTACCCAACAGCTATGAAATACTTTTACGCTGTACTATTGATTTCTTTTTGTTCTGTTTCTATATTATCTGCTCAATTAGAAATAGTTACAGAAGGAATTACCTTTGATCCTCGTGGACTCTTACTAGTCGACAACACCATGTATATCGCACAGGAAGGCAGAATTAGTTATGTGGATCTTACTGAAGATGATCCTCAGCCTCAGGTCTTTCATTCAGGGATTACCCTATCCATAGAACTTTTACTTTACGGTAACGATCTATATGTCACTGCAGGGATACCAGACTATAGAATTAAAAAATTGGATTTTACCAACCCTTCTGAACCTTCGGTAAATGTCACCAATACTATGGGGACACCGTTTTCAATGCTGTTAATAGGTGAAGAACTCTATTATTCGGATGTCTTTGGAGATACACTATTTAAGATCAATCTTAGCGAAACTTCTCCAACACCTCAAGTGGTATATTCTGGGATAGATCGCATACGAGGTTTAGCCTTAAAAGACAATGAGCTATACATCACGCAATGGAAAAACCCCGGGAAACTCTATAAGCTTGACATTACAAGCCCGACAACGACCTTAACCGAACTGGCCTCGGGGCTCGAAAACCCAATTGACATAGAATTTAACGGTAATGACCTTTACATGTCTTTGATAGATGGCAATAAAATTATAAGAGCAGATGTTACCCAACTACCTTTAGTATTTGAAGATGTTGTGAATGTTGCTAATCCAAGCAGTCTGTTGTTTGATGATAATGAGCTTTATGTTATAAATGGTCCATTTGAAAACATCCTCTCAAAAATAGATGTTTCTTTACTCGGTGTTGACGAACTATCCGTGAATGATATGATATCGCTTTACCCCAACCCAACAAAAGAGGTATTACATCTCAAAGGCTTGAAACAAACCGAGACTTATGGTATCTATGACACTTCAGGCAGACTTCTGCAAAAAGGTGAGGTGCTGCCAAATCTTGGTATAAAGTTAACTTCATTAGCCTCTGGAAGGTATGTCCTTAAGGTAGGGGCTACTCATTTTAATTTTATTAAAGAATGATTGCATGTAGCCATTAAGGCGCTATTAGAAATAAGACTTTAAAATAATATTATAGATTTGTGGGTAGTTGATGATGCATACCTATGAAAAAAAGCCTACCATTACTGCCTTTGTTCAAACAATTTATTCGTGATAGTGAAACAGGTAAGCGCTTAAAAAAGAATGGTGGCAAAATAACTCAGGGATCTATAAATAACTACAGGTATACACTAAATAACCTTATTCACTTTTCTCAACAAACAGATTTCGAATTGCGTATATGTGATGCTTCAAAATTAAATAAACGAGAGTTTGGGTCCGAGAAGAATTATTGGAAAAAATTCTATAAAAAATTCACAGAATACCTTTATAAAAAAGGATGTTATGACAACTATGTAGGACATAATATTAAACAGATACGTACATTTTTTAACTGGTTAAAGTTTGAAAAAGATATCAATACCGGAGATTTTCACAATCTGTTTTATGTGCGTAAAGAAGATGTGGATATATTGGTGTTGTCTCCAGAACAGCTCAAATTTTTAATTCATGATGAAGTATTTGATCATAGTTTATCTCCAGCATCAAAACGCATAAAAGATGTTTTTGTATTTGGTTGCACAACCGGTTTGAGATTTTCAGACTTATACCAACTTACCTCAAAAAATTTTGAAAAACAAAATGACGATTGGTATCTTAAAGTGAAGTCACAAAAAACAAAAACGTACAGCTTTATTAAATTACCAAATTATGCCGTTAATATTTATGAGTATTATAAACCTAAATCAATGAAGCAACCTGTATTTGGTAAAATAAGTCTCTTTATTTTTAACAGGACTCTAAAACATATTGGGGAACGGGCAGGTTTTACCGAGCCTATTGCAATGACAAGAGAGCGTTTGGGTAAAACTAAAACCATAAGAACAGCCAAACAACAACGCTTCTGCGATAAGATGAGTTCACATATGATGCGAAGAACGGCAATTACGACCTTATTAATTTTAGGAATGCCAGAGCATCTGGTGCGCAAGATTAGTGGTCATAGTCATTCCAGCGCTTCATTTAATAGGTATGTGCACTATGCGCAAGCTTATATCGATAAAGAAATTGATAAAGTGCATGCCAAATTAGAAAACTATTAGTGGTGATATTGTCCTATAATATTTTATTTTTATACAAAACAATTGAATGAATAAACTAGTTGCAATTTTCGGATCAATTATTCTATTTCTATCGGTTAGCTCTGATGTTCAGAGGAAGCGAATCAGGCAAGGAGATTTTGATATTGAATGCTATGTGTATATTAAAAAATTGGAAAGCTTTCATAAAAAAAAGGAATACTACTGGTTTAAGTCTGGAGAAGTGCACAACTCTTACGCAAATGTTGGCGGCTTGGTATTGCATGACGAATACAAAAAGTTCTACAGATCCAGACAATTGGCAGAACAAGGCTTTTTTAATTATGGTTTAAAGCATGGTAAGTGGAGGGATTGGTATGAGAACGGGAAAATTAAATCCATTACCAATTGGAATAATGGTTATAAGTCCGGCAAGTATTATGAATATAATGATAGTGGAGTTTTATTAATCTCCGGAAAATATAAGCGAAGCATAAAATCGGGCACATGGATTAATCATAAAATAGCTGACACGACATATTATAAGAAGGACAGTATTTATTCAGAGAAGCCAAAAAGTAAAACCTCTAAATTCTTTGCCAGAATTTTTAGAAAGAGGGATTCTGTTGAAGTTGCTAAAAAGAAGCAGGAAAGGCTTGAAAAAAGACGACAAGATTCTATTAAACGATCTCAGAGAAAGTCAGAGCGTAAGTTAAAGAAACAACAAGACTCCCTAAAAAAGCTTTCAAAGAAAAAAAACTCAAATGAATGAGCTTTTTCTCAGGAGGAGTGACGGGATTTATAGAATCCTAATAATCCCTTATTGCGAACAAAGCTCAGCGTTATTTAAAAATAAAAAGCTTCGATTTTTTTAAGAAAGTAAACCTTCTATAAAAATCAAAGCTTCCATTTAGTCGGGATGACAGGATTTTCATTAATCCTTTCGCATCGTATTTGTTGCAAATTAAAGAGAGGCTTTAATTTAATCTAAAGCAAAAAGCTTGCTTAAGAACATACCTGTTCTACGTAAGCTCTCACTTTAGCTTGTCGGGATGACAGGATTTGAACCTGCGACCCCACGGCCCCCAGCCGTGTGCGCTAACCGGACTGCGCTACATCCCGAATTTTCGCCAAATGTAAGGATTGCTGAGGTAAAATAATAGATCTTAAGACACAATTTTAGTACTTAATAAGCGTCAAATCTTATAAGTATCATTTTTAATGGCTTCAGAGATTTGTTTAATTCTTGCTTTATAAGCTTCAGGCGCATTTTCTAATGCTTTATTGATCAGTTTAAAAGTTTTATTGCTCTTTTTCTTAGCGTAATATTGACAAATGGCTTTATTAAGATAAAGGTACCAGGTTTCAGGATACAGATTTAAAGCAGTATCACTCATGGCTAAAGCTTTATTGTAAAGCTCACTTTGCAATAAGAAAATGGTAAGCCCGTTAAACTCGTAAGCCGATGCATTAACATGCATGGCATCATTGATAGTGCCCTTCAATTCATCAATTTTATTTAATTGCTTTAAAATCCTGGCCTTTGTCGTAAGGTTGGTTATATTCTTATTGGCAGCGAAGCCATTATAACCGCCATTGATCGATCTGTTTACCCATTCAAGAGCTTCATCGAGATTCGTATTATGTTGTAAACACCAACTGGCGGCATCATTCCAGGCCTCCCATCTGTACGTGTTAATTCCCCTAAGCTCACTTCGCAAACCTTTCACCACAGTACTGTTGAGGTCAACACTGACTTTAAATGGTAATTGGCGATCCCCCCATTCTAAACCTATAGTAACACTATTTTCAGTTCTATCTAGAAACTCGTAATCCAATTGCTCTGAAGTTTCGCAAGCTACCGCTTCAACATCAACGGATAGCGAAACGTCCTTGTCGACATCCAAATAGTAACTGCCCCATTGATTGCTCTCATGAGCAAAAAGTAAGGTATAAGTTTCCCCTTTTGGAATAACATGAAACCCATAGGTGCCTGCTGTCAGTTTCTTATCATTGATCATTACGTCTGTGCTAAAAAAGATGGTCGTATTCATATTAGCACCAGCTCTCCATGGAATAGGATCGCCATTTTGAGGGATGATATTAGGGTCATTCCAGACATCACGACCCCTTAAAGCCGGACTATGATAAGTTATAGAGATGTCTGTAACCCCTAACTTCTGCGTTTCTGTAACCAGAGGACTCTGACTGGGAAGTGTTAATGTATGAAATGGATTAGACTGTGATCTGCAAATAAAACCAAAACATAATAGGTAAATGAAAGTAATAAACGATGTTCTCATAAATAAAGGTTGAAAAATTAAAATGCATCGAAAATTATCTGAAATCAAGCCATATACAGTCTTGATTTTAAAAAACAAGAGTTTATTTTATCATAATTTTAACATCGCAATCAGTATCTTAGAAATTATCTTTGGGCAAACTATTTTAACCAGTTAATATGTACTTGGCCTTAATCGCTTTTTCATCTGTAGCTGCTTGCATGTCTGCATTTATGGTCTTATACATTTTAACGATTTCTAAAGGGTTAAACTTAAAAAAGATAGCACTAGTAGCTTTTTTGATTGCGTTAACTATAAGGGTTTTAAAATCAGTGTTTTATTTCATGATATTTCCAAATTTGTCCAATTGGTTTTTGGCATTGGGATTTTTGGGTTTTGCATTAATGCCGCCTTTTCTTTTTTTTTATTTTAAACTTGAAGGCGAAGACAACATCACATCCGTTTCAAAAATAGAAGGGTTACACTTTCTTTTTCCTCTTGTCGGATTTATTAGCTTGTTAGTTTCAGTAACCCATGTTGAGGCGTTCTATTTTTTATGTATAGTGAGTTTAGGATCATACATGACGTACGTATATCTAAATGTGTTTCGTTATAAACAGAAATCAAATCAAAAGACAGAAACATGGGATCGGTTGTTTTTTGTAGCGCTTATTGTTTTGTTTCTGGCATTTCTAATACCATATGTGATAAATTTTCCCGAATCCTATGCCTTGGGTACAGCTATAGCATCATTAACAATATTCTTTTTATTCTTTTTCTTTTTGAAGTATCCGCCCAATCTTGTAAAAAGAAAGAAAACCTACAGAGTTGATGATACCAAAAAACAATTAGTTATTAATGCTTTAGAGCATGAAGAATTGTATAAAGATGCTTCAATTACATTGCATACATTCTCTAAAAAGATCGGAGTGCCGCAATACATAATTACAGAAGTGGTGAAGCATACTTATGGGAAGTCATTTCATGGCACAATAAATGCTCTGAGGGTTAAAAGCATACAAACCGTTTTAAAAGAAAACATGTCCATGGATCTGAAAATAGAAGAGCTGGCTTTTGATACAGGATTTAACACTGCCTCTGTTTTTTATGCGGTATTTAAGAAAGAAACCTCGATGTCTCCCAGAGAATATCAAAAAGCATGTCATTCAAATTAATTTGTAATGATAGATTGGTTTGAAAGCGAAAATAAATAAAAGCAGATGGTGTTTGAGAGCAAGGATTTTAATGAATTTATAAATGAATACGATCTAATCAGGATAAATCCTCTAATAATTGTAACTTTGAAACATCCCAAATTAACTAATTTATAATGCAAGAGTTTTGGTTTAATGTAAAATATGGAATTAATCATGTCTTAGACATTAATGGTTATGACCATGTGCTTTTTTTAATGGTACTTGCTGTACCGTATGTATTTAAAGACTGGAAGCGCGTTTTGCTTTTGGTTTCTCTGTTTACTCTAGGACACACCCTGTCTTTGGTTTTGGCAGCCTATGATATCGTAAGAGTTAATGGTGTTTTGGTTGAATTTCTGATTCCTGTTACGATCTTACTTGTGGCCCTGTATAATGTGTTCACTGCAGGAAAGAAAGATAAAAACAGGAAAATAGGATTGCTGTTTTTTTCTGCGTTGTTCTTCGGGTTAATTCATGGTTTAGGCTTCGCAAGAGAGTTTGATATGGTTTTCGGGCAATCAAACAGTAAGCTTTTATCACTGGTAGAGTTTGCATTAGGAATAGAAATTGCTCAGGTTATTATAGTCTTTGTGGTTTTGTTTTTTGGATTTTTATTCCAAACACTATTCCGGTTTTCCAAACGAGACTGGGTTATGGTTTTATCATCGGTTGTTGTTGGTTTAGTGATTCCTATGATTATAGGAAGCGATATCTTTGCCTAGTATAAAGTTTGGTAAAACTTTAACTGAACGTAAATTGCTTATAAAATACTTACCCGTTATATTCGTTGTAGATTTATTGCTAAAAAAATGCTTATAGATGCCACAAGATAAACAATTGCGCTACGATAAAGCGTATTTGCGTATTGCTAAAGAATGGGGGAAATTGTCTCACTGTAAACGCAAACAAGTGGGAGCACTTATTGTTAAAGACAGAATGATTATCTCTGATGGTTACAATGGCACACCAACGGGCTTTGAAAACTGTTGTGAAGATGAAGAAGGGTATACTAAATGGTATGTGCTACATGCCGAAGCTAATGCCATATTAAAAGTTGCTTCTTCAACACAATCCTGTAAAGGCGCCACATTATACATTACATTGTCACCATGTAAGGAATGCAGTAAACTCATTCATCAGGCGGGCATCATTCGTGTAGTATATATAGAAGGTTACAAAGACGATTCAGGGCTGAGGTTTTTAGAGAAAGCCGGCATTGAAATACAGCACATAGAAGATGTAAATGCATAATTAATGTCAGAAACAAAAAAATACATACCATTAATTATAGGCGTAGCAATAGCTGTAGGCGTTTTTATTGGTGGAAAGTTGAATTTCACAGACACCTCTGATCGATTATTTACAACCAACAGTAAAAAGGATAAGCTCAATAGATTGATCGATTATATTGATTATGAATATGTAGATGAAATCAATACTGATAGTATTGTTGATGTTACTGTTAATGGCATTTTAGACAATTTAGATCCACACTCAACCTACATTCCTAAAAAAGACTTACAAAGAGTCACTGAAAATATGAAGGGAGATTTTGTAGGTATTGGAATCAATTTTTACCCATATAGAGATACTATTGCTGTTGTGAAGCCATCTGAAGGTGGTCCAAGTGAAAAAGCTGGTATTATAGGAGGAGATCGTATTATTATGGCAGATGGGGAGCCCATTTTTGGAAAAGATTGGAGTAATGATGGGATAATCTCTAAGTTAAAAGGAGAAAAAAATACCAAAGTAAAGCTTACGGTATACAGACGAGGAGAAGATGAATTGTTAGAGTTTACCATAAAGCGGTCAGATATTCCTATAAAAAGTGTGGAAGCTGCCTATATGCTGACTGACAATTTAGGGTATATAAAAGTCAATCGGTTTGCAGAGTCTACATATAAAGAGTTTAAAAAAGCATTACGTAAGCTACAAGATGAAGGTGCTACAAAACTGGCGTTAGACTTAAGAAATAATCCGGGAGGGTTTTTAGGAATAGCAGAACAAATAGTTGATGAGTTTTTGGAAGACGATAAACTGATACTATTCACGAAGAATAAAAAAGGGAAGGTTGAAAAAACCTTTGCCACCCGACGAGGCGATTTTGAAGAAGGAGATATCTATATTTTAATCAACGAAAATTCAGCTTCTGCAAGTGAAGTAGTGGCTGGAGCGCTTCAAGACAATGATAAAGGTGTTATTATTGGTCGACGTTCATATGGAAAAGGCCTGGTGCAGCGTGAAATGGCCTTAGGAGATGGAAGTGCAGTAAGATTAACAGTATCCAGATATTATACGCCTACAGGAAGATCTATACAACGGCCATATAACAGTGGTAATAATCATTCTTATTTTAATGATTATTACAAACGATTAAGAACTGGAGAACTTTCTAACTCAGCAAATATTGAAGTTGCTGATTCATTAAAATTTACCACACCTGGAGGAAAGGTCGTCTATGGAGGTGGTGGGATCATACCAGATGTCTTTGTGCCTATTGATAAAGGGTTTAATAATGAAACCATAAATTATTTAAGACAAAGAGGGCACTTCGGGTACTTTGTGTTCGAAGAATTGGATAAAAATCGTGGGATTTATCAGGGCGTGACTAAGCAAGACTTCATAGATAACTTTCAGGTGAGTGATGATATTGCCGTTCGTTTTGAAGATTATGTAAACCTTAAAGAACGTACCAACATTACTTTTGTAGCATATAATAATGAAATCAAACGACTGATTAAAGCCACATTAGCAAGGCAATTATTTGATGATAATGCCTTTGAGGAAGTGATTAACAAAAGCGATATCATGATAGATGAAGTCATCCTGTTAAGTCAGGAAAATCATGATTTTAAGCAGTAGCTACCTTATCGTGTATTTTGGTATGCTTACCATTGTTCCATAGCGTTAGAATATCTGTAGCTACCTGAGCACCACTACCACAAGCAATGGCAAATTGGCTTCTCCAACCAGCCAATGTACCGGCAACATAAAGATTTTTACATATTAAATGATCCGTGTTTTTTAGCCAGATTCTTTCTTTTTCGGCATTTGCCCTTGGATGATCTGCTATATAATCTTCAAGCCCTTTTATAGTCATTAAATTGGTGTAGCCAACAGTAATAACTGCAATTTTGGTAGTATATGATGAGCTATTCGTTGTAATGATAAAACCTTTCTCGTGTTTTGCAATTGAAGTTACTTTTTCTTTTTCAATTTGCTGAACGTTAGGATATAATGCATTAAGTTGTTGTTTTCCACTTTCCAATATGTCCTTTCCCAGTGTTCCGGGCTCTAAACCTAATACATTGTTGAATAAAGCAGTTTGCAGATGGGAAGACTTCTGATGAGCAATGATCCCAATCTTTTTCTCTGAAGCGAAGGGTTTGGAATTTGCAGACCCCAACACTAAAGCGCATGAAAGACCGGCGGCGCCACCACCAATAATTAAAGCATCGTAAATCATTTTTTGTGCTTTTGAATAGCCTCTATTTTTTTAGATAATCTTAATATCTGTAATAAAAGAATAGCGCAAAGCCCTGCAATAATAGTCATTACGGCAGTAAGACTTTCACCGGTAAAAAGAGCATTAAAATTCAGTTTGGTAGCATTAAAAACAATAAGACCAATAGCAATGACAGACAATATTAAAGTAACATATTTCATATTACAAATATAATCATAAAGCTAGTTTTAAGCTAGCAATACTTTTATGTTCGCCGCGAAAAGCTTTACAGCAATTGCTAATAAAATGACACCAAAAACTTTTCGTATAATACTGATACCATTCTTACCAATAAAACGTTCTATTCTTGCTGAGGTTTTCAAGACGATGTAGATTAATAATACATTAAGAATGACAGCAATGATAATGTTTTCGATTCTAAATTCGGCACGCAAGGATAATAGCGTAGTCAAACTACCAGGACCAGCAATTAAGGGAAAAGCTAATGGAAAAACAGAAGCTGTTAAAGCTGTATTTTCATCCTCTTTGTATAGTGTGATACCCAGAATCATTTCCAAAGCAATGAAGAATAGAATGAATGCACCGGCAACAGCAAAAGAGTTGACATCAATACCTATGACGCTCAAAATGCTTTTTCCAAGGAATAAAAAAAGAATCATGATCACCCCTGCAATGATTGAAGCCTTCTCACTTTGAATGTGTCCGACTTTTTTTCGTAAATCTATAATTATAGGAATATTACCTATAATATCAATAACTGCAAATAAAACCATAAATGCAGTAAAAATCTCTTTAAAACTAAATTGCATAGCCTATGCTTTTATAATTTTGCCGCAAAGGTCGTACTTTATAAAAGAATTACCGCATTAAATAAACGTAAAGTTTAATTATTTTTGACCCATGTTTCAATTAGGAAAAACCATAGTATCTGAAGATATTATAGATAAGGATTTTGTGTGTAATTTGTCAGCATGCAAAGGTGCTTGTTGTATTGATGGTGATGCAGGAGCGCCCTTAGAAAAAGAAGAACTGGAAATATTAGAAGCGATCTATCCTCAAGTAAAACCTTTTCTCCGAGAAGAAGGGATAAAAGCTATAGAGGGTCAGGGGACACACATCACTACTGAATTTGGAGATCATGAAACGCCGTTGATTGAAGGCGCAGATTGTGCTTATGTAATATTTGACGATAAACAAACAGCACTCTGTGGTATTGAAGAAGCGTATAATCAAGGCATAATATCTTGGAAAAAACCCATATCATGCCATTTGTATCCAATACGTATAAAAAACTATTCTGAGTTTTCAGCTGTCAATTACGATAAATGGGATATATGCAATGATGCCTGTACTTTGGGAAAGGAATTGCAGGTGCCGATCTATAAATTTGTAAAAGAGGCGTTGATTAGAAAGTTTGGAGAACATTGGTATAAGGAATTGGAACAGGTGGCTGAAAAACGAAAATAAGCTTACTTTTTATATGGTAATTGACGCCAAATTCTCTGAGTTATTATTTGTGAAAGCTATTTTTTGTTTAGCGTTGAGCGTAAGTATATCTCAACTCTAAATACCCTATAAACACACTTGCTTAGCTTAATTTTAATACGATTTAACCTACAAATAATAATGAAACAATTTAAAGGTTAAACACCTGATAATCAGATTTTTATACTAAAATTGAGCAATAAAAAGATTTCTCAAAACGCAATTTTTTTGTTAAAAACTTGTTGACAATGTTTATAAGAAAGTCTTTCATTATCCTATACATTTTTGAATCTTTGTTAGTCCCGAATCACACTAAATTTTTTCATCGAGTACTCACTTTAAAAATTAACTGATAATGTCGCAAGCAACTGAACCAATTTTACAAGAAAACAAAGATAGATTTGTCATTTTTCCTATTCAACATCATGACATTTGGGAATGGTATAAAAAATCGGAAGCTAGTTTTTGGACTGCTGAAGAAATTGACCTTCACCAGGATCTTACAGATTGGTCTACAAAGTTAAACGACGACGAACGTTATTTTATAAAGCACATTCTAGCATTTTTTGCAGCTAGTGATGGTATTGTGAATGAAAATTTAGCAGAAAACTTTGTGAATGAGGTTCAGTATAGCGAGGCAAAGTTCTTTTACGGTTTTCAGATCATGATGGAAAATATTCATAGTGAAACGTACTCGCTCTTAATTGATACCTATGTGAAAGATGAGGTGGAGAAAGACCGATTATTTAAAGCTATTGAAAATTTCCCAGCGATTAAAAAGAAAGCAGATTGGGCGCTGAAGTGGATAGAATCACCAAGTTTTGCTGAGCGCTTAATAGCATTTGCCGCTGTAGAAGGGATATTTTTCTCCGGTGCATTTTGTTCCATTTTTTGGCTTAAAAAGAGAGGTTTGATGCCTGGATTGACGTTTTCTAATGAATTAATTTCAAGAGATGAAGGTGTACATTGCGATTTTGCTGTACATCTTCACAATAACCATTTGGTTAATAAAGTTCCTAAAGAGAGAATAAGAGCTATTATCATAGATGCTCTAAATATAGAACGTGAGTTTATAACCGAATCGTTGCCTGTTAGTCTAATAGGAATGAACGCAAAATTGATGACACAATATCTTGAGTTCGTAACAGACAGATTGCTTAGCGAACTGGGTTGCGAAAAAGAGTATAATACCTCTAATCCATTTGATTTTATGGATATGATATCGCTACAAGGGAAAACGAATTTCTTTGAAAAGCGAGTGTCAGAGTATCAGAAAGCCGGAGTCCTTAACAAAGAAGAGGAAAAGGACAAGTTCAGCTTTGACGCCGATTTCTAAACGTCGGAAAACAAAATAATTAATAATCTAACAAACAAATATTATTGTCAAAATAATGTTTGATATAAATCAACTAACTTTTTTCTGAAAGGTGTATCAGAAAAGCTAAAACTAATAGTGTATGTATGTAGTAAAAAGAGATGGCCGAAAAGAACCAATGATGTTCGACAAAATCACTGCCAGAGTGAGAAAATTATGTTACGGATTGAACGAATTAGTAGATCCTGTCAAGGTAGCTATGCGAGTTATTGAAGGCTTGTATGATGGTGTAACCACTAGTGAACTTGATAATTTAGCAGCAGAAATTGCAGCCACTATGACTACAGCACATCCGGACTATGCAAGATTAGCAGCAAGAATTTCGGTATCTAACTTACATAAGAATACCAAGAAATCATTTAGTGAGGTGATGAGTGATTTATATACCTATGTAAATCCAAGAACAGGCAAGAAAGCGCCATTACTATCCGATGAAGTTTATCAGGTGATTACAGATAATAAAGAGAAGTTAGACTCTACCATTATTTATAACCGGGATTTTGGATACGATTATTTTGGATTCAAAACCTTAGAGCGTTCGTACCTGTTAAAACTGAATGGTAAGATTGCCGAACGCCCACAACATATGCTTATGCGTGTTTCTATTGGAATTCATCTCAACGATTTAGATGCAGCCATAGAAACCTATGAGTTAATGTCTAAAAAGTATTTTACGCACGCTACACCAACACTGTTTAATTCAGGAACACCAAAACCACAAATGTCATCATGTTTCTTATTGACCATGAAAGATGACAGTATTGATGGTATTTACGATACACTAAAACAAACAGCGAAGATCTCACAATCTGCTGGAGGAATAGGGTTATCTATACATAATATTAGAGCCACAGGAAGCTACATCGCCGGAACAAACGGAACCTCAAATGGAATAGTACCAATGCTTCGCGTGTTTAATGATACAGCAAGATATGTAGATCAGGGTGGCGGAAAACGAAAAGGAAGTTTTGCAATTTATCTCGAAACCTGGCATGCCGATATTTTTGACTTTTTAGATCTGAAAAAGAATCACGGAAAAGAAGAAATGAGAGCAAGAGACTTGTTCTATGCGATGTGGATATCAGATTTATTCATGAAACGTGTACAAGAAGATGGCGATTGGACGCTGATGTGTCCAAACGAGTGCCCGGGATTAGCAGATACACATAGTGAAGAATTTGAGGCATTATATACAAAGTATGAAGCAGAAGGCAAAGGTCGAAAAACTATTAAGGCCAGAGAACTTTGGGAAAAAATACTAGAATCTCAAATAGAAACGGGAACGCCATATATGCTCTATAAAGATGCAGCGAATAGAAAATCTAACCAACAGAATCTAGGAACCATCAAATCTTCTAATTTATGTACGGAAATTCTGGAATACACTTCTCCGGATGAAGTAGCCGTATGTAATTTAGCATCAATAGCGCTACCAATGTTTGTGAAAAATGGAGCGTTTGACCATAAAGAACTTTATAGAATTACCAAGCGGGTAACTAAAAACCTGAATAAGGTTATCGACAGAAATTACTACCCGGTAAAAGAAGCTGAGAATTCAAATTTCCGTCACAGACCAATAGGTTTGGGCGTACAAGGTTTGGCAGATACGTTTATTAAATTGCGTATGCCGTTTACCAGTGATGCGGCAAAACAACTCAATCAAGAGATTTTTGAAACGCTTTATTTTGCAGCGGTTACAGCATCTATGGAAGAAGCAAAAGCTGATGGACCTTATGAAACATATAAAGGGTCACCAATCAGTAAAGGGGAATTCCAACATAACCTGTGGAATGTAAAAGATGAAGAACTAAGTGGACGTTGGGATTGGGCTAAACTAAGAAAAGATGTAAAAAAGCATGGTGTTAGAAACTCACTATTAGTCGCTCCTATGCCAACAGCAAGTACATCGCAAATATTAGGAAATAACGAATGCTTTGAGCCCTATACTTCAAACATATATACCAGACGTGTATTGTCGGGAGAATTTATCATAGTTAATAAGCATTTGTTAGAAGATCTTGTAGAACTCGGCTTATGGAATGAAGGCTTAAAGCAAGACATCATGAGAGCTAATGGTTCAATACAAGGCATAGATATCATACCAGACCATATTAAGGAATTGTATAAAACAGTATGGGAATTGAGTATGAAAGACATTATAGACATGTCTCGTCAACGAGGGTACTTCATTGATCAGTCACAATCTTTAAATTTATTTATGGAAGGTGCAACAATGGCAAAACTAACCTCAATGCATTTCTACGCATGGAAGAGTGGTTTAAAGACAGGCATGTATTATCTGAGAACTAAGAGTGCTGTAGATGCTATTAAGTTTACATTAGACACCAAGAAAAAACAGCAACCGGAAGCAGAAACAGTTGCTGTAGAAGAAACGGTAATTGCACAACAGAAGCAAAAAGCAGCAAAGACTGCAGCTAAGTTTGCGCAAGAAACCACAGAAGTAGAACCAATGACGGCTGAAGAAATGAAAGCATTAATTGCTCAGGCTAAAGCATCTGAAGGCGATGATTGCTTAATGTGCGGTTCTTAAATAAAAATTGTTTTTAAGTGTTATAAACCACCTCAATTTTGAGGTGGTTTTTTAGTATTTTACAAGCGCATCTGTCTCTAAGTAAAGTCTTAGTCATCAACTAAGACTCTTCTGTCTGTAAATAGATGATAGGTAATTAATTATTTTCTCTTGAATACTGATTATTCTTCAGAATCAGTGCTGCTAATAGTTGCAGGTTCAACAGAGCTGTCATGAGCTCCAAAATATTCATCAAGTAAGTTCATGGTTGCATTGACCAAATCCTTTGTTTCTAGCAGTAAACTGAAATAAAGAGTCGTGTTTTTAGGACTAGATTCTTCTGTTCTGGTACGTTCAACCTGTTTCTGTATCTTTTGCTGAACTAAATTTAAGACTTCTGTTTTTTCGCCAATAATAGTGCCTATTTGTTCAAAAGAGCGCGATTCAAAAGCCGTTTTGGTATCGAGGAACATGGTTTCGATATGCGCATCTAAATCTTTTAACTCCTTAATTTGGCTGAATTTAAGCTTCTTGTGGTTGTTATTAATGTGCTTATGACTTGCTTTAGCTATGTATTCTAAAGATTGTGTCATGTCTTGCAAATACCTTAGGATATTAATGTAGAAATTACTGGCGGCTAAGCTTGGTTCTTCCAGGTTTTTAATGAAATAAAAGATATTATCTCTTAAGTCATCGATCTCATCAGATAAGGTCTCTACATTCTTTCTGTTCTTTTTTAAGACTTGTAGGTTTTGAGTTGCCAAACCATTAATGGCAGATTTATATATTTTAATACCACGTTTTAAAACGTTAGCTATATTTTTTGCGCTTTCATGAATGACACCTTGAGTAGAACTGCTTTCGGCTTTTTCTAGTTTGTCTTCCTCACGCATAAGCTTATTGTTGTTACGATGTACCATGTAGTTTCTTATCAATAAAGAAATGGCTACAATAAAAAGCGCTATAAGCGCATAGGTTTCACCATAGAATAATAGGCAAGCCATAATACCTGCAGCAATAAAGGCGCTTATGGCTGTAAAAAACCATCCTCCAATAACGTTAAGGACACCAGCAACCCTGTACACGGCACTCTCACTACCCCAAGCTCTATCCGCTAATGATGTCCCCATAGCGACCATAAACGTTACATAAGTCGTCGATAAAGGAAGTTTCATGGACGTGGCAATAGAAATTAAAACACTAGCCACCATTAGGTTTACAGCAGCACGGACCAAATCAAATGCAGGACGATCCTGAGCTTTAACAATAGCCTTTTTCTTTGGCTTTACAAATTGTTTATCAGAAAGCATTTTAAAGCCATTGGGAAGCATCTTATTTACGGATTGCGATAATCCAATAGATAACCTTACAATGTTTCGAGAAAGGAAATTGGGCTCAAAACGCTCTTTAACCTCATCTTGTCGTGACAGATCAACAGAAGTCTTAACAACAGCTCTTGCTTTGCTTGAAAACCATAAGGTCAAAACCATAATGAGCCCTGCAATAAGAAGCAAATAAGGCTGAGTTGGTACTTTTTGAGCTAAACTGGCCATGCCAAATTCAGAAGGGGAAATACCACTAGCTACCCAAGCTTCGTATGAGTTATACGCAGCAATCGGAACACCAATAAAGTTTACCAGATCATTTCCGGCAAAAGCTACGGCCAAAGCAAAAGTGCCTATAACGATAATAAGCTTATAGATATTGACCTTCAAGGACATAATAAGAAGAGAGATTAATGTCCAGAAGACAAAACTGATGGCTAAAGTAACATACAGGTTGCCATTTAAATAACTTAGTAAATCAGAACTAAGGAATGCAGCATTCTTTAGACCTTTAATAAGTATGAAATACATAATAGCCGAATTGGCTATACCACTAAAAACAGCACCATACCAAACAGGCTTTTCGCTAAATTTAAACGAAAGTAAAAGTCTGGAAACATATTGTATAACAGCGCCTATGGTAAAGGCGACCACTACAGAGAGCACTATGCCTAGTATGATCTCAATAGCTTTAGAGTTATTGATATAATTGGAAAGGTCTAATAGTGTTTGGCCACTATCATCAGCATATATTTTTAAAATAGCTATGGCAACAGAAGCACCCAGAAGTTCAAAGACAATAGATACTGTGGTAGATGTTGGTAACCCAAGCGTATTAAAAAAGTCAAGGAGTAATATATCCGTAAGCATTACTGCCATGAAAATGATCATGATTTCATCAAACATAAATTCGCCCGGATTAAAGATCCCTTTACGGGCAACTTCCATCATACCACTTGAAGTCATAGCTCCGACTGCAACACCGATACTCGCGACAATCATTATAGTCTTGAAAGAAACCGCTTTGGATCCTATGGCAGAGTTAAGGAAGTTTACAGCATCATTACTAACACCGACAATCAAATCTGCAATAGCTAAAATAGCAAGAGCAGCCAGCATGTAGATATAAATGTTATCCATGAAGAATTAATGTGAATTTGAAGGCAAATTTCTTGTTTTATATTGAACGTGATGTTAATAAAAGGTTATGTTCTATTTAAAGTTCAGAAATTCAATACTCAGGCATCCTGTCTAAAACTGTTGTTTTGAGCGGTAAAGTATTGCAAATAAACGATTTGTTAATATTGTAAGCATATGATATTCAGTGCTTTACTATTCTAATGTTAATTTAATGTTACGTGAATGTTGTATTAATGTAAATTTAATGTTATATTTGTAAAGTAATTATTAATTAAAACCCAATGAATATGAAGAAGTTATTAGGAATACTTATAATGTTGTGTGTTAGTTTTACTTATGCTCAAAATAATACTGAACCAAAGCTGGAAAAAGACGGCGATATTACTTTTGTTACTTATTACTATGATAATGGTAATGTACAACAAAAAGGTGCTTTTGATGTGAATAAAAAACTCCATGGACAATGGATAAGTTATGATATTAATGGCGAAAAGACTGCGCAAGGCAGTTATAAGAATGGAAAAAAAGTTGGTAAATGGTTTTTTTGGTCGGGTGACAATTTGAGAGAAGTAGATTATGTTGATTCTAAAATTGTCAATGTTAATGAGTGGAACAATAAAACGAAATTAGCGTCCAATAAATAAATAGTAAGTTTTACTATGAGATAAAAAAAGAGCAACTATTAATAGTTGCTCTTTTTTGATAAATATATGTGGGGTATCAAAATTTATAAGTGTAGCCCAAAGATATTTCAGTACCAGGTTCTCTAAGAGAGAATGTTTGGTTACTAGTTCCAAACGATTCGTATTCGCTTAACCTGTCACTGTTTAAGATGTTAGAAACTTTTAAGTCTATTGCTGACCTTCTGTCTTTACCAAACGACTTATTTAATGTGAAGTTAAGACTATTGAAAGGTTGTGTGTAAACGTCTGGTACTAAACCAATACCAACCACTTCTAAAGTTGAACCTTGCACATTGTAAAATAAACCTGTTTGTAAGCCTATATCAGAATTATTGTAATCTAAGCCTACATTGATTAAGTACGGTGCCTGACCTTGTAAGTCCCTTTCACGATCTATAGTTTGACCATCTCTTGCTGCCAATTGACGGCTTTCAAATTCGGCATCAGACATAGTCAATTCCGATTTAATTATAGATACGTTTGCGTTAAATTTAAGGTTATTAAGTCCTTCAGATATGAAACCTAAACGTTGTCTTACTTCAAATTCTACACCATATACTCTCGCATTACCTAAGTTATCTACAGTAAGCTGAGTAGGTGCTTGTAAAAAGAACGATTGCTCTATCGGATCCGTAAAATCTTTGTAGAATCCACTAACGGCGAACATTTGTCCTTGCTCTCCAAAATACTCATATCTTAAATCAAAGTTGCTAATATAAGTTGGAACCAAATTGATATTACCAATAAATAATCTGTTAGTAATAGGATCAAAGATCTGAGCAACAGAAGCTTCTTTAAATGAAGGTCTTGCTGTAGTTCTGGAATAAGATGTTCTTAAGTTTGATTTTTCATTTAAAGCATAAATTAAGTTTGCTGAAGGGAAAAAGTCAAATTCATCTAAGATCTCTTGTCTGTCAAAAACTGTGGCATTATCTTGTCCTGTATAAAAAGATTTGAATGCTTCAGTTCTCAAACCGATTACCGTTTTAAGGCTTTCAGAGATATTAAACTCTGCGCTAAAATATGTTGCACCAATACTTTGTTCACCTTCATAAGCATCGTTAGGATTAAATTGATCTCCAAAAACTAAGAATGTTCCATTATCTGAAGTTGGATTCCAGATGTTATTAGAATTTAATAAGTTATCGGCATCACCATCAGCTATAAATGAATCATCTCCCTGAATGTTAAAGGTGTAATCATCGATGCTGAAATCTCTGAACTTGTATGTATAAGCCCCTCCAAATTTAATTTTTGCAGGACGACCGAATAGCTCTATTTTCTTATCAAAATCTACTTTACCAGCCCAGTTTTCTTCAATCAGATTACGCCATAATTGAATCGGGAATGTAGACGCAGACGGACTTATGAAAAAATCGCCATTATCAGCGCGTTGTAAAGGTGTAATTCTATGAGCCTTATCCATAACCTTAGAGAAAGTAGGGGATAATTTCCACTCTAAATTAAGTGCATTCTCATCCGTACTTAAACGATGTTTACCACTAAACAAGAAATTAGATATAGAACGTTCTGTGTATGTGATAGAGTTTTTAACAAGAGGCTCTAAACCACCACCAACACCATCTTGAGAAATCACCTGATTAAAAAAACCAGCTGTAGATTCTCCATTTTGTATGTGAAGTGCATTTACCTTATACTTAGACATTTCTGTTTTATAAGTAAGTCCTAACATACCATTCAAAATAACATTGTTAATACCTTCCTGACCTCTTGAACGAAGTGTGAAGTTTAAACTGTTATCTGATGAATCGTTGTTATTTTTTACAAATGCACCATCTTCTCTGTTTTCATAAAACGTTGTTTGGTTTTTATAAGAGAACGATGCTAAATATCCTAGTTTGTTGTCCCCAACATCATATTGATTGCCCAGAGTAAAACCAAAATCGTAGTTTGCACCACTAGTCTCCTGTTTAGCTCTTAATTCTTTCTGAAACCTGTTTGTTAAAGATGTAAGTAGTATTTTATTATCAAAAGTACCAGGAATTTGTTGGTATCTGTTGATCGGCAAATTTCTTGTACCATCATCATAACCTAGAAAATCTGTGTCACTACCATCAGAGGTTAAATACTTGTCGTTAAAATGCATGTCAGGATTATAACCAGCTCCAACAGAAATGCTGTACTCAGCTTTAGTTGGAAAATCTTTAGTTACAATATCTACAATACCTCCGGTAAAATCTGCCGGATACTCAGCAGAAGCTGATTTTAGTACAATGACATTGTCCAGAATGTTAGTAGGGAATAAATCCATTTGAATGGTATTTCTATCTGGATCTAAACCAGGAATGTCAATACCGTTAAGTATAGATTTTGTGTATCTGTCACCCAGACCACGAACATAGACATATTTACCACCTTGTATGGAAACTCCGGGAACAGTTTTTACAGCACTGGCCACATTACTTGCTCCTGTACTTTTTATTGCCTGAGCCGATAAACCATCGAGTACAACGACAGATTTCTTTTGGATGTTTAATATGGCACTTTCCGTATTACGTTTGGTAGATGTAGTAATGACCACGGTGTCTAGGGAATTGGTCTCTAGAACAACATCTAATGTAACTACGTCATTAGCTGTTATCACCACATCAGTAATTTCTTTAGTATTATAACCTACGAAAGAAAACACTAATGTATATGTACCTTCTTCTAACTCAAGCTCATATTTTCCATCAAAATCAGAGGTCGTTCCTTTGGTCGTTCCTTTGACTAAGATATTAGCAAAGGCCATAGGTTCATTAAACTCCCCATCTATAATTGTACCAGATACTTTACCTTGTGCGAAAGAAATGGTGGTGATAAGAAATAAAACAAAAGTTAGAACTTTTTGTATATTTTTCATAAAAAGTTTAGTGTGATCCATCGCCCACGTGGTAGACGATGGATCATTTAGAGTTTAAAGTGATGTTTTTTAGAATCCTAATCCGCCAGCTGTATTAGCATACGTCCAGCTTAGGTTTGATGTCGTAGCACCAACAGTTTGTGCACCTTCATTTACTTGTGATGCCCAGTTAGCAGCTCTTTCAGGGAATGTAGGGCTTAGTATTAATGTAGGCTCATCAATATCATCGCCGTTTAAATCTTCATCGTCATCTTCGCCATCACCATCGTCATCACAGTTTTGAGCACAAGGCGTTTTTTCAACAAAAATGTTGTTGTCTGCTCCAACAATCTGCCAAGTTCCGAAAGTTAATAAACCATCTAAAAAGTTTTGAGAAACCCCGTTGTTATCTAACTCAACATCTTTACCTGCAGGAAATCCTAAAGCGTAAATATTGCTGGTAGTACCTCTAGCTCTACTTCTGTAGTCTGCGTACTCACCGTTAGACGTTACTGAGTTACCTATAATAGTAGCATTTTGTAAAGTAAATGAACCTTCGTTTCCAGCAGGAGCAGAACCTTCAGGACCATCAATTTCGAAAGCGTGGTCAGAAACATCTCCTAAAACAACAACAGCATTGTCAATTGTACCAGAATAAGCTTGGTCAATATCTAGTGCGTCATCACCTTGAGCCCATACTAATAGGTTAGATGCATCTACAGTACCTCCGAAGAATTCGATACCATCATCAACGTTAGCAACAACCTCTATGTTATCAATAACAGTACCATTACCAACACCACCAAGTGTTAAACCGTTGATTTCGTTACCTTCACCTATTAAAGCACCACCGTGACGAATAGATACGTATCTTAATACACCTGAGCTATCACCAGCATCAGATCCACCATATAAACCAAATGTGTCATCAGCAGGGATACCTTCAATTTGTGATTCCGAGATATCTCCAGAGAAAGAACAAGGTGCGTTACCTAAGATGATAAGACCTCCCCATAATCCTCTGTCATTTTGGTCTAAGTTAGTCCCAGCAGTTTGACCTATAGCAATATTATCAGCTGTAGATGTGAAGATGATAGGTTGGTCAGCAGTACCCTGAGCGTTAATTGTTCCATCTCTTGCAACGATTAAAGCTGAAGCTAAAGAACCAGTACCAGCAGAACCTTTAATGATAGTACCTGGGTTGATCGTTAAAGTTACACCAGCTTCTACAACAACCTTTTGATTTAATTGATAAATGTTGTCTGCAGTCCAAGTTGTGCTTTCAGATATTGCACCAGTTACAGCAACAATATTGTCGGTGTTACCGTTATTTCCACCACCGTTGTTATTTATTATTGTAGTTTCTTCGATAACTATAGGAGTGTCATCGTCTTTAAAACAACCAGTATATAACAGTGTTGAAGCTACTAAAGCGATTAAAAATAATTTTTTCATGAGTTTTGTTTTAATAAATTTTGATTACCGTAATTATTGTGCAAAGAAACTGTGCTTGTTGGTTTTTGAGGTTAATCAAAAATTAAAGATTGGTAATGAAAAAGTTAGCTAAAGGTTATAAAATTGAAAACTAATGTTACAATTACATAACAATTACATAACATTGAAAGTTTAAATATTTGATTCATAAAATGTTCATGAAAAACGTTCGAATTTATCTATCTTGCCATGAGATAAATCAAAAGAATGAACTGGGAACAGCTACTTTCATTAAAGCGATTTGGCGATACCAATAAGCGTTTACGTAAAGAACAAGACGATACAAGACTTGGGTTTGAAGTTGATTATGATCGGATTATTTTTTCTTCCGAATTTCGAGGCTTGCAAGATAAAACGCAGGTGGTACCATTATCTAAAACAGATTTTGTACATACCAGACTAACTCATAGTTTAGAAGTCAGTGTCGTAGGGCGTTCGTTAGGGCGTCAGGTAGGAAAGCAATTGTTAAAGAAGTACCCGGCATTAGAAGAAATCCACGGTTATCATTTTAATGATTTTGGCGCTATTGTAGCTGCTGCTGCTTTGGCACATGATATAGGCAATCCTCCGTTTGGACATTCTGGTGAGAAAGCCATAGGTTCCTATTTTAAAGAAGGGCAGGGAAAACAATTTAAGACAGGTCTTAGTGATAAAGAATATCAGGATTTATGTGATTTTGAAGGCAATGCCAACGGGTTTAAGATACTTACAGAAAGTAGAGAAGGACGAGAAGGAGGCCTGCGTTTAAGCTATGCCACTTTGGGTGCATTCATGAAGTACCCTAAAGAATCACTTCCTAAAAAACCGACAACACATATTGCCGACAAAAAGTATGGGTTTTTTCAGAGTGAAAAAAGCATGTTTAAAGATGTTGCTGAGGAATTAGAGCTTAAAAAGCGATCCGGAGATTTTAATTATTGCAGACATCCACTAGCTTATCTGGTAGAAGCGGCGGATGACATCTGTTATACCATTATCGATTTTGAAGATGGCATCAATCTGGGTTTGATCCAAGAAGAGTTTGCCTTAGAATTTCTTATTAATTTGGTTAGAAACACCATAGATACTAATAAATATCATGCTTTAAAAACAACACAAGATCGAGTAAGTTATCTGCGTGCATTAGCTATAAATACTCTGATTAGTGAATGCGTAACGCTTTTTATGACTAATGAGGAAGCCATACTTAATGGTAGTTTTGATACCGCATTATTGGATATTAGTAAGTATAAGGCACAAATACAAGATATTATAGACATTAGCATTAAGAATGTGTACCAATCTAAAGAGGTGGTTAATAAGGAAATTGCCGGATATGAGATTTTATCAGGTTTACTTAATGCCCTTGGTGATACAGCCTATCATAGTTTTGAAGGCAAGTTGTCTCATTATGACAAATTGTTATTAAAGTCACTGCCAGAAACGGTTAAGTTTAGTGATGCCTCATTATATGAAAATCTTTTAACCGTCTGTTTTTACATATCTAAGCTGTCAGATTCTAATGCGATGCTACTGTATAGAAGGTATAAAGGGCAATTGTTTTAGGAGAAGATTTGGTAATCACGATCAAAAAATGATACAACACTTGTGTTGTTCGTCGATAATATTTGATTTATAACGATATATTAACGTTATTTACTATGACAATATTCCAAAACTTATTGTAATGAAGCATAACATTTTGGCCCCACTGGTATTTTTTTTCATGACCTTAACCTGTTTGTTAGTTATTGATGATATGGCTAATAAAAAAGCAAAATCCTCAACTGAGCAAGACCTTGTAAAGGTTGCTGAATCTGAAAACCCATCAGATTTAATTTCAATCGACGATATGGAGTAATTCTTTAAGTGTTGCTCTGATACCTGTAGCATCAATGCCATGTATGGCTTTGAGCTCATTAACGCTGCCATGGTCTACGAAATGATCAGAGATACCTAAAGTTTTTATTGAAGTAGCATGATATCCTTTTGCTTGAGCAAATTCAATAACGGCAGTGCCAAAACCACCATGTACAGTACCATCTTCTACTGTAAGAACTGAAGTGTAAGTCGTAAATATGTGATCTAGTAAATCATGATCTAAAGGCTTTACGAAACGCATATCGTAATGCCCAATTTGAGATTGGTCCTCCTCCAAGCCGTTTATTGCAGAAGTTGTATCGTGTGCAGTAGTTCCATAAGAGAGCACGGCTATTTTATGACCCTCTTTTAGACAAACGCCTTTACCAATACCAATAGTTTCAAAAGGGAGCTGCCATTGTTTTAAATGTCCACGACCTCTGGGGTATCGAATAGCTATTGGAGCCTCCAATCCAAGTTGTGCGGTATACATGATATGTCGTAATTCAATAGCATCTCGAGGCGCACATATAATGAGATTAGGGATGCATCTTAAATAGGCAATATCAAAAATGCCATGGTGTGTAGCGCCATCTTCGCCTACCAATCCGGAGCGGTCCATGCAAAAGATTACGGGTAACTTTTGAAGCGCCACATCATGAATAACCTGATCATAAGCACGTTGTAAAAATGTGGAATAGATATTACAAAATGGCACCAAGCCCTCGGCGGCCATACCAGCAGCAAGTGTTACGGCATGTTGCTCCGCAATACCCACATCAAAAGCGCGCTCAGGAATGGCTTCCATCATTAGTTTTAAGGAACTCCCAGTAGGCATGGCAGGTGTAATACCAACAATATTTTTGTTGTGTTTTGCCAGCTCTACTATAGTTTTACCAAAAACATCCTGATACTTCGGAGGTAAGTCATCTTGTGATTTGGGTAGCAGTTCGCCAGTTTTGGCATCGAATTTTCCCGGAGCATGATATTTTACCTGATCGTTCTCGGCTTGTTTCAAGCCTTTACCTTTGGTCGTAATGACATGCAAAAACTTAGGACCTTTAATGGTTTTTAGGCGTTCAAGTTCAGTAAGCAATGCAGGAAGATCGTGGCCATCAATGGGGCCGGAATAATTAAAATTGAGCGCTTCAAAAATATTATCTTGCTTTTGAGTTCCGCTTTTTACATTGGTTAAATATTGCTTGAGAGCACCAACACTCGGATCTATACCAATAGCATTATCGTTAAGAATAACCAATAGGTCAACATCTGTTACACCAGCATGGTTAAGACCTTCAAATGCCATTCCACTGGCAATAGAGGCGTCACCAATAACAGCAATATGATGTTTGTTTTCGCCTTTGAGTTGAGAAGCGATGGCCATACCCAGAGCGGCAGAAATAGATGTGGAAGAATGTCCTACGCCAAAAGTATCGTAGATGCTTTCACTGCGTTTTGGAAAACCACTAATACCATGCAGTTGGCGATTGGTATGAAATTGAGCTTTTCGTCCGGTTAATAGTTTATGCCCGTATGCTTGATGTCCAACATCCCAAATCAATAAATCTTCAGGAGTATTGTAAACGTAGTGCAGTGCTATAGTGAGTTCCACTACGCCAAGACTGGCGCCCAGATGACCTTCTTTAGTAGCTACAATATCAATGATAAATTCACGCAGTTCCTTAGCCAATTCGGGTAAATCTTCAGGCTTAAGCTGACGTAAATCTTCAGTGAAATTAATATGATCTAATAATGACCTTTGCACCATACAAAAGTACAAGAATTAATTAGTCTTCAATAGTAAAAACAATAGGTAAAGTATAGTTTACAGCCACTTTTTTACCACTGTGTACAGCAGGGGTAAATTGAGGAAGCAAATTTATGACACGCCTGGTTTCTCTATCAAAATCCGGATGCGAACTTCTAACCTTAATAGCCTTAATGACTCCTGTACTGTCAATAGTAAATTGAGCATATACTTTTTGTTTGCCTTTGGGCGTTGCCTTAAAATGATCGGTGTTGAAATTTTCCTGAATTATTTCAGAGATTTTTTGTTTGAACAAGGTCTTTTTTTCTTTTTTTGAAAGGGAAACAGATGTATTAGGGAATTCAGGAACATTGTCAACAAGGTCCAAAAGATAGGGGTTCGTGCTTTTTCTTTTTGGGGAAGGACAAACAGGAGGTTCTACAATTCCAATGTTAGAGTCTGTAGTATCGGCCTCTATGATTTCTCCGACAATTATCAGACCCTCAATAGCAGGAGTAGGAGGCTTTGTTTTGTGAGTCTTTTTTGGTAAATCAGTAGGGCTTACAAGTGAGCTACTGTCTTTTGACTGTTTATTGTTTTTAGGATGGTTCTCAATCTTTTTTTGTGTTTCTATAGTGTCAATAGTAGCTTCAACAATCTCTATACGTTCTATTTTTTGAGGCCTGCCTTTCTCATCAGCACAATTTAGTAGAGAGGTCCCCATGGTTAGGAGTAATGCCAGAAGGAATAGTTTATGAAAGCTTAATGGATGCATGAAAACAGATTCTGGAATTTTTAAATTCAGAGTATTCAATTGATTCTGTCTGATATGTCCACAAATACGTTGGTGTTTGTGATGGTGAATAAACTCTTGGATTTGATCGGGCTCCATTTGAGTAAAATCGATTACGGTTTTAGAACACGATTGACAAAATCGTCCTCTTTCATTAGGGGTCATTTCAGACCAGTTTTCATGACAAGGCTTAGGAATAGCTATAGAATACTGTGGTTTCATGGTTGAATGATTTTTTGATGTACATCAAACTTCTTGCCGATGTATTAAAAATCAATTAGAATTGTATTTTTACACCCATGATGCAACCATTTGACGATACGTATTTTATGAAGAAAGCCTTGAAGGAAGCAGAAATTGCTTTTGAAAAAGGCGAGGTGCCGGTAGGTGCTGTGATTGTGATTAACGATCAGATTATTGCCAGAGCACATAACCTTACCGAATTGTTGAATGATGTCACAGCACATGCCGAAATGCAAGCCATTACTTCAGCAGCCAGTGCCATTGGCGGAAAGTATTTAACCAATTGTACACTCTATGTTACATTAGAGCCCTGCCAAATGTGTGCAGGCGCTTTATATTGGAGTCAGATATCGAAAATAGTCTATGCTGCATCCGATGCGCAACGTGGATTTCAAGCTTTAGGAACACAACTGCATCCAAAAACAAAAGTGGTAAGTGGCGTTTTAGAAGAGGAAGCTTCAGCACTTATAAAACGTTTTTTTATTGAAAAACGTAACTTGAATTGACATCAAAAAAAACGCCCAGCTATTGCTGAGCGTTGAAGTCATTAAGAGATATGTTCAATTAGATCACTTGCACGTTGGCAGCGACCATACCTTTTCTTCCTTCTTCTTCAGTGTATTCTACTTTATCACCTTCTCTCAACTCAACACCGTTTAAGTTAGACACATGTACAAAAATGTCTTTACCTGTGTCTTCGTTGGTAATGAATCCAAATCCTTTTGAATCATTAAAAAATTTAACTGTTCCAGTCATTATAAAAAAAATAAAAAATTAAAGTGCAAAGGTAAACTATTAAACAATGCCCAATGTTAATTAATCGTTTTATTTTAAAATATTGAGTATCAGTATTTTTTATGATTCTGATTTTCCCTCATTTTATCAAGGTTTTCTTTGGTCAGCATATAGTCCTTGACGTCTTTATCTTTCCATCGATGATAAGAAAATAATGGAAAAACCACTAAAAAAAGCCCTAAAACACCGAATCCAATGAGTTTTTGAGCATAAGGCAAGTCAAAAAAATAGCCTATCAGGATACTGGATAGAGATAAAATGAACGAAATCCAAATGGCTACTTTCATGAGTAAGGTTTAGGATGTAAAATTAATCAATTCTCTACGATAAGCCGTTAGCAACTTGGATTTAGAAACAAAACCATAATACTTTTCATTTCTGATGACGGGTAAATTCCAGGCTCCAGAATCCTGAAATTTTTTCATGACTTGTTGCATGGAATCCTTTTCGTAGATGATCAGCTCAGGCGGTTTATGCATAAAGGTTTCAACCATCGTAGACTGATAAAGACTCTGATCGAACATTACAGTTCTGATATCGTCAAGTAAGATCACACCAACAAAATTGTTGGCATCATCCGTTACAGGGAACAGATTTCTGTTAGATTTAGAAACCCCTTGAATAAGCATATCTCCTAAGCTCATTTCCGGATGCAATGCAATGAAATTGCGCTCGATAACACTATCGAGTTTCATTAGGGCTAACACACTTTTATCCTTATCTTGAGTCAATAAAGCACCTTTTTCTGCCAATTCTTTAGTATATATGGTATGATCCAAGCCATTTTTATTGATAATAAATGACATGGACACGGTAATCATTAGTGGCACAAAAAGTTCATAACCACCAGTAATCTCTGCAATTAAGAAGATCGCGGTTAAAGGGGCGTGAAGCACACCGGCAATAAGTCCGGCCATACCTACTAATGTGAAATTGGCTTCCGAAACATTAAATCCCAAACCCAAATTATTGATGACTTTTGCGACGACGTTACCCAGAGCACTACCCATAACCATGGTAGGGATTATAATTCCACCAGATCCTCCGGCAGCAAAAGTGGTTGTCATGGCTATGGCCTTAAAAATAGTAATACCAAAGAGTAAGCCAATGACAATCCATATGTTATCGATATAAGCATCAAAAGGCGTATTACCCAGCGCTTTGATATCATTTCCAATCATAAGATCATTAATAAAACCAAAACCTTCCCCATAGAGTGGAGGAATAAAGAATAGCATCACACCAATGGCCAAACCACCAATAATGAGTTTTTGTCGCGCTGATTTTAGGCGATTAAACAAATTTGTGATGCCGAAATATATTTTTGAAAAGTAGATAGAGGCAACTCCGGTGCCAACACCCAGCAAGATATAAAACAAAGTATCTTTAATCGCAAACCGTTCAGAAACTGTAAAATTGAAAAGAATCTCATCGCCCAAAAAGAAGTATGAGGTAATTACGGAAGATACGGAAGCTATCAGTAAGGGCAAAAGCGATGCAAACGTTAGGTCGAGGCTGAACACTTCTATAGCAAAAATAATGGCAGCAATTGGCGATTTAAATATAGAGGCAATGGCTCCGGCAGCAGCACAACCAATCAGTAAGCTTCTTGTTTTTCTATCAATATGTAATAGTCTGCCTAGATTAGAACTTACTGCAGCAGCAGAGGCAATGGCCGGACCAAGCAACCCTACAGAACCTCCAAACCCAACAGTCAAAGGCGCAGTGATCAGAGGCAGGTATATTTTTTTTCTATCGATAAGCCCATCCTTTTTGGATAGCGAGAATAATATAGAAGGAATGGCATGGTCTACAGGTTTTTTAGAGACATATTTTACAAACAGATAGACTAACAATATGCCGATAACCGGTAATATGAAATACAATTGATTGTTAGAAAATGCGATACCACTTTCTAATATAGACTCAATAGCGTAGGTGACATTCTTTATAATAACGGAAACAATTCCTGCTAAAAGACCAATGATAAGGCTTAATAAGAAAACAAAGTTTTTTTCGGAGATATGTTTGTACCTCCAAATAAGTACGCGTTTGAAAAAGTTAGACTTTGGCATTATCTAAATCTACTAAAAAATCCTGCATTATGCAGGATTTTATAATTATGACTTTAGATTGAGTTTTAAATTGAGTTCTTCCAATTGTTCATTATCGATAGGCGCAGGTGCATCGATCATAACATCTCGACCCGAATTGTTTTTTGGAAAAGCAATAAAATCTCTAATGGTTTCCTGACCTCCTAGTATAGCGACCAAGCGGTCTAAACCAAAAGCAATACCACCATGAGGTGGTGCACCATATTCAAAGGCATCCATCAGAAACCCGAATTGCGCGCGCGCTTCTTCTTCTGAGAACCCTAAGTGTTTTAGCATTATGGCTTGCGTTGCTTTATCATGAATACGAATGGATCCACCTCCAATTTCATTGCCATTCAATACCAAATCATAGGCGTTGGCTTTGACCTCACCGGGTTGGCTATCTAAAAGCTCTAATTGCCCGGGCTTTGGAGATGTGAAGGGGTGGTGCATAGCATGGTAGCGTTCGGTATCTTCATCCCATTCCAATAATGGGAAATCAACAACCCATAACGGCGCAAATTCATCAGATTTACGTAAGCCTAAACGCTCTGCCAATTCCATACGTAAAGCACTCAGTTGTGCTCTTACTTTATGGGTGTCTCCCGATAACACACAGATAAGATCACCAGGTTTTGCACCTGTAACTTCTGCCCATTTTGCCAAATCGTCCTGATCGTAAAATTTATCTACAGACGATTTATAAGTGCCATCTTCGTTACATCGGCAATAGACCATTCCTAAAGCACCTACCTGAGGTCGCTTAACCCAGTCAATAAGCTTGTCGATCTCTTTTCGGGTATATGTGTTGGCTCCCGGTACGGCGATACCTACGACCAATTCGGCAGAATTGAAAACGTTAAATTCTTTATGTTGAGCTACTGCATTTAATTCTCCGAACTGCATGCCAAATCGAATGTCTGGTTTGTCATTACCGTACAAACGCATGGCATCATCAAATGTCATTCTTGGAAATTCGCCAATTTCGACGCCATTGATTTCCTTGAGCAAATGGCGGGTAAGACCTTCAAAGGTGTTAAGGATATCTTCCTGTTCTACAAACGCCATTTCGCAATCTATTTGAGTGAACTCCGGTTGTCGATCGGCTCTTAGATCTTCATCTCTAAAACACTTTACAATTTGAAAATACTTATCCATGCCTCCTACCATAAGTAATTGCTTGAAGGTTTGAGGCGATTGGGGTAAAGCATAAAACTGCCCTTCGTTCATACGTGATGGCACTACAAAATCGCGGGCACCTTCCGGCGTAGATTTTATAAGATAAGGCGTTTCTACTTCTACAAAATCGGAACTAGATAAATAGTTTCTTACCGCTTGAGTAACTTTATGTCTGAAGATCAGATTATTCTTTACAGGATTACGACGAATATCGAGGTAACGGTATTGCATGCGTAATTCTTCACCACCGTCGGTAGTGTCTTCTATGGTAAAAGGAGGTACTAAAGCACTGTTCAGAATGTTTAATTCGGATACTAAAACTTCAATTTCACCTGTGGGGATATTTGGATTCTTAGATGCACGTTCAACCACAGTACCTTTAGCCTGAACTACAAATTCACGCCCAAGCTTTTGAGCTTTTTCCATGAGGTCTTTTGCGGTGCGTTCTTCATCAAAGTATAATTGTGTGATGCCATACCGATCGCGCAGATCAACATAGATCATAAACCCTTTATCTCTTACACCTTGTACCCATCCGGAAAGTGTAACTTCCGTATTGCTATGTGCTGCTCTTAACTCACCACAATTATGACTTCTATACATAATTAAAATTTAATTCGGTTCACCTTCATCAAGGCTATGATGAATGAGGATGCAAATTTAAGGAACTTAACGTATTATCAAATAAAAAGCCCCAACAATTGTTGGGGCCTTCTCGCTATTAATCAACTTTAGTATTCAGAACTAAAGCTTCCTTTTCCGGAAGCGGTGCATAAGGTTCCGCTTCCTGTGGTTGGGTTCGGAATTTTCGCTTCAACCACATTTTAAATCGTGTCACTAAATAGAATAGTATAGGAACAACTATAAGTGTTAAGAATGTTGCTATAAACAGGCCATAGATTACCGTCCAGGCTAATGGTCCCCAGAAGATCACATTATCGCCACCAAAATATATATTAGCATCAAAATCCTGGAATAGGGTAAAGAAGTTGATGTTTAATCCGGTCGCTAATGGTATAAGCCCTAATATGGTTGTGATAGCTGTTAAGAGTACTGGTCTTAAACGAGCTTTACCTCCTTTTACAATTGCTTCCAGAAGGTCTTCGGTTTCAAGATAATTGTCCTCATCAATATTTTTCTCTACTTTCTTTCGATCAATAAGTAGTTGAGTATAATCGAGGAGTACCACACCATTATTTACTACAATACCGGCCAAAGATATGATGCCCATCATGGTCATCATGATCACAAAAGCACTACCTGTAGCTACAATACCGCCAAAAACACCTATTAAGCTCAGGAATATTGCCAGCATAATAATTCCGGGTTTAGAAATTGAATTGAACTGGAAGATGAGGATAAAGAAGATCAATCCTAAACCGGTAAAGAAGGCACCCATTAAAAAGGCCATTTGTTTGTTTTGTTCTTCGATCTGACCGGTATAATCAATCTTTACAGTATCTGGCTTTTCAGTAAAGGTTTGCATTTCATTTTGAATCTGAGATACAATAGCTTGAGCATCAGTAAAACCTGGTGCTAAAGCAGAATATACGGTAACCACACGTTTAACTTCTCTGTGTTTAATGGCACTAAATCCAGAAGTGTTATTTTGTTTAGCAACTGCCGATATAGGAATTTCTCTAACTTCGCCACTATTTAGATCTTTAAATGTGATCTTTTGATTAAAGATAGCACTGGTATTATATCGGTTGTCTTTATTGAAACGGACATAGATGTCGTAATCTTCTCCGCCTTCTTTATACACACCGGCTTTAGCACCAAAGATGGAATTACGCAATTGCTGTCCTACCTGTCCTGCAGATACGCCCAGTTCTCCAGATTTTTTACGATCAACCTGAACCAACATAGAAGGCTTTGATTTGTTCACATCAATCTTTAACTCATCAATACCTTGAATGTTCTTTGAGTTGATGAAATCTCTCATCTTTTCAGCCGTAGCGATCAACTCTGAATAGTCATCCCCTTCCAATTCGATATTAATTGGATATCCGGCTGGAGGACCTACGGCATCTTTTTCAACAGATATGGCCACACCAGGATAGATGTCTTTGAGTGATTCCTGTACTTTTTTCAATAACGCATTACTATCAGCGCCTTCCCTGAATTTGTATTCTCTCATGGTGGCAGTGATCTTCCCACGATGTGGCATTTCAGCAGAAGACCCACCATCGGTTTGAGGGTTTCCGGCACCTTCACCAACCTGAGATACGGCACTTTCGGTTAAGAAATTGAAATCGCCATTTTTATAAGCTTCATCCTGAATAATAGCATATACACGTTTTTCGATATCAGCAGTTATGGCATTGGTTTTTTCAATATCTGTACCTTCAGGATACTCGATATAGACAATGATCTGATTAGGTGTGTTATCCGGAAAGAATTCTACCTTCGTACGCTGACTGGCAACAGAAGCTCCAAAGCCCATGAATGCAATTATGAGTAGCAAGAAAGTGCCTATGGCTATTAAACCGGGTTTTCTACCTTTTAATGCTCCTCTAAGTGTTCTTTCGTAAAAGCGTTCCCATTTTGGTAGGATACGGTTCTGAAATCCGTTAGCCCATTTTCTTAAGAATATTCTATAGATCCAAAGCATGATGGCAGTAAATACCATTAATGTTCCCAAGGCTCTGTATGGACCACCAACTAACATGATAAGTACCCCTAAACCAACAACTATGGACGAAATAATAATGATATTCTTTAAAGGCATGTCTTTATCTTCAGTAGTCATGAATTGAGATACTAAAACCGAGTTAAAGAAGATCGCAACAAATAATGATGAACCCAATACAACGGATAGCGTTACCGGGAAATAGATCATGAATTGCCCCATAACACCCGGCCATAAACCTAGTGGTACGAAGGCTGCTACTGTAGTTAATGTCGATATGATGATTGGAAATGCAATTTCACCGATTCCTTTCTTAGCGGCTTCAATTCTAGGCATGCCTTCGTCCATGAGACGGTAGACATTTTCAACCACTACAATACCATTATCTACCAACATTCCCAGCCCCATGATCAAACCAAAAAGGATCATCGTATTCATGGTATATCCGAACAGGCTTAAAATCATAAGTGACATGAACATAGACATTGGAATCGCAAATCCTACGAAAAGTGCGTTTTTAAACCCTAAAAAGAACATTAATACGGTGACCACGAGGATAATACCAAAAATGATATTATTCACTAAATCGTCCACCTGGCCTATTGTTTTTGAAGACTGATCATTAGCAATGGTTACCTCAAGGTCTTGAGGGAAAACATCTTCTACTGCTTTATCAACAATAACTTGTATCTGTTCTGCAGCCGCTACCATGTTTTTACCTGCTCGTTTTTTAACATCAAGCATCACTACCGGGTGTCCAAATTCTCGGGCATAAGTCGTTTTGTCTTCGTCTTTGAAGGATACCACAGCAATATCTTTGAGATACGTAGAATTGCCATTTTCAGATTTCACCACGAAATTATCAAGTTCTGAAGGGTCTTCAATTTCTCCAAGAATTCTTATGGTTCTTCGTTGACCACTGGTAATTAAATTTCCGGCTGATATGGTTGTGTTTTCGGCACTGATGGAGTTAATGACATCGTCAAAACTCACTTGGGCTGCCATCATTTTATAAATGTCAACGGCAACTTCTACTTCGCGTTCCTGAGCACCTCTAATATCGACTTGTTTGATCTCCTGTAGGCTTTCGATCTCATCTTCGAGATATTCGCCATATTCTTTAAGCTTATCTACCGGATAATCGCCCGAAATATTAATGTTAAGAATCGGAATTTCTTCAGACATACTAAGGTCAAACACGTTAGGTTCTACTTTAGCGCCGTTGAATGTTGGCCAATCCTCACTTGCAGTTTCAGAATCTACTTCGTCTTTTACTTTCTGTTTGGCAGCATCTACTGTAATATTCTCATCAAACTCAACAATGATTATGGAATAATCTTCCTGAGATGTAGAGGTGATTTCTATCACATTACTTACTGTTTTTAGTTGATCTTCTAGTGGATCAGTAATCAACTTTTCAATATCTTCAGCTGTATTGCCTGGAAAAACAGAACTTATATAGATTTTAGTTTCTTTAATCTCCGGGAAGTTTTCTCTGGGCATTTTAAAAAATGCCGACATCCCGAGAATCAAGATCACTGCGATCAAGACATACATGGTCGTTTTATTACCTATAGCCCATGAAGACAGCAGAAACTCCTTATTTACCTTTTTTTGCTTTTTCTCTTTTTTGGTCATTTCTTAAGTTTTTAAATCCTTTAGATTATTTTTTTATATCAAGAATCTTAACTTGTTGGTCATCTCTAACACTACGAGCACCCTCTTTGATAATCTCACTACCGTTTTCAATACCGGTAAGCACTTCTATATAATCGCCCTGTGTTTTGCCGGTTTCAATAATGACACGTTTAGCTTTTGCTTTTTGATCTGATTTGTCAGCTATAGTATATATATACTGTTTGCCTTCGGCATTCTCAGAGATGATACTCTGAGGAATAAGAATGGCTTTTTCGTTAGTGTAATCGTTAATTTTTAGTTTGGCAGTAAGGTTAGGTTTAATAGCATTGTTCTTATTGGGAACACCAACCTGTATCTTAAACGTACGATTTGCAGGATTGATAAAACTTCCGGCCTGACGTACTTTTGAATTAAGGGATTCTCCAAGAACCGGGAATTCTATTTCAACATTTTTACCCACTGTAACATTCGATATATAGGATTCAGGAACATCAGTTTCGATGTACATGTCTTTTAGATTTACAATTCTAAACAATTGCGATTGTCCTGGTGCTACTACACTTCCCTGATCGGTTAACACATCATCAATAGTTCCTGAGAAAGGTGCTCTTACCACAGTTTTTGCAATTTGTTCTTTCAGTTGATCCACTGCTTTTTGTTGTGCTTCATAGCTCGATTTGGCTTGTAAAAATTGAATTTCACTACCAATTTTTTGATCCCAAAGACGCTTTTGACGCTCAAAAGTTGTTTTGGCAAGATCTGCCTGAATTTGTAATTGCGCCACTTGCTGGCTAAGGCCACCGTCATCTATCTTGGCCAGAGTTTGCCCTTTGCTTACTTTTTGGCCTTCAGTGACATACACTTTGGTTAAGACTCCTGAATATTCCGGGTAGATGACAATATTTTGCTTGGTTGTGACATTACCCTGAAGTTCAACATAATGATTAAACACTTCTTCTTCTACGGTAAATGTTGTTATGAGTGGAATCTTTTCCTGAGGATCCAATTCTTTTATTCTTTTTTCTAACTGTTTTAACTGAGCAGCGATAGCCTGTTGTTTAGCATCCAATTCAGTTTTTTTAGCTCTGATCTGTTCTAAATTATCAGAAGCAACTAACGCTTCTACAGATTGCTTTTTATTACCGCCACAAGCCACTAAAACTAGTGCTAAAACGGTTAATGTTAATATATTTTTCATGGTAGCGATGTATTTTGAACGATTAGTTTTGTGGAATTTCATTTAGTACGGTTTCTAATTCTGTTTTATCAGTAATGACTTGTAACATGGCTCTCAGGTAGTCATCCTGAGCGGTGTATAATTGGGTTTGCGCCTGTCTGAGCTCAAAGCTAGAACCTACACCTTCAAAGAATTTGGTTTCATTCTTTTTTTCTATACGTTCAGCAAGCCTTAGATTTTCTTTTTTAATTTCATAGTCTTCAATGGCAAATTGATAATTACTTTTTGCTCGGGCTACTTGTAAGCGTAACTGTTGTGCAATATCAATCAGGTCTTCTTGAGATTTTTGTAAGTTGATTTTTGCTCTTTGAGTTTTTGCAGATCTACTTAGTGAACTAAAAATAGGGATGTTGATACTTAAGCCTACTGATGAAAATCCTGCCCAACTTTGATCGCTATCAAAGAATGTGAAATCATCACTAAAGCCTAAATAACCGCCATCCAGATAACCCGATATCCTCGGTAAAGCTCTACTTTTTTCAAGTTTTACTAGTAACTCCTTTGAGGTCTTATCATTTTCAGCAATGATATAATCGATATTACCTTCAATGTTCTCTTTGGCATTTAACAATTCTAATGAAATATTTGAGAGTGTTAAGTTTTCAAGTGTATCTGTGAGTGTGGTATTGGTATTTAAATCCACACCAATAACAATGTTGAACATTTGATAGGCTATTAACTTTAAACGTGTGGCATTCTTAAGTGAACTTTCAATACCAGATAATGTGATCTGTAGTTGTTCTACACTTTCTTCTTCTTCAAGTCCGTTTTCAAAGATTTTAGTGGTTTCCTCAAGATTACCTCTTAAAACGTCTCTATTTTTCATTAAAATCTGTTCGCTTTCTTCAGCCAATAGTACATTGCCATAGGCGTTAATAACGTTTTGTCTGACTTCCAAATCCGTTTTCTCTTTGGCATTTTTTGAAATTTCCAGGAACACTTTAGAGGATTGTAAACCAACAATATAAGACCCATCAAAAATAAGCTGGTCAAGTCTAGCGGTTGCATTGACATTTTGTTTAGTACCAAAAACCACTTCAGCAAATTCACCAGGTTCACCATCAAAAAACTCTGCAGGAACTACTGAGACCTGTTGTTTTAAAAAGTTTTGATAGTTTATACTTGCGTCTATTTGAGGTAAACCAGTGGCTATGGTTTCCCATTTTTGCTTTTCGGCAGCCTCTATATCTCTGGCAGCATTTTTAACGGCTCTATTATTTTCTAATGCAAAATCTATAGCTTCCTGTAAGCTAAAGCTCATTGCCGTGTCCTGAGCATGAGCAATGCCATAGCATAAACTTAATAGGATTACAATTAAGGTTTTATTCATTGTTTTTTGAAATTGAATTATTGATGAAATTATTTAGGATGTCCATACCTTTACTCGTAACGATAGCTCTTAGGTGATATTCCAAAAAGCTTTCCATTAGGTAGCCCATATTGAATTTTGACGACGGAAAAATGGCTTCGTCTTTGATTCCTGTCATTCCGTTAAAATATAGTCTCGATATAAAGTCGGTGTCAATGTTAGATCTAAATACGTCAGTATCAACCCCTTTTTCCAAGCTTTCCTTAACAGAGTCGTGCATAATTTCAAACTGCTTGTATCTTAAGCGGTTATATATGTCCGGATAATACTTTTTGAGTTGGTATTGAGGTGAAGCCTTTTCATTTTTAAGATGTTGCATTACAAACATTTTGATATCGTAAAGCTCTTCTATTGGATTTGAAGACGATTCGCATATGGCATCTATACCATCACAAATATTTTCAAATAAGTAAAACGTTACAGCTTCAACCAACTTGGTTTTATTTGCAAAGTGTACATAAATGGTTTTTTTTGATATGCCCAATTCATTAGCAATATCATCCATGGTAACACTTTTAAAACCAAGTGATAAGAATAATTCTGCGGATCTATTTATAATTTTTTCTTTCATAATAGGGGGCAAAAATAAAACAGGAAACTTTAAAAACAAAAAAAGTTTCCAAAGTTTTAATAGTTTTTTAACATTATTAACATTAGATTAAAATCGTATGGAATACAAATCCAATTGCTTTACTTTTGTAACATGACAAGTATAGAACAGTATCAAAAAGAGTTCTTAGAGTATTTGGAAGAATTCACTACAGAAAAAGAGCCAAGAACTTTATACGATCCGATTAATTATATTTTAGGACTTGGAGGAAAACGACTCAGACCTGTATTAACCTTATTGACCTGCGATGTCTTTGGAGGGAATTATAAAAACGCCTTGAATGCTGCGCTTTCTGTAGAGGTTTTTCATAATTTTTCTCTGGTGCATGATGATATCATGGACGACGCCCCATTACGAAGGGGTAAAGAAACCGTACATGAAAAATGGGATGTGAATACAGGTATTTTATCTGGAGATGCTATGCTCATTTTAGCGTATCAGTTGTTTGAAACATACACTAAAAATACGTTTTCATTATTAGCTAAATTATTCAGTAAAACGGCACTCGAAGTTTGTGAGGGGCAACAATACGATATAGATTTCGAAACCAGAAATGATGTCACTATAGATGAATATCTTAAAATGATAGAATATAAAACAGCAGTATTGGTAGGCGCAGCTATGAAGATGGGAGCCATAGTTGCTGATGCAGCAGAGAAAGATCAGGTTAATATATATGATTTTGGACGTTATCTGGGGATTGCATTTCAATTACAAGATGATTATCTAGATGCTTTTGGAGACCCTGAAGTTTTTGGCAAACAAGTTGGAGGAGATATTATTGAGCATAAAAAAACATATTTATATTTAAAAGCTTTGGATAGTCAAGCCCACAGAAATGCATTACAAAGCATTATGGCTGATGCTACATTGCTACAAGAAGAAAAGGTCGAAAGCGTAAAAAAAATATATAATGATTCTGGCGCTGCTGATGCTACTTTAGAAGCTGTTAAAAGCTATACGAATAGAGCTTTTGAAGTTCTGGAACAAATCAATGTTTCTAAAGACAAAAAGCAAATACTCAGGATGTTTGGAGAACAGTTAATGAATAGAAATGTCTGATGAGTTTACCGACGAACTATGAAGATTTAATTCATGAAGCCCATGCCTTAAATCTTTATAAAAAATTAATACTTCAGCTCAATAAAGACCTACTATATGCAAATGTGGATTTGGCTTTTGATGAAGAGACCTTGCCCACAAGTTTAAAGTTGGTGCTTCATGAAACCTTATATCATCTCATTCAAAATAAATTTTCTGAATACCTCAATCTACTATACATCATTGATGTTTCGGAAGCGAAAATTAAAGCACTCGATGGCAGTGATACACTTCGATTATCTGAAGAGGTTACGTTCTTGATTCTACAGCGCGAATGGCAAAAGGTATGGTATAAAGCCAAATACTCTCATTAAAAATAAAAGCGTACAAAAGGTAGCCAGGCTTCCGAATACACACTTTTATTTCTCCTGTACAGCACATCGTATTGTATGCCTACAGTAATGTTATTTGCATTATATCCAATGCCTAAAAAGAGAGCAGGATACCAATATTCATCATCAACATTAGAGACAAAATTCTCATCAAAATCGCGATTGACATACGACTGTTGAAATTCTGTAGAGAGCTGAATCTCATAAAAAGGATTAAAAAGAGCAATTGCACTGGCACCTATTACTGACGATTTAAAAACATCGCGTTCTTCACTAAACGAATAATTTAAACCTATGCCACTGGCCATGTATTCATTAAATCGATATATGGCACTAGGGGCTACAACTGCACTGAAAAAACCATCTCCAAAACTTAAGCCTAGTCCACCACCATATTGAACATTACTCCAAAAATCAGAATTTCCAGAACTCTGGTTTTGTGCATGTGATATTGAAAATAGTGTAAAGCAGCATACAAATGTTATGACTCTAATTTTATATTTATGGGGTATATTATTTAACATAAGAAATTAAGTTATTTGGTATATGTTATAAATATAACAAAACTACATCTGTTATTATCAAAAGTTGTATTTTTGAAGAAATTTTGTTGAAGCGACAAGTCTCATAAAAGATAATGGATAAATATTCCTTTCTCAACGCAGCACATACAGCATATTTTGCTGATTTATACGACCAATATTTAAAAAATCCTGATTCAGTAGAACCTAGTTGGAGAGCCTTTTTTCAAGGTTATGATTTCGGTTCTGAAAGCTATGGGTTTGAAGGTGAGATCATAGAAGGTGTCAGTACTCAAATACCAGAGCATGTACAAAAAGAATTTCAGGTTGTAAAATTGATTGACGGTTACAGGAACAGAGGACACTTATTTACAAAAACTAATCCTGTACGCGCAAGGCGAAAATATGCGCCAACTCTGGAAATAGAAAACTTTGGATTGTCACAGGCCGATCTACAAACGGTGTTTTCTGCAGGTGAAATTATAGGTTTAGGGTCAGCAACATTACAAGTAATTATTGACCATTTGGAGCGTATATATTGCGATTCTATCGGTGTAGAATATATGTATATCCGTCAACCCGATGAGATCAAATGGATACAAAATAAGCTTAACATTAATGATAATCATCCTAGTTTCTCTAATGCGCAAAAGAAGCATATTTTAAAAAAACTAAATGAAGCGGTTTCATTTGAAACGTTTTTACATACAAAATATGTAGGCCAGAAGCGATTTTCATTAGAAGGTAATGAATCTTTAATCCCTGCACTGGATGCTATGATAGAAAAAGCAGCAGAATATGGCGTTAAAGAGTTTGTAATGGGAATGGCACATCGGGGACGATTAAGTACATTGACCAATATTTTCGGTAAGTCCGCAAAAGATATTTTTAGTGAGTTTGATGGTAAAGATTATGAGGAAAAAGTATTTGATGGGGATGTTAAATACCATTTGGGTTGGACCAGTGATCGTGAAACGGATACAGGAAAGCGTATCAACTTAAGTATAGCTCCAAATCCATCGCATTTAGAGACTGTTGGTGCAGTGGTAGAAGGTATTGCCAGAGCAAAACAAGATAAAGAAGAAATAGAGGATGCATCTCAGGTGCTGCCAATTGTAGTGCATGGTGATGCGGCTATAGCAGGGCAAGGTTTAGTGTACGAAGTTGTGCAAATGGCACAGCTTGATGGCTATAAAACCAATGGAACAGTACACATTGTAGTCAATAATCAGATAGGTTTCACTACCAATTATCTCGACGGGCGTTCAAGTACTTACTGTACTGACGTAGGTAAGGTAACGCTATCTCCGGTTTTACATGTTAATGCTGATGATGCCGAATCTGTAGTGCATGCGATATTATTTGCATTAGACTTTAGAATGCAATTCAAGCGCGATGTATTTATTGATCTCCTAGGGTATAGAAAGTATGGTCATAATGAAGGCGATGAGCCTAAGTTTACACAACCTTTATTATATAAAGCCATTTCAAAACATAAAAACCCAAGAGATATCTATGCCGATCGTTTATTGTCTGAAGGGGTTATAGATGAAGGTTATGTAAAAACCATAGAAAAAGAATATAAGGAGAAGCTAGAGGAGAAACTGGTGGACTCACGTAAAGTAGAAAAAACAAAGATTTCACCTTTCATGGAAGAACAATGGAAAGATTTTGTTCGAGTTACGGAAGATGAAATGATGAAGCCGGTTGATACATCTGTTTCTAAAACCACACTTAAAGATATTACTCAAGTCATCTCAACCTTACCAGGAGATAAAAAATTTATAAGAAAGATACAGCGTTTGATAGAGTCCAGACAGACCATGTTCGATGAAGATCGATTGGATTGGGCTATGGCCGAGCATCTGGCATATGGGAGTCTACTGAAAGAAGGATTCAATGTTAGAATATCTGGTCAGGACGTAGAGCGTGGAACATTCTCACATCGCCACGCTGTGGTTAAAGTTGAAGATAGTGAAGAAGAGATCATCTTACTCAAAAATCTATCGGATAACCAAGGGCAGTTTAACATATACAATTCCTTATTGTCTGAATATGGCGTAGTAGGTTTTGACTATGGGTATGCTATGGCCAGTCCCAATACACTTACCATATGGGAAGCCCAATTTGGTGATTTTAGTAATGGAGCTCAGATCATGATCGACCAATACATCTCCTCTGGAGAGGATAAATGGAAAACACAAAATGGGTTGGTAATGCTATTACCACATGGTTACGAAGGACAAGGCGCAGAACATTCGTCAGGGCGCATGGAACGTTACCTTCAAGTATGTGCCAAGGATAATATTTTTGTTGCAGATTGTACTACTCCGGCCAATATGTTTCACCTGTTGCGTAGACAAATGAAATCTAATTACAGAAAACCCTTGATAGTGTTTACCCCCAAGAGTTTATTAAGGCATCCTAAAGTAGTGTCTACGGTAGATGAGTTTGCAAATGGTGGTTTTCAAATGCTTATTGATGATGCTTCAGTAGAAGCAAAAGCGGTGAAATCTTTAGTGTTTGTGACAGGAAAGTTTTATTATGATTTGTTGGAGGAAAGAGAAAAATTAGGAAGAACAGATATCGCCTTAGTAAGAATAGAACAATTATTTCCACTACCAGCCGAAGCAATGCGAGCTATTCTTAAAAAATATGATCAAGCAGATGACATTGTATGGGCGCAGGAAGAACCAAGAAATATGGGAGCTTATGGGCATATGTTAATGCATTTTGATGAAGCAAGACGTTTTAGAGCAGCAACAAGAAGACCTTATGGCGCTCCGGCAGCAGGAAGCTCGGTAAGATCAAAGATCAGACATCAGGAAGTCGTAGACTATGTGTTTGATAAGACAAAGAATAATCAAAGAAATATTGAATAATACTTAAATCAGACTTAAATAAAACAAATAAAGATGGTTTTAGAAATGAAAGTGCCTTCACCAGGCGAATCAATTACAGAAGTAGAAATTGCGGAATGGTTAGTAGAAAATGGCGATTATGTAGAAAAGGATCAGGCCATTGCTGAGGTAGATAGCGATAAAGCTACATTAGAACTACCAGCAGAAGCGAGTGGAATTATTACACTTAAAGCCGAAGAAGGAGATGCCGTTGCTGTAGGTGAAGTGGTATGTTTAATAGATACCAGCGCAGAAAAACCAGATGGTGCTGTGGCGTCGGTTAAAGAAGATAAAAAAGAAGAAGCGCAGCCAAAGCAGGAAGTTCAAGAACCCCCTAAGCAAGACCATACAACGTATGCGACAGGTACGGCAAGTCCAGCGGCCAAGAAGATTTTAGCCGAGAAAGGTATGGATGCCAAAGACATACAAGGTACAGGGAAAGATGGAAGAGTAACTAAAGAAGATGCTGTAAAGGCTGTGCCATCAATGGGAACACCTACCGGAGGAAACAGGGGAACATCACGAAGCAAGATGTCCATGTTACGTCGTAAAGTTGCAGAGCGATTAGTGGAAGCTAAAAATACGACAGCCATGTTAACCACTTTTAACGAAGTGGATATGTCTCCTATTTTTGATTTGAGAAAACAGTATAAAGAAGATTTTAAGGCTAAACATGGGGTAGGCCTAGGTTTTATGAGTTTCTTTACATTAGCAGTAGTAAGAGCTTTAAAGTTATATCCGGCAGTTAATTCAATGATAGATGGAAAAGAGATGATCTCTTATGACTTTGTTGATGTTAGTATAGCCGTTTCTGGTCCAAAAGGGTTAATGGTTCCTGTGATTAGAAATGCTGAGAATCTTACATTCAGAGGGGTGGAATCGGAAGTAAAACGATTGGCATTAAGAGCAAGAGATGGGCAGATTACCGTAGATGAAATGACAGGAGGAACGTTTACCATATCTAATGGAGGGGTGTTTGGAAGCATGCTTTCTACACCTATAATAAATCCACCGCAAAGTGGTATTCTGGGGATGCATAATATTGTTGAACGTCCGGTTGCCATTGATGGTAAAGTAGAGATCAGACCTATAATGTACGTGGCATTATCCTATGACCACAGGATTATTGACGGAAAAGAATCTGTAGGATTTCTGGTAGCTGTAAAGGAAGCACTTGAGAATCCGGTAGAATTGTTAATGAATAATGACGTTAAAAAAGCATTAGAACTATAAAGGCTATTTAAGTCTATAAAAGAAAAGCGCAATTATAGTATTAATTGCGCTTTTTCATTTTCCATTTGGAACTAACTAACTAAATTAACTAAAAAAAATTGACTACAATATTAATAGATAATATTACCGTAGAACAGGCAATAAGAATATACATTAAAAGCTTGTCGTTATTACTAATATTATCGTTCATATTATGTTATATTAATCAAAAACCCAGAGCTTATTACACTCTGAGCCTTTGACAAAGTTATTTGAGGCGTTGGATTAATAGCTGTGTAAATTTCTTAATAAAAACAATATCAAACAATACGTAACCTTACGTATATTTTAAAAGAAAAGCTCTGGACATAATCCAGAGCTTCCTAATTCCCCTAAGAACTAATTAATAGCTGTTATTAATAACATAATTAACAACTATGTAAAAATCTTAAATAAAATAATACGAAACAATACGTAACCTTACGTGTTTTTTAGAGCAAGTAGTCTTGGTGATCTTTGGCCCAAATCAAAAGGCAATTGGGTGTTTTTTCTATATTTAACTTCTTGATAATGTTGCTCTTATGTTTTTCGATAGTTCGTCTTGAACTGTGTAAAAGCGTGCCAATTTCATTTGCAGTTTTATTTTTGGCGATAAAGTGAAGCACCTTTTGTTCGGTGTTTGTTAACGTATTTAGAACCTCTGGTTTTGTATCTGGTTTTAAATAGTTGATAAGATCCGGGCTAAAATAGGACTTGTCTTCAATAACGGAGGAAATACAATTTTCAATTTCCTCTAAAGCAAATTCTTTTAATACGTATCCATAGATGAATAAGCTTTTGGCCTCATTGTATATTTTCTCATCCTTTTCGAGTGTGATGAGTATTATTTTTGTTGGAATACTATTATTCGAACACTCTCTTGCAATTTCAAGACCTGTAAAGAATGGCATTTGAATATCGAGTATGGCAATATCAGGTTTTTTGGCCTTTATTAAGGTTAAAGCTTCTTTACCGTTTTTAGCACTGGCAATAACATTATAACCCTTCTCGATTAAAAAATTATGAAGTCCTTTTAATATTAAAGGATGATCATCGGCAATGATTATTGATGGTTGCATGTAATTAAGGTTCGGTGGGGATTGAACTTTAAATATAATAAGATTCTTTAGAGAATAAAACTTTTACCTATAGTTTTAAATAAAGGTACTTTTTTTCATAGTCGATAACTGCCTTCCCTTTTTTTAATACATCAGCACCGATAATACCGTCAACAGGATTAGAATTATGATTGATTAAGCCATTATTTACATGAACTAAATTAAAAAGTATAAGAGCGACTCGTTTCTTTCGCCATTTGCCAATTTTTAATTCATTGGTAGCAGAAACTTTGGTCATCATGTTTGAAGCCCCGGCACCTACAGCTTTAATTTCTGAATCTTCAACTTTAAGATTAAACCTTTCAATAGCTTCAAATCCAACACATGAATTTGAAGCTCCAGTATCTAAAATAAAACGCCCTTTGATACCATTTATAGAAGCGCCTATTTCAAAATGGTTTGTAGTAGTTAGTTTTAGTTTAATCTTAGAATAGCCTTTTCCAACTAAGAAGTCCTTAAGTAGTTCCATGGTTTAATTTTGTGTAAATATAATATTATAAACAATTACTTTTGTAGTATGGTTATAACAGATACGCATACGCATTTATATAGTGAAGCTTTTGACGAAGACAGAGATCAGATTGTTGAAAAAGCACTTCAGAATAATATCAAACGCTTCTTTATCCCAGCTATAGATTCTACCTATACTGAGGCAATGCTTGAATTGGAAAAGAGATATCCCGAGTATATGTATTTAATGATGGGGTTACACCCTACTCATGTTAAAGATAACTATAAAGAGGAGCTGAAGCATGTGGAACAGATGCTAAAATCGAGAAAATTCTACGCTGTTGGGGAAATAGGAATTGATCTGTATTGGGATACGTCCACATTAGCAATTCAAAAAGAAGCGTTCAGACATCAGATCAAATTGGCAAAGCAGTACCAGTTGCCAATAGTGATTCATTGTAGAGAAGCTTTTGATGAAATATTTGAGGTTCTGGATTCGGAATGCGATGACGATTTATATGGTATTTTTCATTGTTTTACAGGTAATATTGAGCAAGCTAAAAAAGCCATATCGTATCATATGAAATTGGGCATAGGAGGTGTAGTGACATTTAAGAATGGTAAGTTGGATCAATTTATAAATCAAATAGATCTCAAAGATATTGTTTTGGAAACCGACGCCCCATATCTTGCACCAAAACCGTACAGAGGCAAACGAAATGAAAGTGCATATATAACAGAAGTACTGAAAAAACTATCAGAGCTATATGAATGTAGTGAAGCAGACATTGCAGATATAACTACAGAAAACTCAAAACAAATCTTTGGAATATAACATGCAGAAACCAAACATATTATTAATATATACTGGTGGTACCATAGGTATGATTAAAGACCCTAATACAGGGTCACTTAGAGCATTTGATTTTGATAGCATTTTAGAGCGTATACCTGAGCTGCGCTTATTAGAATGTAATATTGAGACCATTTCTTTCGAAAACCCCATAGATTCTTCAAATATGAACCCCAAGTATTGGGTTGACATTGCAGAAATTATAGAAGAGAATTATGAAACGTTTGATGGTTTTGTGGTCTTGCATGGTAGTGATACTATGAGTTATTCGGCATCAGCACTTAGCTTTATGCTCGAAAATTTAACCAAACCGGTAATTTTTACAGGTTCACAATTGCCTATCGGAGATTTACGTACCGATGCAAAAGAAAACCTCATTACCTCAATACAGATGGCCTCACTACAGGAAAATTCAAGGCCTGTGATCAAAGAAGTTGGATTGTATTTTGAATATAAACTCTATAGAGGCAATAGAACAACTAAAATAAATGCGGAGCATTTTGAAGCTTTTGAATCTTTAAACTATCCACATTTGGCAGAATCTGGCGTACATATTAAAATCAACAAAGATTATCTGTTGAAACCCGATCCTGAAAAACCATTCAAAGTCAATAAGGCAATGAATACTAACATAGGAGTTTTAAAGTTGTTTCCTGGTATTTCTAGACGTTTATTGGAGTGTATTTTAGATAATGACCATTTAGAAGGGTTAATTATTGAGACTTATGGTTCAGGAAATGCCACCACAGAAGATTGGTTCATAGCATTATTAGAAAAAATTCTTAAGAAAGGATTGCCTGTAATTAATGTTACGCAATGTGCGGGAGGTAGTGTTATAATGGGACAATACGAAACTAGTAATCGGCTGAAATCCATAGGTTTAATATCTGGAAAAGACATTACTACTGAAGCAGCGATCACAAAATTAATGTATTTGTTGGGGCAGAAAACGAAACCGGAACACTTAGGTACAGTTTTTGAGGCTTCTTTACGAGGTGAGATGACCTAAAAATAACATCTTAAATTTTAGTGTTTAAAGTTTTTTTTGTTATTTGTCATCCTGTAATTTTTAAGACAAAGAGAGGTGGCCGAGTGGTCGAAGGCGCACGCCTGGAAAGTGTGTATACGTCAAAAGCGTATCGAGGGTTCGAATCCCTTCCTCTCTGCTGATGTTTTAAAGTATAGTTACATTTTTTTTTTATCTTTAACACTTTAACTAATAAAATTAAGATTAAGAACAATGAAAAGATTATTTTCTATCCTTGCTATTACATGTTTAATGGCTATTGGAACTGTTAATGCAAATGCAACGACAACTGTAGCAGCAACAACAACAACCGTAACAAGTATAACTCTAGATGATTCTGAGACTGAAGGCGAAGAGAGTTTTCATCAAGAATTAAAAAAGCGATTTATTGAAGGTGGACCTGGGTTCATGGGGATCGTATTATTATGTTTAATTCTTGGATTAGCTATAGCTATAGAGAGAATTATCTTTTTAAATCTTTCAACAACAAACACAAAAAAATTAACGCAAAATGTAGAAGATGCACTTGCGTCTGGAGGCATTGAGGCAGCAAAAGAGGTTTGTAGAAATACTAAAGGTCCTGTTGCTTCTATATTCTATCAAGGATTAGACAGAGCTGACGAAGACATCGATGCCGCAGAAAAAGCAGTAGTAGCATATGGAGGCGTACAAATGGGTCAGTTAGAAAAGAACGTATCTTGGATTTCATTATTTATAGCACTAGCACCGATGCTTGGTTTCATGGGAACTGTAATTGGTATGATTCAAGCTTTTGATAAGATCGAAGCTGCCGGAGATATGCAACCATCATTAGTTGCAGGTGGTATTAAAGTAGCACTTTTAACAACAGTATTTGGTCTTATTGTAGCAATTATACTTCAAATATTCTATAACTACATTATTGCTAAGATTGACAGTATCGTTAACGATATGGAAGATGCATCAATTACATTAATGGATTTATTGGTAAGACACAAAAAATAATAACAGCTAATTAATTATGAATTTACACAAAATAATAAAAATAGTAGCTGCTATCATTGGTCTTGCTGGTATTGTTTTCTTGGTCAGAATCATTTCTGCCGGAGATGAAGCCATTGATAGTGGTGAAAAAGCTGGGTTAGTAGACCCAATGGCTTATGCAGCGTACGCAATATTTGGATTAGTATTGGCTTTTGTTCTATTTTTTGTTCTTAAGAACTTATTTACAAATACCAAGTCTTTAAAAAATACCTTAATTGGAGTTGGGCTATTCGTTGCTATTTTAGTGATATCTTATGTGGTTTCCGCAGGAGATACTACTCAATATAAACTACAGGATGGTTTTGCCTCTGAAGGGCAATCGCATATGGTAGGAGCAGGCTTAACAGCATTTTACATACTAATTGTTGTGGCAGCTGTAACCATGCTATTCTCTGGAGTTAAAAAAATAATAAGTAAATAGTTATAACAATATGGCAAAACGATCAGCACCAGAAGTTAATGCAGGGTCAATGGCTGACATTGCGTTCTTACTATTGATATTCTTTTTAGTAACAACTACTATTGAAAAGGATAAAGGGATATTAAGGAGTTTGCCGCCAATCGATAATTCTGAAGTTGAGCCTCCAGTGATTAGGCAAAAAAACTTGTTTACAGTATTGCTTAACCGCCACGACCAGCTCTTAGTCGAAGAAGAAGAAATGGATATTAAAGATCTGCGTCAAGCTGCAATAGATTTTCTTGATAATGGAGGAAGTGTTAATGCAGAAGGGCAGAGCTGTGATTATTGTAAAGGGAAAAAAGATCCGGGGTCTTCTGACCATCCAGATAAGGCAATCATTTCATTAAAACACGATAGAGAGACCACTTATGGTAAATATATTGAAGTTCAAAACGAATTGGTTGCAGCATACAATTACCTAAGAAATAGAGAAGCAATGAAGCTTTATAATGTCTCTTACAGTGAAATGTTGGAAGAAAAGGCTAAAAACCAGTTTAAGAAAGACGAGAAGCTCAATGAAAGGATAAAGACGATTAAGGATATGTATCCGATGAAGTTATCTGAAGCAGAACCTCAAGATTAAAATTTAAAACTATGTCTAAATTTAAAAATAAAAAGAAAGGCGATTTGCCGGCAATTTCTACGGCATCATTACCAGACATTGTATTTATGTTACTTTTCTTCTTTATGGTTGCTACTGTGATGAGAGACAATAGCTTAAAAATTCAAAACTCATTACCATCAGCCGATCAGGTAGAAAAACTGGAAAAGGACAGAACTACATTTATATATTTTGGTAAACCTAGTGATCAGTATAAGAAATTTGGTACTGAAGCCAGAATTCAAATAAATGATGATTTTGCAAGTATTGAGGATATAAAACCTGCGATTTATTCAGCTATTAATAATATGCGTGAGGAGTTACGCAGTAAAATAGTTGTTGGATTAAAAGGAGACAAAGATGCCAATTCCGGATTAGCGTCTGATATCAAGCAAGAATTAAGAGAAGCAAATGCATTAAAGGTAATGTATGTTACTAATGTTAATTCTAATCAATAATAAAAAATATCTTAATTTTAATATCAAGCGTCATGGAACTTCATGGCGCTTTTTTTTTGAAGCTTCTATCTAATATTTGTAGTTTTATAAAATGCGTTATTACATCATCTTTTTTCTATTAGGATTACTAATGCCGATGTGGGTTTTTGCACAACAAGACAGTACCCAGGTAGACCACAAATACAGAGAAGATCAATTTTATGCTTCTATTACTTACAATTCATTAGGCAATATACCGAGAGGCTTATCGCAAAGTGGTTTTTCTACAGGATTCCACTTTGGGTTTATTAGGGATATGCCTGTAAATAAAAGGCGGAATATAGCACTTGGACTCGGATTGGGAATCTCCTCTAATTCATACAATCAGAACTTGCTAATCTCCGAATCCAACGGAAGTTATAATTACAGTTTTGTTGATGAAACATCTATTGATGTTTCAAAAAACAAGTTTACGACCTATTTAATAGAGGTGCCGTTCGAGCTGCGTTGGAGAACATCAACAGCCTCTGAATATAGTTTTTGGCGTATTTATGCGGGTTTCAAATTAGGGTATTTGTTATATAATTCTACGAAATTTAAAAGTAATGCTGGAAATATAAAATTATCTAACGTAGACGATTTTAATAAGTTTCAATACGGTCTTACATTGAGTGCAGGATATGGTACATGGAATTTTCAGGCATATTATGGCCTTAACCCTATTTTTGACAATTCAGCAAGATTGAATGGTAATTCTATTGATATTATAGCAGTTAAAATTGGAATTATGTTTTACATTCTATAACCAATAATTAACCAATATTAATTGAGGAAAGAGTCCTGTAAAAAGTCCTATCAATAGCTCTGCGTTTGTGTGAGCTTTAAGGTGTAAACGAGAAGTTGCTATGGCACCCAGAATAATCATCATTAAGGCAATGGAGCCATTAATGTTGATTTTAAAATGAATGCCTACGGCTATAGCAAACATAAAAAATCCCGAAGCGGCTATCATATGTATACTTGCTTTAATTTTAAAAACAGCTAATATGAGGCACGCTAGGGTAGAACAAAGAATACCGACAAAGAAAAAGTAAAGCTCTACAATTTCGTTGTTTGTAAATACACGTAATAAAATCAGTAAAGTAATAATACTATTGAGTACTAATGGAATGATTCTTTCCTCTGTACTTCTCAAGTAGATGGTTTCAACCTTATTAATGGTTTTTAATAAAAAGAACAAAAGTATAGGGAGTATTACAGTAAGTATTGTAATAGAAAACAATTTGCTTGTCATTATGGGCTCTGGAATAAATCGTGGCGTTTTATGAAAATAAAACAAAACACCCAATAATGGCATAATTAATGGATGGAATATAAACGATATGCTTTTGAGAAAATAATGCATTAACTGTATTGAGCAAAAGTAATCTTTTATGAGAAAACAATTTGTAAGTTTTTTCTTATTATATTTGATAGCTTAATCTATTGTAAATTTAGTTTCAATTTATATAAAATGAGAAGATCATGTTACTTAGTAGGTCTAATAATTTTTCTTTTATGCTACAACAATGTAAAGGCTCAGGGAAATTATGGAATACTATTTCCTAAAACAGAGGCTGATAGAAACAGAGCGTGTAAAACATGCTTTAATGCTTTTAAGCAAAAACCTAAAGAAGTGAAATTTTCCATTAAAAGAGAAAATGACAACTTATATTTTGTAGTCAATGACAAAAAATGGTTCAACACCCTTTTTAAAGGTAATTATGATGGCTTAGCCATAGATATTGTAACTAAAGACAGATATGATTGCGACTTGGAAACTATCAAATACAGTCAAATAAAAGGAAAACTATTAAAGCCTGTTTACAAGTCAAAGCTTAAAAGCGGACTTAAAAGTGATGGTAAAAATCTATTTAAGGTACAAGTAGGTAGAATTCCAGAAACACTAAGAGATAAAGAGACAGAGTATAACATCTTGTTTCTTAACAACAAAACGTTGTGTAGATATCAAATAGTTTATAACCTGGAAGCATACAATTGGGATCTTTTGGATATGGGAATGTATTTAGACACAGTACAATACAATTCAGACAAACTGGTGTTGAAAGCCACTGAGGGCTTTAAGTTAAAATATAAAACACTAAAGTTTACGGTGCCGTTCGAAAAGAATAAATCAGAATACTTTCCTCAAGATGTAAAACCAATGTATGATTCTTTAAGACTTACAGACTTCAATATAAAATCAATAAATATAAAAGCGTACGCATCTGTCGAAGGAAGCTTAGAACGTAATATAGAATTACAGGAACAACGCGCTAAAAGTATAGCTAATGCACTTCAGAGTTATCAGAAACCGACCATAGAGACTAGTATCTCCACATCAGAGAACTGGGTTGAATTTTTAAATGATATTGAAGGCACCAAACATGAAAGCTTAAAAACGCTAAGTAAAGCTCAAATCAAAAAAAAGCTAACAGGCGCTTTTTCTCAAGAAATGGAGAAGTACTTAAAGTCACACAGAAAAGCTGTAATAACCTTAAAGCTTGAAAAGAAAGATAAATACAAAACCATGTCTATTGATGCATTAGTAAGCTTGTTTAATGAAAGTGTTAAAAAAGACAAATTGGATGAGGCAACTCAAATACAAAATACCATTTTTAAAAGATTAAGGCAAAAGGTAAATTCTCCTGAAGTATTAAAGACTATGGAAATCCCTAATCAAATAAAGTATGTGAATTTACTAAATAACAACAGTGCAATTAAATACGAGTTGGATGAACGGGAAATAATTATAGTAAGAGATGAATTAGAAGCACTTAAAAAACTAGACCGTAAAAACCCAAGAGTAAATTATAACTTGACTGCTCTTAAATTTAGAATTTGGCGTTATGATTTTGAACCTGTCAATTCTGAGGTTTTTAAGAATGAAATATATGGTCTTAAAAATTACAAGATAGCTCCCGTATTAATAGATAGAATGATGATCAATTACCATATCATCAAGAGTGAGAAACTTATGAGGAAACGCGATTATAAGAATAAAGATAAATCGGTATCATACATCAAGAAAGCCTATGAAAATATACAACTTTCAGATGCCGATAGCTTTAGTTTGGCGCAGTTCCTCACCTATTACGATAGTGTAGAGTCGGCCGCACAATTATTAACCGATAGAGTTCGTAGTATTGTGGTTGATGAAGACTTGCTATTTTATTATCTCAACCTTACGCTGATCAATAAGGCATTGACAAAGACAGCAGACTATAGAGCGATCATGTTAAATGCTTTTAATCTCAACGAAGCAAGGTATTGCAAGCTTTTTAATGCAGTAGAAGATGGCGGTGTAACATTTCAGCTACTCAAAGATGAATATTTGAGAACTACGTATTGTGAAAGCTGTCAGAATTAGATCTTTTTTCTTAGTCTAGCTACAGGAATATCGAGCTGTTCTCTATATTTAGCTACTGTTCTTCGGGCAATAGGATAACCTTTGTCTTTTAAAATGGAAGCTAACTTTTCATCAGTGAGCGGCTTCTTCTTATCCTCTTCTTCAATAACAGTCTCTAAGATTTTTTTAATCTCTCTGGTAGAGACATCTTCACCTTGATCGTTTTTCATCGATTCAGAGAAAAACTCTTTAATCAATTTGGTTCCATAAGGCGTGTCTACATATTTGCTGTTAGCAACCCGAGACACTGTGGAAACATCCATATCGATCTCATCAGCAATGTCTTTTAAGATCATTGGTTTAAGTTGGCGCTCATCACCAGATAAAAAATATTCTTTCTGATAGTGCATAATGGCACTCATTGTGACGAATAAAGTCTGTTGGCGCTGTTTTACAGCTTCAATGAACCATTTAGCGGCATCTAACTTTTGTTTGATAAAAAGAATGGCATCTTTTTGTGATTTAGACTTTTCTTTACTGTCTTTATAACCTTTAAGCATATTATTATACGCTCTGGAAACATGCAATTCAGGAGCATTTCTGCCATTTAAAGTGAGTTCCAATTGACCATCGACAATTTTTATGGCAAAGTCCGGAACGATATGCTCAACAATTTTATTATTACCAGCATAAGAACCACCAGGTTTAGGGTTAAGGCGTTCAATCTCTTCGATGGCATCTTTGAGCTGATCTTCAGAAATGTTGAACTTGCTCAATAACTTTTCGTAATGCTTTTTCGTAAACTGTTCAAAGGCTTTATCAATGATTTTAACAGCGAGCTCAATTGCTGCATGTTGAGATTTACGGTGGAGTTGAATGCTCAAACATTCCTGTAGGTTACGGGCACCCACACCCGCAGGGTCTAATTGCTGAACAATTTTTAGTACATTTTCGATTTCTTCCTCTGTAGTGTAAACATTTTGAGTAAATGCCAAATCATCCATAATATCACTCAATGAACGTCTTATATAACCGCTTTCATCAACACTACCTACTAAAAAATGAGCGATGCCTTCTTCTTGATGATTAAGCCGAAATGTATTGAGTTGATTAATCAAATGCTGCGTGAAAGAAGTACCAGCGGCATAAGGCACACTTTTTTCTTCATCATCTACACTATAATTATTAGTTTGAGTTCTGTAATCTGGTATTTCATCATCACTAAGATATTCATCGACATTGATATCTTCAGCGTTTATGGAATCATTGTCGTTAAACTCATCATGACTGTTATCAAACTCATCAAATGCATCATCTGTACCTTCATTGTCTTTACCTGTGTCTAGCGCAGGGTTCTCCTCCAATTCTTGTTTTAAGCGTTGCTCAAAAGCCTGTGTTGGCAATTGTATCAATTTCATTAATTGAATTTGTTGCGGTGACAGCTTTTGCGATAACTTAAATTGAAGGTACTGTTTAAGCATGAGTTTTTTAGAATAGTTAACTTAAATAAAGATAATGAATCTATGCAATTGTCGTGCCATTAAAATTCAGCATTCTGAGGTGTTCTCGGATAAGGGATTACATCTCTGATATTATTCATTCCTGTGGCAAACATTACCAAACGTTCAAAACCTAAGCCGAAACCAGAATGTACTGCAGTGCCGTATTTTCTCAAGTCGAGATACCACCATAATTCTTCTTCTGGAATATCTAAAGCAGCCATCTTTTCTTTTAAGACCTCTAGGCGTTCTTCACGTTGAGACCCACCAACAATTTCACCAATACCCGGAAATAAGATATCCATAGCTCTTACGGTTTTTCCATCTTCGTTAAGACGCATGTAAAAAGCTTTAATATTAGCCGGGTAATCAAATAAGATTACAGGGCATTTGAAATGCTTCTCAACTAAAAAGCGTTCGTGCTCACTCTGCAAATCCGCGCCCCATTCGTCGATAAGGTATTTGAATTTTTTCTTTTTATTAGGTTTAGAATTTCTTAGAATTTCTATAGCTTCTGTATAACTGACACGTTTAAAATTGTTGTCAATAACAAACTTCAGTTTTTCAAGCAATCCCATCGGACTACGTTCGGCTTGTGGAAGGCGTTTTTCCTCATCTTCTTGTCGCTTATCAAGAAACTCAAGATCATCAGTATTGTGTTCTAATACATAACTCAAAACAGATTTCATAAAATCTTCTGCCAAATCCATATTACCGGCTAAATCCATAAAGGCAACTTCTGGTTCAATCATCCAAAATTCAGCCAAATGTCTACTGGTATTAGAATTTTCAGCCCTAAATGTCGGGCCAAAAGTATATACTTTACCCAATGACATGGCATAAGTTTCTGCTTCTAACTGCCCGGAAACGGTGAGATTGGTTTCTTTTCCGAAGAAGTCTTGTTTATAATCTACGGCATTGTCATCAGTCAAAGGCGGGTTTTTAGCATCCAAAGCACTTACCCTAAACATTTCACCGGCACCTTCTGCATCACTACCAGTAATAATAGGCGTATGCATATAGTAAAACCCATTATCATTAAAATACTTGTGAATGGCAAACGATAATGATGATCGTAAACGCATTACAGCACTAAAAGTATTGGTACGTGTTCTCAGATGGGCATTTTCTCTTAGAAACTCAAAAGAGTGTTTCTTAGGTTGGATAGGATAGTTTTCAGGATCTGAATCTCCTAATACATCTAATTCTGAGACGGCAATTTCTACCTTTTGCCCTTTACCCTGGCTTTCTACTAGTTGTCCTTTTATATGCACTGCTGCTCCTGTTGTGATACGCTTAAGAAGTGTCTCATCCATAGCTTCAAAATCAACAACACATTGTATATTATGTATAGTAGAACCATCATTTATGGCTATAAATCGATTAGCTCTAAATGTTCTAACCCATCCTTTTACTTCAACATCCTGAAGTGTGATGTCTTGAGATAATAGTTCAGCAACGGTCTTGTTCATATCTAAAATTTATGTGCTAAGATAATTTTTTATTGTTTTATTTCATGGTCATCATCATCCTCAGTAGGAATGATGTTAATGGCGGGTGCTCGCATAACCTCTTTGTTAGCAATGTTACGTTCAAGAGATAATAATAATGAAGGTAACAGCAATAAATTTGAGAGCATGGCAAATAATAATGTTGCCGATACCAATGCGCCTAAAGCTACAGTACCGCCAAAACTGGAAATGGTAAATACCGAGAACCCAAAGAACAATACAATTGAAGTATAGAACATGCTTACTCCGGTTTCTCTTAGAGCCGCATAAACCGATTTTCTTATTTTCCAGTGATTCGATTGTAGTTCCTGTCGGTATTTTGCTAAAAAGTGAATAGTATCATCAACAGAAATACCAAAGGCAATACTAAACACGAGTATGGTTGATGGTTTTATAGGAACCCCCAAATACCCCATTAAACCAGCAGTAACTAATAATGGTAGCAAATTTGGTATTAATGAAACAATGATCATTCTGAAAGATCTGAACATATAAGCCATGAAAAGTGAGATCAGGAAAATAGCCAGACTTAATGAAATAACCAGATTTCTTACCAGATACTTTGTTCCTTTTTGAAATACTAAAGCCTTACCTGTTAACGTGACATTATAACGCTCTTTAGGGAATACTTTATTGATTTTATTTTGTAGATTTTCTTCGATACGTTCCATTTTATCCGTGCCAATATCTTTCATAAACGTAGTGATCCGAGCATATTGGCCAGTACTATCTACAAAGTTTTTCAAAAGATCAACATCAGTATTAGAATTCTTGGCATAAGATAAAATGAAACTGTTCTCCTGACTTGAAGGTAGCTGAAAATACTTTGGATTTCCATTGTAATACGCTTGTTTAGAATACTTTACCAAACTAACTACTGATATTGGCCTTGATAATTCTGGAGTTTCTATGATAAGGTCTTCCAATTCGTTTATGCGCTTAAGTGTGGAAAGCTTCATGACACCTTTCTTACGCTTTGTGTCTACCATAATCTCCAAAGGCATTATGCCGTTAAACTCTTGCTCAAAGAACTTAATATCACTAAAAAACTCAGTGTTTTTTGGCATGTCTTCAATAAGACTTCCGGAAATTTTGATAGTGTTGATCCCAATCATGCTGGCAATCAAAAGTATCAATGCGGTGACATATATGGTAATGCGCTTGTGTTTTACCATAAGCTCCATCCAATCTACAAAACCACCAATCCAACGTTTGTTTAAATGCTCTAAGTGACGTTCTTTAGGAAAAGGCAAAAACGTATACATTATCGGAATAATCAGCAGGCATAAAATAAAAATGGCTAAAATGCTTAATGAGGCTACAATACCAAATTCTTTTAATAGCTTACTTTCGGTAAGTATAAAGGTGGCAAAACCAGATGCCGTAGTAACATTGGTCATTAAGGTAGCATTACCGATTTTTGTGATAACCCGTTGTAAAGACTTTACTTTATTACCGTGAGACTTTACTTCGTGTTGGTATTTATTGATCAGAAAGATGCAATTAGGTATACCAATAACAATAATTAGAGGCGGTATGAGCGCGGTTAATACTGTAATCTCATAGTTCAATAGACCAAGAATACCAAAGGTCCACATAACACCTATACACACTACGATGAGAGAAATAAAGGTAGCTCTGAACGACCTAAAGAATAAGAAGAAAATCAGAGAAGTAATGAGTAGTGCTGCTCCAATAAATAAGCCTATTTCATCAACAATATTCTGAGAGTTAAGTGTTCGGATATAGGGCATTCCCGAAATCCTAACATCCAAGCCGGTTTGGGCTTCAAAATCATTTATGGTTTGTAAAAGAGTATCAATTATGAAATCTTTTCTCGTTGGAGTATTAACGATATCTTTCTTTAGATATATTGCTGTTCGAACCGTTTTGGTTTCAGTATTGAACAAAAAGTTATCATAGAAAGGGTATTTTTTAAAAAGCTCTTCTTGCAAGGTATGGATTTGCTCCATAGAACTTATGGAATCCTTAATAAAGGGTTCAAGGTCAAATTTTTCCTCTTTATTATTCTTAACTAATTTTTGAAGGTCTTTAATAGAAACGACGGTCTCAACTTCATCATAAGCCTTAAAATCTTCAGAGAGTTGATTCCAGGCATTGAATTTTTCCACCGTAAACAAAGCACTGTCTTTAACACCAAGAACAATAAGATTCCCTTCTTCTCCAAATACACTAAGGAAATTGTTGTAAGTAAGGTTAACGTCATGTTCATCGGGAAGCAAGTTGGCTTCAGTATAAGTAAAGCGCATGTTTTTCCATTGCATACTGAAAAATACAGTTGCTATTATTATAGCTGCAAAAATGAGAATCTTATTGCGAAGAATAAGCCTAGCAACAGTCTCCCAAAATCCTGTGGTTAAAAGTTTAAACATGCGTTGGTAAAATGGAGCCGCAAAGGTAGAAAAAACCTAAGGATTGACGCATAAAAATAAGGGTTTATTAACAGCCTTAATTTTAACATAACAATAACTAAACTTGTAAACTTGTTTAACACTTATTTATTCGAAAAAATAGTATTTTTAGAAAAACGATGTCCTTTAATGAATGCCAAAAATCCGCACACTTTTTTTCTACTGGTCTTTATTTTTTTTTCAAGTTTAAGTTTGGCTCAGGATGCTAAAAAATATGCTCATAATGCACTTGCTGAAAAAGTATATTTACAAACAGATAATGAGGTATATACCAACAATAAAACCATATGGTTTAAAGCTGTTATATTAAATGCCTCTACTCATAATCCTGATATAGTAAGTGGTGTGCTTTACGTAGAGCTTATCGATGCCCAAAAAAAAATCAGAGATCGAAAACTGATTAAAATAGATAAAGGTGTAGGGGATGGTTTTTTTGATTTGGATGCGTCTTATGTGCAAGGAAAGTATTTAATCAGAGCCTATACGGAATGGAATAAGAATTTTGGTAATGACTTCATATTTGAAAAGTACATTCAGATATTTTCAACTTCCGACGGTGTAAAATTACCAGAAGCTATCCAAAACATAAGACGTGTAGATACTTTAATGAACATGCAAAGGTTTAGGGTTGATCTGTATCCTAAGATTATAGATAATAAACATAAGAATAAACTAAAAGTTGTCGTAACTGAGGACGATAAAAAAGATACAGTACTGGTTAAGAAGGATAATAAAGAGCGATATGTATTGGACTATTCCATTTCGAAAGCATCCGATCAGTTTGAAATAGCTTTTATAACTGATAACAACCTTCATTATTCAAAAACCTTCTCGCCGAAAGAAAATTATTTAGATATACAATTTTTTCCCGAAAGCGGAGATTTAGTTGATGGATTGACAAGTAAAGTCGGGTTTAAAGCCATCGGTATTGACGGAAAAGGAAAGTATGTTGAAGGGGTCATCTTGAACGAAAAAGGTGAAGTTATTACAACATTTCAGAGCAATCCGATAGGTATGGGCAGTTTTATATTAAGCAATGTAGATGGTGCAACTCAATACAGTGCCAAATTAACATCGGAAAAAAAAGATGAAGAATCACTGATACCATTGCCAAAGGTTATAAAAAGGGGGCATACGTTAATGGTGACCTCTCAAAAGAACAATGTTAATGTAATCATTAGTTTCAATTATGAGAAGCAAGGCAAAGTAGATTTAAAAGTGTCATGTAGAGGCTATGATTACTTAGAAAAACGAATTGTTTTAAGCAATAAAACAAGTATTGTTTCCATGGAAAAGGCGATGCTGCCTGAAGGGGTATTGGTATTTACTCTACTAGAAGAAAATGGAAGACCAATAGCAGAGCGATTGTATTTTAATGAAAGAGAAGGTGAAAGAGTTGTTATCAGCGCCGCTATGAACAAACTTAATTTTCAATACGTTCAGCGTGAATATATGGATATAGATATTGAAACCAAAAATTCGGAAGGGTTATCTGTTCCTACAAACATGTCCTTATTGGTATTGAATAAAGACCTGTTTGGTAAAATTCAGAATTCAAGAGAAAGCATATTATCGTATTTTTTGTTAAGTTCAGACATACGAGGACACATCGAAGATCCTGGGGCTTATTTTGTCAAAGATTCAAGTTTAGAAATAGACGATTTGATGTTAACTCAAGGTTGGCGTAAATATAATTACACAAAACCTATAGGTAAGTTTAATCATAAATTAGAAACGGGGTTAGAAGTTTCAGGGATCATAAATGTCAAAGACTCTAAAGGAAAAAAAAGGGAAACGGATTTGGTATTGACTACATTTGATGAGGAGCGATACATTTATGTTAAGACTGTAACAGCTCCGGGGAGTTTTAATTTTCAATTGGCCCCCACTTATGGAGGTTATGTAGAGGCTATTGTGAAGAGTAATGAGACCTTTGAAAATAACAAAAACCCTTACCGTATTTCTCTTTCTAAAAGAAAACCCTTGCCGGTTTCCTTTGATGCGAATAGTATAACTATTGTAAAAGACAGTTTAATTAATAAAGTAGTTACAGAGCAACGGGATCAAAAAATCAAAGAAGACGATTACTATTTTTACGGAAGTGGTGTGACACAGCTTGATGAAGTTATTCTAAACGGTTACAAGTTAACCCCCGAGAGAAAAAAAATGAGGGATAAGTACGGTTCGCCAAACACCATTATAGAAGGCGATGCGATAAAGGAAAAAGAAGAAGATTGGTCTTATGGGCTTTACAGTGTGCTTTTCTTCAATTTTAGAGATAAAGTGAATGTAAAAAGAGTTAATGGTGTGTTGATAGCAGAAACAATAAAAAAGGGTAAATATGATCCACCAACTTTAATTGTAGTAGATGGCATACCTGTTGTAAGTCATGACCAGGAGCTTATACAACGTATTCCTGTGGATGAAGTAAAAAGTTTTGAGGTTATAGATGGTGCAAAAGGGTTTTCAAGATTGTTTCAGCAGGTTTTTCCAGAAGCCAGCCCACCTTATCCGGCAACGGGTAGTGTTATTTCGATCTATACTAAATCCGGTAATGGTTTGCATGCTGCATTAAGATCAAAGAAGCAATTAGACATTAATACAATACCTGTTTTTTCAAAGCATAAAATCTATTATACACCGACGCATGATATTGACAATTCAAGCGATTATCTGAATCCTGATGTTCGTTTCCCTATATATTGGAATCCTCAAGTCATTTCTGATACGGATGGTAAAGCTTCAGTATCTTTTTATAATTCTGACAATACGGGGAATTTTATGATCATTATTGAGGGCGTTTCTAACACAGGACAAGTAGGGTATAAACAGTTAGAGTATACTGTGAAATCGCGAGATAATTAATAAGCTATAATGAAATATTGAATGTAAACTTAAAGGCAATATTGTCCTCTAGTTTTGGAAGATGATAACCGCCATGTCTATATGCAAAACTCAAACCAAAACCAAAAAGAAGCTTGTTGATTTCTACCCCGGATTCTGAGTAAAATTTATCGAGCGTATTAAAGGTTATGCCCTGATGTCTGTCAATACTTCTCATAGTTCCAACAGCATGACGAGATATCAATACTAACTGTGGTTTGAACCATTCTGAGAATTTAAAAGGCTTAAAGAAATGTTTGAATTGTAAGGTTACAAATTTATCACTGAAGAACTCGTTAAAGAACATGGTTTCAAAACTGTTTAAACCTGCAACAGAAAAGCGTTGAAGTACAGTTTCTTTATTAATATTGTTAGGATAAGCGTGATACAAATGTGTCAGAGGAGTTTCGCCTTCAGCAATACCGGCAACAGCAGTAAATCTTGAAACCGATTCATTTTTGTGGGTTAACTGATATACGGTTCTTAAATCTAATTTACTAAAGTTGAAATCACTATTAAAGATATTGCTAAACCCTTGAGTATATTGAAGGGTAAATTTAGGATAACCATCTTTTTTTTCCTCTAACACGTCGTTTTCAAACTGATAATCACTAAAAGGACTCCATTGCAAACTCAATTTGGCTGTGCTTACATCAAAAGTATTGTAAGCAACACCATCTAAGACATAACTGTAGGTGTAGGTTGGGTTTATTTTACTAACAGCAACTTGTGTTTCAGACAATAGTTTATTGGTGATTCTATGCTCTAAAGAAATAGACTTTGTAATATGCCGGTGAAACAGATCGATATTAAGTAATCTGGGCTCAAAAAATGTAAAAAACCGCTTGTCTGTTAAAAACCCCGAGCTGCCGGTTTCTTTGAGGTCATCAGTATAAGTAAGGTTGATCCAGGTATTGGTTTTGGGACCAACTCGTACACCACCACCTATACTGTATTTATAACGTTCATCTTTAAACCCGTAAACAGCATAACCATTAATTCGATATTTTTTAGAAAAGTTGGCATTGGTAATACCTCCGAGACCTGTTCTAAAACCTTCAAATTGGTTGTATTTAACCAAATACCTTAAATCGATATTGAAGTACTTGGTAGGAAAGTAGCCTATGCCAATATTCGTTAAAAATTCACTTTTCCGGATGGAATCTTGTTTTACTCGGGTAGTATCTTTGGAAACATCGGGAGTAATCTGCGCTTCAACGTTTGCTGTAAAAAGTAAGATTAAAACAACACATATACGTTGTAGCATTTATTTAGAGGTATTATTTATTATGCTAAAAGCATAAAGTAAAGGTTGTATGTATGGCCAATCGTTTTACTATACGGTCATAATCTCTTTTTCCTTAGCATCCAATATAGTATCTATACGCTTAACGTACTTATCTGTTAATTCTTGTATATCAATTTCAGCATTTTTCTGTATGTCTTCTGAAGCATCCACTTTTTTGATGTCATTATTAGCATCTTTTCTTGCTGTTCTAACACTAATTTTAGCATCTTCAGCTTCAGATTTAGCCTGCTTGGCCAAATCTTTACGACGTTCTTCGGTAAGTGGAGGCACATTGATAATTAGACTTTCACCATTATTCATAGGATTAAACCCAAGGTTTGCCAACATAATGCCACGTTCTATTTCTTGTAACATTGTTTTTTCCCAGGGTTGAACAGTAATCGTTCTACCATCTGGGGTGTTGACATTAGCAACTTGATTTAATGGTGTTTGAGAACCATAATAATCCACCATAACACTACCTAACATGGCTGGGCTAGCCTTACCTGCTCTAATGTTTATTAACTGTTTCTCAAGATGCTTTATGGCATTATCCATAGCCTCTTTAGTAGTGTCTAGTATAAATTGTATCTCTTCGTTCATCTTTTAATAGTTTTAATGTGAGGATTATCAAAATGTAAGCCAAACATTATAAATAATTACAAGTTTACCTTAGTTCCTATATTTTCTCCAGAAATAACTTTCATTAAATTACCTTTTTTATTCATATCAAAAACAATAATAGGTAATTGATTTTCCTGACTTAATGTAAAAGCCGTGGTATCCATAACTTTTAGTCCCTTTCTGAGGACATCATCAAAAGTGATATGGTCAAATTTTACGGCTTTATCATCCTTCTCAGGATCAGCAGTATAAATACCATCGACTCGGGTACCTTTTAAGATTACATCGGCTTTGATTTCAATAGCTCTTAATACGGCTGCAGAATCTGTAGTAAAATACGGATTCCCGGTGCCACCTCCAAAAATTACCACACGTCCTTTTTCGAGATGCCTTACCGCTTTTCGCATAATGAAAGGCTCAGCAACTTCGTTGATCTTAATTGCAGACTGTAATCGTGTTGGTATACCGGCATCCTCAAGAGCACCTTGTAAAGCCAAACCATTAATAACGGTAGCTAACATGCCCATATGATCACCCTGAACTCTATCCATGCCATTACTTGCACCTGCCACACCTCTAAAGATGTTTCCGCCTCCAATAACTATAGCCACTTCGACACCCTTATCAGTAATTGCTTTTATATCTTGAGCATACTCTGAAAGACGTTCCGGGTCAATACCATATTGACGTGACCCCATCAATGCCTCTCCAGATAATTTTAGTAGGACTCTTTTATATTTCATTAAGAATAATTGATTTTTAAATATTCGTCATAACTATTTAAGGTTAGGCAAAACTACACAATTATTGTAATGTTTAAAAGTCAAATAGGCTACAAATAAAAAAGCTTCTCATTAATTTGAGAAGCTTTTTTGATATATCTGTTATTGATAATTAACCTACGGTTACACGTTTAAATCCTGTTACAACAACATCACCATATGACTCAACATATTTAGCTACAGTAAGTTTTTCATCTTTGATAAACTTCTGGTCTAATAAACATTGCTCTTGGTCTAGTGTGGTATTATCAGAGATAAAACGCTCCATCTTACCAGGTAAGATTCTATCCCATATTTGTTCTGGCTTTCCTTCTGCTTTTAATTCAGCTTTAGCATCTTCTTCTGCTTGAGCTAATACTTCTGGCGTTAATTGTGCCATTGAAATATACTTAGGTACGTTCTTTAATGTTTTTCCTAAACGTCCTAATTCGATATTATCTTTTTCAATTACTGCAATTCTGGCCTCAGTTTCTGATGCCACATATGCAGGGTCAAAATCTTTATAAGATAATGTTGTAGCACCCATAGAAGCTACTTGCATAGCGATATCTTTAACTAAAACTTCAGCATTTTCTACTTTAGAAGATAGTCCTACTAAAGCGGCAATTTTATTGATATGAACATAAGATCCTACGTAATCAGCTTCTAACTTTTCAAAAGAAGTAATGTCTAATTTTTCACCGATAACTCCTGTTTGTTCTGTAAGTTTTTCAGCAACGGTCATACCTCCAAAATCAGCAGCTAAAAAGTCTTCTTTTGTGTTATAATTGATTGCAACATCTGCTAATTCATTAGCTAATGCAACAAAGTTTTCATTTTTACCAACGAAATCAGTCTCACATCCTAAAACGATAGCAACACCCGATGTGTTATCTGCATTTATTTTTGCAATAGCTACACCTTCAGAAGAATCTCTGTCTGCTCTTTTTTCAGCAACTTTCTGTCCTTTTTTACGTAGTACTTCAATAGCTTTGTCAAAATCACCTTCAGCTTCTACTAAGGCTTTTTTACAATCCATCATTCCTGCGCCAGTAGCTTTTCTTAATTTGTTTACTTCAGCAGCTGTAATTTTTACAGTATTTTCCATAGTTATTTAAAATTTAAAAAGTCGTCCAACTAATTTTCGGTAAAGAAAAGAACTAAACGACTTTTTTGTGTTGTGTAAATGTTATTTATTCTTCTTCTTGTACTGCAACTGGTTCTGCTTTTGCAGCAGTAGTTTTAGTATCTTCTTTTTGCGCTTTTCCTTCTTTTTCAGCACGCTCAGCTTTTCTTTCTTTTAGCCCATCTGCAATTGCTGAAGTTACAATGCTTAATACCTTATCAATAGATTTTGAAGCATCATCATTTGAAGGAATTAAATAATCTACCTGACGTGGATCTGAATTGGTATCTACCATTGCAAAAATTGGTATGTTAAGCTTTTGAGCTTCTTTAATTGCAATGTGCTCACGCTTAATATCCACTACAAAAATTGCACCTGGTAAACGCGTCATATCAGAAATTGAACCTAAGTTCTTTTCTAGTTTAGCACGTTGACGATCTACTTGTAAACGCTCTTTTTTAGATAAGGAATTGAATGTACCATCTTTCTTCATTCTGTCAATAGCAGCCATTTTTTTAACGGCTTTTCTGATGGTAACAAAGTTCGTTAACATACCACCTGGCCAACGCTCAGTGATGTATGGCATGTTTACAGATCCTGCCTTATCGGCAACGATATCTTTTGCTTGTTTTTTTGTGGCAACAAATAAAATCTTCTTTCCTGAAGCTGCTATTTTGCGAAGTGCTTCAGAAGTTTCTTCAATTTTTGCAGCTGTTTTGTAAAGATTAATGATATGGATGCCGTTACGCTCCATATAGATGTAAGGAGCCATGTTTGGATCCCATTTTCTTGTAAGGTGACCAAAATGTACACCTGCTTCGAGTAAGTCTTTTACTTCTACTTTTTCCATTTTTGTAATAGTTTACGTTCTGTTGAATTAGCAATGATAAAGTGGCTTGTTGTTTAAGGCCTTCATCATTTAGATGCTAAACTAAATCCTCATATAGTATGATGGACAACAATAACTGGGTTTAAATTTTGCCGAATGATTCAGCGATTTTTTCAATACATTAAAATAATTCAGAATCTGATATTTCAGATCCTGAATTAAGTGTTGTTGGATATTAACGTTTAGAGAACTGGAATTTCTTACGCGCTTTCTTCTGACCGAATTTCTTACGCTCTACCATTCTTGGATCTCTAGTTAATAGACCTTCTGGCTTTAATATTGCTCTGTTTTCCGCATCAACCTCACACATTGCACGAGATAATGCTAAACGTACAGCTTCCGCCTGGCCGGTGATACCACCTCCATATACGTTTACAGTAATATCAAAGTTGCCATCATTGTTAGTCATAGCTAAAGGTTGGTTTACTTTGTACTGCAAGGTTGCAGTAGGAAAATAAACCGCCATGTCTTTTTTGTTCACAGTAATGTTACCTTTTCCTTTGGCAACATACACACGAGCAACAGCCGTCTTTCTACGGCCAATTTTGTGAATTACTTCCATTAATTAAATTCGTTTAAGTTAATTGTCTTTGGTTTTTGAGCTTCATGAGTGTGCTCAGCACCAGCAACAACATTTAAGTTTCGGAATAATTGTGCTCCTAATTTGTTTTTAGGTAGCATTCCTTTTACTGACTTTTCTACTAATCTAGTCGGGTTTTTTTCAAATAATTCAGTAGCTGTCAGACTTCTTTGTCCACCCGGATAACCTGTGTGACGGATATAACTTTTATCAGTCCACTTCTTTCCGGTTAAGTTGATTTTTTCTGCATTGATAACAATAACATTATCACCGCAATCAACGTGTGGCGTAAAGTTAGGCTTATGCTTTCCTCTTAAAAGTTTGGCAACTTTAGAAGCTAAGCGACCTAAGTTTTGTCCTTCAGCATCAACTAAAACCCACTCCTTGTTTACGGTAGCTTTATTAGCAGAAACTGTTTTGTAGCTTAATGTATCCACACTAAATTTATTTTGTTAATTAAACATTCCTCTTTAAAAAAGAGTTTGCAAATTTACGATAAATACTTTGACTACCAAATAGTTTAAGCGACTATTTTTAAAGATTTTAACCGGAATTCAAAAGATATATTTTTTCTATAGATTTTGTATAGCAAAAATACATGTTATAGTCGTTTATCTTACTCTGGCCTGAAGCTCAGAAATGATATTAGAATATGTTCTTAAAACACGATCCCATTCTCTAAATAATTGATCGCTTTTGACACTGGTTAAGGGTAACCCCGATTGTTCGCTAACTAATTTTACTTTAAAAATTGTGGGGTCATCATTGGTTTGTTTTACTATGACACGAGTTCTTATAGAGTTTTGTAAGAAAGACTGTAAAGACCAGGCTGTTCTAAGGTATCCGGTTTCTTTGTCTGTCATTTCTATAACATCAAAGTGAGAAAGTACAATTTGATTGATAAGACGCCATGCTTTATCTTTAGAAGTATTGTTGCATACCAATTCAATATCAACATTAGCAATGTCGGTTTGTATGGAGGCATTATAAGCATCATCGGGCCTTAATTCCAGATAATAAGACTTTGGGGGTCTTGGCATATTTTTCTTGTTGCAAAATTCAATCTTTTCAGATAAAAATCCGGTTTTTTTGACCAAAACAGTGATACAATCTTTTGAAGGTACAATTAATTCCATACTCCCTTTTCCCAAAAGTTTTCCGTTAACATATATCTCGGCATCACTTTCAGAACAGCCAAAATCAATTTTCTTTTTTCCTGGCAGGTTTAGATTTTCATAAGTATGCCCTGATACTATTCCGAGGTTAAAACATAGAACGAGTAGAATGATGTTTTTGATCATGACAATTAGAGTTATAGTTTTTCATAACTACAAATTATGCATGCTTCAATTCATTTAAAATACCTACTTGTAGGTAGTTGATTTTTTAAGAAAGGTGTTTTATGGCATAATTAACTAAACCTGCATTGGTTTTTATGCCTAATTTTTTGTGGATGTTTTTGCGGTGCGTATCTATAGTATATTTGCTTAATTGTAACTGATTGGCCATTTGTAAGGAAGTGCGTCCCTTGGCTAAAAGCTCTAAAATCTCTGTTTCTCGTCGGGTGAGTATGGTTTTAATTTCTGGTTGTTCTTTCTTGAACCAATCTTCGATGTCCTTGGGTAAATTATCACTAAAAAAATAATTGCCTTTTACTAAAGTATGTATGGCGCTAACCAATTCATTTTTATCTACATTTTTAGTGACATACCCTTTAGCGCCTGCGTTAAGCATTTCAATAACATCAGCAGTTTGGTCATACATACTCAAAGCCAAAACTTTAATCTCAGGATGATTTTTGGCGAGTTGCTTTGTCAATGCAATGCCATCTAAAACTGGCATCCTAATATCTGTGATGACAATATCAGGGAATATTTCTTTTTCGAGCAATTGTAATACTTCCAGCCCATTGGTAGCCTCAGCGATAACCTCAATGTCTATTTCTTTCATAAGAATAGATTTGATACCATCGGTAAACAGTTGGTGATCGTCGACTATGAGAATGTTAATTTTCAAAATGGAATATTTAAAATTACAGTCGTACCATTTCCTTCAGAGGAATCAATGACTAATTCCGCGTTGATCTTCTCAGCTCTGTTTTCTATGTTAGTGAGCCCCATTCCTGAATGCTGTTTTTTAGTGTCAAAACCTTTACCATTATCTTCTACGATAATATTTAATGTATTGTCGTATTCGGAAAATTGAACAATTACTTCGCTGGCATTAGCATGTTTTATGATATTGGTCAATAATTCCTGAATGATTCTGAAAATCTGAATTTCTAAGGTGTTCTCAATACGATTTTTTACATCGACATTAATAACCTTAATATCAATCTTTTTTGAATTTGAAATCTGTTTGGCAATGCTTTTAGTAGAGGGAATTAGGCCTTTGCTAATCTGAGCTCCAAAATTTTTGTTTTTAGAGATATTCCTTATCTCGTTATAAGTATCATTCATTAATGATTTGAGTTTGTTGTAAAAACTCGAAAAGACTTCTTTTTCATCGTAACTTTCAAGATATAGTTTGAGTGTAGCTACTTTGCTTCCTAAGTTGTCATGTAGATCTGCCGCCATTTTTGTGCGTTCTTGTTCTTGTGCATCTAAGATAGCGTCAATACCTTCAAGTTCGCGGGATTTTAACTGCTGGTTAAATGCTTGCTCTTGAATGGTAAGATTTTGCTCCATGATGATACGCTTTCTTTTAGCATTTTTTAAAAGCAGATATAACCCAAAAATTGCAGCTAAAAGGGCAGCTAGTGCTCCAAATAATAGATTACGGTTTTGTTTACGCTTATAGTTAGCTTCAAGATTATCTGTTTGTAGTTGTAAAATCGCTTTTTCTTTCTTTTCCGTTTCGTATTTGGTTTGAATATCTAAAATGGTATTCTGATTTTCAACGCTCAATAAACTGTCATTGAGCAGCCTCGCTTTTTCTGAAAATTCTAATGCTTTGAGATAATTATCAGCGCCTTTATAACTGTTGGATAAATTGGTGTATAATGTACTCCGTTGTTTCCCTTTGATTGAGGTTTTAGCATCTTCTAAATATATTATAGCCTTATCAAAATCTCTCTTTTTTAAGTAGATATACCCCAAATTACTTTTTGTGATTTCTACACCCGAAGTTAATTTTAATTCATTTTTTAATGTTAAGGCATCTTTTAAATAAGCTTCGGATTTTTCAATATCACTTTCCAAATAAATATTTCCCAAATTATTATAGATCATGGATAAGGATCGCCTATCGTTTACAGATTTTGCAATAGCCTCGGCATTATTATAATGCCCTATAGCCTTTAGAGTGTCTCCTCTTTTAAAGTATTGTGTTGCTAAATTGGGAAGGGTTATTAACTGGAATTGGGTCAATTTATTTCTATGAAATACAGCTAATGCTTTCTCACTATATTCTATGGCTTTATCATAATTATCCAATTCGGCAAAAGCACTGGAAATATTACTGTAACATTTTGCAGCATTGAGCTCGTCTTTGGTGTCTTCAAAGAATGAAGCACTTTCCGTAAGAATCTTAATCGTGTTTTCATAATTGCCTTGTCGCAATTCTATAGCTCCTAGACTAATGTTGATAATGGCTGCTCTTTTTAAATCCCCATTTTTATTCAATAGAGCTTTAGCGGATTTAAAATAGTAAGAGGCTGAATCTAGTTTTGTGTTGAAAAAATGAAAACGCCCTAGTTGATTACTGATTTCAGCTAAAAGCGAATCATTATCCCTATACTTCAGAGCTTCATAAGCAAATAGTAGGCCTTTGTTTAAATCAACGCGTTCGTGTAAAGCTGCCAGTTGCAGATTGATCTTTGCTTTTTCAAAAGGTGTTTTGCTAAGAGCAAGCTGAACATTAAGACTGTCTATTGTGGTATGCTGAGCTTGCAAAAGCCCACATATAATAAGCCATATGATAAGTATCCCTTTTTTCAAGAGTATAATGCAGATGATTACTTAAATATAAGTATTATTTATGGTTTATCTTTTAATCACTACAAGTAGCACAACAGCCACATGAAGTGTTAATCTCTGTATCAAGTTTTCTGGAATAAGTTCTTATTTCCTGCAAAAAAGCTTTAGTGTCTGATGTGCCGTATATTCGCCTTTTGAGATCATTAAGGTAGCTGTTGTCAAGGCAATTAGATGCTTTAATATGCTCAAGAGCATAACTGATTGTCGTATGCATCCATTCCCATCCATAACCTTCATATGCGCCCAATTCTAAACCATAAATGAGTTTCCCCAAACCAAACAATGTATGGCAATTAACAGATTTTGAAACTGAAGTTCCTTTTTCAAAAACGTAATAAATTCTGTAGCCAGCAAAATCAAAAGTAAATGCCGTTAATGGGGTGTCTTTTTTTTTGTGATATACAAAAGTATAAGTATGTGTAATATGACCTGGTGACCAATCATGGACACCTGAAGAAGCAGCAGTAGTACTCATCTGAGCGATGTTACCATTGTAGCTGTAATTAGGATATTTGTCTATACTCCTTACATTATTAGAGGCATATACATTGGCCAAACCCCATTTGTATCCACATGGTGTTTTACAATTTTTACATGAGATGGTAATACTAAATTGTTCACCATCTCTTAAAGACGAAAGGTCTTTGTTGAATTGCCAGCTAATATTATAACGTCCCGTACAATTAGCTCTATACGTTCTGTTGAAGACAATATTGCCTCCATATTGATTAGCACTAACCGAGGCTTTAAACTCGGTTGTAGGCTTTTGAACGATGTCTTTTAAACTAATGGATTGTGCTTTTACGATGGCAGAAAATGACAAAAGAAATGCAAATGATAAGATTGTTAGTTTCATGATTTAAGCTTTTGTAACGAATTTATTATCAGTTCTGTAAGTGTCAAATACCTATAGTTAGGTATATGAATGCTTAAGATATTGGTATAGTTTTAGTCCGAACTATAAAGCTATTGATCATGAAACTTCTCCATCTATTTATTTTAATACCGGTGTTTCTTATTCTACAGGATAGTAGTTGCAGTAGTGATGATGACGGCGGCTCTATCAATAATAATTTCATAACATTTTTAGGAACTACAAATGAGGCCAGTGGTGGGTGTAATGTTCAGTCACAGGGTCTGGAAATAAGATGTACTTATTCGGGGTTTTATACCCTAAGCGGGTTGTCCTATACCATAGGAGTAACGCACAATGGGCCATGTACCATAGGTACATTTAATCTCACGGATAACCTCAATTCAGAATCTAATGCCTTTTTTATACTTCAGGTAGCAGAAGACGGGGTGGCAATAGAAACCTATTATGGCATTTCTGGTTCAATAGAATTGAATGATTATGGTACAGGTTCCAATATGGAATTCTCAGGAACGGTATATAATACCAGTACTTTAGATGAGTTTGATATTTCTGGATTTATAGAGTGCCCACAGTAAACTAAAAGCAATTATGAAAGTAATACTAAAGATCATTACGCTATTGTTACTAGTCCTGTTTTTAGGCTGTGAAGATGATGAACTGGATAACCCCAGAGAAGCAACCTTTACACTATTTATATTAAATGATGGCAACATGTTCTGTAATGAAGCACAACTCACATTTACGTTTTTAATTACTTACCCCAATGGTAATCAGGAGTCTGTTACTATTGCTCCGGCTAACGAATACCAAAAGACGTTGTCATTAGTAAGAGACAATGAATCTATAAACTTAAAAGTATTCTTTGCATCATCGGAAGATCCATTAACAGAAGCAAACATTCCATTTATTTTTAATGGTGTTTCGGATGAAGAACTTGAGCCCCCTGGAAATGAACTTCTGGTACTTTATTGTCATCAGGACAATAGCCCTCTTACTTGGAATACGTTTTACTAAAATCTGGCTTAAATGAAATTACTAAAATATATATTGTTATTGAGCAGTATTGCGCTTTTCAATTGTGATGATTTGGAAGAGATTTTTGAGGAAGAAATAGAAGTACAATCTACCTTCATCACCGAATTAGAAACGAATGTGCCTAATGGATCTACACCAGAAGAAGCTATGAGTTTTCAATCTAATACCGGGGTTTGGAATTTTGCTGAAGATCCAAATATTGTAGATTTTTTAGGGAGTCCGGATGAGATCACTAAAATTGAAATAAATAGTGTCCGCTATTTTTATAAAGATGTTGTCGGCAATTCAGATGCTTTTATAGAAGGTCAGATACTGTTTGCTGTTGGGCAGGGAGGAGATGCATTTGAAACCGTAGTGACTAACCTCTCTCAAGCAGATTTTAATAACACATTGTTTACACTCAATGGTGATTTCAATAATGTTAGTGCTGCAATGACAGAATTCAAAGCCGTTGCATTTAGGTACAGTGGGTCGGTATCTGATAACCCTGTAAGTTTTGTTACCGATGTGTCTATCACAGTAACGGTCACTATAAAACCCGATCTCGACAATTTATGAGAATTTATTTGGTTGCTCTTTTCAAACGATCATTAATGGAGCGTCCTAAGCCTTCATCGGGCAGCTTTTCTGCAATAATGATGTCAATCTTTTGCTTATCAAGTTGATGTAAAGCGTCGTATAGTTTTGAAGCAGCTTCCTGTAAATTTTGAGATGCGGACAATACGATTTGAAATACAATATCATCATTCATTATAGATTGTTCGAATGTTAAAATACCAATTCGTTTGCCTTTGTGAAATTCTAGAGCTTCTGAAATATTATCAGTAAGAATCGTTGGTGTTGAAGGCGCATAATGACGTTCTAGCATACCGGGAGCATCAGGAGAAGCCTCCTTGTTGTTTTTTATCTCTATTGGTCCAACAATAGCCTCAATTGCCTCTATAGGTGTTGAGCCCAATCTGTAAATAATAGGGTCATCGTTATTAAAGCCAATAATGGTAGACTCAATCCCTTTTTGACAAGGGCCGCCATCTAAAACCATTTTAATTTTGCCTTCAAAATAAGCGTTAACATGTTGAGCTGTGGTGGGGCTAATGCTGCTAAAAGGATTAGCACTGGGTGCTGCTAGAGGAAAATCTAACTGTTGCAGCAAAGCCAATGTTACAGGGTGATTAGGAATACGAACAGCAACCGTATCTTTTCCTGCAGTAATGAGGTCAGGGATTTGAGGTTGTTTTTTGAGCACTAAGGTCAAAGGACCCGGCCAAAATGCATTGGCCAATTGTTTGGCCTTTTCAGGAATGTAGCTTACAATATTCGGAAGTAGTTCGATTGAAGGAATATGTACGATCAAAGGATTGAAAAAAGGACGTTGTTTAGTTTCAAAAATGAGGTTAACAGCTTTTTCACTATAGATGTTACCTGCCAAGCCATAAACGGTTTCTGTAGGTATGGCTACCAACGCGTCACTTTTTAGTAGCTCTGCTGCCTTTGCAATATCATTTGAAATAATCGACATCTACGTTTAGTCCTTAGATAATTTTTGCAAAAGTAGCTTTCTTTCTTCAATTTTAAATTGTGGATTGGTTTTATTTAACTCCTGAAGCATACCTTTGGCCTTGTCATAGTTTTCCAGCTTTAGATACAGCAATGTAAGGTACCATCGTGTTTCTGTTTTGAACTTAAAATCAAGAGTTGAAAGTGTTTCCAACTCATGTTGCGCTTTGGTAATATTACCTGAATTCATCAATGACATAGCATAATAAAATCGAATATTGGAATTGTTATCAGACTCTAAAGATTTTCCAAATGCCTCAACAGCCCTGTTGAAATCGCTTTTTTCATATGCCATAAAAGCGGTGTTATTTGCAGTAGGGGTATCTCCTCTAACGACAGGTTGATAGACGTTAGGGTAAACATCAAAATAGGTATTGTATAAATCTTCAGAACCTCTAAAAAAGAACGTATAACATAATGCTATAACAATAATACTGGCAATAGCATAACGCCACAAGGGTTTCGTATACCAATGTGTTTTAGTTAATGGAATGTCATTTTCTAGAGCTTTTAAATGAGTTTTGAGCGTTTCAGTTTCATGATGCTTCAAGGCAAGATGCAAATCTTTATAAGTCTCAAACTCTAATTTAAAATCAGAGCTCATTTCTAAATATTTTTGAAACTGTTGAAGCTCTTCATCAGATAAAGTATGATTAAAATAGCCTTGTATTAATGCGTCTTTTTTCATTATTTTTTACGACCTGTCAAAGATTTTAAATGTTTCATGCATCTCGATTTATGACTTTTTACTGTATTTGCATCTTTGTAATGGGTTTGCTCTACAATTTCATTGATGCTAAGATTTCTATAATAATATAATCTTAAAATTTCTCTACAACTTTCTGAGATGTGATTTAATTGTTTAGCAAGTTGTTTCTGGTAAAATGTTAAGCCTTCATTCTCAGTTATAACTTTTTTGTAATCTTCAACCTCTTTTTCAATGGATAGGTGCCTGTCTTTTGATTTTAAACAATTATAAATCTTATGTTTTCCTATCCCAAAAAGGTACGTTTTAATGGTGCTGTTTTGCAAATGCAATTGTTTAACTACAAAATTTTGATACATGGCAATAATAGCATCTTGAAATATATCTAAAGCATCTTCATATGTTATGTTATAACGTTTGGTGTAATTTATAAACTCTTCCCTGTATAATTTATAAACGTACTCTAGTGCCGATTTATCATCAGCCCTTAAACGTGTTTCCAGATTTTGATGATTAGAATCCTTACTCAATTAGTAAAAATGAAGCGTTAAAGGTTAACAGTTAGTAACAAATATAATTTTTTTTAAGGTCTTGTTAACCTTTTGATTTTTATAAATACTAAAGGTGTAGTTCATTCGAAGGCATACAAAAAATGTTTTAAGAACTCATCAGAACTCAAAATCAATCTTAAATGAAAAATTTTACTTTACTCATTGTATTATGCTATAGCAGCATATGCTTTTCTCAAAGTTTTCAGGTGCCAGACTCCAATTTTGAGCAAGCCCTTATCGATCTTGGTATAGATAATACGTCTTCGACAGATGAGATTGATGGTGTAGTTGGTCTCACCTCTCAAGTCCAGAATTGGGATGTTCTTGATATCTCAAACAGAAATATATCAGACCTTACCGGAATAGAATACTTTATCTCACTAGAGCAATTATTTGTAGATAATAATAGCCTTACAGAAGTAGACCTTTCCAATAATTTGCAACTACAAAGATTATTCATTCGAAATAATAGCTTAACACAGTTAGATATGAGTTTGCATTCTAGTTTAGAACGCTTATTCTGTAACTCAAATCAAATAGAAGACCTTGTGCTTCCTGAAAGCTCATCACTACAACGATTGGAATGTCATTTCAATCAATTGACCGATTTAGACTTGTCTAATTGTGATGTTTTAGAAGACCTAAAATGCCAGCACAATAGTCTCGGGGTATTAAATCTTAATAACTGTGTGCTTCTGGAAGATGTCGATGCCTTTAATTGTGACTTGGATGTGGTTTTATTACAACAGAGTGTCGCTTTACAAGACTTGGATTTAAGAAATAATAACCTGAATGCTTTAAATTTAAGCAACAATTCCAGTTTACAAAGATTAAACCTTCAGTTTAACGATTTGGTCTATTTGAATGTGCAAAACGGAGCGAATACTTTAATGAATTCATCCAGCAGGTTTTTTGTGTTAAATAACCCTAATCTTGATTGTGTGGAGGTCGACGATGTGGATTACAGTACAACTACTTGGACAAATGTAGATAGTCAGATTGTATTCAGTTTAGATTGCCCATCGGCTAATGACGATTGTAGTCAAGCCATACCTATTACTTTAGCTCAGGATACACCCGGAACCACTCAAAACGCAACAGAAAGTTCTAATAATCCAAATTGTCAGGAAACAGGGATTACAATTTTAGATGTATGGTATCAATTTATTGCGCCAGATTCTGGTAGTGTGACAATGACGATTAACGCACCACCTCTGGTAGGAAAATTGGCCATTTATGACGATTGTTCAGCGTCATCACCATTAGATTGTGCTTCAGGAGAATTACAAATCAATAACTTAAATTCGGGCCAGACCTATTACATACAGGTTTGGTTAGAGCTGCAAGGTTCTGAAATGCTACTCAACCAAGAACATAATTTTGTCATTAATGTTCAGGATAGCTCGACCTTATCTGCTGAGGTTTTAGAAAATGAAATTAACCTTGTTCAATTTTACCCTAATCCTGCTAAAGATCATGTAACTGTTATAGCATCTTCTGGAGTTGAAAACATTGCTATATATGATACCACAGGAAAGCAAGTGCTAAAAGAGGAGGTTCAAAATAGAAATACTGCGATGATATATATTAATCACCTATCTCAGGGTGTATATATGCTTAGAGTAAAAACAAAACAAAGTACAATAACCAAAAAACTATTAATCAAATAAGCAATTACTATGAAACAACAACGAATAATAATTCTAGCTATAATTGGGCTATTTATGACATCATGCTTGGGAGATAGAAAATCTATCATAGGCGAAGATCTGGGAGATACGTCATTTGTGAACAAAGATTTTAAAGGCAATCTTATCGACTACAAAGAAGGTATGAGTGCTTGTGAGCAACTTAGGCCTTCGGTTCTGGCTGATTTATATAAGGTCGATGACGATGATATTATCATCACTGATCCTACAAAGTCCAATCGATTTGTTAATCCAAAACCTTCCTGCTTGATTCATGTTAAAATGAGCGATCAGAAGTTTGATCATCTTACAGGAAACATCTTGGTTTACAGAGAAGTAAAAGCAGATGAGTATATGGGTGATGTTGCAGAAGCTACCGGAGCAGGGGAAGATTGGGAAGAAGCTTGGGCCTTAAAAAAGAGCTTACGAAAGAGTACAGAATGGGTTGAAGGTATTGGTCAGGCAGCACTTTGGACAGGAAAACAACGAAAGCTGGAGGTGAAGTTTGAAGGGTATACTTTAGAAGTTATTGCGCCAGGAGCGGCCTTTAATACAGAAGAACAGGCCAGACAACGCGATTATAAGAGTATTGCAATTAGTATGGCTAAAGCCGCTGGTTATATCCATTAAAATTAAAAGAATATGAAACATTTAAATCAATTTGTAATCGCATTGGGTTGTGTAGTGATGTTTTTAAACTCTGGAGAAGCACAACAAAAAGTAAGTGTCAATGGCATATCCTTTAACTCAAAATTGGAAATCGCAGAGGCTCAGATTTCTAAAGAAAAAGTAGCTTTAGCCTTATATGAAATAGATAAAACAGATCCAAAATACCAAACGGACAATTGTACCAATTGTAAGGATGGAAAATCCTTAATATTAGAAGTGGATTTTAAAAGAGGATTTAAGTTTCCGATAGAAGAGACCGATAGCGTTTATGTGAGATTTAGCCTTTTACAAGAAAGCTTATCGGAGCATCAGTTTGTATCTGGTGAGCTAAGTGAATTAGAACGTTCCAGAAATAAGGCGGAAGAAGCTAAACTGAAAAGCAATGCAGAGATCATTAAGGAAAAGAGTAAGGTCATATCAAAGCAACTGGAAGAGGGTAAAATCTCTCCACAGGAAGCACAGAAAAAGTTGATGGCTTTAATGGAACCTCAAATGAATGATGTCATGAACTCTCAGCTTATGAAAAATATAGAAAATATTGATGAATATGATGATTCGAGAGCTGTTTATTCCATGCATTTTTATAATAATGAAGCGTTAACAGATACTGAAACCTATTCGGGTTATTTATATATTAAAGTGTTTAACGAAACCAAATTTGTAGCTGAGTATAGAGGAGAATTAATAGAGCAATGTGTAGAAAAAAGAGCAGCAAGTTCTATTGAAGAAGAACAAAAGTGTAAATCTAAACCGTCAAAGTATTTACCAGGTGCAGGGGTTTTAAGTGAGGGCTCAGGTTCAATTTTTATAGATGTTGATATTAAAACGTTTTTAAATAATAGATAAAATCAAAAAAAGCGATGTTTAATGTTTAAGTCGCTTTTTTTTGTTCCAGAGGATCAATATAGCTACTAGTATTATAGCAAGACCCAAAAAGATATAATACTTAAACTCCAGAGTTTTATTGAGAGTGATAGGAGCGTCATTTCCATAAAGCACGAAGCCAGCCCAGTAGTAAGGATGTCTCAGTTGCGCATTTGATGTGTTCTTTAGATAATCTAACTTGGCGTTTCTTAATGCATTTGATTTGGTCATGCCATCATTTAACTTACTGTAAAAAGAAACCATGATATCTTTAGTTGATTTATCTGGAGCACTCCAAAGGCTCGACACGGTTGCGGGTATGCCAGAATATATAAATGCTTGAGAAAGCGAAACAATACCATTGCCGTTATCGTACCCTCCAATACCTGTATTACATGCGCTTAAAACAGCCAATTCTGCATTGCTTTTAAACCCATATAATTCGGAGATAAAAAGCTTATTGTCTTCTTCGTTATCAGAAAAAATGATGCTACTCAATTCAGGGTCTTTATCGTTTAAAAAAGCATGTCCTGCTAAATGCAATATGGCCGAATTGTTAGGCATATTAAAAAACTGTGATTTGGAGGCATTTTCATTTCTATATACCACACCGTCAATAATGCCGTTGATGATATCAACTTCCTCTGTAGCACCTTTTAAGTCATAAGGTTCTCCTCTAACAGCAAGCTGGGTTTCTGTAGGCATAAATGAATTATAGGAGGGCGCAAAGAGTGTTATGTTCTCTTCGTAAGTTTTACTCTTATAGAGCTCTGGGTTTAAATAACTAAACGCTGGAGCGTAAGATATAGCCGTTTTTTCAAGCAGGTATTCGTCATTATTGGTTAGTAGCTCAAATGGTAAATATCTTAAGCACGCATCTGTAATAATTATAGTATTTTCCAATACGTCAACACCGCCTATCAACTGATCATATAAACTATCACTATATGCTTTATAGTCACCAGCTTCTTCGTGATTTCTAATGCTGTTTAGATAAGATGATACATTATTTTCAATTAATTTATAGGCACCTAGATCCTTGATGAGGATACTAGAATTAGAGATGGTAATCCGGTAAATAAGATCTTCAGCTTTTAAGTACTTTATAATTTTGTAGTTCGAATCCAAAGGCAGTGAACCTAAATTAAATTCAGTGGAATTAAGTCCGAATATTGTAGGGTTTTCAATAATCAACTGCTCGTTGAGTTCTTTTAATTGGAGCTCTAGTTCAAATAGTTGCTGATTCATGGTGGTATCCGTTTCCACTTGTTTCTGTTTCAGCAAGGTTATTTCTTCTCTAATTGTATTTTCTCGAGTTAGCAAACTGTCTAATTCAGACGTTTTATTGGCGAGACTCCTATTAAAAGCAATTCGATTTAAAGACGCTCTGTTTTCAATACGTTCCATTTGAGATAGAACATCTTGTTTGGTACTTAAAGCAGCATCGGTTTTAATAAGCCATTTTAGATTTCTGTGTCTAATAATATCATAATTGAGAAAATGATTGCCAAATGGTTTTCTGTCCATTCTTTCATCAAATTGCTTAAGGCCTATTTTAAACAATTCGTTTGCAGTAGAAATTAGTCTAGGATCTTCACTTTGTTCCAGAAATAGAGCAAATTGATTCAGTAAGACGGGATATTTAAGTTGTTGAATCGGTGAAAAATCACTAGGCTTAAAATGTAAAACATCCATTGCAATTTCATTGGCATTGAGCAAGCTTAATGCTTTATTGGCATGTATAATAAGAGGATCGATGTTATGAGTTTCTGAATAATATCTGGCAGCTATTTCGTGCAGGTTGAGCTCTTGAAACCTGTTCAAGTTGTCGAATCCTTCTAATTTTTTTATGATATCTGGAATCTTATCGTAGTACTTAGCACTTAAAAATGAAAATCCCTTACAAATAATGGAATACAATCTTATGTTTTTATCTCCTTTTTCCTCGGCTTTATTAAAATAAAATGCTGCCTTTTCAGCATTAGTAACTTGATAAAAACGACCAACTTTAAAACTGCCTAAAGCATAGTAATATTCAGTATCATTATTGCTTTGGTTTTTAAGAAAGAAAAGCTCTAATGCTTTATGTGATTGTAACAGCTCATGTTCATTACTCAGTGAAAAATGAATAGAGACAAACCATTCTAATAAATTTGCTCTAAGTGTTTTTTCAGAATCAGAACCAATTTCGTTAATCAGTGCTATGTTTTTTTTCGTTAAATAATCATAAGCAATGTTAATATAGCCTAAAGCTTCTTCATATTTTGACTCTTCATAGTCATTTGCGCCTAATGAAATGTAAAAATTAATTAAGTCATATGTTTTTACGTCTGTATTCTCAGCAAGAGACTTCGCTTTGTTTACATAAAACAAACATTTTTCTTCATTTCGTACGGATTCTGTACCATAGGCATTAGATAGGTCAACATAAAGTCCAAAAAGTAATGTGTTGTTTTGAATATTATGCTCCTGATATAGTTTTAAACCTGTCTCTAGTTTTTGAATTACAACAAGTGCATTGTCCACACTATAAAGTTTTGCGGCTTCATCTCTCAGTAAATTGATTTGACTGACAATGGTATCATTTTCGCTTTGAACGGATTCCATTTGTATTGCGTTTGCAGATTGCAATACGAATAAGCAAATCAATAGCCTTAATGTAAAGCATTTTAATAAATCTAGGTCCATATATCGTGATTTTAATGTGCTTCCAACCAATTGTCGCCAATATCCATATCCACATCAAGTGGAACAGCAAGTTGATAAGCATTCTCCATTTCGGATTTAATCAAAGCTTTTACGGATTCCAATTCGGGTTTGTGAGCATCAAATACCAGTTCATCATGAACTTGTAGTAACATTTTGGTTTTAAAATTACCAGCTTCAAGCTTCTCGTGAATATTGATCATTGCAATTTTAATAATATCTGCAGCACTACCCTGAATCGGTGCATTTACAGCATTACGTTCGGCAGCACCTCTAACCACAGCATTTCTGGAATTGATGTCTTTCAAATAACGACGGCGTCCTAGCACCGTTTGAACATAGCCGTTATCTCTTGCAAAATCTACTTGCTTACTCATATATGCTTTTAGCTTTGGGTACGTTTCGTAGTAAGTGTCGATTAAGTCTTTAGATTCACTTCTGGATAGGTTGGTCTGATTGCTTAAACCAAAGGCAGAAACACCATAAATGATTCCGAAATTAACGGTTTTGGCATTACTACGCTGCTCCCGAGTAACTTCACTGATAGGAACGTTAAATACTTTTGATGCAGTGGAAGCATGAATGTCTTCCCCGTTTTTAAAAGCTTCTATCATGGTTTCTTCTTCACTAAGCGCAGCAATAATACGCAACTCTATTTGCGAATAATCCGCAGCCAATAAAGTATAGTCTTCATTGCGGGGAATAAAAGCTTTGCGGACTTGACGACCACGTTCGGTTCGGATCGGAATATTTTGCAGATTAGGATTATTACTGCTCAATCGACCTGTGGCAGCTACCGTTTGCATGTAATCGGTATGAACATGCCCGGAAGTATCATCTACCTGAGTTGGTAAAGCATCTACATAAGTGCTTTTCAACTTGGTGAGGCCACGATAATCCAAAATATTTTGAATGATCTCATGGTCTTTCGCCAGATAACTCAGAACATCTTCAGCAGTAGAGTATTGACCGGTTTTGGTTTTTTTAGGCTTGTCAACAAGCTTTAGTTTTTCAAACAAAATCACACCCAACTGTTTTGGCGAGGCAATATTGAACTCTTCACCGGCAGCTTCATAGATACTTTTTTCAAGATTTTGAATATCATTACTTAATTCTTCAGACAATGCATTGAGAAAATCTTTATCTAAATTGATGCCTTCCAGTTCCATTTTAGCCAAAACGCGAAGCAAAGGAATTTCAATATCATCAAACAGTTTTTGAGTATTAGCTTCGCTAAGTTCTTTTTCAAAATGCTCTTTTAATTGTAGGGTAATGTCGGCATCTTCAACTGCGTATTCAGTTTGTTGATCTATAGGCACCTGACGCATGGATAGTTGGTTTTTCCCTTTTTTACCAATAAGTTCTGTAATGGATATAGGGGTGTAATTCAGGTACGTTTCTGCCAATACATCCATATTATGACGCATATCCGGGTTAATCAAATAATGCGCCAGCATGGTATCAAAGAGTTTGCCTTTGACATCAATGTTATATTTGGCTAATACTTTAATATCATACTTCAAATTTTGCCCAATTTTTTCAATGGCTTCAGATTCAAAAAATGGGCGTAGTTGTTCAATAAGCTCTTGAGCTTCATCTTTATTTTCAGGAAAAGGCATATAAAAACCTTTACCTACATCCCATGAAAAAGCAATCCCAACCAATTCTGCCTTAATGGGGTTAATGTCTGTGGTTTCAGTATCAAAGCAAACACTTTTTTGCTTCATTAGATTCTGTATGAAGAGTTTGGTTGCCATACCCGGAGAAACGCTCTGATACAAATGCGAAGTGGAAGCAGAAGTTGCTCTGGAGCTGCTTGCTACCTGCTCTTCGGAGGTAGTATTGTTATCACCAAACAAAGAAAATTGCCCGGCACCTGCAACCGCAGTAGCTTTTGGAGTTGGTTTAGCAGTAGTTGGTTTAGTGCTTGTAGTAGTATCGGTATTTGTGCTGGTGTCTTCGACAGAAAATGTTTTTATAAAGTTTTCAGTAAGTCTTCTGAACTCCAGCTCCTGAAAAATTTGTTTTACTTTTTCAATATCGGGGTGATCCAGCTCAAAATCTTTAGCATTGAATTCAACAGGCACATCAAGCATAATTGTTGCAAGTTTTTTGGACAGTAAACCGAGTTCACCATTGGCTTCAACTTTTTCTTTCATTTTCCCTTTCAGCTGATCTGTATTGGCTAATAGGCCTTCCATACTGCCAAATTGCTGAATGAATTTTTTAGCCGTTTTTTCACCAACACCAGGTAATCCGGGGATGTTATCACTAGAGTCGCCCATCATTCCCAAAAAGTCAATAACCTGCATGGGCGTTTCAACTTCAAACTTTTTCTGAACTTCAGGAATGCCCCAGGTTTCATAACCGCCACCAAATACAGGACGATACATAAAAATATTTTCAGTGACCAATTGGGCAAAATCTTTATCGGGTGTTACCATATAGGTTTGATAGCCTTCTTTTTCAGCTTGTCGGGATAAAGTTCCTATAACATCATCAGCCTCATAACCTTCTTTAACCATAATAGGAATATGCATAGCTTTAAGGATATTGTGGATATGAGGTATGGCTGTTTTAATACCTTCAGGAGTTTCATCACGATTGGCCTTGTAAGCTTCATACATCTCTACACGATCTACACTCCCGCCTTTGTCAAAACAAACCGCTAAATGATCGGGCCGTTCGCGTTTAATCACATCTAGGAGCGAATTCATAAAACCCATTATGGCTGAGGTATCCTCGCCTTTTGAATTAATTCTGGGATTTTTAATAAAGGCATAGTACCCTCTGAATATTAAAGCATAGGCATCTACAAGGAACAGTCTTTTTTGATCTGACATGAAATAAAGTTTTGAAGTCTATAAAACTACAAAAACTTGAGGGTTTATTTAAAATGCGATCTATAATTTATAGTCTATTATTAAAGCATTGTTTTGAATAAAAAAAGCCAATACAAACAGTATCGGCTTTTACTTTAAATTATATGTTGAATTTTAGCAAAGTCTTTTTGTTTTCACCTTAATTTGTAAGCTTTTTCTATATGCTTTAATACTAATAATATCATTACTCTTTTTGTGCTTTAAGTTAATGATCTTAGTTTTCATTTTAGATGACGTTGAAGTTTTAGCTTTAACTTTAGTTGTGCTAACTTTAATAACTTCCTTAACAGGATTAACCTCATAATTAACAGCAACCTCTTTCTGAGCAAATGTCAGAAGTGGCAGAGTTAAAAATAATATGGCTATCAATCCTTTTTTCATAATGAATAAAACTTTTTTGTTTTAAATTCGATTCAAAGAAATGGCAAATAAATATTGTATTTTAAATTTTTAGATGAAATAAGGAGATAACTAGATAAGTGGGAAAGCGTCGTAAAAAACATCGATGAAATGCATAAAATGGGCGCTCAGCCCAATAAACACGTTAACAGATCAATGGTAAATTATTCAGATAACAGGTATTTTGAACTGTTTAAAGCCCAAAAAGCCAATCAATTTAAGGTTGCAAACACCAGCTACAGCGAGCGAATAGGAAAACTCAATGCACTTCAACGAGCTATTGAAGTTACCTATAAAAGTGCCTTGAGAGCTGCACTATATAAAGATTTTAAAAAACCAGTCTTAGAAGCAGATATGTCCGAGATCTATTTGGTGGTTAAAGAAATAAAGCATGCCAAAGCAAAGCTTCATAAATGGATGAAACAAAAGAAAGTGGGCACACCTTTAGCATTATTGGGGACATCTTCAAAGATTGTTTATGAGCCCAAAGGAGTGTGTTTGATCATTTCACCATGGAACTATCCGGTAACCTTAACCTTTAGCCCTTTGGTGTCTGCAATTGCGGCAGGTAATACAGCCATAATCAAGCCCTCAGAATTGACTCCGAATACATCTGCGGTCATGGCTGAGATTGTAACAGCCTTGTTTGAAAAAGAAGAAGTGGCATTGGTAGAAGGCGAAGTCGATGTTGCCAAAGCGTTATTAGAGTTGCCATTCAATCACATTCATTTTACCGGATCGCCGACTGTTGGTAAACTCATTATGAAAGCAGCAGCAGCACATCTGACATCTGTAACTTTAGAGTTAGGAGGCAAGTCACCAACACTTATTGATAAATCGATAAACTTAGAGGCTGCGGTGGCCTCTGTGGTATGGATAAAGCATTATAATAATGGACAAACTTGTATTGCGCCAGATTATGTGTTGATTCATGAATCCTTAAAAGATAGGTTTGTTTCGCTTTATAAAGAAAAACTGGTGTCCTTTTATGGGAAGCATCCAAATCAGTCCAATGCATATAGCAGGGTTGTTAACGAACGACATTTTGAACGGCTTAAATCAGCTATTGAGGATGCAAAAACTTTAGGGGCTGCTATTGAGTCTGGAGGGACTTATGACAATAGCGATTTTTATATTTCTCCAACATTAATGTCTAATGTTCCCGAAAATGCAGTATTGATGCAGGAAGAGATTTTTGGACCGGTATTGCCAATAAGAACATATTCAACTTTAACGGAAGCGATTGACTATATTAATACCAAAGAAAAACCTTTGGCATTGTATATTTACAGTAAGCGTAAAAAGACAATTAATCATATCATAAAAAGTACAAGAGCAGGAACTACAGGTATTAATAATGCCGGACTTCAGTTTGTAAACCCCTATTTACCCTTCGGCGGAAGTAATAATAGTGGTATTGGAAAAGCACATGGTTACGAAGGCTTTAAATCATTCTCTAACGCCAGAGCGGTATTAAAACAAGTGCATTGGGGGCCAATAGCATGGTTTAAGCCGCCTTATACAAAGTTTACACAAAAGCTGGCTGATTTGACCATCAAGTGGTTTTAGATTTTAGCAAAGCACTCTGAATGGATGTATTTGGAATGACCACTTTGGTATTTCATGTAAGCAAACCCCTTGTGTATACAGTAAGCTCCGGTTTCGCCTTTTTTATTTAGTGCAATGTATGCGATTTGAAAATCTTTATAATGTTCGTTTTTGGAAACGACTCTTCGAATAGCTTCTTCACAGGCTTGCTGAGGGGACATGCCGTTGCGCATCAATTCTACAATAAGAAAGCTACCAACAGTTTTTATAACCTCTTCACCCATTCCGGTAGCAACAGCACCGCCTATTTCATTGTCAATAAATAACCCCGAGCCAATGATTGGAGAGTCTCCAACACGACCTTTCATCTTATAAGCCAGTCCCGATGTTGTACATGCGCCTGCAATATCGCCTTGCTGATCTATACAAAGCATCCCAATAGTGTCATGGTTTTCAATGTTAATAATAGGCTTATATTCAGGAGAGGTTTTCCATTCTTCCCAGGCTTTTTTAGAATATTCTGTAAGAAGGTTTTCTTTTTCAAATCCTTGTGCATAAGCAAAAGTTTCAGCGCCTTCTCCTGCAAGCATTACATGAGGCGTGTTATCCATGACTTGTTTGGCTAATGCAGCCACATGAGTAATGTTCTCTACGCAAACCACAGCACCACAATTGCCATCAGAATCCATGACACAGGCATCGAGTGTAACATTGCCTTCTCTGTCCGGAGCGCCACCTTTACCAACAGTAGTATTTTTAATATTTGCTTCTTCTACAGCAACACCAGCAATAGCTGCATCTAAGGCATTGGTGCCATTATCCAGAGCTTTACCCGCTGTGTTATTGGCTTCTTCGAACCCCCAGGTACATATGGCAATTGGAAGTACAGGTGAGTTTACAACTGGGTTAGTCTCATTCTCATTTCGTTCAGGTGTATTGTTGTTGCATGCATTCAAGGTGTTGCCTACAGCAAGACCTACCCCAGTTAAAGATGCGTTTTTAATGAATTGTCTTCGCTTCATACGAGATTCTTTTTTGAATTTTTAAAGCCATACCATAAAATATAAGTATAGCATAAGATGATAAGGAGTAATGCTTTTTTAAATCCAAATTCATCTGTGAAATGTCCGTATAGGGGAGGGATTAATGCGCCACCAACAATAGCCATACATAAAAGACCAGATGCTTTAGGCTTTAGATCATTTAAACCGTCTATGGCAAGGGTAAAAATGGTAGGGAACATGATAGAGTTAAAAAGGCCAACAGCCAAAATACTCCACATGGCTATGAGACCGGTAGAGGTGATAGAGATCACGATCATAAGAATAGCTAACACAGCAAAAATGCCAAGAACTTTTCCCGGTTTCATGATTTTGGTTAGATAAGCCCCGGCAAATCTGCCAATCATTGCGCCAGACCAGTAGAAAATGACGAAAATGCCTAACAATGCTTTACTGTCAGATGCTGTTATGGATTTATTAAAAAGTTTGGCCACAGTATTCGCAACATTCATCAGTGTATTACTACTCTCAATGACCGGGACTAGATTCATGTCTAAAAAATAATTCACTAAAAAACTTCCAATGGCAACTTCAGCACCCACATAAAAGAAAATACCAATAACACCAAAAACCAGATTTTTTTGTTTTAAGACCTCTTTGTAAGTTCCGGAAGACGTTTCACTAATAAGCTTTGGAAGTTTGGCAAAGAAGAAAATACCAGCAATGAAAACGATAAATAAAGCCAGACCCAAAAAAGGGTTTTGAACGGCTGCAGCCTCAGCTGCTAAATAACTGTCTTTAGCTGTTTCTGATAATGCGGCAATCTCATCTTCGGTTTTCACAGCATCACTCAAAATAAACAATGCGCCAATTGCCGGTGCTATGGCTGTCCCCAATGAGTTAAATGCTTGCGAGAGGTTTAAGCGGCTCGAGGCACCTCTCTCGCTACCCAATACAGAAACGTATGGGTTGGCAGCAACCTGTAGGATTGTCATTCCGCCAGCTAGAATGAAATACGCTAACATGAAAATGCCAAATACACGGTAAGATGCTGCAGGATAAAATAGTAAACATCCAGTAGCCATGGTAAGTAGCCCTAAAATGATACCCCGTTTATAACCTATTTTAGAAAGGATATAGCTAGCGGGAACAGAAAGTACAAAATAGGCGCCAAAAAATGCAAATTGTACCAAACCTGCCTGGAAATAGGTGAGCGTGAATAACTCTCTTAATCTGGGAATTAATGAGTCTACCAAAACGGTAATAAATCCCCATAAAAAGAATAAGGTAGTAAGAAGGATAAAGGAAGAACGATAGGATTTGGTTGAGTTCATAACAGTTAAGGTTATTTTACAATAATTTCATCGACAAAGATCCAGCTTCTGCCATCGTGTTTGTAACCCAAATGCCATTCGGGTAAAACGCCTAGTTTTTTGGCTACAATTTTAACATATCTGGCACTGTAGCCTCTCATAGAAAAATCTATGGTTTTTATTTCGGAATTTTCGGAGGGTTCAGCGGCATCAATAATTTGTTTGGGAAGATCTTTGTAGAACCGTCTGGGATTGTCAGACACATAACATTCCACTTCCGTAGGATAAAAAATCCAAGAACGCTGATCTTGCAAAAAGTTAACACTAATAGTATCTATAGGTTTTACACTTCCAAGATCTACAATAGCAATAACATCTTCGTTCCAGTAGCCTTGCCAGGTGCCCGTTCTAAAATCTTCTGTTCCAAGAATACCATCAATTAAGGCATTTTGCCCTCCGCCATTATATTGATTGGCGTACTCGGTTTCGAGTTTAATAGACAGTTTGGGATCTATCTTATAAAAATCTGTAGTAAGCGTAGCACTTCTAATACCGTCTTTTTCAGAATAGGTAAACAATTCTATTGCTTTATCTATAACAAGAGGAGTTTCATAGGTTTTAAAGTCGCCTTTATTACCCAATCTGTAATAAATAGTCGCTTCAGGATCTACATTATTTAAAACGACTTCAGTTTGTCCTTTAAAAGCAACATCGCCTTTAGCAATAAAAGGCGCGGGTACAATTGTATGATCTTTGATCTCGGTTACAGGCGCATTACCGGGAAGGCTTCCCCATGATGAAGGGCTATCGGTCATAAAGAACTCTAACTTTCCGCCTTTAATAATATCTTCATGTGTTATGTAAGTAACATCAAGTGCAGTTCCATTTAAAAGAACATGATCTATATACGTATTGTTATCATTATTGTTATGCACAATAACGTTAAATGTTTTTCCATCTTTTAATCGAATGGAGGCGCGATCTATAATAGGGTTTCCAATGATATAATCGTTACTTCCGGGTGTTACAGGATAAAAGCCTAAACTGCTAAATACATACCAGGCACTCATTTGCCCGCAATCTTCATTGCCAGAAATACCATCAGGCGCATTGTTGTATAATTCGGTCAAAATCTGGTGGACTTTTTCTTGAGTTTTATGAGGTTGGTTTACGAAATTATAGAGGTAGGCCATATGATGACTTGGTTCATTGCCATGAGCATATTGACCAATTAGCCCGGTAATATCAGCCTGATCGCGTCCGGAAGTTGCTTTTCTGGCAGAGAAAATTTCATCCAGATGGGCTTCAAAATGTGCTTTCCCGCCGTGTAATTCAATCAAGCCTGAAATGTCTTGGGGTACATAATTGCTATACTGCCATGCATTGGCTTCCGTGTAATTGAAGTTGACTTCGTAGGGATCAAAAGGGGAGAACCATGTATTTCTAAACCGACCACGCATGAACTTAGATTCCGGATCAAAGATATTCTTGTAGTATTGTGCACGTTCAGTAAATACCTTATAATCTTCTTTTTTGTTCATTGCTTTAGCCATCTGGGCTATGGTCCAATCGTCATAAGCATATTCCAGCATTTTAGATACCGATTCGCTTTCTTTTTCCACAGGAATGTAACCTAAAGCTTTATACCATTTTAACCCTAATTTGTCTTGCATTGCAGAATGTTTCATGGCTTCAAATGCCTTTTCTTCATCGTAGCCTCTGATGCCTTTAATATAGGCGTCGGCAATAACGGGAACAGCATGATAACCGATCATACATCCTGTATAATTAGCAGAAAGATCCCAGATGGGCATAATACCACCTTCATCATATTTGGCTAAAAACGTATTTACAAAATCATTAGTACGGTCTGCTTCAATTATGGTATATAATGGATGAGCTGCTCTATAAGTATCCCATAAGGAGAACACAGTGTAGTAGTCAAAATCATTGGTTTTATGGATTTCCAGATCCATACCTCTATAGCGACCATCAACATCCTGATATAGATTTGGAGCAAGCATACTGTGATATAAGGCCGTGTAGAAATTGATTTTACGATCCTTATCGTTACTTTCTATGACTATTTTTTCAAGTTGAGCTTCCCAAGTGCTTTGAGCATTCTTTTTTACAACTTCAAAAGAGTGACTGCCAATTTCCTGTATTCTGTTGTTTTTGGCACCATCTTCATCTACAGCACTAATGCCAATACGAACCTCAATAAGATCATTGTCGGGATTGTCAAAAAGGAGAGCAGCTTTCTTACTGTGATACTTATAGTTTTTGGAAACCGTGAGACCGTCACCATCATAAGCAATGCCTTTAATGGGTTTCGAGAAATGAATATCGTAAAACAAACGCTGATCTGTAGCCCAGGCTTTTGAATGCCTGTAACCTCTGATGTGAGTGCTGTCTATAAATTGAATTTTATAATCCAAAACTTCATCACGATGTGCCAAATCTATAATAAGGTACTGATCTTCAGGAGATGGGTACGTGTACTTATGTATACCGCTTCGGTTAGAAACGGTAAGTTCAACATCGATATTGGTGTGGTCTAAATGCACTTTATAGTAGCCGGGCTCGGCAATTTCATTCTCATGAGAAAAATGATCGCGATAGCCTTTTTTTCCATCAGCGCCGTTATTGAAATTAATAGCATTCGTAGGCATTAATAGAATGTCGCCGTAGTCAGAAACTCCGGTGCCACTCAAATGCGTGTGCGAGAATCCATAGATATAGTCGTCAGAATAATGATAACCCGAACAACCATCCCAACCATCCAATCGAGTATCTGGACTCAATTGCATCATACCAAAAGGCATGGATGCTCCGGGATAGGTGTGTCCATGACCACCGGTGCCTATAAAAGGGTTTACATAGTTAATGAGGGATTGATCTTTTTCGGCTAATGCAGTTGAAGTATCATCTTTACAGTTAGAAAACAAAATGAGTATAACTAAAAGCGAATAGAATTTGAGTTTCATTAAAAAATGATTACTAATTTTAATGCATCTAATATACTAAAATGCTATTGAAGCCTTTTTTCTATTTTTTCATTTTTACCATCTCTTTAGTTTCGTGTGCCGATCAAACACCAGAGCTTAATAGCACTAGGATTATTCCCCAGCCTGATCGTGTTGTTGAAAAAGAAGGTTACTTTGTACTTAATGATGATACTGGAATTCAGTATGATGATAACTTTAAGGTGGCTGCTAATTTTTTGAGAAATTATATAGCGTCTGGCAGCAGTTTTAAGTTAAAGAATAATAATGCTATTGTTTTTGAGAAGGATACCACATTGAGTAATGTCGAAGCTTATACCCTCTCCATAGATAAGAAACAGATCAAAATAAGTGCTGCTACTGATCAAGGTGCATTTTATGCCGTACAAAGTTTAAGGCAATTATTACCCGTTGCTTTTGAAGCTAAGAACTATAAGGCTGATGAGGTCAAAATTCAAAATGTGAATATTTCTGATCAACCGCAGTTTAAATACAGAGGGATGCATTTAGATGTTGGCAGGCATATGTATTCGGTAGCGTTTATAAAATCCTATATTGATGCATTGGCCATGCTAAAAATGAATACATTTCATTGGCATTTAACTGAAGATCAGGGATGGCGTATAGAAATTAAGAAGTATCCAAAACTTCAGGAAGTCGCAGCATACAGAGATGAAACCCTGATAGGTCATTATAGCGATCAACCACATCAGTTTGATGGTAAACGTTATGGGGGGTATTATACGCAAGAGGAGATTAAAGCTATTGTGGCTTATGCTCAAGAGCGTTTTATAACTATTATTCCTGAAATAGAAATGCCCGGGCATTCACAGGCTGCCATAGCAGCATATCCCGAATTAGGGTGTACAGGAAAACAGGTGGAAGTCGCTAAACTCTGGGGTGTTTTTGAAGAAATATACTGCCCTAAAGAAGACACCTTCGAATTTTTAGAAGATGTTTTAGATGAGGTTCTGGAGCTGTTTCCAAGCCCATATATTCATATTGGCGGGGACGAAGCACCCAAAATCCGATGGGAACAGTGTGAGGATTGCCAAAGACTAATAAAAGAAAAGGGTTTAAAGGATGAACATGAGTTGCAGAGTTATTTCATTACAAGAATAGAAAAATACCTCAATTCTAAAGGACGTCAGATCATAGGTTGGGACGAAATTTTAGAAGGTGGATTGGCGCCCAATGCTACAGTCATGTCATGGCGGGGAACCAAAGGCGCCATTGAAGCTGCTAAATCTTCTCATCATGTGGTAATGACCCCAACATCACATTGTTATTTTGATTATTATCAGTCTGATAAGACGGATGAACCTCTGGCGATAGGAGGATTTTTGCCACTAGAGAAAGTATATGGTTTTAACCCGATACCTGAAGCACTTACTGAGGAAGAATCAAAATTTGTCTTAGGGGCTCAAGGTAATGTTTGGACAGAATATATGCCAACAGCAGATGCTGTAGAATATATGGTGTTTCCAAGAATACTGGCTATGAGTGAAGTGGTTTGGACAGCACCAGAGCGAAAGCATTATGAAGATTTTTTGTTACGACTAGAGTCGTTTCATCAACGTTTGAAAGCTTTAGATATTAATTACGCCAATCATTTGTATGACATTGAAGGGGAATTGATAAAAGACGATGGCGAATTAAAATACCAGCTGAGCACACCAATTAAAGATAAAGTTATTCGATTGACATTGAATGGAGGCAGACCAGATTTTGAATCCAGAACCTATCAGAAACCCATAACAATTGATACGTCAAGGACGATAAGGGCTGCAGTTTTTGAGTTTAATAGCAAGGAACAATTAGGAAGAGCATTTGAACAGAAGATCAATGTCCATAAAGCTTTTGGTAAGAAAATCACGATCAATAAGAAACCACACAAAGCCTATTCGGGGAGTGGTGCAGAAGGGCTTGTTAATGGCATTAGTGGTAGCGATACCCGATATGGTGATAAGGAGTGGTTAGGCTTTTGGGGAGAAGATATCGCCATAGTGATTAATTTTGAAGTACCCACAGTAATCAATGAGATTACTACGCGATTCTATAATGCAAATGGGCAATGGATTTATGCACCCAAAAGTATTGCGGTAATGTATCATACAGAAGATGAAACCCCAACACTTCTGAAACCGATTGAACCTACGGGCTTGTTGACTGATGTGAGCATTAAAAAGCAATTAGAAGTTACTAAAGTTATTTTGACGGTTCATAACTATGGTACAATCCCACTAGGGCGACAAGGTGCAGGGCAAAAAGCCTGGACATTTATAGATGAAATCATTATCAATTAAGATGCTATTAGAAATTTGTGCAAATTCATACCTGTCAGCAAAAAATGCTCAGGAAGCTGGGGCGCATCGCATAGAGTTATGCCAGGAACTATCGGTTGGAGGTATCACCCCATCGTATGGCTTATTAAAGCAAGTCCTTGAAGATTTGAAAATTCCTGTATTTGTACTGATCAGGCCGCGTAATGGTAATTTTGTGTATTCAGATGCTGAATTTGATATCATGAAAGCTAATATTAAATTGAGTAAAGATCTGGGCTGCCATGGAATTGTCTCAGGCGTTTTAAATGCTGATGGAACGGTTGATGTACAACGAACCAAAACACTGATAGAATTATCTAAACCATTACCATTTACGTTTCATCGTGCCTTCGATGAAGTTAAAAACCCAGAAGAAGCGTTACAGCAACTTATAGCATTGGGAGCAAACCGTGTTTTAACCTCCGGACAGCAATCTTCAGCAGAATTAGGCATAAACCTGTTAAAGACATTGCACGAAAATTCAAAAGGAAATACAACTATTATTGCAGGTGGAGGAATATCATCACAAAACGCTGCAATATTCAAAACCATCGGACTCAATGAGATTCACTCATCAGCATCTTCAGTTATAGAATCCGGGAGTACGTTATTTGCCTCACCATTAACCTACTCCGATCCAAAAATCATAAAGGCCATTTTAAAATCCTTATCAGATGAGGTATAGTTGGTTGATTCTGATTGTAATCTGTTTAAGTTGTCAACAAAGCTATGACATGCCTGTAGTTATGGCGCTCGATACCAACTGGCAATTCAAAAAAACAACAGATACCACATGGTATTCGGCAACGGTTCCGGGAAATGTGTTTTCAGATTTATTAAACCATAAGCTTATTGAAGATCCATTTGTTGGCACCAATGAAAAGAACGTACAATGGGTTTCTGAAACCGATTGGGAATACAAAACACAATTTTCAGTACAAGATGATGACCTTCAAAAGACAGATATTGCACTTTATTTTGAAGGCTTGGATACTTATGCTAAGGTGTATCTGAATGATCATTTAATCCTAAAGACCAACAATGCGTTTCGGATGTGGAATGCTGAGGTTAAATCACTTTTAAGACCGGAAAATGAACTAAGAATTGTTTTTGAACCTACGTCTAAGTACGAGGCTATTGAAAAAGCCAAGCTATCGTATGAGTTGCCCGAAGGGGATCGGGTATTTACCCGAAAAGCACAATTTCAATACGGTTGGGATTGGGGGCCAAAACTCAATGTCAGTGGCATTTGGAAACCTGTAAGGCTTGAAGCCTGGAATGGAAGCAGAATACAGCATGTTAATATTCGGCAGGATGTTATTAATGACTCTATTGCAGATTTGACAGCAGTATTAGAACTGAGTGATGCTTCAGATGAAGATATGGATTATGAGATTTATGTCAATGATAGCCTTTTCAGAGAAGGGGAATTAAAGAAACATTTACCAAACTATCGAATCCCTTTACACTTGAAGCACCCCAAGCGTTGGTGGCCACACAATATCGGAGAACCTTATCAGTATGATTTTAAGTTTATAATTAAGCAAGCTGGTGTTGTTAAGGATAGTATAACTTTGAAAAAAGGATTGCGCACCGTTGAGTTAATTACTGAAAGCGATAGTATAGGGTCGTCTTTTTATTTCACTGTGAATGACGTTCCGGTATATATGAAAGGTGCTAATTACATTCCTCAGCACAGTTTTCAGGATAAAGTTACAAAAGAAGATTACGAAGCATTATTAAGCGATGTGGTTGAAGCCAATATGAACATGCTCAGAGTATGGGGTGGAGGCATTTATGAAAATGATATATTCTACGATTTGTGTGATGAAAAAGGGGTTATGGTATGGCAAGATTTTATGTTTGCATGTGCCATGTATCCGGGCGATCGGGCATTTCTGCAAAGTGTACAATCAGAAGCTACATATAATGTTAAAAGATTAAGCGATCATGCATCCATTGCGTTGTGGTGCGGTAATAACGAAAGCTCTGAAGGATGGTACCGCTGGGGCTGGCAAGCAGGCAGAAGTGAGCGCGAAAAGGAAGAGATATGGCATAATTACCTTAAAGTATTTGATACACTATTGTATGATACCGTATCCGCGTTATCAGATACACCCTATTGGGGAAGCTCACCAAAATACGGAAGGGGAAATCCAAACTATAAATACCAGGGCGATGCACACGATTGGTGGGTATGGCACGATGGTTATCCTTTTGAGCATTTTGAAAGTAATGTACCACGATTTATGAGCGAGTTTGGCTTTCAGTCCATGCCGAGCTATGAAACCGTACGTTATATGAACTTATATGATACGATTTCAGTGACTTCAGAAGCCTTTAAGAACCACCAAAAGCATTCCCGAGGATTTCAAATCATACAAGACTATATGATACGCGATTTTATAGTGTCCGATAATGCTGAAGATAAGATCTATATGAGTCAACTGTTACAAGCCCATGGTATTACTAAGGGTATTGAAGCTCACCGAAGAGCTAAGCCTTATAATATGGGAACGTTATATTGGCAACTCAATGATTGCTGGCCTGCAATATCATGGTCGAGTATCGACTATTTTAGAAACTGGAAAGCACTACATTACAAAGCGAAACAAAGCTTTAAAGATGTGTTGATCTCTCCTGTTCTAAAGGATGGTGTATTAAAAGTGTACAGTCTTAATGATGATTTTGAAGGCTATGGCGCCGCACTAAAATTAAGAATACAAGATTTTAATGGTAATGTTTTATGGAAAGATGAAACCATGATCTATGTTTCGGCAGACTCTAGCGAACTGAAATACGAATTGGATCTAAGTACAATAACTATGGACAGGAATGAAGCCGTTTTAATAACTGAATTTAAAGGGGATGTAAGATGTTTTTATTTCTCAAAACCAAAAGATTTAAGACTGAAAAACGCAGAGATTCAGACTAAGATTGAAAAAACCATTGAAGGTTTTACAATTGAATTGAAGAGTACAACCCTCCAAAAAGATGTGTTTTTGTTTACAAAAAATAAAGGGCATTTTTCAAACAATTACTTTGATATATTACCGCATGAAACGGTTGAGGTTCATTTTAAAACCACCTCAGAAGTACTGGACGATCTGCAGATCAAAAGCTTTAACAATTTCATAAGATAAGTCCAATGGCATATTGCTAAATTTGTTTATTGAAATTGTACTATGATTCGTTGGATTATTTTTATTGCCATCATTGGAATTGCTGATGTTTATGCCTTTCAGTCACTGAGAACCTTAACAAGAAGCAATTGGTGGTATCTTTTATACTGGGGGTTTACCATTCTTGTTATAGGAAATTTTGTGTATCAGTTCTATGGATTTAATAGAAGTGATGGATTTTCGCATACTAATGCTTATGCTGTAGGGTTCTTAATAGCTTTAATCGTACCAAAACTGGTGCTTTTACTTTTTATGTTTGGCGAGGATATCTTTAGAGTACCCCAAGCCATTTACCGATATTTTACGGAAGGCAGCAGCGCAGAAACGAACTATTTCCCTGCACGTCGAAAGTTCATTAGTCAGCTTGCTTTAGGCTTGGCAGCCGTACCTTTTGCTTCCATATTGTATGGTATATACAAAGGGAAGTATAACTTTAAAGTGCTGAATTATACCCTACATTTTGAAGACCTCCCTGAAGCGTTCGATGGTTACAGGATCACCCAAATAAGCGATATACACTCTGGAAGTTTTGATAATATCAAAAAGGTTGAGTATGCCATAGATCTTATTAACGATCAGGCCAGTGATGCCATATTTTTTACAGGGGATATGGTGAACAATAAGGCTTCCGAAATGGAACCCTATATCAATATCTTTAAAAAGCTAAAGGCTAAAGACGGTTTATATTCTGTACTGGGAAATCATGACTATGGCGATTATGTGCGTTGGGAATCCCCAGAGGCAAAACAAAAAAACCTTGAGGACCTCAAGGCATTGCAAAAAGATATCGGCTTTGATTTATTGCTAAACGAAAGCCGATTCATTGAGAGAGCAGGAGAAAGAATCGCTGTTTTAGGGGTTGAAAATTGGGGTAAAGGCGGTTTTAAAAAAGCCGGAGATCTTAAAAAAGCAGCTGCCAATGTGGTTTCTGAAGACTTTAAGATCTTATTAAGTCACGACCCATCGCATTGGGATGCTGAAGTGATCAATGATCCTTACCATTACCATTTGACTTTGAGTGGGCATACCCATGGTATGCAGTTTGGAATAGAGATTCCGGGGTGGTTCAAATGGAGTCCGGTAAAATGGCGCTATAAGCATTGGGCTGGGATATACAAGGTGTTGGGACAGTATATTAACGTAAACAGAGGTTTTGGTTATTTGGCATTTCCGGGACGTGTGGGGATATGGCCGGAAATTACTGTTATTGAATTGAAAAGAGGATCAAATGTCTCATAATCAAAAGGAAATGTTATATTTACTTTGAAATTGTTTATTTTTATAAGTAAAATCAGAGTAAACCTAAGAAATAATAAGTAAAAACAATACATTAAATTTAGGTTAGCATGATACAATTAAAACAAAATCCTGATACGATGTCTAAATTTGGGGACTTAATAGATGTAGAGATTCCAGTGTTATTGGATTTTTTTACAGAATGGAATGAGCAATCCAAAGCCATGCATCCTGTATTAAGAGATGTTGCTGCGGCATTAGGTGACAAGGCCAAAGTGATCAAGATTGATGTCGACAAAAACAAGGAATTGGCTGAAGCACTTAGGGTTAAAGGTTTGCCAACCCTCATCATTTACAAGAACGGCGAAATGAAATGGCGTCATAGCGGAGAGCAAGATGCTAACACGCTTATAGGTATTATTCAGGAATACATTTAAATTTCTAACCGTTCAAAGGTGTAATTTCTCTGCGCGAAATAGTCGAGAACTTTTGGTAATGTATACTTTAGGTTCTTGAAGGCTTTTTGGCTGTCATGAAAAACGACAATACTTCCCGGGACAGCTTTATCGATTACATTTTTCAGGCAAGTAGCTTCTTCAATAGTAGCGTCCCAATCAAAAGACAAAACATCCCACATAATGATTTTATAACCGTCTCGGAGTAAGGCTTTACTTTGCTTAACCTTGAATTTTCCATAAGGTGGACGAAACAGCTTAGATTTAATGTGCTTTGAAGCTTTTTCAATATTAGCCAAATAGGTTTTGGTTTTAATTTTCCACCCTTTGAGATGGTTGTGTGTGTGGTTTCCTATCTGATGCCCGTTGTCTATGATACGTTGATATATTTCAGGGTGCGATACCACATTGTGTCCAATACAGAAGAACGTGGCCTTGGCATTGTATGCTTCTAAGGTTTGTATGACCCACTCGGTAACTTCAGGAGTGGGGCCATCATCAAAGGTTAGATAGATGACCTTTTTATCTGTTTTCACATGCCATACAAAACTTGGAAAGAGCGATTTAACAAATCCAGGTGTTTTGGCAGGAATGATCTTCATAGTGGTTATTCTTCCTCGTTCTCAGGTTCAATAGCGTTATCTGTGCTATCATTCAATAGCATATCGATATCTACTTCATCAGGATCGGGAGCTAATTCTTCCCCGGCTAAAGCATTAAACAATTCAAGGTATTCGTTAAATGTTTTGGTAGCATCAAGCGCATAATCTTCATCGTAGATGACAACAAGATCAACTAAAGCTCTGTATCGTTGTATGTCGGTATATATCTCTTCAATATATCTGTTTTGGTTATTGAGCTCTAAACCGCTGTAGAATGTTAAGTTCTCCTGATATTTTTTGGCAACGTCTTTAAAGAGTTTTCTTCCTTTTTCAGGTTTGTCAATTTCATAATACGCACTTATGTATGGCTCTAGTAGCGTGTAATATGCAAAAGTATTTACCGGCATTTTTTCCATAGCCAGATCCGCTATTTCTTCGGCTTTATCAAATTGCTTTTCATTGATTAGCTGTTCTATAAGACGTGCAAGGTTACCGCGATAGGTAATCCCATTTTTACGGGTTTCGGTATCGTGGTAAATGTCTTCGCCACTACCACCCCAGTCCCAGGATTTTACCAAATCGTACATCACGTCCGTATCTACTCGTCCCATATCAAAAGGATTGGCTCTGTCAACTTTTGTTTTTATAGGCACCAATTTATAACACAGACCGTCGAGCTGTAAATAGTCTTTCATCCATATATAATCTTCATCAGAAAAGGCCCCGCCGGAAAAATAAATTGGACGTTCCCAATTATTATTTGCAATAACATCGAGCATCAATAATCGGTTCTTGTAAATAGCGCTGCTGGTAATTTCCACATCCAGATAAGGTAGAATTTTATCAGCATCTTTTGCGGGAACGATACCATTTTTAAGTACTGCTTCCTTATCTACAGGCACTCTAATGTGTCTTGTAGGGAAATAATTAGAGTTTAACAACGTTGAAGGATAACCTCTAGGGTCTTCACCTTGCCGTTCAACGACAAACTTTAACTTTGTTGAAGGTTTGTCACTGGTAATGAATTCTAAGAAGTCTTTAATAGGAATTGTATCTCGGACAATCTCTCTTCTCATGATATAGTCGCGGGTACCGTAGCGGTATTGCTTGTGTGTGAGTTGAGATGGTATGGGATCACTTTCATAAGCTTTACGCTTCATTTGGTCAATGTACCAATCGGTTTGGAAAAGACTGGTGTTAACCACACGGACATCGGTACGAACGCCTTCAATTTCCTGTAAATACCAAAGCGGGAAAGAATCGTTATCCCCAATAGTAAACAGTATGGCATTTGGCGCACAGGATTCGAGATATTTTCTGGCCATGGCATTAGCAGTATACTTGCCCGATCGATCATGATCATCCCAGTTATTAGCGGCTAAGATTCCCGGTACAATAATAAGACATGCTAACGTAATTCCGGGAGCTAATAATTTGGATTTTAAATGTGCTTTTAAAGCATTGTAAATGGCATATACTCCAAAACCGATCCAGATGGCAAATACATAAAAAGATCCAACCACGGAGTAGTCACGTTCTCTAGGCTCAAAAGGTCTGACATTGGTGTAAAACTGAATGGCTAATCCTGTCATTAAGAAAAAGACCAGCATTACCCAGAATCGTTTTTTGTCGGTATTGAGCAAAAAGAAAAATCCAATAAGTCCTAGTATGAATGGTAAAAAGTAATAGGTATTTCTGGCCTTATTATTTTTAACATCACTCGGAAGGTTGTCTTGTGAGTAGCCAAGGTGCAATTCGTCGATAGGTTTTATTCCCGAAATCCAGTTGCCATTAAAGTCATCATACCTGCCCTGAATATCATTTTGCCGCCCTACAAAATTCCACATAAAGTATCGCCAGTACATGTACCCAAACTGATACTGGAACATGTAAGAGACGTTATCTCCAAATGAAGGTTTTTCGATATCCAAATAGGCTTGTCCGTAGGTGCGCAAAAACTGATCGTAATCTTCATAATCGATCTGCCCCTGTGCTATACGCATTCTGAAATCATTGATTATGGCTACGAGTTCTTTTTCGCCCTGATATTCGGGTTTTAATCTGAAATTGATCAAGCCTGTAAACATCATGTAATTTTCGGCATGTTCACTACTCCACATTCTAGGGAGCAAGGCAGCGTGTTCAGAATTATAATTTTGTTTGGCATTTTTCCAATCGTTGATCACCTCATATTCGCCCGTTTCATAATTCTTTTCGTAATTCTTCTTATCGTCAACAAACGGCTTGTTTTCATCGGCTCCGGAATAGATTTCGGTAAATTGAGGACCGTAGAACAGGTGCGTCTCAGGATATTGTTCGAGGTTATAATAGGCCAGTAATTCTCTGGCATCGGAAGGGTCATTTTCATTAATGATTACATTGGCATTGGCACGAATAGGCAACATCATCCAAGAAGAGAATCCAATAAAAATAAACATTAAGCATAACACTAAAGTATTGGCTTGATACATGTGTTTTTTACGGGTGTATTTTAAACCGTAATAAAACAATCCAATAACCATAAGTCCGGTAATAATGGTACCGGAATTGAATGGTAAACCAAGACTATTAACAAAAAACACTTCGAGGTATCCAAACAGTTTTAAGGTTGATGGGAGTAAGAGTTTAAAGATAAAAAGGAGTATGGCAGCAGAAACGACATTAGCAATAATGAAGTTTTGAATGGTTATGTTTTTGTAGTTCTTAAAATAATATATGAGCCCAATTGCAGGGATGGTAAGTAAGCCCATGAAGTGTACACCAAAAGATAACCCAATAACAAAAGCGATAAGAATTAGCCATCGGTTGCCTCTGGGTTTGTTCATGTCTTCTTCCCAACGTAATGCTAAATAGAACATGATTGCCATAATCAGTGTTGCCATGGCATATACTTCGGTCTCCACCGCATTGAACCAAAACGAATCGGTAAAAGTAAAAGCTAAACTTCCTACAATACCACTGCCTAGAATGGCAATGCCTTTATTGGTTTGGTCTTTATCGTCACTATTATAACCCACCAATTTTCTGAGTAAAATAGTGATGGTCCAAAACATGAATAATATCGTAAAAGCACTTGCAGCAGCACTCATCATATTGAGCATCATACCAACCTGAGCGGGTTCGGTAGCGAAAATAGAAAAGAAAGCACCCATCATCTGAAACAGAGGTGCTCCTGGAGGGTGGCCGACCTGTAATTTGGAGGAGGTTAAAATATATTCACCGGCATCCCAAAAACTAACGGTAGGTTCAATAGTCATTGCATAAACAATAAATGCAATAGTGAATACGGACCACCCTAGTATGGTATTCCATTTTTTAAAGTTAAAACTTCCCATAATACTCTCTGCTTTTGATGCTGGCGAATTTACTAATAATTACAATATAGGTTAAGATTTTTAAGTTAACGTTAAGGAAATCGGATTATTTTTTGTTGTTTTTTTTGTCCAAGTGAAACTTTGTTATAAATTTGCATCCTCATTTAAGGTAATGGCCTATGGTGTAACTGGCAACACGTCTGGTTTTGGTCCAGAAGAGTCTAGGTTCGAGCCCTAGTAGGCCAACTTCAAAACCCTTGAAAGCAAAAGCTTTTAAGGGTTTTTTATTTCTAATAATTAGCTGCAGCTGAAATTGTATATAAATTAAAGGCAATTGGCTGTGATGGGTCGTTAGGTCTGAGACATCAATGGTAAATTGATTACAGTTGTTCTAGTTAGTCCGTAAATTTAAAATTAATCTTTGACCTATTAGGAAGATCCTTTGTTTGTTCCGCTAAGCTTCCGGAGAATAAGATTAGCTCCCGGAAGGGAGCAGTTCCATAATTTTTTAATTCATATTTCCCACCAATCAAAGCTGGTATTTTGAGGCAATATTTAGAATCACCGGTTAACTCTCCCATTTTTGATTTTGCAGACTCAATTATTTTGGTCATATGCCAATCTTCTAAGAATTCTGAATCATTCCATAGATTATTATAATCTGAATCATTTTGAGCGATCATTTTGCATGTTACTTCCTCAGGACAGATTCGCCAATATTGATGTTTGGCTGATTTTAAAATCACATTTCCAAAATCATTAATCTCGATGATTTTCTTTGCACGAAACCCTTTCCAACCCCATGCGCTATTTATATCATCAATCATAATTTGTTAGATTAGGTACAACGGTTTTGTGTATGATTAGTTGCTTAATTAAGCAGCCAAGTTAGTAAACTAATCATAGATAGAAAATTCTAGCGAAACTTTCGTAAGTCATATGTGGTCAGTTAATTAGCTATATACGGTGTTGGTGAGTCGTTATTTTTTAATCCCAATAGTTCTCTATTAAATGATATATAATTCCGTTGTCAATATTGATTGCTAGATAATTTGCATTTGGATATTTATTGCAACGATAAAACTCAATATTCTCAATAGTTTCAATTTCGTAAAAGAATGAAATTTCTTTTTTAAATTCAGGCATTTCACGCTCAATAAATTCCAAATTCTTTTTTATGTCACTTCCGTCAGTCTTTTTGGTTTCTGAGTCGGATACATTAAATTGTTTAGTTTCTAAATCTGATAGAAACTCAATCATTTCTGTTTTATTTGATTTGTATTTAAAATAACAGGAATAAAAATTTGGAGAAAAGTTTATTCGCACACTTTTCATTTTGTCCATTTCTGGAATGTTTTCATCGGAATATATATCGATTAAACTTACTTTTTCAGTCGATGAAAATGAGTTGAAAGCAAAAGTTACTGATTTTTTCCAAGCTTTTTTTGAAACATCAGCAATTTCGGTTTTTGATTTTTCAATCAATTCCTTTCCCTTGTTTTTAGCTCTTTGACAAGAACAAAGAATAATTAAAATCGTGAATATTATTTTTATGTGCGTTTTCATTTAATGTTTGTCCTAGTCGAATTGGTTGCAACGGTTCTGTGTATGGCTCATTGCTGAAAATCAACTATGATTTTCTACCGTAACCGAAAGATAGCAAATTACTATGCCAGTTCGTTGTACTCCTGTCATCTGTAATGGACTATAGATATTGTTGTAACACATTATTTTTTTAGTGTTTGTGCAACTAATTTAGTAAATAAAAACAAAAGAAAGAAAATTCTTACTTTTATTATAAATTGACACTAGCTAAAGCAATTAGTTAGACACTTTGCTATAATGTGTCTTTTTAATTATTAAATATTCTTTTTCAGTTTTATTATCAAGAGTTGGAATAGCAAATTCTTTGGAACCACTTTTCAAGCTACAATAGACCTTAGTTAAATAAAAAACGATTTAAGTTATTACTCAAACCGCTATCTGTTACTTATACATTGTGTTGTAACTAGTTTTTTTTCATCCATATGGTGCTTCTATTTATTTCAAGTTTTTGACCTTTTCTCTTTTTGTATATAATCGTTAAAACTATGATGAGTATGACTGTTAAAACTCTAAATATATTGGCATAAACCCCTCCTAATGCATTTTCTCCGGCAGAAAACAACATCCAAAATAAATTCATAAATAAATGAAGAAAGATTGGTACCCATAAATTATTTTTCCATTCAATATATGCCCAAGCAAATAAAATTGCTCCTAAAAATGTAGCAGCAAATATTCCTATTAATGTTAATAAATCTTGACTTTGATATAAATGAAAGGAAGCGAAAATGAGAGCTCCATATAGAATAGAAGGAATGAAACCTATTTTTGTAAATCGATATATTTGTCCGAAAAGAATTCCTCTAAAAAATAGTTCCTCAATAAAACCAGCAATTATTGCTCCTCGAAAAATTTCATTCCAGGTTATTGTAGAATCATAGCTAAAGACAATAGAATACCCTATGAGCATTGGCGAGGTACAAATTAAAGAAAATAAACTTCCCTTGGCGATTGATTTGTTTAATCCAAGGCTTTCAAAAAATAGTTTGGGTTTATTTATGACTAAAACACCAATAAATAATGGAAGACCAATAAATAAGAGTGTTAAAAAATAACCCAATTCATTGTTATTAACTACATCACTTATTAAACCTTTTAGGTCCTTAAAAAATAATTTATTTAGTATATAATAACCCCCTACGGATAGCGCTATTGTAATTAATACTTTATATGTTTTGCTCATTTTTGCGATTTTAATTGGCTACAATGGCCTCGGCTATGATTCCACTATAACCATAAATTTAGCAAAAAAGGTTTGAATTTCGTCTAGGAATTCAGTCGCAATGCGCTAAACAGTTATTGGTTGTAAGTTTTATTTATCGGTTACTTTAAATCCTCCAGCTCTATTTTTAAATTCCTCTTCGCTGATTATTTCACCACTATTTGGTTTATTAATTTCCAATTCCTGTTTATGCCAAGTTATTTTTTCCAATTTAAATTTTACAATATTACTCTCACATTGTATTACCAATCCAGGTAGACCGTGAAATCTTTCGGGCCCAAAACTGAATGGTATTTCAGGACAAAACCAAGCTATAAACTCAGGGGCCTTTGTTAACTCAGCACCATCGGCTTTCGCTCTTTTTTGAATTGCTTTTTTACACAAATAACCATTAATTAATTTGGGTTCTTCATTTGAAATTTCCCATTCAATGGGGGCTTTTGAAATAATTACAGGGTAATCAAGAACACGTGTTTCACTCAAGAACTCCTTGTGTTCTTGATTGTAATAAATAAGGTTATCACTTCCTCCAAATATTCTAGCAAAATTAGGTAATCCATACATTTTAGAAATGTCAAAATCTAAGTAGTAATTAGATTCTTTTGAATTGAAATTCAATGTAGCGGAAACAGAATTACTACGCTCAATCATTTCCTTTACGAATTTGCTAGAAACATTATGTATTGAATCTTTGTTCAAATTTATTTTGTAAATCACAGTTGCGGAATTCGTTTGCGCAATTATAAATTGAAATAGAAAAATCAAGATTATTGTCAATAGTTTTTTCATCGTTTTTATTTATGATTGTGGATTTAATTTTAATGTTGCATAACGGTTTTTTGTATAAGCATAGCGGATTTATAACAATTACTTTTCAAATAGCAATATACTTTATTTAAACTAAAAAACGGTTCGAGTTCTCACCCAAACCGCTATTGCTTATTCACACTATTACCACCAGCTTTTTATTCATTAGCTACAAGTTTTTAAATCATTCCATGATTTCTGAATATAATCATTATGAGATCTTTTTTTACTCATGAAAATTCAGATTCATAGATAATCTTTAATCCCAAATGTTAATCAATTCTAGTCTTGGTAATTGTTTTAGATATTTTTCCAAAAAGGATTTATGTGAAGCACCAATAATTACTAATATTCTTTTACCAGGATTTAGAGAAATAACCCTCACTATATTAGCCGAAATTTGAAGGTTACGCATTTCCCATAAATAGTATCTGGTTTTATCAGTTCCTAAGGGAAATTTAGTGTCAAGCCAAATTTGCCATTGCGCTTGAAAATCTTGTTTCATAAACTCACTACTATTTATATATCTATAATAGTTTATCAAGTTTTTATTTTTTATATCAGCTTTGAGAATTGAATTTCCTTTAGTAAAAACAGGTGATTGAGCGATATTCATAAATGATTGTTGATTATCCTGAAATTCTTGAACAAAATCAGGAGAGTACTTATAGAGTATTGCTTCATCCTGAAAGTTATCAATATATTCTATTTTTCTATGCTCTTCATTCTTTGCAATTTGCAGAGCAATTGTATAGTTTTCATTGTAACTTTTTACGTTTTCTTTTAATCCATTTATAAATTTTGTTGAAACTCTCGATTTCTGAAGTATTGATTTGTCTTTTATAAAATGTAAATGTAGTGCGGCTGTTACCGGATCTCCCAGTCCTAATGAATATTCAACCAGATTCATTCTATTTTGGTCACTCAAATGTTCTTTTTTGATTAACTGAAAAAATTTCTTTTCAATTTGCAAGAAGTTTAAATCTAATTCTGTCTGAACTGAATCGGCTATGCTAATTCGATCTCCTCCATAATAATCTAGAACACTTTTAAAACTGACATCTCTTCTTGATCTGATATCATAAAGTAATTCTGAAGGCATATTTTCTATGCATACAGCATCAAAATCATATTCATTCAATTTATTTAATAAATCTTTAATCATTTCAGGTTTAAACCCTTCAATTTGATTTAAATGTGGGGTTCCGAGTATTAAAATTTCAGATTTGTTATTTAAAGATTGTGAATTAAGATCGAAACTGATAAAAGTTAAAATCAAAATGATAATTAATTGAGTTTTTTTTATGTGGTACATTTAAATGCTTTTTTATTACATATTAAAAGACGATTAAATTTTAAGTATGGTTGCCCGAGTCCTTAAAAAAGGAAGTTTAATGCGAAATAATTTAATAGAATGCTTCTTTTTAGAGCAATTCTAAAAGCTCAAAAAAATAATAGAATTTGCGCATTTTAGCTTGTAATTAGCGCAGAGGAAATCCAGTTGAATCTGCAGACAAGAGCGAAGCGACTGGCATAGTAATTTTTAGAAGTAGGCGAGAACGGCGCCATTACTTATCGCTATTGTTGCTAATAGTTAAGTCAATTCAAATTCTTAGAAAGGTGTTTTATGTAAGGTCTTAGTTCAGGATGTTTTATACGCACTTCATCTAAATAATCTCCCCAATATGGTAAAGCTTCAAAAATCAATGGGTTAGTATTTAGTTGTGTTTTTATATATTTTTCTAAATTCTCTAAAGTATATGCTCCCATACTCCAATATCTAGAATTTCTGAGGTAATAATGGCACATATCTCTAACAAGTCTACACATTCTGTAATACATAAAATTCCCAGATTCAGGTTTTGGTTCGTCATCTGGGAGTAACATAGCAAAGTTTGCAAGTTTTTGACCTTTGTCCGAATTCCAATTTTCAAAATCATTTGTAAATGTGTGTTTCAAAGTTGAATGTAAGACTAAGCCAGATACTGGTGATTTTATATCGGCAGTATGAGTTTTTGAATTAAAGGTTCTCGAAAATATGTTATTATCATAACTTCCTTTAATTTCAAATTGTCCAATTACATCTCCTCGATTAATCCATCGATATCTTAGCTTTTTATCGAAATCATTCATATGCCCACTATGGGTAAAAGGAGATAGATAGCCAGGTATTACGGCTACTTTTGAGCCAAATGATATTCCTTGAGGTATTTTCATTTATTATAAGAATTTAACTTCTTTATTATTATTTACAATGACCTGCTAAACGCAGTTCTGATTTGCGAATGAAAAGATAATAAATTCTGTAGCAATAATTTAGATCAACTAATGAATTAGCTTCGCGGAGCGAAGCGTTAATAGAAGGATTTATTGTCTTGGGAATTTGAGAATCAGATTGAAATTGAATTTATACTTTGTCAGTAAACGTTACTTGTTAGTTCATTCTTTCAAAAACTTAATAGTATTTCCATTTTCAAATTTCAAGAAATATAATCCATTCATAAAACCTCTAATGTCAATTTGCTCATTATTAGAAATAACTCCTTTTTTGATTTCAGTGCCTAGAATACTATAAAGTGTGTATTTCTCATTTTCTAACATCCCTGAAATCTGAATATAATCAGAAGACGGATTTGGGGAAATTTTTATTTTTTTACTCTCAAAATTAGAAACTCCTAGCGTGCTACTAACTATTACACTGCTTGTACCACTTGCAATATCACCATGTGAAAATACAGCACCATCATTACTAGACCAATTAGCTAGCGTATGAATCCTTTGAAGCCATTCATCTTTTGTTGCAGCTGTAAATGGACCTGTATATTGCCAATTATCAATATGCGCACCACTTAAGCCTGAAATTCCAAAAGCAGTAGCAGTTGTTTTATTAGACTGTGTTGAGTTTAATGCAATTAAACTCGGAGGTAAATGACTATCCGTAGAAGTTGAGTTTAATGCGTTTCCATCTGCTTGCCATCCATCCACATACCCAGTAGTAGACCTTGTATTAAAACCATAGATAAATGTTTTTGAACTAGTCACTACACCATCTGTAGTTTGAAAAATTAGAACTTGATCTCCCGACGTACTTAAGGTTAACTCTCTTGAACTTCCTGTTTCAACACTCCCATCAACTTCATAAAACTCTAAACTTCCTAAAGACGAAGGTTCTAATGCATACAAGGCTCCTGTAGGGTTAAGAAGTTTTATAAGGGTTCCTGCTGTTAAACCAGTACCGTTAACAGTGTACTTTATTCCTCGTTCTGTAGCTGAACCAAAATCAGAAGAAGCTGAATTCCAACCTGCATCTGAAAAATAAATAATTGAATTTGCAGGAATATCAACTAGAGGAAGAAATACCAGTTCATCACTTCCACCGTCTGAATTGTATTGAAGCACTACTATATCTCCAGCAGATAATGTTACCTGAGAAGGAGAATAATTAGTTGAAAAAATTGAAAAAATGATTGATAAAAGTAGAGTGTTTTTCATAATCAAAGATGTTTAGTAATTCTTGTTTTTAATGTTTGCCAACGAGTTTGCATATGAAAAGTAAATTTTAATTTTCATTGTTAACATTTAGAAAAAGTTGATGCTACAATATTAGCACGGGTAGGTTTTTACTACAATACCCACTGATGAGGATATTTTAGTCTAACAGGTTAAAGGCTTTGGCAATTAAGAACCAATCTATAGGTTTTTGAATATGAAGTTTTTTAACAATATTTTTTCTATGTGTGCTGATCGTTGAAACTTCAATAAAAAGTTTAGTCGCAATTTCTTTAGATGAGTAACCATTTACGATGAATCTAAATATTTCCATCTCTCTAATGGTCAATGATTGCATTCTATTAAGGTTATTAGAGATAAATTTTTGTTCTTTTTCTATATTTTTTAGTTGAAAAATCACTTTAGGTAATAATTCATAATCTAATTCAATATCAATTTTAACTCTATCCTCAATTTTATTAACAGAGTATTCTAGCTTACTTTTTTTAAGAATTTCTTTATCTAAATAGTTTTCGGCAGCGTTTCTATCAGTGAAAAAATTAGGCTGTATAACAGACTGTATTTTCTCAAAGGAAGACATTACGGATAGATGCGATAGCATATCTGAGGAAACAGTAAAACCTAAATTGGTCATTCCTGTTTCGTATTGTCTTTTTACAATATCATTTTCAATCCATTCATATAGAGCAGTAGGTATCTGTAATTTAAAATTTTCTTGTAACCATAGCACTGATTTGGGTCTTGCTTTTTCGTAAAAAGATAAAAATACTTTTAGTTCAGTTTGAAAGTCCTCAGCTGTTATCTCAGTATCTTTCCATTCTTGAATCAGCATATCATCTCTTTGAAAAATTTGGATATTTCTTGAGTTATATATTTCCATAGCTACTTTTAATATGTTGAAAATATATTCAGCTCAAATATAAATTCTTCAACGAACAATTGTTACTCTATAATACAAGAAATTAGTTTATTAGTCAATACCCATTATAGGGGATATTTTTTGTTCTCGTCAGTCTATTTTTTGCTAGCGTGATCGTTTATGGTTTGTTGCATTATCACTAAGATAACAAATTATGAAAGATCCATTTCTGAGAAGCAAAAGAAATTTCGATTAGGAATTTCCGAGCAATGAGCTATACACGTTGTTGGTAATGGTTTCTATTCCGTTTACATCGTAATTTCATAGTCTTTAATAGTTTCATTATGGTCAATTTTGAATACTCTTCCTTTTCCAAGTTTTTGAGATAATTTAGTTGTCTGTTTCTGCTACGCACCGTCATTGCAGTTTTATAAGTAGTTGTTTTTTATTATTTATTGTGAATTCGCCCTGTTTTAAAATATTCACTATATTAATTTGGTCAACATAAATTAGAGTTATGACTTAATACTATTATGAGTTATTAAATAGAATGAAAAATTGATTTTGATTGTTCTTTGTAGAAGATATTTGGAAAGAGGCATTAATTCTCTTGCACAAATCTTTAACTAAATAGAGTCCCATACCTGAGCTTTTTAGAGTCTGTTGATTATCTTTAGAGGTAACACTTATTGGATTAACACTCAATATTTCATTCTTAAGAGATTCTGGTATTTTTTGCCCCTGATCCACAATAACCAGTTTATGTTTACTATAATCAATGGTAATTTCTGCCTCTTTCTTTGAGTATTTTATAGAATTCGTTAATAGATTAGTCATTATTGCTTTTAGAGCATAATAATTGCTTTTAATCTCTATGTTGTTAATATTATTATGAATTCTTACATCCTTTTCTGTAATTAAGATTTCACATTCTCTTATGACTTGATCTACAAGGTCTTTTAAAGGAACTCGTGTTAGTTCTACTCGAGTGTCTAGCACAGCTTTTGTCCAATTTAATATATCAAACATTTGCTTAGAAACCTTATGTATAGAGGAAGTCATTTCAGACCTTAAAAATTGTTGCTCTTCTTCAGAAGCATCATTAATAGAATCGAACATTTCAACTAAATATTTGATGTTAATAAAAGGGAGTTTGGCTTGGTGCGTAACATGAGCTAATAATTTTTCTCGTTCTTTAATTAATTTATCGACTTCACTTTTTTCTTTTCTTATCAGGCTGTAGGCGTCTTCAATAATCTTTTTCTTTTTCCGATTATTGTAATAGAAATAAACAATGACTAAGAGTATAGTAAGCACCAATATGGACAACCATAAATATTGTTGACTAACCACTTTTTCTTCTAACAAATTAATTTTTATCTCATCAAGCTTACTCTTACTCTCTAGTAATTGACCATCGTACTTATTTTTTAGAACATCTCTACTTAATAAGTTTTCCTTTTCCTCTTCTTGAAATTTCGCGGAGACGATATCAGATACTTTTTGAAAATACTTTGTGCTCTCTTCAAAATTACCAATCCTTAGCTGGGCTTGAGCCATATTATTATAGATGTCTTGTAGTAAATTATTAGTTCCAGTAGGGCGTTTTTCAAGCCCAGGGATGATTTTATTCAATATGTAAATAGCCTTATCGTAGTTCTTTAGTCTCATGCTAGCCTTTGCTTTTGTAATGGCATAAGTGACATAAATGTTGGAATTGACATTCCAATCTTTAATGTCGTTTAAAAGTAACTCTTCATGCTCGTAATAAGCATCAAAATCACCTATTTTAGAATAAGCAGCTAGCAACATAATCCTAGAATACTTATAAAAAATAGGTTCCTCTATCTTGTAATATTTAGAGTCTGATACGGATGTGAAGTATTCAATGGATTTATAAGGAAGATCTTGTTTCAAGTAGGCAAAACCAACTAGGTATTTAAATTGACCGCTGTAAACATCTTCTTCAGTCATTCGTAAGGCTTTATTAGCAAACAGACTTGTGATTACATCATATTTGCCAAAGCTTAGAAGTCCGCCACATATGCCGGTCTCTATTACAGTTATATCGTTTTTACTGAAAACTCTGTTTTCTTTATAAGTGTTTAGCAGTTCTGAGAATGCATCATAGTTGTCACTTAAACTATAGATTTGAAATTTTCTTTTAATAACGTCAACTAAAAAATAAGTATCACTTATTTGTTCAAGTGAGGATAAGGCCTCTTCATAATTTCCTAGACTGGTTTGAATGGCATATAGTTGTATAAAAAGACTATCAGTTTCATAATCACTCAGTTTTAGCTTTTTATTCAAATCAATAGCATCATTACAATAAATTATAGCCTTAGTATAATCAAAAACTTTTGAATTATACAGCATCGTTAGCAAGACCTTAGCGCGATAAGCAATCAAATCATTTTCGAATGAAAAATCGACATTTTCTAGTTTTTCAATTGCGCTTTGGAAATTGTCTTTATGATAATCAATATACGCAAGGATATAGCTGTCTAAACCTTTAGATGTTATCCCGTTGTAATCATAAACTTCACAAGATTTAAGAGTTTTTATAATGGAATCACTAACTCTATGTCTGCTTTTTAAAAGCGTGGTATTATTGATAATATAATCCACACTATCACAATTACCATCTTTTATTTGGGCTTTGAGACTTGTGATTATTGAGAGTAATAGTATTAAATAGCTGAATTTAGGGGATTTCATAAGCATATTTTATTGAATTAAATTGAAAATCTATCTAAAAAGACTTTTTTATTACTCCTAGACACGTTAACGACATCTCCGTTAGACATTACTACCTGAGGTAACTTCGTCCTAATTATTTTTTTGACATGATTCAGATTGATCAAATACGATTGATGAATTCTTATAAATTCAACTTCAGGAGCTAACAATTGCTGAAATTCTTTAAGGGTTTTAGAAACTAAAATTGGTTTTGAGTCTTTTAGGTATACAAGAGAATAATTAATGTCAGCTTCTAAATAAATGATATTATCTAACTCTATTAATTCTGTGAAATTTTGAAAAGGTAAAGAGATTCTTTTCTTAATATTAGGCACAGTCAAGTATTCTATAAGTGATTTGTAGTTCTGAACTTTTTTTTCTTTTTCGCGCTGAAATTGTTCAATGGCTCCGATTAGGTTTTCTTCTTCTAATGGTTTTAAGAGATAATCTACGGCATTGAATTTAATCGCTTTTAAAGCATATTCTTCAAAAGAGGTCATGAATATGACATGAAACTCCATTTCATGAATGACCTCAGGAAGTATATCAAATATATTGCAGTCTTCTAAAATTACATCAGCCAATATCAACTCAGGCTTAACATCTCTAATGCCATTGACAGCATCACTGAATTTACTGGCGTGTCCACAAATAGTAACAAAGTCATATTTTGAAAGTACTTTTTTTATCCAAAAGTATATGATAGGTTCATCTTCGATAACGAAGCATCTTATAGGGGGGTGGTTGATTCTGTTTTCCAAGGTTTAGGGGAATTTATTTTAATTAAAATTATATTCTTCAATAAGTGTTTTCAAATATTTTAGTTGTAGATTTTTTGTTTTGGAGGAATGAATCTTTTTAGGGAGATCCTTGAAATTCTTAGGAAAGTCCTTTGGATATAGTAAATTCCAATCAAAAAAAAACCTGGTTTTTACTACAGAGTCATCTATGATTTTGATGTCATAATGTCTATCATCGTTTAAAATACTATCAAATAACGTATTCATTTTATGTTCAGCACCTTCAATGAGTTGAATGAAAATTTCATCATAAAAAATTAAACATCCAGTAATATTGTTTTGCTTGTTTGCGAAACGAGCATTATACACCAGATCGTTGATGTTTTTTTTGGAAAGCTCTCTTTTAGCTTTACTAACATAGACTATTCTTTTTAACATAAAATTCTCTTGTTTTTTCACTAAAGTATGACAAAAGATTCAAATGATTTTTGCGGTCTATGCTTTTTGAACCCCAAAAAAAAGCTACAGCAAACAGAATTTTAATCAGAGATAACCAAATAATAGTTTTTAAGTTCCAAATAATAATTAATAGGATAATACCCGATATCAATTTATGAATTTTATGCTGTGACAATCACCTTAAAACAAATGATTATGATAAAAAAAAGTTTTTTAATCTTAAGTTTTGCGATTGTGTGTTACGCACATTCTCAAGTAGGTATTCAAACCTCTTCTCCGAATGCTACTCTTGATATAGAGGTCTCTAATAGCACAAACCCTAACTCAAATGAAGGTCTATTAATTCCACGGTTGGATAGTTTTCCATTGACTAATCCGAGTGCTGCACAAAATGGAATGATGGTTTTTTTAAATCAGAATTTATCGAATATAAACATTTCCGGTGTGCCACAAGATTATATTAAAGGATTTTATTATTGGGATGATGTTCAAAATAACTGGATAGGTATTGGTAGTTCAGCGTCTTCTGGTGACAGTTGGAATATTTTAGGTAATTCAGGGACCAATAGCGGTACAAATTTTTTAGGCACTACCGATAATGAGGATCTGGATTTTAGAACCAATAATAATTTAAGAATGCGGCTTACTCAGAAAGGTCAGTTGGAATTCTTTGAAGCAGGTAATTCAATTTTTTTGGGTTTTGAAGCAGGCAATAATGATAACCCAACAACCAATGATCATAATGCTGTATTTCTAGGCTATCAGGCTGGCCGTTCAAACTCACTAGGGATAGAGAATATTGGTGTTGGCTTTCAAAGTCTTAGGCAAAATGTTGATGGTGACTTTAACACAGTAATTGGTACCGAAGCAGGAGAGGCAATAAGGCAGGATGGTAATACTGTAGTGGGGCATTCGGCACTTAGAAATTTACAATCTGGGGAATATAATGTGGTTTTAGGGTTCGAAACAATGTCTACTCCAAATAATGGAAGTAATAATGTAGTCATTGGATATCAGGCGGATATTACAGGGAACAATGTAGAGAATGATGTAATCATTGGTCAATCCGCACTTGTGTCTAGTAACAGTAATAGAAATTCGATTCTCATAGGAGGTAATGCACTTCTGAGTGGGAATCAAAATGTTTCTACCATAGTCATAGGTGGAAATGCTGCGATCAATGGTAATGATAATATTCAGTCAATTTTAATAGGTAGTGATGCTCAAATATCTGGTAGCAATAGCAGGAAATCTATAGTCATTGGTGCAGAGGCTAGTATCAATTCCAGTCTTCAATCTATAGTTATTGGCGAATCTGCCCGAGCTGATAGTCCTGCCAGAGATGCTATCGTATTAGGCCCAGATGCCTCTACGGAACTACAAAACTCTATAGTTATAGGACATGGCGCCAATTCTAATGACAATGGAATAAATGCGAGAAATAGTATTGCTATTGGAACGGATGCTGAATCAAGTTTTACGAACTCAATAGCTTTTGGTAGAAATGCGACCACAACTCAAGCTAATCAAATACGATATGGTAACATATCACAAATAGATCAAATAAATGCAACTGTTGTTAATGCTTCAGATGGCAGGTTTAAACGACACATTCGTCAGGATGTCAAGGGACTGGAGTTCATATTAAAACTAAAGCCTGTGACTTACACTTTCGATATTGAGTATTTTAACGAATTTTTCAAAACCAAAAGTGATTTAAAGAATAGTGAAATAAGACAATCTGGTTTAATAGCTCAGGAGGTTGAACAAGCAATGATTGAGAGTGGTTACAATTTTGATGGTCTTATAGTTCCTTCAGATAGCAATACAGACAACTATAAAATCTCATATCAGAAGTTTGTTGTGCCTTTAATCAAATCGGTACAAGAGCAGCATAAACAGATCAATGACTTAAGAAAAGAGTTAGAGTTTCTAAAACAAGTTATTGCTGAAATGAAAAATAATTGAATCTCATCAAATCAGGAAGAACTATTTTTCTTAAACCCTGTATGATTTATTTGTTCCTTATCTCATTCTATAAAAATTAAGAAAAGCTCCAAAACAAAAAAGTGACATTAAACTAACGGATAATGAATTGTGCTATTGGAAAAACAAAAAACACTCCTATGAAAAATCCCTCCCATAGTTTTAACTCGGACTTATTTTTTGAATCTATAATAAAAGAGCTCAAGAAAGATGCTTCGATAAAGAACTTTTATAAAATCAGAGATGAGCTGTGTTTAGATAACGAATCGATTTCTTACATTTTAAAAAAACTGATTAAAGAAGAGTATAAGGATTACATTAAAAATACAATCATTCAGGGCAGTGATGGTAGTTATCATTTAAATAGTAATAAATCGTTTTTCTACAACTCAAAAGGCGTTCTACTTTTTTTTCAAAACAAATATTTTGAAGCTCAAAATGCTTTTACAATGGCTATTTCACTTTTTCCAAGATATTACCAGGCCATGGAAAATTTATACTACACGATTGAATTTCAAAAAAATGATATAATAAAGTAAACGATGAGTTTCCATAAAACATTGCTATTTCTTCTTTTGTGTATCCAGTTGAATGCTCAATTAATGGTAGGTGAAAATACATTCATATACGTCAATGACAATTATATTTTTATAAATGAGCCAATAAACCTTTCTGAAAATTCAAGCACTATGTATTTAAGAAATCAGTCACAACTTTTACAAGGAGATAATAGTGACAGCAACATAGGTCAGGGGTGTCTAAGTGTATACCAAGATGGTACCGTAGATGCTTATGAATATAATTATTGGTGTTCTCCAGTAGGCATACCCAACAATCTAAGTACTAATACTAATTTCGGCATTATATTGTTAAACGATAGAGTTGATAATTTAAATTCTTTACCAGCTGGTAATGTAATTAATTCAGATTATAATGGAACAGCAAGCCCTTTAAATATAGAACCATCCTGGATTTGGAAGTTTATTTCTTCAACAAATTATTCCGAGTGGTTATATGTCGGAAATGCTATAAATGTTAGTCCCGGAGAAGGGTTTACAATGAAAGGAACTAATGGAATAAGTCCAAACAATTCTGGGAGTAATCAACTTTATGACTTTAGAGGGAAGCCTAATACTGGACTTATTGAGAATAATGTATCGGCAGCAGAATGGACACTAATAGGAAACCCTTACCCATCTGCTATGGATCTAAGAGATTTTATATGGGATGCGAATAACATTAATGCAATAACAGGTGCTCTTTATTTTTGGCAGCAAGATACTACCGTTAATTCTCATCTTATTGCGGATTATATCGGAGGCTATGCAACTTATACCATTAACTCGTCTGGTACTATAGAAAGCTTCGTTCCTGCAACGTTTAACACATATAATAGTGATGGGAGCTTAAATGCTGTTGGGTCTCCAAATTTAAGTGGACCAACTGTTGGAAGATATGCAGCAATTGGCCAGGGTTTTATGGTTGAAGGCAGTAGTATGACAAATGGCATTGTGCGGACAACTAACGAACATCGCGTTTACTACAGAGAATCAGGACCTGAAAGTGTTTTCTTTAGAAATGATTCAGCTAATACTAATAACCAGAGTATGAATTCTTACTCCAGATTTCGAATTAATATAGACTTTAATAGTACTTACACAAGGCAATTACTTCATACATTTTGTGATGAGGCCACTAGTGGCGTAGATTATGGGTTGGATGCAAAAAGTCCATCCGGAGTAGCTTCAGATGCCTATTGGTTAATTGATGAAGAGGAATTTGTTGCCCAAGCTCAGAGCTTTGACGTCACGATGAGGATTCCTTTGAGAATAGATTTGGATTCACTAACAGTACTAAATTTTAGAATTGGTGAATTCATAAACTCGGATAATATAGAAGCCATATTTCTCCATGACAAGTACTTGAATATCTATATTGATTTACTCAATGGTGAGAACATCATAGAATTAGAAAGCGGTATCTGGGATGATAGATTCGAGATTGTTTTTCAAGAAGATAATGTGTTGAGTGTAACAGATAAGGATATTTTTTCTTCAATTAAAATTTTTCATCGTTTTGAAAGTGAACAGGTAGTAGTTTTTAATCCGCTTTTGCATGATTTTACATCGTTAGAAATATATGATAATCTAGGACGTTTAGTTAGTAAGATAAACGCATTGAATTTTAAGGATAAGAGATTGAAATTTTCTACCCATGAAATGGCATCTGGTATATACTACTTAAGACTTTTAGATAGATATAATAAGGCACATAATAGCAAATTTTTAGTTCAATAAGTGCTATTAATTAATAACATAACAGTCTGTTAAATAATAAATGATAACCCCCAAATAATAAATTCTGATACTTTTCTCTCCATTGAACTAATAAATTCGCAGAAGTCATTTCTTGTTGACTTCTTGATGTACAGTTGGTTATTTTTAAGCGGTTAAATTTACTGACTGTATGAAGTAAACCGCCATAGACAGAAAGGTTAGGGGCTTTCTGTGGCGGTTTTTAATAATTGTCTAATAACTATTATGAAAGAGTCTTTAAGGGTAGTGAAGGATGGAGTTTGAGCTCAGATATGTGCAATTTGGAAATTCTTTTGATGTTTTTAGTTAGGTCTTTTAAATATGGATATCTCAATTTTGTGCTTTCAGCATCAAACGCTTTATGGGTTTTGTTCTTTGATCACTAATCTAAAGCCCATTGAGGTTTTTAAAAATGATGGTAGAAAAAGATGTGACTTTTTAATTGTTTAGGTGTCTTATCATATAGAAGTGATAATTACCCCAATATGATACTTTCTAAAACCTACAAATCATTCAATAAGCTGTCGTATATAGATTTTATATACAAGCATCCCATAAAGTCAGCATTATTATCTTGTTGTCTGATCTTTTATATCCTTTATTTTTTTGAACCTTTTACAATGCACAGGCTAAGTAAATTGTGGCTTTTTGTATGTTCATTTTTATTTTCTACAATGCCAATTCTTATCTATGCCATGATATTTTTGGGTTTTCATAAGTACATGAAGATTTTCATAAGAAAGTGGACTTTAAAAGTGGAAATAGCATTTTTTTCATTGGTGTTCTTTTTAAGTGCTGTTATTGTTTTTATTTATGTTATTGCTATTAACTGTCTTTTTCCGGATGAGTTCCCGTTAAGAAGTGACTTTTTGGGTTGTATATTTTATGGTACTTACACCATTGGGTTTGTATTATACTTCGTGTTAAAAGTTATGGATACAATTATGCATTTTAAAATCATAACACATTCTAAAGATGAAATTTTAAATATGTTGTGTAGTAAAAATGTAGTCATTAAAAGCGATGATGTCAATGAAAAGGTCATAAAACTGGAATCGGATACGATATTATTTATTGAAAGCCATAAAAAAAATGCGACCATTTACTTCCACAACAAAGATAAAGTGGAAAAGAAGACAATCAGAGTAACGCTAAAGAATGTACAGGAGCAGCTCAATGCTCATAAAGAATTTCTAAGATGTCATAAATCGTTTATTGTAAACAAAAACTATATTGACGAAGTATTAGGGAATACAAGATCTGCAATGGCAGTCTTAAAACATGGCATTGAAATACCCGTTTCAAGAGCAAAAGTAGGATCTGTTAAAGCGCAGATAGAGCTGCTCAATCAGCAATAGTTATAACCACCATCTGCCCGAGGTTAATTTAAATCATTGGAAAAATAACCCATAAGCATAATTACACCCAAATCGGCACTCACGTTATTTATTGATCATCTCATAATAAGACTATAGTTGTAACAAAACAGGAGTCGTTTTTACAAGGTGAAAAGCTTGTAACGCCTTTAGTTAACAGTTAATTTTTGACGCTAATTTTTAAATAAGATGGTCATTCGTTTTCAGAGTTAATTAGATGCTGTCCATTCTCAAATAAACGTAGTGTAATTCATAGTATGGATTTTAATACTGTTTAACTGTAATACTTGGAGTTTCAAAAGTTCTAATCACAGTTTTTTTCAGTGATTTTAAGTGCCACATTACGCCAAAAATTCAAGATTTATTCCTTTTTGTTCCGCCATCTACCTTTATGTTCCGAGCAGTAGGATTGCAAAACTTATTTTTTCATATTTGGCTCTCATAAACAAGGATGAGTATATTCTTTTTTACGGGATATACTTGATTAATTATTTAATTAGAGAAACAACCTTCTTCAGTTATTTATGTTTCATCATGGTTTCTACTTACATAATGTTATACTGTGTAGTAGTTTGATTTGGGGCTGAGAAGGTTGTCTTCTTTTTTTATTCAATACGTAAAACCTTAAGCGCTCCACTTCTTATTTTTAGCGTTTTACTCAACGACTTTCAGAACCTTTTTTTGTTGTATGAGAAATTAGTGACCTAGAATTAACTCCCCGTTTCTAATTTACAGTGGTTATAATATTTTTCCTTGGCTTTAATGTCTGGGGTGTTATGTTGTTTTGCTCTCGCTTTCATTGTTTATTGTTAAAGCAAGATGATATGCTCCAATCAGCCAATACAACAATTGTTTATTTTAACGATAAACTGATCTGATAATTCTCTGTGATTTTAGCCTCGCATAATGTGCATTTAGAATTAAAAATCCCAGTTGTTCCTGTATAATCCATTTCACTCCATTTATGCATTATCCATGATTTATTGATGTTATATTAGCTCCGAAAATAGTTGAGAAGTCTATACCATTTAAAATAGACGAGTTAACGTTTTTTAGATTTAAGATTATAAAACAACCTTCCCTTCAGGTTATTAAATTCTTCATTTAAATAAAGTTAGTTTTAGATATACTCCAAAGTAGAGTGAGGATGATTAGTAGCAAAAGTGATAATCTGGGGAAGCGTTGTTTTTATAGCTTAAAGGCCGAAGGTAAATACAAAATTATAATGAAGGGATTTAGAGCATTAAATCATAAAGGAGTTGTGTGGCTTATCATCATTACAGTTGCCTTTTTCCTTATGTATACTGTTTGCAGAGGGATTTCATTGTATTGCATCTAATGACAAATTTTAGAGTACAACAAAAAGGAATGTTTAAACATTAAAACTCTAAATCTAATGAATGGTTGAATATAAGCATGAACTCAAGAGGAGAAGGAGAAAGAAGAGAGCCGAAGTTCAAATTAAAAGAGATTGTAAAAAGTGTTTTCATTTTTTTAGCATTTGTTGCTGCTTGTGTATTATTCAAATGTGCATTTGGCAGTTTGCCATAGTTTTTAATCTTTCTGTATTCAAGTCAAATCCAAACTAAATATTAGTCCTAAAAAACTACTTGGATAATACTAATAATCGTAATCCTTCATTGCATTGAAACATAAACTTTTAAGAACCAGAACAAGTTTTGTATTATCAAAAACAGAAATGTATTTCCTTCAACTTTTAGTTCATAATTGCAATTACAGTGCGATTTCAGAATTTCTGGAACTTCCAAAAGGAGATCTAATGATGCTCTACAATAGAATACTTATAAAAACCAATAAAGAGAATACTTATAATCTTATTGAATGTGTGTTTAAGTATAGCATGTTAAAGCGATACGATTATATTGATGATCTCATAAAACAAGAAGCAAGTCTTACAGCTACAGAAATTTTTGATCATGCTAATTCAGAGGTCTATGAGTTGGATGTCGATTATTTTAAAGCAATGATTAATAAGTTTATTGCGAATTCAGAAAGCAGACTCCTTAGAAAGTATGCAAAACTCAAATTGGCAAACAAAATTAGTGCAAAGGAGATAGGATTAATCAATCAGAAACATCAAGAATTTTGTCATGGCGATATTAAAGAAAATCTGATATTATTTAAAAATAGACCGCAAACCATAGAAGACATCATTCAAAATAAACTAAATGCAAATTGTTGGTATAGTGCATTGCGAATAGCATTTCAGATGCAACTCCTATATCGCGAAGATTTTAACCCTATTGACACGGAGATACAAGTGCTAAAGACGTCCAATAAGATCAATGAAATTAAGCAACTTAAGGGGGAAGATTTTTTTAAGAATGAGAAGGTGTACTTAATTTATATGACGCTTTTAGAGTTTTATCAGGGTATAGAACATAAAACACTATTTGAAAAGGTGGTTTACACATAAACACATGAGACAAAGACTTAATAGTTTACTGATTATAGCTATAGTTGGGGCTGTCTATTTTGTTGTCAATTCTGATCAACAAAAAACAGACATCACTGGGCACTATTTTTTTGATACCAATGTATTTAGTGTCGATAAGGTTTATGCTAATGATAGTATTAATGTTGTTTTAAATATAGCTCATTTAAAATGTGCAATGCCCCAATATGAGGGTGTCTTGATCAATAAAAAGAATGCGTTCGTAGGAAAACTAAAGTCATCTGATGAAAACGATGATTTGGAATTAGAAATAAAAGTACAACTTAAAGATTCTACAGCTACTATCACTTCCGTAGATGTTAAAGAAGGCGATTTAGGTATGTATTGCACAATCGATGGGAATTATATAAAAGGATAATGCCTATTTGAACTCGATCTAAACACATCAATTAAATCACTAAGATATTGCGAATACAAGTGATGCTTTTATACTATAAAAAAGCATAGATTTTTCTGTTTAATACCAGGCTTTCTTGTAACCTGACTCATAAAAAAATCTTAAAAAATAGATTTCATTAACAGCTCATATTTGTTAACTGACTTTTTTTTCCTGTATTTTCCTTTATGTTCCAATTAGTTGGTTTTACTGGGTTGATGGAGTTTCTTTGAGAGAAGTTAAATTCAAAAATCGACCCCCTCATGATTACAATCAAACAGTGTTTGAAGTATATTTTACAAGTAGTCTTTTCATTAAGTACAGCTGTAGCAGTTGCTCAAAACACATCACCTTGGCAACGTTTGTCAAAAACAGATAGTGCTATTGCAATGGCAAACCCATCGAAACATAATCACGATGTTCAACAAGTCTACAATGTCAACCTTGAGGCTTTTAAAACAATAATACATAAGAATTCAAACCAACGGTCAAATACTACAATTATTGAGATTCCAAACGAAAAAGGAGAGTTAGAACAATTTCATGTTAAAGAATCGGAATTATTTCATCCCGATTTGCAAGCTAAATTCCCTCAGATTAGGACTTATGTAGGATTTAATGTTAAGAACCCTTCAATAACTGTAAGATTTAGGATTTCTCCAAAAGGGATTAAGAGTATGAGGTTTACGCCAAGTGAAGATGTAACGTATATAGAATCTTTACATAATGATACTTCAAAATGTATTGTATATAAGGAACATCATAGAAACAATAGTCACAACCCTGTAAAATGTGGCGTCATCGATCAAATGAGCAACGCAAACATCGGGAGTAATGTTTTAATGAAAAATGCGGACGATGGCATTACCAGAGTGTACAGACTTGCGGTAGCAACAACAGGAGAATTTACAGATCAAGCTGGTGGTACTGTAGCAGATGCAATGACTATTATTGCAGACACAGTATTGTACATTAATGAAATTTTTGAAGGCGATTTTAATGTCAGCTTACAATTGATTGCAAATAATGATACAATAATTTATACAGACCCCAATACGGATCCATTTACTGTAAGGGCAAACTATAATGCTGAGATACAATCCGATTTGAACTTAAGAATTGGAGCATCGGATTATGATATAGGACATCTGTTTGGTGCAGTTGATGCAAATGGCGATGCAGGGGCTATAGGGACCGTTTGTGTAGATGGCTTTAAGGGCAGGGGCTACACATCAGTCGACAATTTTAACGCTAACATAAATGGCTTCAATAGGTTGGTGGCTCATGAAATGGGGCATCAGTTTGGTGCTAATCATACTTGGACCCATGATGGTAACGAGTTTAGTAATGTTCAGGTAGAACCCGGAAGCGGATCTACAATTATGAGTTATGCCGGAACCACAGGTAATACTGATGTTACGGGTGATAGAGAAGATTATTTTCATGCCGTTTCTATCCAGCAGGTTACAAATTATGTTAAAAGTACAAGTTGTCATACGGTAAGGAATAATGGTAATGCAGTGCCTGCAGTTAGTGCAGGGAATGATTTTACCATTCCCAGGGGTACTCCTTTTGAACTTGATGGTAATGCCAATGATCCAAATCCGGGAGATGCATTGACTTTTTGTTGGGAGCAGATAGACGAAAACGATGCAAGGACAACGTTACCAAATGCTTTTAATACTGATGGTGTAGCATTTCGATCGTTCTTGCCTTCTCCGGAATCTAACCGCTATTTTCCTGAGATGAATATTATAAAGACCGGAGCGACATCTTCAATGTGGGAAGTAATCCCGCAAGTGTCAAGGGCATTGACCTTTAGACTTACAGTAAGAGATAATGCTCTTAATGGAGGCGCGAACAATAGTGATGATATGGTGGTGAATGTTAATGCCTCGGCAGGGCCTTTTGTAATTACTTCTCCAAATACAAATGTAAGTTGGGAGGTCGGAACTAGTAAAACTATTACATGGGATGTTGCAGGAACTACGGCTAATGGGATTAACGCCTTAAATGTGGATATCTTATTATCTACATTTTCAGGCAATGATGATTTTCCGGAAGTTTTAGCATCTAATGTCCCAAATGACGGTTCCCATACTATAACTGTTCCAGATTTTCCGGGAGTGTTTAACAGAATAATGGTTAAAGCTTCTGATAATATCTTTTTTGATGTTACAGATTCAGATTTTACAATAATAGCATCACAATCCAATTATTGTAATTCAGGTTCAAATGATGCGTCAGAAGAGTTTATAAAACGTGTACAATTAGGAACTATAGACCATGTTTCCGGAACGTCTTCGGGCTATGAAGATTTCACCTCAATTTCTACAGATATACGAATAGGAGAACTCCATAATATTACTATAACTCCCGAGTGGTCGGGGAGCCCTTTCAATGAAGGGTATTCGGTATGGATAGATTTTAATCAGGATGGCGATTTTGAAGATCAGGGCGAACAAGTGTTATCAAAACCACCATCGCAAAGTAACCCTATAAGCGAAACATTTACAATACCAAATACTGCCATTTTAGGACAAACGCGAATGCGTGTTTCTATGAAGTATAATGAGATTCCAAACCCATGCGAAACGATTTCATTTGGAGAAGTAGAAGACTACACGGTTAATATTGATGTGCCCCTACCAGATATAATACCTCCGGTGATTTCATTGAATGGTGCTGCTGTTGTAATACTAAATGCAGGAGACCCTTATATAGAACAAGGCGCTGTAGCTATTGACAATATTGACGGGGATATCAGTAATGTTATTGTTATAAATACCAATGGGTTAGATACTAGTATTGCAGGATCATACACAATAAGCTATAATGTGACAGATACTTCTGGGAATGCGGCCATAGAGCAAATAAGAACGGTAATCGTAGAGCAGGCAGGGGTGGTTTATTGCAATTCAAGTTCCAATAATACTTCCGAAGAATTTATAAAGCGGGTGCAACTTGGAAGTATAGATCATGTTTCTGGAAGTTCATCAGGCTATGAGGATTTTACATCAATATCTACAGATTTAAGGATGGGAGAACCTCATAATATCATTATCACTCCGGAATGGTCGGGGAGCTCTTTTAACGAAGGCTATTCGGTATGGATAGATTTTAATCAGGATGGCGACTTCGAAGATCAAGGGGAGCAGATACTATCGCAACCACCATCGCAAAGTAGCCCCATAAGCGGAATATTTGCAATACCTGATATTGCTCTTTTAGGTGAAACACGAATGCGTGTTTCTATGAAGTATAATGAGATTCCAAGCCCATGCGAAACGATTTCATTTGGAGAAGTGGAAGATTATACAGTTGATATTAAAGAACCGAGACCAGATGTAACACCTCCAGAAATAACATTGAATGGTAATTCTATGATAATCCTAAATGTAGGTGATGTGTATGTTGAACAAGGTGCTACAGCTATTGATGATGTAGACGGGGATATTAGTAATAGTATCATTATTGATAACGGCTTTCTGAGTACAAACGTAGCAGGTGTCTATGTGATAACGTACAATGTGTCCGATAGCTCTGGTAATAATGCGGTAGAACAGATAAGGACAGTGACCGTAGAACAAGCCAGTGGAACTTATTGTAACTCGGGTTCAGATAGTGCAGCTTCAGAGTACATACAGCGTGTGCAATTGGCTGGTATAGATCATATTTCAGGAACGTCATCGGGTTATCAAGACTTTACCAATGTTATTACAGATTTGGAAAAATCCAATTCGTATGATATAACAATTACAAGAGGCGGAGCAGATTTTAAAGAGTATTATTCGGTATGGATAGATTTAAATCAAGATGGTGATTTTGAAGATGTGGGAGAACAGATCTATACACGTGAAAATACTTCTGAAAATCCTGTTTCAGGGACATTTAGTATACCTCAATCGGCAGTATTAGGAGTCACAAGAATGAGAGTCGCTTTAAAATTTGGAGCGTTAGCAGATCCTTGTGATTCATTTCAATATGGCGAAGTTGAAGATTATGGGGTAAATATTATTGATTCGCAAGGGACCTTGTGTCAAACCAGCATATCGTTATTCCCATATTCAGAAAGTTTTGAAAATACTCTAGGCACATGGGCTCAATCTGTAAATGATGATATGGACTGGACACTCAGAAGATATACAACGCCATCGAGTTCAACAGGGCCATCAGCAGCTTCTGAAGGTACCTATTATTTATATACCGAAACATCCAATCAGGGGGAAGGGTTTCCATACAAACAAGCCGTATTGAATTCACCATGTTTTGATTTAACCGGTGTATTTGGTAATACTGCAACATTTAGTTTCGAATACCATATGTATGGAGAAGATATAGGCACTATGCAGTTGGAACTAAGTGAGGATAACGGGGCTTCTTGGAGTACAATATGGAATGAAGCAGGAAATAAAGGAAACGCATGGCTCACCGCAGAAGTAGACATAGCATCATTTATAGGAAAGGAAATTCAGTTAAGATTCAATGCCGTTTCAGATACGGGCTATAGAGGTGATATTGCTATTGATAATATAAACCTCAATACTAATGAAAACTCAGGAAATAATTGTCATATCGGAGATATAACTCTGGAAATAGAATTTGATAATTATGCATCCGAAACATCATGGGTTCTTAAAGATGCTCAGGGGATAACTGTTCGTTCGGCATCTTATGCAGGTTCGGATTCAAATGCTGTTGAAACGGTTTCTTTCTCTAACCTAATTGGTACATACACGTTTACAATTAATGACAGATTTGGCGATGGTATATGCTGTAATTATGGAAATGGTGCCTATAAATTGACAGGATCAAATGGTACGATAATTTCAGGTGGCGATTTTGGAGCATCAGAATCTGTGACCTTTTGTGTTGATCCGGTCTTTAAGAATGCGCCGTCAGATTCTAATTCAATTTTAAATACATCAGATCGTATAGATATAACACTCTATCCAAACCCTACCATTGGCAATTTTGTTAATGTAAGAACACGGTATGAAAAAGTGAATTATGAAATCTATAGCCTTTTGGGCAAAATGATTAAAAAAGGAAGACTAAATGATCGTAAGATAAACGTCTCAGAGCTGAATTCAGGAGTCTACGAAATCAGGTTTTTTATTCATGACGTCGGGGCTAAAAAAACGATGACTAGCCGATTGATAAAACAATAACTTTTTAACAAATAAACCATGTTAACCCTTGCATTTTTAATTCTAAGCATTTTACGTTCTTAAGTTTTACTCTAAGGAATGATAAGCTGTGATATAAAGCATTGGAGGAAGCTGAAAATCCATCAATAGAGTAAGCATTAATTTTTAATCATTTATCATGAAAGATAAGTTAAAGGACAACTTTAAAGTTGAAGAATTAGAGCAACGCTATGAAATGGCTTGGTCTTTTGATTACAGTGGTAGTTGGGGAGAAGTTAAGTAAACCCTACTAGTTAAATGATGATTTGAGGCAGAAGTATATGCTTCTGCCTCTTCTTCTTAATGATAAACAGAAAAGTTATGGATATTGAAAAACATTATATGTCAACAGTTAATGATCTATACATTAACCCTTTTTACAAACAGGTCTTAACCAGTCCCAAGGCTCTTGAAAACGATGGAAGGTTTTATCTAAATTATCCTGTGTTTTTTGCTGATTATTTTGGAAAAATACCTTCAGAAAAACTTAATGCATTATGTGTAGCTGCATTTTTATATTATCAGGGTGCACTATATTCAGACCAAATTGTAGATAAAAAAGATGTAAAGCTACTGCCGTTAATGAATGTATGTCAAGAGGAAGCAGTAAGACTTTTATCAAGTATTTTTGAACATAAAAACATATTTTGGAAATATTGGAACAAGCGCAAAGACGAGTATTTTAAAGCTATAGAAGACGAAAACAAGTTTTATAATGAGGTGTTCTCTTACTCAAAATACTATGATATAGCAGATAAGAAATCTGCTTTAGGAAAAATTGCCATAGATGTTTTTTATGCATTAAATAAGAATCAAAATTCAGAACAAACGTACGAAGCGCTATTGAAGTCACACTATTATTTTTCAATAGGCATGCAGATATATGATGACATTCATGATTTTAAAGAAGATTATAATAATAACCAATTCAATATTGCCTATTACGAGCTCACTAATTTTTTCAAACAAAAAAATATAGATTATAGTTCTACAAGTATTGAGGAACTGAATAAAGACTTATACATAGAAGAGGTCGCTCAAAAACTATTCAAAAAAGCAATAGGCTTTTTTAATAAAGCTAAAACCATTGCAAAAGAAAGTCACGGGAATACAGAATGGGTCAAAGGAATAAGTAAAACAAGAAAAGCAATATTAGGGTACTTAGATTCTACAGAAGGTTATCTTAAAGTACTGAAGAAAAGAATAGAGCTGGAAAGTGAATCTAAGAACAAGATAATAAACCCTAAAGTAACCATTGGATATAGTAAAGAAAATTCAATATCTAAGGGATTAGAATTTATTTTAAACGACAGAAGCAATGGGTTTTTTAAGCTAAAACATATTATGTATTTGAGCCGCTTAGAAAATTTTTCTTCAAAATCCAGTGTTCATATAGGGGATGTATTCCAAAGAGCACTTTTATGTGACGCCTTAATTGATGTAAATCAGTTAAACAAAATTGATATCCAGAAGCTAATTGATGAAGAAGTCCAATATTTAATGTCTCAACGGCTTAATGATAATGTCGGTGCATGGAACTATTTCCCGTCGGTAAAAGAAATCGCGGCAGATGCAGACGACCTTGGCCAGATGATGCAGGTGTTATTTAGAAATGGTAATACAGAATTGATAGATAAATATTGCAGTACAGGAATTAAAATTCTATTCCATGAGAGGTATCACGACGACGGTGGTATAGAAACCTGGATTATTCCTAAAAAGAAAAGGACGGCTATTCAAAAAAAGCAAGAGAAGATGAATAACACCTATTGGGGAGTTGGCCCCGATATAGAAGTTATGTCTAACTTTTTATATGCTATGGTGTTGTATGATAAAAGCGAATACCAATCAGCAATAGATAAGAGCTTAGGTTACATTATTGCACAACAAGATGATGCTGGTTATTTTGAGAGCAGATGGTACTATGGTAATTACTATGGAACATATGTTACTGTGAGGCTTTTAAATGAGCTAAAAGACGATTCGGAAGCAATACTACCAATACTATTAAAAAGTGTGGATTACATTTTGTGTAATCAAAATAAAGATGGAGGATGGGGTCTAGAAGGCGAAGACTCAGATGCTACAAACACAGCATTATCTGCTTTAACCTTAATGTTGGTGGAGTCTTATATTCACTTTGATATTTCAAAATTAGAATTAGGAATAGAATACTTGAAGAAAACTCAAGGTTTGAATGGTGGTTGGAGTGCTACAAATTTTATTAAGCCAAGACTTAACGACCCATACTTAAGTGACGTATTGACGACTGCCTATGCATTAAAAGCATTGTCCATTTATGAGAGCACCAGAGTCTGAAACTATCCATATAGAACAATTAAAACCAAAGCTGTCATCTTCTGTAATCCTTTTGTCAGAGTTTGATGGTACAGCCGATTATCTGGTATATCAAAAAAAGATTAACGCACATCTTAAAATAGACAAAGCGTTATATGATGTGTTAAAGCTTTTGGATGGAACTAAAACACTTAGGGATATAAGTGAAATGTGTGGATTAAGTCTATCCGATTTATACGATTCATTATACAAAACCTATAAAAAATATGGCTTTGTTGAAACAGAAGATAGTAATAAATTAAAGCCAAAAGGGCCGCCTTCGTATTTGTTGCTAAGCTTCCCGATTCTACAAAAAAAACACGTTTTAAAGATTACCAGATACACTTCTGTTGTGTTTAAAAAGCAGTATGTCGTAACATTGATCAGCGTTTTTAGCATTCTTTTTTTTGGCATTCTATACAAAAGTGATGTAGCATTGTTATCTAAAGAAACATTGTTAACAGTGTTTAATTGGAAGTTTTATGCTATGCTGGCGCTAAGCGTATTTATACATGAGTTGGGTCATGCATCGGCAGTAAACTTTTTTAATAGAGAGCCTGGGCATATTGGAGGTGGGTTTTATATTTTAAAACCAGTACTGTATACCGATGTTAGTAACATATGGAGCATTAATGCAAAAAAGCGCATTATTGTCAATTTAGCCGGTATTTATTTTGAGCTAATTTTTTCAATAGTATTGATGCTTTACAGTGTATTGTTTAATAATTCAGAAGTGTTTAAAATAACCATAGGCATTGTTGCGATTTCGTTTTTCAACCTAATCCCTTTTTTAAGAGGTGATGGGTATTGGGTGTTGTCAGATATGCTTAAAGTGCATAACCTGAAAAAGACCTCAGAAAGCAAACTGATCGTATTTATTAAGACCTTGAAGTTTACAACTACTAAGGATTTGGTTTTAATAGTATATGCCCTGATTAATAATGCATTGCTCTCTGCCTTTTTGTTTTTTTATTTAGTATACGATTATCAATCTATAGTTGAGTTCCCAAAACTCTTATTTGGGCTTTTTTCCGAAGGGCAAGGATTTTTCGATAATCTTCTAAAGATTGAAAATGCAAAACTATTAATTCCATTAATGTTTTATATTTTACTAATCAGACTGATCTTGAAGTCTATAAAACGAATTTTTAAAAAAAGTAAACTATAAACACTATAAAAAAACATCCTGATGCTTAGAAGCATCAGGATGTTTTCGTTTTATGAAAGGTATGGTTATTATATTTTAAAGGTCATTACAGGACGTTTGGCATGGTTTACCAAATCTTCACTTATACTGCTATTAAAGAAATGAGCTATGCCCTGTCTGCCATGTGTGCTAATTCCTATAACATCGGCATCAATATCTTTTGAAAAGTTTAGTATGCCCTGTTCTACGCTTACGTCATTATAGATATTGATAACATAATTCTCAAAAGTATTCCCGGCAATAAAATCATTAATTCTTTTTCTTGAGGCAGCTGTGGTATGGAAATTATTAGCAGTATTTACCATGACCAAGTGGATTTTGGCGTCAAATAATTCAGCAAAAGCAACAGCCTGTTTGTACGTTTCCTTATTGTCATTTTTAAAATCAGATGCAAAGACAAAATTTTGAATGTCAAAACTCTGATGCTCATTTTTGATAACCAAAACCGGAACGTCAGAGGTACGCACTACCTTTTCAGCATTAGAACCAATAAACATTTCTTTGATACCAGAGGCACCATGAGATCCCATAACGATAAGATCAATATCAAATTCACTACAAGCTTCTTTGATTTCATTAAACGAAATATCCGATTTTACGGTTTCGTGCACCGTAATACCTTGCAAATAGTCACTATCGATTAGGTTTTCAAACTTCTGATGCGCAAGTTTCATGAAAAATAAAGCTTCAGGAATCTCACTGTGAGCATTAACAGGGTCGATCTCTTGAAGCGGAATCTCTAACATGTGTAATAGGTAAATTTCTGCATTGTGCTTTTTTGCCAACATTGCAGCAACTTTTAACGCATTTTCTGCCTGTTCGGAGAAATCGGTAGGAACTAGTATTTTTTGCATATTTTTAAATGTTGATTTTGTCATCTAAAATTATGAAAATAATTCCATTTTAAAGCCCTTGTGTAAATCAATATAAATATTGTATATTTGCAGCGTTGTTTACGAAAATGAATATACGAGGGGACGAAAAGTCCCCTCTTTTTATACTGAAAAATGTTCAAACAAACCGTAGAAGAATTATTGCAAAGCGCATTACAAGAAAGAGAAGATTTATTTCTTATTGATTTTGAAGTGCTTAGTGATAACACCATTAGAGTTGTGATCGATGGAGATCGTGGTGTTTTGGTAGAAGATTGCATGTACATAAGCAGAGCAATAGAACACAATTTAGATAGAGAAGAGCAAGACTTTTCATTAGAAGTTACTTCAGCCGGGGCAACATCGCCATTAGTATTGCCAAGACAATACAAAAAGAATGTTGGACGTCATATAGAAGTAAAAACCAATGACGATCAAAAACTGGAGGGAGAACTTGTAAAAGCTGATCAGGATAATTTTACATTAACTTGGAAAGCTAGAGAACCAAAGCCTGTAGGTAAAGGAAAGGTAACAGTAACTAAGGAAGCAATAGTTACTTATGATAATGTAAAACAAGCAAAAGTTAAAATAAAATTTTAATTCATATCAATTATGGAAAATGTAGCATTAATTGAATCATTTTCAGAATTTAAAGATGATAAGTTAATAGATAGAGTCACACTCATGGCGATTCTAGAAGATGTACTACGTAATGCATTAAAGAAAAAGTATGGTGATGATGATAACTTTGATATTATTATAAATCCGGATAAAGGCGATTTAGAGATTTGGAGAAATAGAATAGTCGTAGAAGATGGTGAAGTAGAAGACCCAAATCAAGAAATAGAATTATCAGAAGCACAAAAGATAGAACCGGATTTTGAAGTGGGAGAAGATGTTGCAGAAGAAGTAAAACTGGTAGACTTGGGAAGACGTTCGATCTTAGCATTAAGACAGAATCTGATTTCTAAAATACATGAACACGATAACACGAATATATATAAACAATTCAAAGAATTAGAAGGCGAAATATATACGGCTGAAGTACACCACATTCGCCACAGAGCTATCATTCTTTTAGACGATGAGGGTAACGAAATTATATTGCCAAAAGACAAACAAATACCATCAGATTTTTTCAGAAAAGGAGAAAATGTAAGAGGTATCATTGAAAGTGTGGAGCTAAAAGGAAGCAAACCTTCAATAGTGATGTCAAGAACATCTCCAGTGTTCTTGGAAAAATTATTTGAACAAGAAATTCCGGAAGTGTTTGATGGATTAATCACTGTAAAAAATGTCGTAAGAATACCAGGAGAGAAAGCCAAAGTAGCTGTAGATTCTTATGATGACAGAATAGACCCAGTAGGCGCATGTGTAGGGATGAAAGGCTCCAGAATTCATGGTATTGTGAGAGAGTTAGGTAACGAAAATATCGATGTTATCAATTATACCAATAACATGCAGTTATTTGTAACTAGAGCATTGAGTCCGGCAAGAGTAACTTCACTTAAATTAGATGAAGAAACCAAAAGAGCAGAAGTATTACTTAAGCCTGAAGAAGTATCAAAAGCTATAGGTAGAGGTGGTCATAACATTCGATTGGCAGGACAGTTAACCGGTTATGAAATTGATGTGTTTAGAGAAGGTGCTGAAGAAGATGTGGAATTAACCGAATTCTCAGATGAAATTGAAGAGTGGATTATAGAAGAATTCAGCAAGGTAGGTTTAGATACAGCTAAGAGCATCTTAGAACAAGATGTTAATGACTTGGTAAAGCGTACCGATTTAGAAGAAGAAACAATATTAGAAGTTATAAGAATTCTTAAGGAAGAATTTGAGGAATAACATATATTTAAGTTATATTACAGGCATTTATGGCTCAAACAATTAGATTAAATAAAGTATTAAGAGAACTTAACATCTCAATAGATCGTGCGGTTGACTTTTTGGAAACCAAAGGGATAGCTATTGAGAAGAGTCCTAATACAAAAATTTCACAAGACGTTTACGACACGCTTTCTGATGAGTTCCAGACGGATGCATCCAGAAAAGAGAAAGCACAGGAAGTCAGTGAAGCAAAGCTAAAAGAAAAAGAAGAGCTTAGGGAGAAACGCGAACGTGAGCTGGAAGAAAAGGCTAAACAAGAAGAAGCAAAGCAAAGTGTGCTTAAGGCAAAGGCAGAGTTGGCAGGCCCAAAACAAGTAGGTAAAATCGATTTAGAAGCGCCTAAATCAAAACCAGAGCCTAAAAAAGAGGAGCCAAAGCCAAAAGCTGAAGAAAAGAAACCAGAGGAGAAAGTTGAGAAACCGGTAGTGGAACAAAAGCCTGAAAAACCGGTAGAGCAACCTAAGCCAGAGCCAAAACAAGAACCGGTAAAGAAGGAGAAGGTAGAAGCCAAAAAGGAAGAGCCAAAACAGCCTACAGAAGAAAAACTGAAAACTCAGTATCAGAAACTTACCGGACCTGTAACAACAGGGAAGAAGATAGACTTGTCCCAGTTCAATAAGCCTAAAAAGAAGAAAGAGGATAAGCAGACTTCGCAAAACGATCAATCAGCAAATAAACGCAAGAGACGTCGTATCAGTAAAACCGGAGACGGTAACAACAAAGGTAACTTCAATAATGATAGAAATAGAAGAGGTAATTTTAAAGGCAAAGGTGGCAATAACAGGCCTAAAGTTGTAAAAGAAGAACCGTCTGAAGAAGAAGTACAAAAACAAATCCGGGAAACTCTTGAAAAGCTTCAGGGGAAAACCAATAAAGGCAAAGGTGCTAAATATCGTAGAGAAAAAAGAGACCAGCACAGGCAACAGACCGAAAAAGATCTTGAGCAACAAGAAGCAGAAAGCAAAGTACTTAAAGTTACAGAATTTGTAACAGTAAGTGAAGTTGCTACTATGATGAATGTTTCTGTAACTCAGGTGATATCGGCATGTATGTCTTTGGGTATGATGGTGACTATGAACCAACGTCTCGATGCGGAAACCTTATCTATCGTTGCCGAAGAATTTGGCTATGATGTAGAGTTTGTAACTGCGGATATCGAAGAAGCTATTGAGGAAGTTGAAGATAAAGAAGAAGATCTGGTTGAACGTGCTCCGATAGTTACAGTCATGGGACATGTTGATCATGGAAAAACCTCATTACTGGATTACATTCGTGAAGAAAACGTAATTGCAGGAGAATCGGGAGGAATTACTCAGCATATTGGTGCCTATGGTGTGCAATTAGAAAATGGTCAGAAGATCGCATTCTTAGATACACCTGGTCACGAAGCTTTTACAGCGATGCGTGCACGTGGTGCTCAAGTAACCGATTTGGCAATTATTGTGGTTGCAGCAGATGATGATATCATGCCGCAAACCAAAGAAGCTATATCTCATGCTCAAGCTGCTGGTGTGCCAATCGTTTTTGCAATCAATAAGATAGATAAGCCAACAGCAAATCCTGATAAGATTAAAGAAGGATTAGCAGCCATGAACTTATTGGTAGAAGATTGGGGAGGAAAAATACAATCTCATGATATTTCAGCAAAAACAGGTCAGGGTGTTAAAGAACTCCTTGAAAAAGTATTGCTAGAAGCAGAATTACTAGAGCTCAAGGCTAACCCAAATAAACAAGCCAGCGGAACCGTAGTGGAAGCATTCCTAGATAAAGGACGAGGTTATGTGGCAACTATTCTTGTTCAGGCAGGAACACTTAAAATAGGTGATTACGTCCTAGCAGGTAAAAATAGTGGTAAGGTCAAAGCCATGCATGACGAACGAGGAAATGACATTGCAGAAGCAGGGCCGTCAACACCGGTTTCTATATTAGGTTTAGATGGAGCGCCACAGGCGGGAGATAAATTCAACGTGTTTGAAGATGAAAGAGAGGCAAAGCAAATTGCTACAAAACGTACGCAATTGCAAAGAGAGCAATCGGTAAGAACTCAGCGTCATATCACGCTTGATGAGATCGGAAGGCGTATAGCTTTAGGAGACTTCCAAGAGCTCAATATCATCCTTAAAGGTGATGTGGATGGTTCGGTGGAAGCCTTAACGGATTCTTTCCAAAAATTATCTACAGAAGAAATACAAGTCAACATCATACATAAAGGAGTGGGAGCCATTACCGAGAGTGATGTGTTATTAGCCACCGCATCGGATGCGATCATTATAGGATTTAACGTTCGACCAATGGGTAATGCCCGACAAATAGCGGATAAGGAAGAAATTGATATCAGAACCTATTCGATCATATACGATGCAATTAACGATCTTAAAGATGCAATGGAAGGCATGTTGTCGCCAGAGTTGAAAGAAGAGATCACAGGTACTGCTGAGATTAGAGAAACCTTCAAGATTTCTAAGATCGGAACCATTGCAGGATGTATGGTTACCAATGGTAAGATATTCCGTAATTCAGGCATTAGACTTATCCGAGATGGTGTTGTTGTGTATACCGGTGAATTAGCATCACTAAAACGATTTAAAGATGATGTTAAGGAAGTGTCTAAAGGCTACGATTGTGGTATGCAAGTAAAGAATTACAACGATATCAAAGAGGGCGATGTTATAGAAGCCTTCCAGGAAGTTGAGGTTAAAAAGAAACTAAAATAATTTAGGAGATCATTCATAAAAAAGCCGACTTTATTAAAGTCGGCTTTTTGTATTTTAAGGAAGCTTTTTTTTGTCCGTTTTAGGCTGAAAGACAAAAGCATTCATGTACTTCTTTTTGATCCGTACCAAAGCCCGGTCTGCTTCGAGTCGTGTTCTGAAATTACCAACCCAAATTCTATAATAAGGGGTTTTAAATTCCATGGATGTAGGCCATTCGTTATAATACATTCTGAACTTACTTCTGGTGGCTTCTGCAGTAGTTCTATCACCAGAATATATCTGTATTTTATAGATGTCCACGGTACTGATATCCTTCTTGTATTCCAACAATTTATCAATAGCGTTGTCCTGAATAACAGTCACATCACCTTGTTGAGAAAATGAATAAAAACAAGTCATTAAAGCAACAATGCAGAAGTATGTTTTTGGAGATATGTATTTCATAATGAACGGTATTTAAACGCAAAGGTAAATCTATTCAACGTAAAAAGAGTTTAAAATCTTATTTAGAATGCTTATAAATTATATATTAACAGATCGCTAACATTTCTAAAATCGACTTTATATCTTACTTTTGCGTGAGTTTTTATAACCATTTTTTTTCACTTTTTGAATGAAAAAATTGTACCAAAGTTTAGAAGATAATTCAACTCATAATATGAAACAGGTGATCTACCGTAAAATAACCTCAAAGTTTCTTCATTTAGGTTTTATAATTTTACTCACGTTTTCAACCTCATTAACTGCCCAGGAAGGCGATCCTGCAAAGGGGAAATCGTTATTTAATTCCAATTGTGCGGCTTGTCATAAGTTAGACAAACCAATGACAGGACCTGCATTGCGCTATGTGGAAAAACGACTAACAGAAGAAGAAGGTTTAGACAGAGCATGGATAAATGCATGGATACGAAACAGTTCAGCATTGATCAAATCCGGAGATGCCTATGCTAATAAAATATATGCCGAGTGGAACAATGTGGCCATGACGGCATTTCCACAGTTAAGCGATCAGGACATTTCAGATATCTTAGCTTACACGGCTGAAGAGCCTAAACAGGTTGTGATCGATGATAAAACTCCAATTGAGACTGCTGAGCCTGGAATCTCAAACAATTTAATACTAGGTGCATTAGCTTTATTGTTTGCGTTATTAGCTATGGCATTGATCTTAGTAAAACGTACCTTAAATCGTTTTGCAGAAGCTAAAGGCATAGAAACTTCAGACGAACCACGCTTACCATTGTGGAAAGCCTTTGCACAAAACCAGTTTTTAGTATTGGTAACAGCAATCTTCTTCCTATTAGCAAGTGGTTATTTTGTATATGGTTATTTAATGCAAGTAGGTGTAGATCAGGGTTACGAGCCTGTACAGCCTATTCACTATTCGCACAGAATCCATGCTGGAGACAACGGTATTGAGTGTAAATATTGCCACTCTTCAGCACGAGTAAGTAAACACTCAGGAATTCCATCATTGAATATTTGTATGAACTGTCATAAATCCATTTCTGAAGTAGCACCAGAAACCTTAGCAGAAGGACAAGAATATGGTGTAGACTACAATGCGGAAATTCAAAAATTATATGATGCTGTAGGATGGGACGGTACAGGATATACCGGAGAAAGCAAACCGGTGAAATGGATCAGAATTCACAACTTACCAGACTTTGCGTATTTCAATCACTCGCAACACGTTACTGTTGGAGGTATTGAATGTCAAACCTGTCATGGTCCGGTAGAAGAAATGGAGATCATGTATCAGTATTCGCCATTAACAATGGGATGGTGTATCAACTGTCACAGAGAAACTAACGTAAAAGTAAAAGACAACGGCTACTATAAAAAGATTCATGAAGAATTATCTAAGAAGTATGAAGTAGAGCAACTTACAGTTGCTATGATGGGCGGATTAGAATGTGGTAAGTGTCATTATTAATAAATTAAGAAGTAATTCAGAATCATATGTCATCAAACAAGAAATACTGGAAAAGTGTTGAAGAGCTAAATGAAAACAGCTCCATTGTTGAGACGCTACAACAGAACGAATTTGTAGAAGAAATTCCAACGGACGAATTCTTAGGAGATAAAGAGGCTTTAGAATCCTCATCTACCTCTCGTCGTGATTTCTTAAAGTATGTTGGGTTTAGTACAGCAGCAGCTTCTTTAGCAGCATGTGAAGGCCCGGTGATCAAATCCATTCCTTATGTAGTACAGCCGAATGAGATCATACCAGGTGTAGCAAATTATTATGCTACAACTATAGCCGATGGTTATGATTTTGCAAGTGTTTTAGTAAAGACCAGAGAAGGCCGTCCAATTAAGATTGAAAACAATACCGATGCCGTTACGAATGGTAGTGCAAATGCAAGAGTAAACGCATCGATTTTAGGACTGTATGATAGCTTAAGAGTGAAAGCGCCAATGAAAGGAGAAACTGAGATTTCTTGGGATACTTTCATGACTGAAACCGCTTCAAAACTTAACGAATTAAACGGCAAGGACATTGTGTTTTTAACACAAACATTACCTAGCCCATCTACAAATAAATTAATTGCTGAGTTTACTGAGAAATACGGAAATGTAAAGCATGTAGCGTACGATGCCGTATCTGAATCAGCAGCACTTGATGCTTATGAAGCTAAATATGGATCAAGAGGATTAGCCAATTACGATTTTACTAAGGCGATGTCTATTGTGTCTGTAGGTGCAGATTTCTTAGGCGATTGGCAAGGTGGAGGATTCGATAGTGATTATGCTAAGAAGCGTATACCAGATCACGGAAAAATGTCTAAACACATTCAATTTGAATCTAACATGACATTATCTGGAGCTAATGCTGACAAGCGTGTACCTCTAAAACCAAGCCAGCAAAAATTAGCTTTAGCAAAACTATATAGCTATGTTACCGGAAATTCAGTAGGAGGTAAAAACCTTCCTGAAGCCATAGATAAAGCCGTAAAAGCAGCAGCCTCTGAATTGAAAAAGGCAGGAAGTAATGGTGTTGTCGTTACAGGTATTCAGGATGTGAATGCTCAGACTGTAGCTATGGAGATCAATGAATTCTTGTCAAGCAAGGCATTTGATCCTAAAACAACTATAAAAACGAGACAAGGGAACGACAAAGCAGTAATGCAGTTGGTTGCTGATATGAAAGCAGGAAAAGTTGGTGCTATTATCATGAATGGTGTCAATCCTGTATATACGTTACCAAATGCAACTGATTTTGCTGAAGGATTAGATAAAACCACATTGTCTATTGCATTTTCATTAAAGCAGGACGAAACCTCTATAAAATGCGATTATATCGCTGCAGCACCTCATTATTTAGAGTCTTGGGGAGATGTAGAGTTGAAAACAGGGCATTATTCGATGATGCAACCCACAATCCGTCCATTGTTTGATACCAAACAATTTCAGGACGTGTTAATGGGATGGATCGGAAATAATTCGTCATACAGAGATTATATCAAAACCGTTTGGGAAGCAGATATTCTTAACGGATCATCATTCAATAAAGCTATTCAAGATGGCGTATTTGTTGTAAAAGGTGGAGCGACAGAAGAAGCTACTGCCCAACCAGATACAGAAACTTCAGAAGACACTACAGAGCGTTCTTCTGGAAATGCAGCCCGAACTTTAGCTGCTTCAGCTATGCCTGAAGGCATGGAACTTACCCTATACACTAAAACTGGTATGGGAGATGGACAACAAGCTAATAATCCTTGGCTACAGGAATTCCCAGATCCGATTACAAGAACGACATGGGATAACTATGTCACTGTATCCAGAGCTGATGCTGATGCCTTAGGTTTAGAAAATTATAATGTAGCCAATGGCGGTTTAAACGGAAGCTATGCTGATGTTACCGTTAACGGTGTTACGGTAAATAAAGTACCGGTAATCATCCAACCGGGTCAGGCTAAAGGATCTGTCGGTTTATCCTTAGGTTATGGAAGAACTGCTAAGGGTCTAAAAGAAGAAATGAAAACTGGTGTTAATGCTTATCCATTGTACCAGAACTTTAATACAATGCAACAAGTAAGCATAAGCAAAGCCAGTGGTGTTCACGAATTTGCTTGTGTACAATTGCACAATACATTAATGGGACGTGGTGACATCATTAAAGAAACCACGTTAGAAGTATTCAATACTAAAGATAAGCACTATTGGAATGCTGTTCCGGAAGTATCGTTAAACCATGTGGAAACACCAGTAACGTCTCCGGATGTGGACTTATGGGAAGAATTTGACCGTTCTATAGGTCACCATTTTAAGCTATCTATTGACTTAAATGCTTGTACAGGATGTGGTGCTTGTGTAATAGCATGTCATGCAGAGAACAATGTACCAGTAGTAGGTAAATCAGAAATGCGTCGTAGTAGAGATATGCACTGGTTACGTATCGATAGATACTATTCTTCTCAGGATTCTTTTGAAGGCGATAACGATAAGAAAAATAATATATCTGGTTTAGGAAGCTCATTGAGTGAGTTCGGAGAAATGGAAAATCCGGCAGATAACCCTCAAGTAGCATTCCAGCCGGTAATGTGTCAACACTGTAATCATGCACCTTGTGAAACCGTATGTCCGGTTGCTGCAACATCGCATGGTCGTCAGGGGCAAAACCATATGGCGTATAACAGATGTGTGGGAACACGTTATTGTGCAAATAACTGCCCATATAAGGTACGTCGTTTCAACTGGTTCTTATATAATAAGAATGATGAGTTTGATTATTACATGAATGACGATTTAGGACGTATGGTATTGAATCCGGATGTCACTGTGCGCTCAAGAGGTGTTATGGAAAAATGTTCGTTCTGTATTCAATCTACTCAAGCAGTAATATTGAAAGCTAAACGTGAAGGTAGACCTGTAGCTAAAGGCGAATTCAATGATGCATGTGCTTGTTCAGCAGCATGTGGTAGTGGTGCAATGCGATTTGGAGATGCTAATGAAGAAGGTAGCCCAATATCTGAATTGATAAAAGACGATAGAGCATATCACTTATTAGAACATGTCGGCGTAAAACCAAATGTGGTTTACCAGACTAAAGTGAGAAATACAACAGAAGCATAAATTTAATTAAAGAATCAATAATATAATTATGGCGTCTCATTACGAAGCACCTATTAGAAGACCTTTAGTAACCGGAGAAAAATCCTATCACGATGTTACTGTAGATGTGGCCCGACCTGTTGAAGGCAAGGCCAATAGAGCATGGTGGATAGTGTTTAGCATTTCATTAGTAGCTTTCCTCTGGGGAATAGGTTGTATCATTTACACGATATCAACAGGTATCGGTGTTTGGGGTCTTAACAAGACTGTAAACTGGGCATGGGATATTACTAACTTCGTTTGGTGGGTTGGTATCGGTCACGCAGGAACACTGATTTCTGCAGTACTGTTACTATTCCGTCAAAAATGGAGAATGGCAATTAACCGTTCTGCAGAAGCAATGACGATATTCTCAGTAGTTCAGGCAGGATTGTTCCCAATTATCCACATGGGTCGTCCATGGTTAGCGTATTGGGTATTACCAATTCCTAACCAGTTTGGTTCCTTATGGGTGAATTTTAACTCACCATTACTTTGGGATGTATTCGCGATTTCGACTTACCTTTCTGTATCGTTGGTATTCTGGTGGACAGGATTATTGCCAGATTTCGCCATGATCAGAGACAGAGCTGTAAAACCGTTCCAAAAGAAAATATATTCATTATTGAGTTTCGGATGGTCAGGTAGAGCAAAAGACTGGCAACGTTTTGAAGAAGTATCTTTAGTACTTGCAGGTCTAGCAACGCCATTAGTACTCTCGGTACATACCATTGTATCTTTTGACTTCGCAACATCAGTAATACCAGGATGGCATACCACAATCTTCCCGCCGTATTTCGTTGCAGGGGCGATTTTCTCTGGGTTTGCCATGGTAAATACCTTATTAATTATCATGCGTAAAGTATGTAATCTGGAAGATTACATCACAGTACAACATATAGAGTTGATGAATATCGTTATTATGATTACAGGTTCTATTGTAGGTGTGGCCTATATTACAGAGCTATTCATTGCATGGTATTCAGGAGTAGAGTATGAACAATATGCATTCTTAAACAGAGCTACCGGACCTTACTGGTGGGCATACTGGGCGATGATGACATGTAACGTATTCTCTCCACAGTTCATGTGGTTCAAAAAATTAAGAACAAGCATCATGTTCTCGTTCTTCATTTCTATTGTCGTGAATATAGGAATGTGGTTTGAGCGTTTCGTAATTATCGTAACCTCATTACACAGAGATTATTTGCCATCATCATGGACAATGTTCTCACCAACTTTCGTAGATATCGGAATATTCATCGGTACGATAGGATTCTTCTTTGTATTGTTCCTGTTATATTCAAGAACATTTCCTGTAATAGCACAGGCAGAAGTTAAAACCATTTTAAAATCATCTGGAGAGCGTTACAAAAGAATTAGAGAATCCGGAGAAAGTTTAGTAGGGACAGGAGCAGATGAAAGAACGTCAGGAAGTGCTGCGGTAACTACTAAAGCTACACCTTCTTCAAATGAGGATCATACCGAAAAGATCAATAGCCTTTTTGAAGGTATTGGCAAGTTTGATGCAGAAACACAAACACCGGATGATCTTAAAAAGATAAATGGCATAGGTCCTAAAATGGAAGAAGCTTTAAATAGCATTGGGATCTACTCATTCTTACAAGTAAGTAAGATGACTAAAAAGGAATACGATTTACTGGATGCCATCACAGGCTCGTTCCCAGGAAGAGCTGAGCGCGATGATTGGTCAGGTCAGGCTAAAAACTTATTAAACTAATATAGTCTATGGAAGCAGCTTCTAAAGTAATACATGCTATATACACAGATGATGATGTATTAATGTCTGCAGTAAAGAAAGTTAAAGCAGAGAAACATCATATTGAAGAAATATATACGCCTTTTCCAGTACACGGACTAGATAAGGCCATGGGATTAGCACCAACACGTATAGCCATTACCTCATTCATGTACGGATGTGTGGGGCTTACTGTAGCTATCGTGATGATGAATTTTATCATGATCAAAGACTGGCCACAAGATATTGGTGGTAAGCCAAGTTTTAGTTATTTAGAGAACATGCCGGCATTTGTGCCAATTATGTTTGAGCTAACCGTATTTTTTGCAGCCCACTTAATGGTAATTACATTTTATTTGAGAAGTAGAATGTGGCCATTTAAAAAAGCAGAAAACCCAGATCCCAGAACAACAGACGACCATTTCTTAATGGAGATCGCAATTCATAATAATGAAGAATCGCTAACTCAATTATTGAAAGAAACAGGTGCTGTAGAAGTTAATATTATTGATAAAGAAGAAGATGCACATTAATATGAAAACAACATTAAAATATACCTTAGTTATCGTAATGTTGATAGGTTTGGCGTCTTGCCAAAAGAATTCTCGACCTAACTATCAATACATGCCTAATATGTATGAACCTGTTGGGTATGAAGCTTATCAGGATTCTAAAGCATTTCCTAATGGAATGGAAGCCATGTTACCAGCAGAAGGATCTATTCCAAGAGGTGACTTTATGCCATACGAAATAGAAAATACCAATGAAGGTTATGAATTAGCCAAAGCATCTTTAACCAGCCCGTTAGATTCTACACAAGTAGATTATGCTAAAGGGAAAGAACTATACGATATCTACTGTGGTATCTGTCATGGTAATAAAGGTAATGGGAAAGGAAAGTTAGTTGAGCGCGAAAAGATATTAGGTGTGCCAAGTTATGACGATGCTGGTAGAGCAATCACTGCAGGAAGCATTTACCATGTGATTTATTATGGTAAGAATACTATGGGGTCCTACGCCAACCAGCTTAATGAAGATGAACGTTGGCAAGTGGTGGCTTACGTAGAAAAACTTAAAGCCGATTTAGAAAAATAAGATTTAGATAAAGATTATATATAGATATGTATACGGTTTCAAATAGATTAAAAATAGTTTCAATCATCTTGATAGTCATAGGAATCTTGGGTGTAAGCTACGGATTCATGGACTCCCATAAATATGAAACTACCGAGGATGTAGAAGCTATGTTAGCTGCTGAAGCGCATCATGGTGGTCATGGTGCAACTGATGGCCATGGCACATCACACGATTCTAAAACATCACATGGTTCAGAATCTCATGATACACATGCCAGCGATCACGCTGAAGCATCACATGGATCTGAAGATGCTCACCACGGTAGTGATCATGCAGAACATGTATTGCACCAAATCCATAACAGACCTTGGGCAGCATTATATGTCGCTGCTTTCTTTTTCTTTATGATTGCCTTAGGTGTATTAGCATTTTACGCCATACAATATGCTTCGCAGGCAGGATGGTCTCCGGTACTGTTTAGAGTCATGGAAGGTATTACGGCCTATGTATTACCCGGTGGTATCATCGTATTATTAATTGCATTTTTTGCGGATAGCCATTTATTTGTTTGGCTAAAAGACGGCATTACCGAAGTTGGTAATGAAAATTATGACAAACTGGTTGCAGGAAAATCAGGATGGTTAAATAAAACAGGATTCTTTATCCGCGGAATTATATTCTTAGCCGGTTGGTCTGCATACCGTTGGTTCTCCAGAAAATTCTCTGTAGCACAAGACAACGCTAATGACAATAGAAATTTTAAAAAGAACTTCAGAATTTCTGCGGCATTCTTAGTATTCTATATCTACACAGAATCTATGATGTCTTGGGATTGGATCATGAGTGTTGACCCTCACTGGTTCTCTACATTATTTGGATGGTATGTGTTTGCAAGTATGTTTGTAAGTGGTATTACAGTAATAGCATTAATCACAATGTACTTAAAGTCAAAAGGGCATTTAGAATTTGTAAATGATAGTCATTTACACGATTTAGCGAAGTTCATGTTTGGTATTAGTATCTTCTGGACATACTTATGGTTCTCTCAGTTCATGTTGATATGGTACTCTAACATTCCTGAAGAAGTAACTTATTTTGTAACACGTATAGAGCATTATAAACTACCATTCTTTGGAATGTTGGCTATGAATTTCATTTTCCCATTGTTACTACTTATGAATAGCGATTACAAACGTATTCCTTGGTTTGTAACCATGGCAGGAATTGTGATATTATGTGGGCACTATTTAGATGTGTTCAATATGATCATGCCTGCAACCGTAGTCGACAGATGGTTCATAGGAGCTCCAGAAATAGGTGCTATATGTTTGTTTGCCGGATTGTTCTTATTTATTGTATTTACTGCATTAAGTAAGCATCCATTATTGGCAAAACGCAATCCATATGTGAAAGAGAGTGAACAATTCCATTATTAATTAAAATAGAATAGAAACGATAATGACAACTTTGTTAACAATATTAATAGTATTTTTTGTAGCTGTAGCGATCTGGCAGATGGTTAAGATTTTTGATTTGGCTCAGGTTGGTGCATCAAATACGCAAATAGCAGACGATAAGGATAACAGAATTAATGGTTATCTGATGATCGGATTTTTGATCTTCATTTATGCCATTACCATCATCAGTTTTATGTATTGGGGAGACCTGCCTTTGGTATCTAATGCGGCATCAGAGCACGGCCCTCAAATCGATAACCTCATGATCATATCTATGGTGATCATCTTTATCGTACAAACGGTAACACAGTTTTTATTACATTATTTTGCATATAAATACAAAGGGGAAAAAGGACGTAAGGCTTTATTCTATGCTGATAATAACATGTTAGAAGCAATATGGACAATCATCCCTGTAATCGTTTTAGCAGGATTGATTATCTATGGTTTGTTTACATGGAATACGATTATGGATATTGATCTAGAAGACGATCCAATGGTAGTCGAGTTATACGCACAGCAATTCAACTGGAAAGCCAGATATGCAGGTCAAGATAATGTACTAGGTCAGGCTAATGTAAGGCTAATAGATTTAGACCGAGCCAATATCTTAGGTTTGGACGAAGCCGATCCTAATGCACAAGACGATGTTATTGTTACTGAATTACATTTACCAGTAAATAAACCGGTATTGTTCAAAATGCGTTCTCAAGATGTATTGCATTCAGCATATATGCCACATTTTAGAGCTCAAATGAACTGTGTACCCGGAATGGTAACACAATTTGCTTTCACGCCAACAATAACAACAGCGCAGATGCGTGAAAATCCGGATATCGTTGATAAAGTTCAAAACATCAATAGAATACGATTAGAGAACAAGGAAGAAATTGAAGAATCAGGACAGGATTTGGTCTATGAGTTTGATTATTTATTACTTTGTAATAAGATATGCGGAAAATCGCATTACAATATGCAAATGAAAATTATTGTAGAAACTCAGGAAGAGTTTGACGCATGGATGAAAGAGCAAACCGCATTTGAGGAATCATTGAACTAAATTAATTGAATTAAAGAAAAGAAAAGATAAAGAGATTATGTCAGCAACAGCAGAAACACACGCTCACGACGAACACGACGTACATCACCACAAAGAAACCTTTGTGACCAAATACATCTTTAGCCAGGATCATAAAATGATCGCTAAACAGTATTTGATAACAGGTACTATAATGGGAGTTATAGGTGTTTTAATGTCTTTAATGTTCCGTATGCAAATCGCATGGCCAGAAAAACCAAACGTACTTTTTGAAGCCCTTTTAGGAAAATGGGCACCGGAAGGTGTTATGGATGCCGATATTTACTTAGCATTAGTAACCATACACGGTACAATAATGGTATTCTTTGTATTAACGGCTGGTCTGAGTGGTACGTTTAGTAATCTATTAATACCATTGCAAATTGGAGCACGAGATATGGCATCAGGATTCCTTAATATGGTATCTTATTGGTTATTCTTTTTATCTAGTGTTATCATGGTTATTTCCCTGTTTGTAGAAGCAGGACCGGCAGCAGCAGGATGGACGATCTATCCACCGTTATCTGCTCTACCATTAGCACAAGGTGGTTCGGGTGCTGGGATGACCTTATGGTTAGTATCCATGGCTATATTCATTGCATCATCGTTATTAGGATCGTTAAACTATATAGTAACTGTACTAAATCTTAGAACAAAAGGAATGTCAATGACTAGATTGCCATTAACCATCTGGGCATTCTTTGTAACAGCAATTATTGGTGTGATTTCGTTCCCGGTATTATTATCAGCCGCGTTATTACTAATTATGGATAGAAGCTTTGGGACGTCCTTTTTCCTGTCAGATATATTCATACAGGGAGAGGTGTTACATTACCAAGGAGGTTCTCCGGTATTGTTTGAACACTTATTCTGGTTCTTAGGACACCCCGAAGTATATATCGTTTTATTACCGGCACTGGGTATTACCTCTGAGATTATTGCTACCAATTCACGTAAGCCGATCTTTGGTTATCGTGCCATGGTAGCTTCTATATTAGCTATCGCATTCCTATCAACAATAGTATGGGGTCACCATATGTTTATCTCAGGGATGAATCCATTCCTTGGGTCAGTATTTACATTTACAACATTATTGATCGCTATACCATCAGCAGTTAAAGCTTTCAATTACATAACTACACTATGGAAAGGTAATCTACAGATGAACCCAGCCATGTTATTTTCAATTGGTTTAGTATCCACGTTCATAACAGGAGGTTTGACAGGGATTATCTTAGGAGATAGTGCTTTAGATATCAACGTACACGATACATATTTTGTAGTAGCGCACTTCCATTTAGTAATGGGTATCTCAGCACTATATGGAATGTTTGCTGGAATCTATCACTGGTTCCCGAGAATGTTTGGTAGAATGTTAAATAAAAATTTAGGGTACTTACATTTCTGGGTAACGGCAATATGTGCTTATGGTGTATTCTTCCCAATGCACTTTATAGGTATGGCAGGTCTTCCTAGACGTTATTATACCAACTCTAATTTCCCATTATTTGATGATACAACCAATGCACAAGTTGTAATTACTGTATTTGCCTTAGTGGGAGGTGTATTCCAAATCGTATTCTTATACAATTTCATACACAGTATATTCTATGGAAAGAAAGCACCGCAAAACCCATGGCGATCAAATACCTTAGAATGGACAGCACCAGTAAAGCATATGCATGGTAACTGGCCAGGAGCATTACCAACGGTACACCGTTGGGCATACGATTACAGTAAGCCTGGACATGACGACGATTTTGTGCCTCAGAACGTACCGATGAAAGAGGGCGAAGAAGAATTACAACATTAACTACTATAATCTATCAGTTAGATTAATAATTAATATCAAAAAGCCTTTCTAAATTTAGAAAGGCTTTTTCTTTATCTTTGTTTGGTATGAATGAAAATTTAGATCCTACGAACGAAAATTTTACGCCCGAAGAGTTTGATGTAGAAAGAAAATTGCGCCCCCTATCTTTTGAAGATTTTACAGGGCAAGATCAGGTATTAGAAAACCTTCAGGTTTTTGTGATGGCAGCGAATGGTAGAAACGAAGCGCTGGATCATACATTGTTCCATGGACCACCAGGTCTCGGAAAAACCACATTAGCACATATTCTGGCCAATGAGTTGGATGTAGGGATCAAAGTTACTTCAGGGCCTGTTTTAGACAAGCCGGGAGACCTAGCAGGGTTGTTAACTAATCTGGAAGAACGGGATGTATTGTTCATCGATGAAATACACCGTTTAAGTCCTATAGTAGAAGAGTATTTATACTCCGCTATGGAAGATTATAAGATTGATATCATGATAGAGACTGGTCCAAATGCCAGAACAGTACAGATCAATCTTAATCCGTTTACCCTTGTGGGTGCTACAACGCGTTCAGGCCTACTAACATCGCCAATGCGAGCGCGATTTGGTATAAGCAGCAGACTTCAATATTACAACACAGAATTACTCACCACCATAGTACAACGTAGCGCATCTATTTTAGAGGTGCCAATTTCTATGGAGGCGGCAATAGAAATTGCGGGTAGAAGTAGGGGAACCCCAAGAATAGCTAATGCCTTATTACGACGTGTTAGAGATTTTGCTCAGATCAAAGGCAATGGCAGTATAGACATAAAAATAGCCAGATTTGCTCTCGAAGCACTTAATGTAGATGCTCATGGCTTGGATGAGATGGACAATAAGATCCTCTCAACGATCATAGATAAATTCAAAGGAGGCCCGGTAGGAATTACCACTTTAGCCACGGCAGTTAGTGAGAGTGCAGAAACCATTGAAGAAGTTTATGAACCTTTCTTAATACAGCAAGGGTTTATTATGCGTACACCAAGAGGAAGAGAGGTTACAGAATTAGCATATAAACACCTGGGAAAAATAAAAGGACCTACTCAAGGCGGGTTGTTTTAAGTGATAAATAAGATAACTATTTATCGATAAAAGTAACACCTTACATAAGTTTAACTATTTTTTTTGTGGTTTTGTCTAATTCCCTAAATGTGTTGATATGCTCATCCTATATTTAGGAAGTTTTAACTTTCTAAATCATGAAAACCAACCATTTAAACCTAATTTTATTAGTGGTTTCTGCAATACTATTATCATGTAACTCTGATAATGATAATTACCAAAACGTTTCAGGCAGTATAGCGCTCGAAAATCGAATCATAGAATTGTACGGCTCAAAAGCGGAGCTGATACAACCATCAGAAAGCGATTACCTCTCTATTCCATCTGATGTCAATAATCCCATTACAGCGTCAAAAGTCGCACTGGGAAAATTATTATATCATGAAACTATGATTGCATCCAATGCCAATTCTAATGAAGGGATGTATACCTACTCTTGTGCCAGTTGCCACCATAGTGATGCAGATTTTCAAAGTGGTCTAAAGCAAGGTATAGGTGACGGCGGTATGGGCTTTGGAATTCATGGTGAAGGACGAGTAAAAAATCCGAACTATACAGAGCAGGATTTAGATGTACAGCCCATACGAACACCAACAACACTCAATGTAGCATTTCAAAAAGTAATGTTATGGAATGGTCAGTTTGGAGCTACAGGACCGAATCAAGGAACAGAAGCACAATGGACTGCAGGTACACCAAAGGAAACCAATACATTAGGTTTTGAAGGCGTAGAAATTCAAGCCATTGCAGGCTTAAATGTACATCGTTTAGTAATAGACGAAAATGAAATCATAAATTCCGATTATAAGGTTTTATTTGATAATGCTTTTCCCGAAGTGTCACAAGATCAACGCTATACTAGAATTAATGCGGGCTTAGCCATAGCAGCTTATGAGCGCACATTATTGCCCAATCAGTCACCATTTCAAAAATGGTTAAAAGGCGATACTGATGCCATGAGCGCTAATGAAATTGCCGGAGCAAACATATTTTTTAACAAAGGGCAATGTTATACTTGTCACTCCGGACCTGGATTAAACAACATGGAGTTTCATGCAATAGGAATGAAAGATCTTGAAGGCGCAGAAGTTTTGACTGTAATAGATGAAGCCACAAAAAAAGGTCGCGGAGGATTTACAGGAAACCCGGATGATGATTATAAGTTTAAAACACCACAGCTTTACAATTTAAAGAACATCAGTTTTTTTGGTCACGGTGGAAGCCTACAATCGTTAAGAGACGTTGTTGAATATAAAAACAATGCGGTTTCAGAAAATCAAGACGTGCCGGAAAATAAACTGTCACCATTGTTTGTGCCATTGAATCTGTCTGAAATAGAAATGGACCAGCTTACACTATTTTTAGAGACGTCATTATACGATGATAATCTGCAACGTTATGTTCCTGAAAGTTTACCTTCTGGGAATTGTTTCCCAAATGCAGATAACATGTCATCCAGTGATCTGGGCTGTGATTAATTTTTTATTGCTGTTAAATGTAAAAACATTATCGTAGTTTAGTTTTTTCAAAACTAACGTGAATAAGGAAAAATATACCCAACTTATAAAAGCCGAAGCCCAACGCCTCGGCTTTTTGTCTTGTGGTATAAGTAAAGCGGAGTTTTTAGAGGAAGAAGCACCAAGGTTAGAACGGTGGCTAAATCATAATATGCATGGAAAAATGCAGTATATGGAAAATCACTTTGATAAGCGGTTAGACCCTACAAAGTTGGTTGAAGGTTCTAAAAGTGTGGTATCCTTACTATTGAATTACTACCCGACAGAATTTCAAAATGAGGAGGCCTATAAAATCTCTAAGTATGCTTACGGAACAGATTATCACTTTGTGATCAAAGATAAATTAAAGCAGTTATTGGCTTTCATACAAGAAGAAATAGGGGCAGTTGATGGACGTGCATTTGTGGACTCTGCTCCGGTACTTGATAAAGCCTGGGCGGCAAAATCAGGTTTAGGTTGGATAGGGAAGCATAGTAATCTGTTAACGCAAAAAGTAGGTTCCTTTTATTTTATAGCCGAGTTGATTATTGATTTAGAGTTAGATTACGACTTGCCAACGACTGACCATTGTGGCACTTGTACAGCATGTATAGATGCATGCCCCACTGAAGCCATAGTAGAACCCTATGTGGTAGATGGGAGCAAATGCATCTCCTATTTTACAATTGAATTAAAAGATAACATCCCCTCCGAATTCAAGGATAAGTTTGACGATTGGATGTTTGGCTGTGATGTCTGTCAGGATGTATGCCCATGGAATCGATTTTCCAAATCGCATAATGACCCCTTATTTAATCCACATCCTGAACTGTTATCGATGTCAAAAAAAGACTGGGAAGAAATTACAGAGGATACATTTAGAAAAGTATTTAAAAAATCAGCAGTAAAACGAACAAAATTCTCAGGATTGCAACGTAATATCAATTTTTTAAAATCCTAATTAGTTAAAAGTAAATCCGGTAGAAAGCTTAAGGACAAAATTGTCATCAGAGTTTTCCAGGTGATGATAGCCATAACGATAAAAACCTCCTATGCCCAGACCCATATACCCAACAGATAAATAAGGGATTCGTATGAGGTTTCTGAGCTCAAGTCCACTTTCCAGAAAAACCTCATTTTTAATTTTAAAATTAATGTTTTGATGCTGCTGGGGAGAAGATAAATTACCAATGCCTATATTGTTATAAAGGACGACCTCGGGTTTAATATAACCTTTGTTATTAAACAAACGCCCAAAATTATGAGCTGTAAACAAATTGATATATCTGTCGGATAAAAATTCGTAAGCAGTAGCCGTTTGAAAATAGTCCTCAAAAACAAAAGGAAAATCTTCATTAAAGCTGCCTTCTCCAGTAAATAACAAGCCGTAAGGAATAGAACGATCAATATAAGCTGCATCCAGACGATAGGACATTTTTCCCAGATTTTTAATAATAAAACTATGATCTAAAGTAAATCGAAGCTTATTGTAATTGAAATCACTTTCAAAAATACCACTTATGCCTCTGGTATAGGTCAAATCAAGCTCAGGAGAATCGCTGTCAATACGCAAAGATTTGCCAAAAGCCTGAATTAACTTTTCTTTCACCTTATAGTTGAGATTGAAGACCAACTCAGAAGTATGATAATTGGTTGTTGTAATATTGTTTTGAACAAAATTATAATCATACAAAGGCGTAATATCGGTGGTGTTAAATTGAAAAGCACCGTTAAGGTTTCTCAATATCCTAAGGCTGACACCTGCACTGTAAGCTTTAATATTATCCATTTGATTGGCAATGATATTTCTGAAATTGAATTGCCGTTTTCTGAATCCGTTAATTCTGGAATTTGTTCCGGTTTCTCTTAAATTGTTTTCATATTTAAGATGGATGCCTATATCATTCTTACTGGGAATATCAATGAGTAACTCACCGCCATATTTCCATTCATAATCTTTAAAGCCATATCCGGCAAAGCCACCAACAGAAACATGCTTCATGACATCATCATTGGTATATAAACCAGCACCTAGTCTGAGACCTTCATATTCATTGTATTGTATGATTTTTGTTAAATCTATATCAACGTAATCCAGAGGAAATCTTCCCGAAACTAAACTTTCAGAATATTTCAGGATGTTATCAAACTTATAGACCTCTCCAATACTATCCACAAAGGTATAGGTGCGTTGTTCTCTTAAATCTAAAGTATCGTGTCTGTACCGTTGCCATATATCCGAACCAACTTGAGTAGCAGTTTTACTAAGAGTAAGCGATTGCAATGGAAAATCTTTTCGCTTCAAATCAGGGTCGATCACAACATCAGATAAATAACTTTTGCCTGTATATCTGAGATTGAAAGTTTTATCATCACCAACAATAACCTCAAAATTTAATTGCTCAGGAAACCAATGCTCATCATTAATCAAAGTATATTTTTGCTGAATTTTAATTTTCATTTTACCTTGATTATGAGGCTCAGCATCTACATTCTGAACAGCATATTTGTTAGAATTAACATATAATAAACCTTTAAGGCCTTCAAAATTCCTGTTGGCACGAGGTTCAAATGCAATAACAAAAATGGTGTCATTACCCTTTAGAAACTCATCCTCCAAACTAAACTTATATTTGTTGATACTGCCTTTGGCAATCGGGTTGAGATAGTTGATCTCGAAAAGCGTAAAATGTTCTTTATAAAAAGAAAAAGGCTGAAAATCTGTAGCCAATGCAGCAAATTTCGGGTTTTTAAACCCCGAAAATCTTGTAGCAATAATACTGTCTTCAGTAAGATTGGGTTTTAAATACTTACGTTTGGAAACAGCTTCGGTGATAAAAAAATATTTGTCTTTAAGAAATTCAGTCAGTGTAGAATCTTTTTCAACCTTATCATCACTATCGAAAACAATTTTATTGTATGATGTGTAGGTGAAAGCAGCATTGTTTTCCGGGTTATTAATAGCTTTATTAGCTATGACGTTTCTGATAATACGATGTGCAGGATTTTCTGTGTTGGTAATAATTACTTCTTCCAAAGGGCTAGCCTGTTCATTTAGGGAAATGGTATAGGAACGAAGGTCTTTAACAATTATATTAACCGTTTCAAAACCAAGGTAGCTGATGGTAAGCCTTGAGACATCATTTTTAACATAAAATATACCATCAATATCAGAAATAGTACCACGATTACTTTCGTCAAAAACAATGTTGGCAAATGCAATAGCCTCCGAAGTCTGCGCATTGATGAGTTTGAATTTCTTGTCGTTTTGCGCATTAATTTTTAGACATAGAACTACCAATAAAAAGAAAGTGAAGGACGTTTTCATAGATCGACTAATGCCAGCGGTCAAACAAATTAGAGGATAGTAAGATATAAAAAATACAAACACGGTTACAAATACTAAGCAATGCTTACCTTTGCAACTTAATTTGTTTCAATATGAGCAAGGTAATTAAAAGAAAAGAAGCATTATTATATCATGCAAAGCCTAATCCAGGGAAGATTAAAGTCGTACCTACTAAGAAGTATGCCACCCAACGCGATCTGTCTTTAGCATATTCTCCCGGAGTGGCAGAGCCGTGTCTGGAAATAGAAAAAGATAAAAACAACGTTTATAAATATACAACAAAAGGCAATCTGGTTGCTGTAATTTCAAATGGAACGGCAGTATTGGGTTTAGGAAATATAGGACCTGAGGCTTCAAAGCCGGTTATGGAAGGTAAAGGCTTGCTATTCAAGATATTTGCAGATATTGATGTGTTTGATATAGAAGTAGATACTGAAAATATTGAAGAATTTATTCAAACCGTAAAGCATATAGCACCAACCTTTGGAGGTATCAATTTAGAAGATATCAAAGCACCTGAAGCTTTTGAAATAGAATGCCGACTTAAAGACGAATTGGATATTCCTGTGATGCATGACGATCAGCATGGAACAGCTATCATATCTGCTGCAGCATTGCTCAATGCTTTAGAAATAGCCGAGAAAAGTATTGGAGAAGTGAAGATCGTTGTAAGTGGTGCAGGAGCTGCAGCCATATCATGTACCCGATTATATAAAGCATTTGGGGCTAAGCCCGAAAATATAGTAATGCTTGATAGTAAAGGAGTCATAAGAAAAGACAGAGAACACCTAACGGATCAAAAAGCTGAGTTTGCTACAGAAAGAGCTATAGATACTTTAGAAGAAGCCATGGTAGATGCTGATGTGTTTATCGGACTTTCGATGGCAGATATTGTAACTCCGGAAATGCTGCAAACTATGGCTGATAATCCTATTGTCTTTGCAATGGCCAATCCTAATCCTGAAATTGCATACGAATTAGCAATCAAAACCCGGGACGATATTATTATGGCCACTGGAAGAAGCGATCACCCTAATCAGGTGAATAATGTACTAGGCTTTCCATTTATATTCAGAGGTGCATTAGATGTTAGAGCCACTAAAATAAATGAAGCTATGAAAATGGCTGCTGTAAAAGCATTAGCACAATTAGCAAAAGAACCGGTACCGGAGCAGGTAAACATTGCTTATGGCGAAACCCGATTAGCATTTGGTAGAGAATATATCATACCAAAACCATTTGATCCCAGACTAATTACAGAAGTACCTCCGGCAGTGGCAAAAGCAGCAATTGAAAGTGGTGTGGCAAAAGAACCCATACAAGATTGGGAAAAATATAAGAACACCCTTTTAGAGCGATTGGGCTCAGATAATAAACTGGTAAGGTTAATTCTCAATAGAGCAAAAACGAACCCTAAGCGTGTGGTATTTGCAGAAGCAGATCAGCTCGATGTATTAAAGGCGGCGCAGATTGTTCATGATGAAGGGATAGCTCATCCTATACTTTTAGGACGAAAAGATAAGATCAGAAGTCTGATGGAAGAGATCGAGTTTGATGCGGATGTCCCTATTATCGATCCAAAATCTGATGAAGAGACCGACCGAAAGAATGCTTATGCAGATGTGTACTGGAAAAAACAACAGCGTAGAGGGGAAACGCAGTATTCGGCCCGTAAAGTAATGCGAGAACGCAATTATTTTGCGGCAATGATGGTTAATGAAGGTGATGCAGATGCATTAATATCAGGGTACTCCCGAAGCTATCCGTCAGTAGTAAAACCCATGCTGGAGCTAATTGGTATGGCAAAAGGCGCTACGAGAGTGGCTACAACAAATGTGATGATGACCGAAAGAGGACCAATGTTTCTTAGCGACACCTCAATAAATATATCACCTACATCAAGAGACCTGACCAAGATTGCACAAATGACATCGAGTATTATTAAGATGTTTGGTATGGAGCCGGTAATGGCCATGATATCGTATTCGAATTTTGGATCTTCAGGGCATGAAAATTCATCAAAAGTAAGGGAAGCCGTATCTTACTTGCACAACAGATATCCGGATATGTTAGTCGATGGCGAGTTACAAACCGATTTTGCACTCAATAGTGAGATGTTACAGGAAATCTTCCCTTTCTCTAGGCTTGCAGGGAAAAAGGTCAATGCATTGATATTTCCTAATTTGGACTCAGCAAATATTACCTATAAACTATTAAAAGAACTTAATAATGCGGAGTCTATAGGGCCAATAATGATGGGCATGCGCAAACCTGTCCATATACTTCAATTAGATGCCAGTGTTGATGAGATTGTAAATATGGCCGCTATAGCAGTTATAGATGCTCAGGAAAAAGAAAAGAAACAACAGTAATAAGTCCTTATGCTTTGGTGGTTTATCGTCTTTGAAATGCAAATAATTTTATTACATTTGGGTTTTTAACCTAGGTAATTACATGATTACGCACATAGAGGGCAAACTTGTTGAAAAGAACTTAACAGATGTTGTTATAGATTGTAATGGTGTCGGCTATATTCTTCACATATCGTTACATACATATTCTCAAATACCAGAAGGAGAACGATTAAGGCTATATACGTATTTGCAGGTCAAAGAAGATTCGCATACGCTATACGGATTTTCTACCCAATCTGAGCGTGAGATATTTAAACTTTTAATTTCAGTAAGTGGTGTTGGCGCAAGTACAGCAAGAACCATGTTGTCTTCTCTAAATCCACAACAGGTCAAAGAAGGAATAGCATCTGGAGATGTAGCACTGATACAATCTATTAAAGGAATCGGTGCTAAAACAGCACAACGTGTGATACTGGATTTGAAGGATAAGGTGTTAAAAGTGTATGGAATAGACGAACTTTCACTACCACAAAACAATACTAATAAAGAAGAAGCGTTATCAGCTTTAGAGGTTTTGGGATTCAATAAAAAACAATCAGAAAAAGTGATTGATAAAATATTGGCTAACCAGCCCGATGCCCCACTAGAGGATATTATTAAAGAAGCTCTGAAAAAATTATAAAAGCATTGAACACAACCAACAATTATAGTTTTAGGTATTCAAAAACAATATACTTAGTAATAGCATTTGTATTACTTGGTGTATTCGGGTATTCACAACAAACACCCACGCCACAGGATACTACAAAAACGGGATTTGCCTTCGGTACCGTTAAGATGGCCAACCCAAATAGTATTGTTTCCAAATACACATACGATCCTATTCTGGACCGTTATATTTTTACAGAAAAGATAGGCGATTTTAATATTAATTATCCGTTAATCTTAACCCCTGAAGAATATCAACGATTAGTATTACAAGAAAGTTTAAAAGATTATTACAAGCAAAAAATAGACGCTTCGGCAGGTCAGAAAGAAGGAAGTGAAGAGGAACGAAAAAATCTATTGCCAGAGTTTTATGTCAATTCAGGCTTGTTTGAAACCATTTTTGGAGGCAACACAATTGAAGTAATACCTCAGGGTTCTGTGGAAGTAGATTTAGGAATTTTGTTTTCTAAACAGGATAATCCAACATTTTCACCTCAAAACAGAAGCAATTTTTCTTTTGATTTTGATCAGCGTATCAGTCTTAGTTTGCTAGGTAAAGTAGGAACAAGACTTCAGGTAACAGCCAACTACGATACGGAATCAACATTTGATTTTCAAAACCTTATAAAATTAGAATACACACCTACAGAAGATGACATTATTAGAAAGATTGAAGTCGGTAATGTCAATATGCCTTTAAACAGTTCGTTGATCACAGGTGCTCAAAGCTTATTTGGTGTAAAAACAGAACTTCAGTTTGGAAAAACAAGAGTAACCGCAGTATTCTCTGAGCAACAATCGCAATCGAGGTCTGTAGTAGCTCAAGGTGGAGGGACCTTGGAGGAGTTTGAGTTTTTTGCGCGAGATTATGATGAAAACAGACACTTTTTCTTGGCGCAATACTTTAGAGATACCTACGATCAGGCCATGTTACAATATCCTTATATACAGAATAGAGGTCTGCAGATTACCAGAATTGAAGTTTGGGTAACGAATAGAAATAACCAAACGGACAATGTAAGAAACATAGTGGCATTTCAGGATTTAGGAGAGTCTGATTTTATAGGACTACCCACAGCACCTCCAAACTTTGTCAATGTACCGCCGGGAAGTTTTCCGGATAATGGCAACAATGACTTTGATCCCACAAACATTGGCGGTGGAGGATCATTATTGTCAGAACCTGTTAGAAATATTACCAATGTAGAAGCCGGGATTGGTGTTGCCGTAAATGAAGGATTCGATTATGGTAAATTAGAAAGTGCCAGAAAGCTTCAGGAAGGCTCAGACTATGTGTTAAATACGCAGCTGGGTTACATATCGCTTAATCAACGGCTGTTAAACGATGAAGTATTGGCAGTAGCATTTCAGTATACTGTAGGCGGAGAAGTCTTTCAGGTTGGTGAATTTGCAAATGATGGTGTTGAAGCAACAGGAGTTGAAGATGGTGTTAACGGCAACCAGTTGGTGAGTAATAATAGCTTAATTCTTAAAATGCTTAAGAGTGCTATCACCGCAGTAGATCAGCCGATTTGGGATTTAATGATGAAAAACATCTATGATACCGGGGCATTTCAATTGGATAGAGAAGACTTTAGATTGAACATATTCTATACCGAAGCTTCACCGTTAAATTACATAACACCGGTTGAAGGCACAACGTTTCCGCTATACAATAACAACACAGCTAATGACCCAACTGACGATTCAGTTATAGAAGAAACACCACTTATTCGACTGTTCCATACCGATCGTTTGAATTTTAATAATGACCCACAAACAGGTGGAGATGGATTCTTTGATTTTGTGCCAGGGCAAACCGTCATTGAACAGAACGGTAAAATTGTGTTTACCAAAGTAGAGCCTTTTGGACGTTACCTCTTTGACATATTAGATGACGATGGTAACCCTAATAATAATGACTTCGATTACGAACAAGATATATATACCAACCCTAATCAGGAAAAGTACGTTTACGATTTACTTTATAAATCCACAAAAACGCAGGCGTTAGATGAAGCTGAAAAGAATAAGTTTCAGATCAAAGGACGTTTTAAAAGTAGCGGCGGTGGTGATGGTATTCCTATAGGGGCATTTAATGTGCCAAGAGGTTCGGTACGTGTTACTGCAGGTGGGCGTGTGCTTGTAGAAGGCGTGGATTATACCGTAAATTATCAGTTAGGACGAGTGTATATTGTAGACGAAGGTCTCAAAGCTTCAAATACACCGATCAATGTTTCTGTTGAGAACAATGCTGTTTTTGGGCAGCAAACCCGACGATTTACCGGAATAAACGTAGAACATCAGTTCAATGAAAACTTCTTATTAGGTGCAACCATATTGAATTTGAATGAACGCCCGATCACTCAGAAAGCCAACTTTAATTCAGAGCCTATAAATAATACCATATTTGGATTTAACGGAAATTACGCTACTGAGGTGCCTTTCTTAACTCGATTGGTGAATAAATTACCTAATGTAGATACCGATGTGCCCTCTAACCTTTCCGTAAGAGGAGAATTTGCGTATTTGGCGCCTGGTGCACCTAAAGGCACAGATTTTAATGGTGAGGCTACCGCTTATATTGATGATTTTGAAGGGACACAAGGTGCTATAGACCTGTTGTCGCCACTTTCTTGGTTTTTGGCAAGTAGGCCTGAAGAACTGCCGGCAAACATATCTGGGTCTTCAAATAATGGTATCGAAAATGGTTATGGTAGAGCCTTCTTAAACTGGTATACCATAGATCCTATTTTCTATGGGAATCAAAGACCAAGTGGTATTACAGATGACGATATTTCTGATATGTATACCCGACGGGTTTTTATTGAAGAGATATTCCCTCAGATCGATATAGCCCAGGGGCAAAATACAGTTATTAATACCTTGGATTTGTCCTATTACCCAACAGAACGAGGACCTTATAACTTTGATCCGACTGCGGCTAATGAAGCCCCATTAAACCCCAACAACAGTTGGGCTGGAATTACCAGACAAATAACATCTACCGATTTTGAACAAGCCAATGTGGAGTTTATAGAATTCTGGATACAAGATCCGTTTTTAGATAATACTGCCAGTCCGGGGGGTAAGTTAACCATAAACCTGGGAAATATATCTGAAGATGTTTTAAAGGATGGTAAAAAGCAATTTGAGAATGGTTTACCTGAAGATGGGGATATTTCATTCTTACAACCCAATCCATTACAGTTAGCAAACCCTTACGTAGTGCCACAAAACCAATCGTTAGTATACACGTTTGCAACTACAGGTCAGGAAAGAGCCAATCAAGATGTTGGATATGATGGTTATGATGATGCTGAAGAAGCAGCGATGTTAACGCAATTGTTTGGCGCAAATAATTTTGGTGAGGATCCGGCAAAAGATAATTATAATTACTATTTAAATACATCTGGAGACATATCCGAACGTTACAAGCAGTACAACGGTTTGCAGGGTAATACACCAGATACGTTCTCTGATACTAACAGAGGGTCAACCACCCAGCCCGATGTAGAAGATATCAATCGTGACAATACGATGAATACGATTGATAGCTATTTTGAGTATGAGATTGAGATCACTCCTGCAACGTTAAATCTCAATAACCCTCAGGTTAATGATATGAAAATGAGAAATGTAGAGCTGCCTAATGGAAATACAAGAGAAGCAAAGTGGTATCAGTTCCGAATACCAATATCTGAGGAAACAAGGCGTGTAGGGGGTATTAACGACATCAGATCTGTACGTTTTATCAGAATGTTCCTCACGGAGTTTACAGATGATGTCATATTGAGGTTCGCTACTTTAGATTTAGTGCGAAGCGATTGGCGTCGTTACACCTTAGATCTGGACAATGATGATACCAATAATAGTGCTAATGCAGAATTTTCAGTAGGTATTATTGGGGTTCAGGAGAATGACGGAAATTATATCATTCCACCTGGAGTGCAACGTGAAGAGTTAAATAACAATAACAATATTATAAGACAAAACGAACAGTCTTTAGTACTCAAAGTTTGTGATTTGGAATCTACGGATTCACGTGGTGTGTTCAAAAACATCAATGTAGATATGCGACAGTACAAGAAGCTTCGTATGTTCTTACATGCAGAACCACAAGAAAATCAGACCTTAGCAGATAATCAGTTGGTGGCTTTCATCAGAATGGGGAATGACTTTACCGATAACTTTTATCAGATAGAAGTTCCGTTAACAGTAACGACAGATTTTACATCTGCAGAAGGTATATGGCCTGCACAAAATGAAATCAATGTCCCGTTAAGCTTTCTACAAGATATCAAATCTATAGGGATATCAGAACAAACATTAACCAATCCGGACCCTACATTTTATGATGTTATAGATGGGCAATTAAGTGAGGTGCCGGTACCGGAATTTCCAGTGACAGGCATTCAGAATCAACGTGTAGCGATCAAAGGAAATCCTAATTTCGGAGATATACGGGTATTAATGGTAGGAGTTAAAAATGCAGATGCTTTAAATGCTTGTGGAGAAGTATGGTTCAATGAACTTAGAATGTCTGATTTAGAGAACGAAGGCGGTTGGGCAGCTGTGATGAGTATGGATGCTAATGTGGCAGATTTTGCCACCATTACTGCTAATGGAGGAAAAAGAACAATAGGATTTGGTACGATAGAACAAACGCCAAATGAGCGTAGTCGTGAAGATATTGTACAATATGATGTTACGACCAATATTCAATTGGGGCAACTTCTACCTAAAAAATGGGGCATTCAGATTCCGTTCAATTATTCGCAGAGTGAAGAGATCATAACACCACAATTTGATCAGTTTTATAATGACCTCACTTTAGAATCGCGTTTGGATGCTGCAAGTTCAGAAGAAGAGGAGGAAGAAATAAGAACCCGCTCTGAAGATTATACCAAGCGGAAGAGTATTAATTTTATTGGTGTCAGAAAACAAAGATCGGCAGAAGCCAAACCGCACTTCTATGATGTGGAAAATCTAACATTCAATTATTCATACAATAAGGTTGAGCATAGGGATTTCGAAATAGAGAACTCTTTAGATCAAAATGTAAGAGCAGGAGTCAATTATGCCTTTAGTTTTGAACCCAAGCGTATAGAACCATTTAAAAAGAACGATTCCCTGTTCACAGGAAAATATTGGAAAATATTAAAAGATTTTAACCTCAATTTACTGCCTTCCAGTATTACTGTAAATTCAGATATCATTAGGCAGTTCAGTAAACAAAAATTTAGAGAAGTAGATCTTGGAGGCGATAACATTGCTCTTGAAGAACTCTTTAGAAGGAACTATATTTTTGATTTTCAGTATGCTATAAATTATAATGTTACAGATGCGTTAAGTGTTAACTTTACTGCAGCCAACAGTAATATTGTCCGGAATTACTTTGTTGATGACAATATTAACGGAAGGCAAGACCCAACGTTAAATGTTTGGGACGGTTTCTTTGACTTTGGAGATCCTAACATTCAAAGCCAACAGTTACAGGTAAATTATGAATTACCATTGTATAAGATACCTGCCTTAAGCTTCTTAAGAGCTAATTACGCCTACACAGGGAGCTTCCAGTGGCAAAAAGGATCCGATATTAATGAAAACTTTGTGACTGATATAGGAACTTTTAACCTTGGACATACCATTCAGAATTCTAATACCCATGCGCTCAATACTACGATGAACATGGAGTCATTATACAGAACCATAGGTTTAACGAAAAAAGGGTCTAGAGGTAGAGGACGTAATAACAAACCAAGAGGCAGAGCTAATCCAACGCCAGATGCTGTAGCTAAGGGCAATAAAACAAGTGTAGGAAAGAAGACTGTAAACACCTTGATAGATCTGGCAACTATGGTAAAACGAGTGCAAATAAACTATCAGGAAAATAACGGTACGTTTTTACCGGGGTATTTACAGACACCAGGATTTATAGGGACGCTTAAACCGTCACTAGGATATACTTTTGGTAGTCAGAGAGATATAAGAAATTTAGCGGCGCGAAATGGATGGTTAACCGTTTATCCGGAATTCAATCAGCAATATACAGAGGTGACCAATCGTGTCCTGGATTACACGGCAAATTTAGAACCGCTCAAAGACCTCAAAATTGATCTTATTGGTAGTAGAACCTATTCTGAAAACTTAAACGAGAATTTTGCAGCTGAAGATACTGATGGTGATGGCCTTAGTGATACGTATAATTCACTGATAAGGAATAGCTTCGGAAACTTCTCTATATCTACAGTACTCATAGGTACAGCTTTTAGCAAAAGTGATGAGAATGGATCTGCTGCTTTTGAAGATTTCAAAAGCAATAGATTGATTATTGCCAACAGGTTGGCGAGAGAGTTCTACGGTAATGCAGGCTTTGGTTTAGACGAAGATGGTTTTCCGGAAGGCTTTGGAAAGAATAGTCAAAAGGTATTATTACCGGCATTCCTAGCAGCGTACAAAGGTTCTAATCCTGATAAAATAAGCTTGGGAGCTTTCAGAGATTTTCCAATACCAAACTGGACCTTGAAGTATACAGGTTTAATGAAAATTCCATGGTTTAGAAAGAACTTTAGACGTTTTTCTATTCAGCATGGCTACCGATCTACATATACCATAAATCAGTTCAGAACTAATTTGGATTTTGATGCGTCTATGCTAAGTCCAGGAGAAGCTTATGACCAGCAATCGCCGGAAGTACTGGACCAGTCGGGTAATTTTAAGAGTGGAACACTATATAGTAATATCAACTTGGAAGAACAATTCAGTCCTTTGGTTCGTTTGGACTTTGAGATGAAGAACTCCATAAAAATATTGGCAGAAATTAAAAAAGATAGATTACTGTCATTGAGTTTTGATAACAATTTACTTACAGAAATACAAGGGCAGGAATATACTTTAGGTTTAGGGTATAGAATACAAGACTTAAGAATTAGGTCGCAATTAGCAGGTCCCAGACAGATCATTAAAAGTGATCTTAATATGAGGGCAGACATATCGGTAAGGAATAACAAGACCATAATAAGGTATTTAGATTTAGAGAGTAATAATAATCAGGTTACTGCAGGACAAACCATATGGGGAATAAAATACACTGCAGATTATGCGTTTAGTAAAAACCTAACCGGGATTTTCTATTTTGATTATACATTTTCCGATTATGCCATATCCACGTCGTTCCCACAAACAGCAATTAGGTCAGGGATAACATTACGTTATAATTTTGGTAATTAATTTTGAAATCAAACCATTAAAAAATTACATTTGTGACAACATTAAATATTAATCACAAATACCAATGAATATTCCATCAGAATTAAAGTACACAAAGGATCATGAATGGGTGAAAGTAGACGGTGATATTGCCACTGTTGGCATTACCGATTTCGCTCAAAGTGAACTGGGAGATATCGTATATGTTGAAGTGGAAACAGTGGACGAAACTTTAGATATTGAAGAGGTTTTTGGAACTGTTGAAGCTGTTAAAACAGTTTCCGATCTTTTTTTACCACTTACAGGAGAAATTATTGAATTCAATGAAGCCTTAGAAGATGAACCAGAAAAAGTAAATGCAGATCCCTATGGAGACGGATGGATGATAAAATTAAAATTTACAGACAGTTCTGAATTAGAAGGGTTATTATCAGCTGACGATTATAAAGCGCTTATAAGTGCTTAAGACTAAAGTTATAGTTATTGCGGTGTTATACACTGCAGCGTTAACAGTAGTCAGTCTAATCAATATTAATAATATACCCACAGCAGGCTTTTCATTTGAAGATAAGGTCTATCATTTCGTAGCCTATTTGATTTTAGGATTTTTGTGGACCTATGCATTTTCAAATGATGCAATGGGTAAAAGTATAAAGGTTGCTTTTATACTTGCATTGATTTATGGTATAGTTATTGAAGTGTTACAAGAAAAGATAAACCCAATGCGTACATACGATACGTTTGATTTGATAGCGAATTGTCTGGGTGTAATTGCAGGTGCATTAGTAACAAAATATTTAATTAAATCTAAAGTTAAAATAAAATCATAGCTTGTATAAATAACAATTTATTAGTTATCTTAGCAGGACTATAATTCGAAAGTATTATTATGGAACATAAGAAGAATCCCAAATCCGACGTAAGCCGTAACAGCTCAATTTATTTTGCTGTAGGGCTATTATTAATGTTAGGAGTAGTTTATATGGCTATAAACTATAAGACCTATGAAAGATCGGACATCGCACAGGATATGCTGAATCTGGATGATGAACTAGATGAAGAGATTCCAATCACTGAGCAAATACAAACACCGCCTCCGCCACCTCCGCCACCACCAGCGGCACCTGAGGTTATAGAAGTAGTTGAAGATGAAGAAGAGGTAGAAGAAACAGTAATAGAATCTACAGAGACAGAGCAAGATACTGAGATTGTTGAAGTGGAAGAAGTAGAAGTAGAGGAAGTAGAGGAAGATATAGAAGTGCCATTCTCTGTTATTGAAAATGTACCTGTTTTTCCTGGATGTGAAAAGAAAAAAGGAAACAATGCAAAGAAAAAGTGTATGTCAGAGAAGATTTCCAAATTTGTAAATAAAAAGTTCAATACGGATTTAGCTGGCGATCTGGGATTATCAGGAAGACAAAGAATAAGTGTGTTCTTCAAGATTGATAAAAACGGTAATATTGTAAATGTTGGAGCAAGAGCACCGCATCCAGGTCTTGAAAAAGAAGCCAAGCGCGTTATAGGATTGTTACCAAAAATGCAGCCTGGTAAACAACGAGGAAAAGCAGTAACAGTACCTTATTCATTACCAATATTATTCCAAGTACAAGACTAGTTAAGCAATACTTTAGAAAACATATTTTAAAAATCCCGTTCAATATTTGGACGGGATTTTTGTTTTGGTACACTTATTGTGATTTTATCATAATATTAACATATTAATTATAAGTATTATGAAAAATTTAAACACAAGTCACAGAAATGCTGGTCAGAGCATTCCTGAGGTTAAAAAATCACACAAGCATGACGCCAATTTACAAAAAAACTCCACGTTGTATTTTCAGGTAGGATTGATACTATGTTTATTAGGCACTTTTGTATTGTTTGAGATGCAGTTTAAAAGCACAACACATAAGATAGAAGAAACAGCCTATAATGAAGATTCTGTTATAGAGTATACAATGGATAAGTATAAGATTTATCAAGAACCGGTAGCAGAAAAGCAAGAACCTAAAGTGCAACAAAAAGTCATCACAGATGTTATCAAGGTTGTTGAAAATACAGATCCGGTAAAGGAAGTCACAAAAAACATAGTTACTGAGGTGACAACGCCAGATCCGGTAGCTAAAGTAGAAGAGATCGTAGACCCTGAGGATGTAGACGAACCAATACACATTAATCAGGTCGAAAAAGCACCAATATTTCCCGGATGCGAAAAATACACCTCAAGGAGGGATTTACACAAATGCATGTCTCAAAAAATAAACAAATTAGTATCCAAAAAATTCAATACAGATATTGCAAGCGAAGAAGGGCTTAGAGGAAAGCAAAAAATTCATGTGGAGTTTAAGATCGACAAACAAGGTAATGTTAAAGACATTAAAGTCAGAGCACCGCACCATAAGCTTAAAAGTGAAGCGCAAAGAGTGATCAATAAAATTCCCAAGATGAAACCGGGGTATCAGGGTAAAAATCCTGTAAACGTGGTTTATAACCTCCCTATAATATTTCAAGTTAGGGATTAAATCACCATGATGCCAAATAAAAAAGCCGTTATCATTCAATAGCGGCTTTTGTTTTTATAGGGCAGTAAAAAAATAGTATCTTTCAACACCAAAAATGACGAAACATATATGAAGCAATTGTTTTATTTGCTATTCTTCCTTGTTAGCCTGACTTGTTATACTCAAAACACGACCAATACTTATGAAAAACCTCCGGTTTTTGGTGCGTGTGATTCAATTCCTGTTGATGACTTAAAATCGTGCTTTAAATTTACTTTAGATACATTTTTATATGAGAATTTTAAAGTTCCGGATATTGTAAATGAAGAGCGTTATTCAGGAGATATTCAGGTTTTATTTGAAGTGAACAAAGAAGGCAAGTTTCAAGTCTTATATATTGATGCCATTTATAATGAATTGAAAGATGAAACTAAAAGGGTGTTTGATGCTTTGCCAACAATACAACCCGCAACCTACAATGGTAATCCAACATTCGTTCAGTATTCTGTAACCGTAAAAATCCCTTTAACAAAACCGGTGTATGATAGTGAAAAAGTGGCAAAACAATCTGAGAAAAGAGACCTTCAGGATGAGATATCAAATGAAATAGACAGTATAAATGCTAGTATAGTACCCTATGAAAAGTTAGAGTATAAAAGCCAGCTGAATATTCCATTTACGCACACGTATTATGCGCGATTTGATCGTAATATGAATCGTCCTGGAACTAATAGTCATACCGCTGCAAAACCGTTTCTATTTGATGAAGTTTCCAGATACTATGATTTTGAAGCTGAAAAAGCATCATTAGAGAAAGATAAGAGCAGTTGGGCGGGGAGAAAACTTTGGAATGAGCATTTAGTTGAAATTCAAAGTAAAGAGTATTGGTTTGTGCTTGATCCAATTTTTGACCTTCAGGCTGGAAAAGATACCGAAGCCGATTTTAGCTCTACGTTTAACAATACGAGAGGTGTTATAGTACAAGGAGGCTTGGGAAGTAAATTTAGCTTTTCGGCATCAGTTTACGAAAGTCAGGGGCGATTTGCACAGTATTTTAACCAATATGCGGAAAGTATTAAAGCCTCAGGGCCAGATCCGGCAATTATACCGGGAAGAGGGATCGCTAAAGGCTTTAAGGATGATGCGTACGATTATCCGGTAGCTGAAGCCTACATGTCGTATACACCAGCTAAATTTGTAAACATCCAATTTGGTCATGGAAAGAATTTTATAGGCGATGGGTATCGATCATTACTTCAGAGTGATGTTACCAGTCCTTACCCTTTTCTGAAAACCAATTTTAAATTCTGGAAAATAAAATACACCAGCACATGGATGTGGTTAAAAGATGTTAGGGATGAAGTTATTGTAGATGGCGCTTTTTTAACCAAGTATATGGCTAACCATTACTTAAGTTGGAATGTTTCTAAACGTTTAAACATTGGATTGTTTGAAGCTGTAATGTGGGCCGATACCAATGATAGAGGATTTGATATCAATTATTTAAACCCCTTGATCTTTTTTAGAGCAATTGAGTTTGAAACCGGTCAGGATGCAGGTAATGCCATTTTGGGACTAACTGGAAAGTACAAATGGAATAATAAGGTAAACCTCTATGGGCAATTCATTTTAGATGAATTTTCTCTAGAAGATGTAAGAGCAGGGAATAAGAGCTGGAAGAATAAATTTGGATTTCAGTTAGGAGCAAAATACTACAATGCGTTTAATGTCGATAACTTATTGCTTCAGGCAGAATACAACCAAGTACGTCCCTATACATATTCGCACAATACCATCATCTTAAATTATGCGCATAATAACCAATCCATGGCACACTTATGGGGTGCAAACTTTAGGGAATTGGTTTTGATAGGACGCTATAATTATAAACGTTGGTTTGCCGATGCTAAATTAATTATCGGAGAACGTGGATTCGATTTTAATACTGCCGAGGATAATTTTAATTATGGAGGCGATATATTCAGATCAGAGAATGATCGTGTAGGAGATACAAACATTACCATAGGACAAGGTAATAAAACCACTGTTTTTCATGGCGAATTACAAACAGGGTACATTATTAATCCAGTCAGTAATCTGAAATTATTTACCAATATCAGTTTTAGAAATTTTGATCCAACCACAACTACTGCCCAAACCTTGGATAGTAATACAGTATGGTTTAATATTGGTTTGAGAACCGATTTATTTAACTGGTATACTGACTTTTAATGGATAACGAACTTCAATTGTATTGAGTTTTAAAATCATATAACCCATTTGAAAATAGATAAACTTTGAATGGTATATGTACTCATACTCTAAAACTAGACCATAACATTGCTCAAAAGCAATTTTCAAACTATCTTTGCAAACGCTTTTTTAAAAGCGCAAATCAAAGAACTGTTGGATACTACAAAATCTTCGTTGTCAATTGCTTCTGTTGTTTCAGACTTTAAGGAAATAACAAAGATGGGTTTATCACTCAGTGTGGTATTTTCTTCAATAGCGGGCTATTTGTTAGGTGCAGAAACCATAAATATAAATACGCTGATTTTATTAGCATTTGGAGGTTATTTTATGGTAGGTGCTTCTAATGCGTATAACCAGATCATTGAAAAAGATTTGGATGCCTTAATGGATAGAACTAAAAACAGGCCCATACCTGCCGGACGTATGTCCGTTAATACTGCGTTTATCATTGCGGTAACATTCACATTACTTGGTGTGGCTACATTATATGTTATCAATCCTAAAACAGCTATGTATGGGGCGATCTCCATTTTTTTATATACAAGTGTATATACACCATTAAAAACCAAAACACCTTTAGCCGTATTTGTAGGTGCAATTCCCGGAGCAATTCCATTTATGCTGGGTTGGGTAGCAGCAAGAAATGATTTTGGTATAGAACCCGGAACTTTATTTGCCATTCAATTCTTTTGGCAATTCCCTCATTTTTGGGCTATAGGCTGGTTTTTATTTGATGATTATAAAAAGGGAGGCTTCTTTATGTTGCCTACAGGAAAACAAGATAAAGGCACAGCAGTACAGATTATCATGTATACAGCATGGACCATCATAGCATCTGTAATTCCTGTATTTGGATTTACAGGAGAACTTAAATTATCTATTCTAGGTGCAGTTATCGTATCACTTTTAGGTTTTGTTATGCTATACTACGCCCTACGTTTATTTAAAGTAAGAACAGTAAAAGCCGCTAAACAGTTAATGTTGTCTAGCGTTTCATACATCACATTGTTACAAATTGTATATGTGGTAGATAAGTTTATAAGATAGTATGGATTTAACTCAAGGAACACCAGAAGAAAAGAAAGCACGTTCAAAGAAAATGATGTTATGGTTTGGCATTATATCTTTAATCATGTCATTTGCAGCTTGGACAAGTGCTTTTATAGTAAGTAGTAAGCGAGATGACTGGTTGAACGATTTCAAATTACCAGAGGCATTTTTTATAAGTCTTATTGTAATTATAGTAAGTAGCGTTACTATGATTTTAGCAAAAAAAGCATTGAAAAAAGATCAACACCAACAGGTTACAATATGGTTATTGGTAACTTTGGTTTTAGGTCTTGTATTTATATACAATCAATTTTCAGGGTTTGGTCAGATTATAGAACAAGGTTACAATTTTACAGGACCAACTAGTAACGTCACAATGTCCTATATCTTTTTAATAGCAGCAGTACATATAGCTCACGTTGTTGTTGGGCTGATATGCTTACTTGTTGTAATTTATAATCATTTTAAACAAAAGTATAATGCTAAGGAAATGCTTGGGTTTGAACTCGCAGCTAATTTTTGGCATTTTGTAGACCTCTTGTGGGTATATCTCTTTTTGTTTTTATATTTTTTTAGATATATAATTTGATTATTTTTGTGGCAATCTTAAAATTCTAAATAATTTATATGGATACAACAGTAGCAAATACTGGTACAGAAGGCAAAACTTGGGGAGGAGGAAACAGACCTCTTGGTGCAAGTTATGGTAAGCTAATGATGTGGTTTTTTATTGTGTCTGATGCATTGACCTTTTCAGGCTTTTTGGCAGCTTATGGATTTTCAAGATTTAAGTTTATAGATTCGTGGCCAATTGCAGATGAAGTATTTACCCACGTACCATTTTTGCATGGTCAGGAATTGCCTATGATTTATGTGGCATTTATGACATTCATTCTGATCATGTCATCAGTAACTATGGTATTGGCAGTTGATGCCGGGCATCACATGAACAAGAAAAAAGTAACGCTATACATGTTCTTAACCATTATTGGAGGTGCTATTTTCGTAGGATCTCAGGCGTGGGAATGGGCAACTTTTATCAAAGGCGATTATGGTGCTGTACAAACTAAAGGTGGCAATATTCTACAATTTGGACATTATGTTGATGTAGAAGGCCAGCAAAAATTTAAACGTGTAGCTTTAGGTGATTTTGTAATTGCGGAGCATAGTGACAGAACACAGCATGAACGTAAGAATGGATTGTGGTATGTAAGCGAAGGGACTTTGCCAACATATACTGTTGGTGAAGTAATTAAAGGTTTGGAAGCTAACCAAGATGTGTTAATAAGAACTCAGATTATAAATGAAGAAGGTCAAAAAACTGTTCTTTCAAGAGAAGAGTCCATCAGACAATTGAAAGAAAATGGGAAACTCGTTGTAGAAGGCGCTAATCTCAAAGTTAATGAATATGGGTCTCCATTATTCGCTGATTTCTTTTTCTTCATCACAGGATTCCACGGCTTCCACGTATTCTCCGGGGTAGTGATTAATATCATTATATTTTTCAATGTGATATTAGGAACTTATGAACGAAGAGGAAGTTATGAAATGGTGGAAAAAGTAGGATTGTATTGGCACTTTGTAGATTTAGTATGGGTATTCGTATTCACATTCTTCTATTTGGTTTAAAAGAAAATTAGAGTAAAAAATGGCACACGCACATAAATTAGAAATATTAAGAGGATTAATAAAGTTTAAATCCAATACCCAAAAAATATGGGGTGTTTTAATTCTGTTATCTATAATAACTGCAGTTGAAGTTGTACTTGGTATATATAAACCGGAAGGTCTTATGCAACCAGTATTAGGAATGAAAATTTTAAATTGGATATTCATCATTTTAACAATAGTTAAAGCGTATTACATTACTTGGGATTTCATGCACATGCGCGATGAAAAAGCCAGCTTAAGAAGAGCTGTTGTATGGACAGGAGTATTCTTAATCTGTTATTTAATATTCATACTCTTACAAGAAGGTGGGTATGTATTTGATGTCTACAAAGAGACTTACATTAAAAGAGATTTTTAAGCATAGTTTTATGCGTTAAATGATACAAAAAGGTGGTTTTTATGAACCGCCTTTTTTATTTTTGTACTATGCAACAAAACAATATAAAGCGTAATATCGTATTAGGTATTTTGTTTTTCTTACCGGTTGGTTTTTTATTGATGTTATACCCATCAAAAAACAACTATAATCCATTAGATATTGTTAATGAGAATGTCATGGAGCTATCGGGGTTTAAAACTCAAGATGGCGAAAAATACAGCTTAGAAAATAATATTTCAGTAGTTGGGTTCTTAGGTCAACACCCAAATAGTAAAGCACTAGCCATGTTAAACCTAAAAGAGATGATTTATGAAAAGTTTCTTGGGTTTAAAAAGTTTCAGGTACTTATGGTGGTGCCTTATGGAACAGAAGAGGAAGTGGCTTTATTGAAAAAAGAATTGGACCAACACGAACCACTTAAGTATTGGCATTTTGTTTATGGCAATCCGGAAGCGATTCAAAAGGTTTACAACAGCTTAATAAGTGAAGAGGATTTGAAAGAGGATTTAAGTACAGATAATGTATTTATAGTAGATGCAGAACGTCATCAGAGAGGACGTCTGGATGACAGATCTAAAAATGAGATTGAAGCAAATAAACCACCCTACCCATTGTATTCATACAATTGTATCAAGGTTTCTGAATTAAAGAATAAAATGGCAAAAGAAGATATCAGGGTGTTATTTCAGGAATACAGGGAAAAAAGAAAAGGAAGATTTGATTCATCATCACGACGTGCAAACGATTTAAAGCAAGGCAATGAGTAAAAAAACAAACTATTCGTACATAGGCGTAGCCTTTATAATATTGGTGTTTGGAATTATTTTTATTCCAAGGATAATTGATAGAGTTAGTAATGATGATATCACAAGGGATGAAAGCAGGAGTCAATCGGTTAATAAAAAGGAAGATGAAACAACAACAGCTTCTGGTTTAGAATATTTAGTGATAAATGGGGAGCGAAAAAAAGTTCCGGCTTTTAGTTTTACCGATCAGAACGGTAAAACCATAAGCAATAATGATTATCTGGGAAAAGTATTTGTTGTGGAATTCTTCTTTACCACTTGCCCTACCATATGCCCTAAGATGAATAAAAATCTTGTGCAGATCCAGGGTCATTTTACAAACTCTGAGGACTTTGGGGTAGCTTCTTTTTCAATTACCCCCGAAATAGATACGCCAGAGGTCCTAAAAGCATATGCAGATAACTATGGCATAAAAAACCCTAATTGGCATCTAATGACTGGAGATGAAGATGCAATATACAGTTTGGCAAATGAAGGTTTTAATTTATACACTGCTAAAGATGATGAGGTTCTGGGAGGGTTTGAACATTCAGGGAATTTTGCACTTATAGATAAAAAAGGGTACATAAGATGTCGATTGAACGATTCAGGGGCTCCAATTATCTATTACAATGGTATTGTATCTGAAGCCGAAGGTGTTGATGATGAAGGAATACATCAAGAGATCACAATATTAAAAGAAGATATAGCAAAACTATTACAAGAATAATGACACAAGGAAACAATATAAAAGACGCTAAGAAGTATAATAAATGGATCGTTATTTTATCTATAGTGATTCCGCTGGTAGTAGCAATACTGTTTAGAGTAAAGGTAGATGTAGAATTGCCAATATTTCTACCGCCGGTATATGCAACTATTAATGCCATTACAGCATTAGTGCTCATTATGGCATTATGGGCAGTAAAGAATAAAAAAATAAAGATTCATGAGCGTTTAATGAAACTGGCTATTATACTTTCAGTAGTGTTTTTAGTGATGTATGTTGCTTATCATATGACTAGTGAATCCACAAGTTATGGAGGAGAGGGTGCTATTAGATACATCTATCTCTTTGTTTTATTGTCTCATATTTTATTGTCAATTGTAATCATTCCATTTGTATTAATCACTTACGTAAGGGCCATAACTAATGATATCACTAAGCACAAAAAAATAGCAAAGATTACCTTTCCACTATGGTTATATGTAGCTATATCTGGAGTTGTTGTATATGTAATGATTTCACCTTATTATAGTTAAAAATGAAACGCAAAATCATATACACTCTCATATTGATAATTGTTTTTGTACAATCAAATGCACAATGTGCAATGTGTAGAGCTGTATTAGAGAGCGAAGAAGGACAATCCACCGCAGAAGGCGTAAATGATGGTATCGTATATCTGATGGCAATACCTTACATACTTATAGCAGCAATAGGTTACATTATTTATAAGAGCTTTAATAAGTCTAAACAAGAGACTTAAGACGTTTATTAGTCATATTTATGTAACATTTTTCAAACATAATAGTCTAACTCATAATAGTTTTCTTTAAATCTGTACCGGTAAAAGAAAATATTATATACAAACTAATTTGTTAAGTCCCTCTAAAGGAATTAATTTAGAAATTTTGTAACACATTATATTACGTTTAGACTTATAGTTTAATCATGAAAAAATCGATCATTATAATACTCCTTTTGGGAGTTTTTGCACAAGCACAACAAAAAAAGTGGACTTTAAAAGAATGTGTTATTCATGCTTTAGAAAATAACATTAGTATAAAGCAGTCCGAATTAGATTCCGAATTAGCAGATATTGCTAAATCTGATGCATTGGGTAGTTTTTTGCCAAGTCTTAATGCTTCAGCATCCAATTCATGGAATACAGGATTAACGCAAGACGTTACTACCGGAGTTCTAAGGTCCCAAACCACAAGAAACTCCTCCTATGGTGTTACCGTTGGCCTTAGTATATTTGAAGGAATGAGGCGATTGCGCTCGACACAACGCGCAAAACTTCAAAAATTAGCAGCACAGTATAACATATCAAAAATGCAGGATGATATCTCTTTAATGGTAGCCAATTCTTATCTGCAGGTTTTGTTGAATAAAGAAAACTTAAAGATTGCTAAATTTCAAAATGAAGTTACTAAAGAACAAATTGCCAGAACCCAAGAACTTGTTGATGCCGGTGTTTTGCCCCGAGGAGATTTATTAGAAATAAAAGCTACCGATGCCAGTGAAGAGCAGCGTATTGTAGATGCTGAAAATTTAGTAACCATTTCGTTATTAAGTTTAGCACAAACTTTAACTTTAGATGATTATAAAACATTCGATATAGCCGAAGAGAATTTTGATATTATTGATGAAGGCATATCAACAAAAGAGGTGTCGGAGATCATTGAAGCGGCAGAAAAGAACAGATCAGAAATTAAGATCGCAGAGAAAAATGTAGAATTGGCGGAAAAAGATGTTCAAATAGCTCGAGGATCTTATTTACCAACTATAGGAGGTTTTTTTAACTACAATACCCGTGAATCTGGTAATTCAAGATTCCAGTCGGTATTAGATCCTGATAACCCAACAATCATTAGAGAAATAGGGGTGGTACAATCTACGGGGGAAGTCGTGGTTGCTCCCGAACCCAATGTTTCTATTGTAGAATCTTCTCCATTACCATTTATAGAGCAATTATATCTCAATGATGGGATTTCCTATGGATTCCAGTTAAGTGTGCCTATATTCAATGGCTTTGCAACAAGGAATAATGTGGGGCGTAATAAAGTTGCTTTAATGCGGCAAGAGTATCAATTAGAGCAAGCTAAGTTAGATTTAGAATCAACGATATATCAGGCATACGTAGATGCTAAGGGTGCACTAAAAAACTTTGAGGCATCAGCAAAAGCATTAGAATCTCAGGAATTAGCTTATGCTTACGCTAAAGAGCGATACGATGTAGGCTTAACAAATGCATTTGATTTTAGTCAGGCTAAACAACGTTATGATAATGCATTAATACAACTAAATCTAAATAAGTTTGATTATATCTTTAAATTAAAAGTATTGGAATTATATTTCGGAATTCCTGCCACAGAATTAAAGTTTTAACTATGAGTAAAAGAATAAAAGTAATTATCGCTATAGTAGTCTTATTATTAATCGTACTAATAGTAGGAGCTAAATTAGAATGGTTTGGAAAAAAAGGAAACTTTAAAGAAGTTACCACAGAGAAAGTGACCTTAAAAGAAATAACAGAAACCGTATCTGCAACAGGTAAAATTCAACCAGAGGTAGAAGTAAAGATATCAAGTGAAGTTTCAGGTGAGATTATCGAATTGCCATTTAAAGAAGGTCAGCAGGTAAAGAAAGGAGATCTTTTGGTAAGAGTGAATCCGGATCTGATTCAATCTGCACTTAGCAGATCTCAAGCCACATATCAGAATATCAAGGCCAATTTAGATCAGGCTGAAGCCACGTTAAAGCAAGCCACATTAGATTATGAAAGAAACAAAACTTTATTCGATAAAGGCGTGATTTCAAAGTCAGAATGGGATGCGGCAGTAGCAACATACGAAACGGCTGTGGCAGGTAAAAATTCTGCATATTATAGCGTACAAAGTGCAGCCGCAAGTGTAAATGAAGCTAGAGATAATCTAAGTAGAACAACAATCTATGCGCCAATGAGTGGTACAATATCATTACTAAGCGTAGAGCTAGGAGAGCGCGTGGTAGGGACTCAGCAAATGACAGGTACTGAGATTCTTAGAGTGGCAAACTTAAGTAATATGGAAGTTGAGGTTGATGTCAATGAAAATGATATTGTAAAAGTAGAAATAGGAGATTCAACAATAGTTGAGGTCGATGCCTATTTAAAAAAGGAATTCAAAGGTATCGTTACTGAAATCGCAAATTCTGCTGAAGGGACACTAACCGCAGATCAGGTTACAAACTTTAAAGTAAAAGTAAGAATTCTGGAAGAATCTTATAAAGAACTTACAGAAGGGAAATCAGAAACATATTCTCCATTCAGACCTGGAATGACGGCAACAGTAGATGTCATAACAAATAAGAGAGAAAAAGCAGTTTCTGTACCAATTAGTGCTATTGTAATTAAAACAGATACCAGTTCTGTGAAACAATCATTTTCGGAAAGAATAGAAGCCGAAAATACTACAAATGCTAAAGAAGAAAAATTTGAATGTGTATTTGTAAATGATAATGGTAAAGCCAAATTACGAGTAGTAAAAACAGGAATACAGGATAATACTAATATAGAGATTGTTTCCGGATTAGAAGAAAATGACGAGATTATCACAGGACCATATAAGTTGGTTTCAAGTAATCTTAAGCCTGGAGATGCCATTGAAATAAAAGGAAGACAGAAGTCAGAAAAAACAGAGGCTAAAAAAGAAGAGTAAATATGTAAGCTTAGCTAAAAGCTAGTGCATAAAATAAGTGCTTTTTGTTTGTAATTGTAATGATCACAAAAGATAACCAAACCCTCTCCTTAAGTGCTAAATTATTAAAGACAAGGTAAAGGACCATCGTAAAGAAATCCCATTAAATAATAGATGTCAATAATATTAAGTATAGAAACAAGCACAACGAACTGTTCAGTCTCTTTGTCAAATAATGGGAAAGTTCTGGTTTTAAAAGAAGATTATGGGGCTAATTATTCTCATGCGGAGCGATTACATGTATATATAGACGAAGTTATACAAAAGGCAGGACTAGCAAGAACCCAGATTGATGCAATTGCTGTTAGCAAAGGACCAGGGTCATATACCGGTTTACGAATAGGAGTTTCAACAGCCAAAGGGTTGTGCTATGCATTACAAAAGCCTCTGATTTCCATCTCAACACTAAAAAGTTTAGCATGTCAAATACATGAGGATGAGGGGCTAATAGTACCTATGATTGATGCGCGAAGAATGGAGGTGTATACGGCTGTTTTTGATGCGCAATACCACACTGTAGAGGAAACACAAGCATTAATTCTAGATCAAAATGCGTTTGAAGCATATTTAAATAAAGGGAAAGTACATTTCATCGGTAATGGTGTTGCCAAAGCAAAAACAATTATAGCGCATTCCAATGCGATATTTGTAGATGACAAACTACCATCTGCAAATGAAATGGCATTATTGGCATATGATAAGTTCAAAAAAAACGACATCGAAGATGTCGCTTATTTTGAACCGTATTATTTAAAAGATTTTATAGCTATAAAACCGTCATAAATTAACCTTTCTTTTGTATTTCCACCTGATGAGGGTAAGGAATTTCGATGCCAGCTTTATCGAGCTCAAGTTTGCAGTTTTCAGTAATGCCAAAATACACATCCCAATAATCACTAACATTAGCCCAAGGTCTAACCGCAAAATTTACAGAACTGTCAGCCAATTCAGAAACGTCTACAGTAGGCGCAGGATCCTTTAATACTTTAGGGTGTGAAGTTAGCACCTGCAGGAGTAAATCTTTAGTGGCTTTAATATCGGCATCATAGCTTACACCAATGGTAAGGTCTACTCTTAACTTTCCTTCAGCAGAGTAATTCGTAATATTCCCATTAGAAAGCGCCCCGTTAGGAATGATAACCAGTTTATTTTGAGGTGTATTTATTTGAGTTGTAAAGATCTGTATTTCTTTCACAACACCGAGTTCTCCTTGCGCTTCAATTAAATCACCTACTTTAAAGGGTTTAAAAATCATGATCAAAGCCCCGCCGGCAAAATTGGATAATGAACCTTGAAGTGCTAAGCCAATAGCAAGACCAGCAGCAGCTAATATGGCAGCAAAAGACGTTGTTTCTATACCAAGAGTACCTAATAATGTTAATATTAAAACGATTTTTAGTACCCAATTAAGAAGGTTCAAAAGAAATTTTGTCAAACTCTCGTCATAGCCTTTTTTGCTCATGCCTTTCCTCAAGCCTTTAATGACGACTTTTATCAGCCAACTACCTATGATCCATATCAGTAAGGCAGCAATAACTCTTGGGCCAAACTCAATAATCAAGTTATAGCCTTTATCAATCCACTTTTGCGTGTCCATAAATTGTAATGATTAAAATTATAGTTTAGATATATATTCTGCCAAAACTATAAAATCTTGCTCATTTTTTAAGCTTAATTTATTGACTTTTAGAAACTTTTTAATTTTTTTAGAATGTTTGGGATACAGTTTAAAGAGTAGTTTCTTCTTTTTTGGAATTAGTGACGCCTCATCATCAGTTTTTAGATAATACGTGTCATTTGCTCTTACGAAACGGGCAGGCTTATCTTTCTGGTATGAAGATAGAGCCTTTTCTCCATTGTAAAATTTAATAGTCTCCTTTTTAAGAAGAGAATGCGTAGCACTTGTGTCTACTAAAATAAAGAATCCCCTTTTTACCTCATTAGACTTGGTTTGATAGGCAGAGGTTATATAGGTTTTATTGAGCTTATTAAAAACAATTCTAAAATCAGTGTTTTTGTCTAAAGCAATGACATCATTTGAGTTGATTTTAATCTCCATTTGATCATTATATGCATTATAGCGACCACTAAAAACTTCTTGGTAATGGTCTATTTTGACAAGTTGAAATGCGTCATCAATATATGGATGCCCCTCCAGTTCAATATCTTTTGATAAAGAATTAGCCCAAAAAATAATATTCTCTTTAGATAAATCTAAGTTTAGAGTATTTTGGGATAAGACCTGTCCAGAAGACAGTATGCAGGTTAGGAGTAAACAGATATAAATTCTAATGCTAAATTGATAATCCATGAGTGCGGTATATAAATTAGACATTACAATATATAGCTTACGGACACTTAAAACAGGATAAGAGCTGTAAGCAATACTGAAATTGATGTGATTAGACTTAAACGTCTATTGAAAGACAAATGCTGGAGTATCCTAAATAAAAAATCAATTTTAGATAAGGGTGATTCCTACCTCATTACCCATTGATTGCTGAGACTTTGATATCCTGATCATTCAGCATTTCTTTTAACATATTCTCGATGCCATTTTTTAAAGTGAATGTAGAAGAAGGACAACCACTACAAGCCCCTTGAAGAAGCACGGCAACTTCTTTGGTTTCATCGTTATAAGATTTGAATTCAATATTGCCACCATCACTGGCAACTGCAGGTTTGACATACTCTTCCAAGATGTTTACAATTTGCTTTGAAGTATCGTCTAATGTTTCAAAACGCTTTTCAGCAATGTCTTCTACAACATTTTTTTGTTTTACAGCACCCGGAGCTATAACATCTTTTCCGGATTCTATGTGCGACTTAATAAATTCCCTTAGTTCAAGCGTAATGTCTTCCCATTCAGCAATGTCAAATTTGGTAATGGAAATGTAGTTCTTGTCAAAAAATAAGCTTTTTACAAAGGGAAACTGAAATAAAGCCGTAGCTAATGGAGAATGTATAGCCTCATCTATCGAGGAAAATTCATAAAGATCAGTAACTAATATTTTATTAGATACAAATTTTAACACACTTGGGTTTGGAGTACTTTCAGCATATACCGTGACAGCAATTTTTTGTTGCTTTGGTTCTTCAACTACAACAGTATCATTAGTATTAAGGTAATTCTTAATTTGAACAGCAACGTCTTCTTTAACATCATCCCAATCTACAATATTATAGCGTTCTATGGCAATGAAATTAGAAGCGATATAAACTTTTTTCACAAAAGGTAAATAGAATAACTGCTGTGCCAGAGGTGAGTTTTTTGCTTCATCTATGTTGTTATACTCATAGCTTTGGTGCTTGGTTAAAAACTTATCAGCTTCAAATTTCAGAATAGCTGGATTTGATGTAGGCTTTATATTTAAATCAATCATTAACTTTTTTTTACAAAAATATGAAATATGTATGTTTAACGTTAACACATTGAATCATGTTTTTGTAAATAAATAAGCCTTACAATTCATATAAAATCCTTAAATTTCATCCCTATTATCAATTTTTGCTATAAAATTGGTATTGCTGCTATGTGAAAATACTTATAAGTGTTATGAAAAAAATTATTTGCGCACTGCTCCTAATAATACCATTCATGGGCTATACCCAAGATGTGTTAATGGAAAATGGAAGCTTTAACAGATGTGCTCCGGATATATTCTATGACTCAGGTGGGGAATTTGGAAATTATGGTAATGACGAGAATTTAGTAACTACCATATGTCCTCAAAATACAGGAGAGTTTACAATACTTAATTTTACAAGTTTCACAACACAGTTAAATCAAGATTTTTTAACCATTTACGATGGTCCAGATACCAGTGCGCCGGTTATAGGAACATATACTGGAGTTATGAGTCCGGGAACTGTATCTGCTTCCGGAACGAATACTTCAGGCTGCTTAACCATAGAGTTTACCTCTAATGGAAGTGGTCCGGGACCAGGATGGGCAGCCGAAATATTGTGTGCAACACCTTGCCAGAATATTTTACCAACTATTGATAGTACAAATCCTGCACCCAATACTTCAGGAGTCGTTAGTATATTACCTAATGAAACAGTAGATTTTACTGGTAGCGCATTCTTTTCAGTAGACGGCAATAATGCAACTTACGAATGGGATTTTGGAGACGGGAACACAGCCACAGGAACAGATGTAAGTCATACTTTTACTGCAAATGGAACATACACAGTAACATTTACAGTAACAGACGATAACCCTCAGGGATGTTCAAATTCTACTACAATAACAGTGTTTGTTTTAGGACCTAATGTTGTAGTTGATCAAACAACATATACTCCTGAAGAACTTATAGAAGACGTATTAGTTAACAGTCCATGTGCCGAAGTATCAAATATTGTATGGTCTACAGGAATAAGTTTTAGTGCTACGGAACCTAATGGAATAGGATATTTTATTAGTGATGGGGTATCATTTCCATTCCGAGATGGATTGATTTTAACATCGGGTGATGCTTCAGAAGCCAGAGGGCCTAATAATAATGCTATGAGTGAAGGAACTACAGTATGGGAGGGCGATCCTGATCTAGATGCTGTAGCAGGAACAAATACAACGAATGCAAGTTACATTCAATTTGACTTTACACCTTTAGCGGATACAATTAGTTTTGATTTTTTAATGGCTTCAGAGGAATATAATGGGTCTACAGGAGGAACTTTTGAATGTACATTTTCTGATGCATTTGCATTCTTATTAACAGATTCAGCAGGTACTACAACCAATTTAGCAGTATTGCCAGGAACCACTACACCAATATTAGTGACCAATATTCACCCTACAAATCCCGGATGTCCGGCAATAAACGAACAGTTTTTTGGAGGATACACACCTCAAAACGGCCCTCCTATGTCATTTGATGGAAGGACAGTCGTTTTTACCGCTCAGGCAAACGTAACGCCTGGAGAACAATATACCATTAAACTGGTTATCGGTGATGATGGTAATGGAGGAGGCGATACCGCATTAGACTCAGGCGTATTTTTAAGAGCTGGAAGTTTTGATTTAGGTGGAGACTTAGGAGATGATATTACTATAGCGGCAGGAACAGCAGAGTGTGGTGGAACTACAATTACACTCAATACCAATGCGCCAACGGCTACTCATGTGTGGTATAAAGACGGTGTGGAAATTACAGGAGAAACTGCTTCTACACTCGATGTTACTGAAGCAGGAGAGTATTCGGTAGATGTTATATTTTCAGGAGTATGTCAGGCTTCGGATTCTATTATTGTTGAATTCCGACCTAGCCCTACAGCTAATCAGCCACCAGATATTTCTATTTGTGGATTATCCACCACAGAATTTACACTTACAGATAATGATGATGATGTGTTGGGCGGACAAAACGCAGGAGATTTTACTGTAAGTTATCACCTCACAGAACAAAATGCTATAGATAATTTTGGAGCTCTACCCGCTAATTATACTAATGTAACAAACCCTCAGACAATATATGTGCGTATTGCAGATAATTCTCAGGTTTGTTTTGACACAACATCATTTGAAATCAGTGTGTCTGGTCAACCTACTATTAATCCTGTTGGCGATATGGAACAGTGTGATGATGCGACCAATGATGGTAGTGAGACCTTTGATCTTAACAGCCAGAGTGCAGGGATATTGGGTGCTCAATCGGATACAGATTTTGAGGTAACTTACCATACCAGTTTTACTGATGCGGATTTAGGCCAGAACGATTTACCATTAAATTACCCTAATGTTACCAGCCCGGAACAGATTTATGTGCGTGTGGAGAGCGTAGTAAGTTCTGACTGCTACATCGCTTCAGCGCTACCAGTATTTACATTAACGGTAAATCCCTTAGCGATTGCCAATGCCGTAGACGACATGGTGGTATGTGACGATGTGAGCAACGATGGTTTTTCAAGTTTTCCAATCGGCGATCAAAGTGCGACGATATTAGGCGGTCAGGACCCAGGGATCTATAATGTAAGCTATCACACGAGCCAGGGTGATGCAGACACCAATACGGCCCCATTAGGTTTGACCTATACCAATGTCGTTCCGAATTTAGAGACGCTCTATGTACGCGTTGAAGACCCTGCCCACCCGGAGTGTTACAGCACTACGAGTTTTGATTTGGTGGTCAATGCCTTACCGACAGCCATTATACCGACGCCACTTCCAGAATGTGAGGACGATATCATAGACGGCTTAACAGTATTTACCCTTACCGATAGAACGTTAGAGCTACAAGCCGGACAGGCGAATGTAGAGGTGAGTTACCACCAGACGCAGATAGGCGCAGATACAGATACCCAAGAGCTGTTTGATGGCTATATCAATATGACCCCAAATGTAGAGACGATCTATGTACGATTAGAAGATACAGTCACAGGTTGTGTAAACACAACGACATTAGAATTACAAGTTGTAGCCAATCCGGTAGCCGTAGCGCCAAGTCCCTTATCGGTATGTGATGACGATGACGACGGTATAGGGAATTTCAATTTGAGCGATCGTGATTTGGAAGTTATCGGTGTATCGGTAGGCGTCAGTGTGACCTACCATGAGACCGAAGCCAATGCAATCAACGGCGTAGGTATCTTACCAACAGCCTATACGAACATCAGTGCAGACGCCCAGCAGCTATGGGTGAGACTCACCGATGATACCACCGGCTGTTACGATGTAACGACGCTTCAGCTGATCGTTAACCCTTTACCCGTATTTCCAACAATCACGCCCTATGAGCTCTGTGATTATAACAATACAGGCGATGAGATCGAAGACTTTGATTTGACGGTGAAGGACACAGAGATTTTAAACGGCCAGGTAAATATCGTTGTACGTTATTACCCTACCGCAGGTGATGCGCTTGCAGGGAGTAATGAGATCACGACGCCTTATACCAATACGACCAACCCGGAGACGATCCATGTGGCTTTGGAGAACACCCTAACAGGATGCCGCTCCACATCGAGCTTTACTTTGATGGTGAACCCTTTACCAGATTTTGTAGTACCAACGCCATTAGAGGTTTGTGATGACAATGTTGTAGACGGTATCACGGCAATCGACCTGACGCTAAAGAACCAGGAGATCAGTGGCGGCAATACGGATTACGCCGTAACGTACTACCCAACCCAGTTAGATGCAGAATCCGAGACGAACCCCTTACCACCGATCTATACCAATATGAGTAACCCTGAAGTGATCTTTGTACGCATCGAGGATATCAACACGGGTTGTTACCAGACTACGACGTTGACCTTAGAGGTTCAGGAAGCCCCAGTGGCATTTGTTCCACAACCCTTATATTTCTGTGATGATGACAGTGATGGTTTTGGAGAGTTTATGCTTACCGATGTAGATAATGAAGTCACCGGAGGTGCTGGCGGATTAAGTGTGACCTACCATGAGACGTTTGTCAATGCGGATTTAGGTGTAGATGCGATAGACACGAGTGTTTTATATAACAATATAGTAGCTTGGAACCAAACGGTTTATGTTCGGGTAGAGAGTGCGACGATTGCCACGGATTGTGAGACGATTGTAGAATTACAACTGATCGTAGAGCCCACGCCCCAGATTGAAGACCCAACCCCATTAGAGGAATGTGACGATATCAGCGGTGATGGTATTGCACAGTTTAACCTCAATAGCAAAGACTCAGAGATTCTAAACGGTTTAGATGCCACGCAGTATACAGTGAACTACTATGAGTCCGAGGCCAATGCGATCAACGACACCAATGCTATTGGTACGCCATTGAACTATACCAACACCACGGCTTTTAACCAAACGCTATGGGTAAGAGTAGAAGACACCAATACGGTAGGAGGCTGTTATAAGCTAACGACCTTAGATCTGATTGTAAACAGCTTACCGGTTTTGGTCAATCCGACGCCTTTAGCGCTATGTGATGTGAACAACTCAGGAGATGAGCAGGAAGCCTTTACCTTAGAAGATGCCAATGCAGAGATCTTAAACGGACAGACTGGAATTAGCTTAAGCTATTACCCAACGCAGTTGGATGCCGATAATCAGACCAATGAGATCTTTAGCGACTATACCAATACGAGCAACCCTCAGACGATCTACGTCAGAGCAGAGAACGATGTAACGGGCTGTGTGAACACAGTAACCTTGACCCTTCGCGTGAATCCTGTGCCGTCACCGGCACCTAACCCAACCCCGATCGAGGTTTGTGATGAGGATAATGATGGTTTTGCGACGTTCAATTTAGAAGACCGTACAGTAGAGATCATTAATGGTGAGTTGGATGTGACGATCACCTACCATGAGACCGAATCGGATGCCGATCAGGGTATCAATGCTATCGTAGGTGATTACACGAATATCGTAGCGAACAATCAAATGATCTACGTCCGTTCAGAGAACACGCTAACGGGCTGTCACAGTTTAACGTTAAACACCTTAGAGCTGATCGTATTACCCTCCCCAGTGGTACCGACGACCATCGCGGACTATGTGATCTGTGATGAAGACGATAACGGTATCGCCCAATTTGATCTAACGACCAAGGACGATGAGATCTTAGACACTCAGGACCCTACGGCTTTTATATTGACCTATCATGAGAGCCAGGGCGATGCAGAGACCGGCACAGATGCGATCACCAATGAAGGGAACTATACCAATACGAGCAACCCTCAGACGCTCTATGTACGCTTAGAGAGTGTAGCCAATGGCTGTGTGAGCACCGGAAGCTTTATTATACGTGTTGAGCTACCCCCAACGGCAGTACAACCCAGCCCACTAGAAGCGTGTGATGATTTGGGAGAATCTCCTGGGGATGAGTTAACAGCATTTAACCTGCGATTAAAAGACGCAGAGATCACGAATAACAATGCGAGCTGGTCAGTGAGTTACTATGAGACGGATGCCGATGCACAAGCCCAGAGTAATGCGATTACCGACCCAACAGCCTATACGAACACTTCAGTCAATGGCTTACCGGCGAACCCTCAGACACTCTATGTTGTGGTTACCGATACCGATACGGGCTGTGTAGACTATACGACCCTAACGATCCGAGTGTTACCCAACCCAACCCCAACAGCAAGTTCACTATTACCGTTATTGGAGCTTTGTGACGATACCAATACAGGCGATGGCGTAGAAGTTTTTGATTTGGTAGGTACTGACAATATGGAGACCTTGATCATCAATGGCGAGCTAGGCGTATCTGCGAGCTACTATGAGAGTGAAGAAGACGCCTTATCAGGGACCAATGCAATCGCTGACCCAACGGCATATGAAAACACAGCGACGCCAGAACAGGTGATCTATGTTCGCGTGAGCAATGATGTGACGGGTTGTTTTACACTAGTAAACTTTACCATTCGAGTCAACCCCTTACCAGAGGTCGTTGCAGTGAGTGACTTTATCGCCTGTGAGGTAAACAATGATGGGTTCTATGACTTTACACTAACGGATAAGGACGCAGAAGTATTAAACGGCCAGGACCCTATGGCATTTACAGTGACCTACCACGAGACTCAGGCAGATGCGGATAATCTGATCAATGCCTTGGTGAGTGATTATACGAATATGACCAACCCCCAACAGATCTTTGTGGCGATCACAAACAACACGACCGGCTGTTCCATCAGCACGCAGAGCTTTAATTTGGAAGTTCAGGAAGGTGCCGAGGCGAACTCAGATATGGAAGCGATTTTATATGAGATCTGTGATGACAATATGGAGACCGATGGCGATACGAGCAATGACAGCGCCCAGTTTGATCTGACGACCCAGAATGATTTTATCTTGGATGGTCAGGACGGTGCAAACTATATAGTGAGTTACTATGCAAGCTTAGAAGATGCGACCTTAGGAGTTAACCCCTTACCGAGCTTGTATGAGAATGTGGTCAACCCACAGGTGATCTATGCGAGAGTAGACAATGACACGCCCGATGGTACTGGAGCAGACACCTCGATTTGTTTTGCAGTGGCAGAGCTGACCTTACAGGTGAACCCCTTACCGGAGTTTGATCTGGAAGACGAGTACATCTTATGTGTGAACACCAATGGAACAGAGATATTGAATGTTCCTGTATTAGACACTGGTTTATCGACGGCAGATTATAGTTTTGAGTGGAGTTTGAACGGTGTGGTTATTGCAGGAGCGACGAGTCCGAGTCTAACCCCTACTGAAGGCGGTGCTTATAGTGTTACGGTGACCGATCTTGTGACGGGTTGCAATAATAGTGACAGTACGACCGTTACAGAGAGTGGTCCCCCGACAGTAGTTGCGGAGGTATTGACACAGGCCTTTGCGGACAATCATGTTATTGAGGCCACGGCGACAGGCCCGGGAGATTATGAGTACAGTTTGGATGGCGGACCATGGCAGGACAGTGGTGTATTTGAAGGAGTATCAGCGGGGACACACCAGATCACTGCCAGAGATAAGATCGGATGTGGAATAGCCGTAGCGGAAGTATTGGTGATTGATTACCCGTTATACTTCACGCCAAATGGAGATGGAAATAATGATACATGGAATATCACAGGAATAGATACCCAACCTGGCGCAAAAATTTATATATTTGACCGCTATGGGAAATTATTGAAGCAATTAAGTCCGACAGGCACTGGATGGAATGGGACGTATAATGGCAATATGATGCCAACGAGTGATTACTGGTTTACGGTGATTTACAACGAACCCTCGACAGGACAGCGGAAAGAATTTAATGCCCATTTTACCTTGAAACGATAGATTTAGATTATGAATATTAAAAAGTATTGTTTATTATTGATTATAGCCTTATTTGTAAAAAATAGCTTTGCACAAGAAGGTGTCCCCGTTTACTCAGATTATTTAACGGATAACTATTATTTGTTGCACCCTTCTATGGCCGGTGTAGCGAATTGTGCTAAAATAAGACTCACAGCAAGAAACCAATGGTTTGGTGTAGATGATGCACCTAGCTTACAAACGATTAGTGCGCATAGCCGACTTGGGGATTCTCCAGTAGCTATCGGAGGTATATTTTTTAATGATGCCAATGGATATCATTCAACAGTGGGTGGTTATGCGTCTTTTGCATATCATTTAATGTTTTCTAGAAACGAAATCGATCTTAACATGCTTTCTTTTGGATTGAGTGCAGGGTTTCTACAATATAAATTAGACGAAACGGACTTTTTAGCTCCTGGAGAGTTTGATCAGCTTATCTCAGGAATAGAACAAAGTGCTACAAATTTTAATGTTGATTTTGGTTTCTCATACCATTACATTGATTTTTATGCCCATGTAACGGTTAAAAATATTCTTAAAAATGAAGGTATTAATTTCAACGACCAAGGCTTTGAGTTTGATAATTTGAGAACGTATTTGATCTCTGCAGGATATACGTATAGTAGGTTTGGAAGCGAATGGAGTTTTGAACCATCGATTATGTTCATGAGAAGAGATGCTACGGAGGAATCATCAATAGACATTAATGCTAAAGCATATAAAGAGATGGACTTTGGTAGACTATGGGGAGGACTATCTTATCGTAGAAGTTTAGATGGTGCTGAATTTTTAGATGGGTCAGGAACTAGCAGTCAAAAGTTACAATACATTACACCATTTGTTGGTGTTGATTATAAGAGTTTTGTATTTGCATATACGTTTTCTTATCAGGCAAATACGGTTACTTTTAATAAAGGAGGATTCCACCAGATCACTCTGGGTTACAACTTTAATTGTAGAAGGGAGAAATTTGAATGTAATTGTCCAGCAGTAAATTAATAAAAAAGCCTCGATAACTATCGAGGCTTTTTTATTTACTACCATGTGTAGTTCTTTTTTACAGCCTGAGTTTTTATAGCTTTAATCATGGCATTTTCTAAATTACCCTGACCTGTATTTTTCTGTTTTTCTGTAATATAATTTCTTCTTTTGGTGTTTAATGTCTGAATTTCTTTTTGTACGCGTTTACGTTCTTCTCTTTTTGCATTCACGTAGGCCTTAATTTCAGATGTTGTTTTGCCTTTCAACTCTTTAGGCAAGTCTTCTTCCTTTAGCTCGTCATAAGAAAAGGAAGCTTCGTTTTCAGCATCAACCATATCCCAGCCTGAATTCGTATACAGATGAGAGCTTTTGCTAACAGTTCTACTGACTGCATTGGCCTGGCTGTAACTTTCAGCGTTAGAATCTTGCACTTTTTGTTGTTCCATTTTTTTTCTTCCGGTTTTACCATACGCAACATAGGTGTTATTTAGCCGCTTGTTTAAGTCTAATATTTGTGAGTCGTATGGTGATGCTATATGTACGGTAGCTTTATTTTGGTTAATAGCCATGTAGTTACCATTCGTTAAGTCTGCGCCATCTTTCCAATATGTTGCAATACCTTGATCATAGTTGCCACAAAAAATAGTATTTACTGTGACATCTTTCTTTACAGCTTCACCTGTAGCCTTTTTATAACTTACTTTACCCTGTGTAAAGGGTTCATTACCAGCAATAAAAATAAGTTTTAAGTCATCTTCGTTCTTACCCCAATTGAGTTGATTTAAAGAAGATTGAATCACAGTCCCACAGTATTCATTACCTCCATTAGTGGTTAAGGAAAATAGTTCTTTAGATATTTCATCAAGGTCATTACTAAAAGGGAGAACTTGTCTTAGATAGCCTTCATCAGCATTAAGATTATCATTGCCATACTCGTATAATGCAATCTTAAGTTTGGGTTTGTCTTCTTTACATTTGGCATAAGATAACTCGTTAACTATTTGCCATAATTGGGCTTTAGCCTGATCAATAAGGCCATCCATACTGTTACTGGTATCTATGAGTAAGGCCACTTTAATTTCAGGGCCATTAGTATTGTGCTTCTCGGTTTTAATACCAGTAACGCTATCTGTTTTAGTTGTTGCATTGCATGCTATTGTAAGTAAAATGCATGATGCTAGGCTTAAAATTTTAATCGTCTGTTTCATCGTTTTATTTATTTGTGTTTAATTCTCTAACATCTATAGTGCCATTTGGAGATATGACATAGTATTTATGTTCAATTTCTGTTTCTACAACAGGTGTCTCTTTCTGCTCTTTTGGTTTTAGCGTAAATAAGAGTTTGATATTCATGCCAACCTGTACAACAGGTTCCAGAATAGAAGGATTGATTACGACATCAAACGTTTCATAGGTAAGAGGTTGGTAATAATAAGACGTTTGCTTTTTTGCCTTAGTAACTCCTTTATTCTTTTTTAATGCTTCGAAAGATATACTGTTAAAAGCTTGATAACTGCGATAGAAATCTTTCGGAAAGTAGCAATACTTATCATCAGCTATGGCAATATTGTACTGAGAAAGATCAAAACCAAGAGTCTTATAATAGTTTTTTTTGTCTTCAATAAGTTTTAGTAATTCCTCTTGAAGGTTTTTGTAGATGGTTTTAATGTTTTCGATATAGTAGTCCACTTTTACCAGATTATACACTTCACTTTTAGCACAAGCTTCTAGAATGGATTCAAACTGATTGGTATCTGTAAATTGTATATGAATATTTTGTTGTAGTTCGAAGCCTTTAGGAACTTCATTATACTTTTTACTAAACAGTTTTTTTGTGACCTCTACTTCGTATACCGGAACAAAGGAAATGACATCGATAACTACATTTTTGGGATTGATACCTACAATGTTGAGGCGTTGTTTAATACTGTCTATTCGCTCTTTCATTAAGGCATTAGCTGTTTCAGCGGAAGGGCCTATCTGTGAAATATTAAAAATTGCAGTGTAAGTTGTAGCGCTGACATTCTGTAAAGCTTTGACATCTATGGTCAACGTAGTACTTGGGTGTAAAACTTTATGAATTTGTTGTTGAATCGCCGGATTATAGATTTGTGCATTACCCGAAGTTAAAATGTTCTGCCGGGATATGTCTTTAGTGATTTGATTGTAGTTGCCTTTGTGTTGTGCGAAGATTAAAGTTGTTGTTAGCATAATGAGAAGAAAGCTCCATCCATTTTTTTTCATCTGATTTGTGTTTTTTGATTAATGCTATAAAACTCAGGGTAACAGTTATGAAAAAAAAGTATAAATGAGTGTAAGAGCGCTGAGAATGAGTGAATCGCATATTTAACTTAGCTAAACCATTAAAAAATGGATTTTAAAAACAGAATTTGGTTTTTTGTATTTTTTGAAACCAATTAAAGTATGTAAGTTTATTCCAAATAATAGAGATTTGTCTTGAAACAGCATTGCAAATATTTAATAGTTTTAGTCTTATTTTTTTCTGTTACATTTTCTTTTTCGCAGAATGCGGAGAAGAAAAAAATGGAAGATGAAGTTTTTACTATTCGCGGAACAATAAGGGATAAGTATTCTTATGCTCCCGTGAGTTTTGTTAACGTTGAAGTCAATGGAGGCGCCTATACCGTATCAAGTAGTGAAGGGACATTTAAGATAAAAGTGAAGTTGGGTGATGAGTTAATAATAAAGCATAAAGATTTTGAAACCGTATACTACACCGTAGAAGATGATGAACGTGTTTTTATAGAGGTAGAGCCGGGAAATCCTGAACCTACAAGGAAAGAACGCATAAAAAGAAGTACTGAGGCATTCAATAAACTCATAGATTCAGCAAAATTATATAGAAAAAAAGACGCAAGTAAAAGCATACAGTTTATAGCTGATGCATTTGATCAAAGTGTTTCCCAAAATCAAAATGCAGAAGCTTATGAAGTTTTAGGAGATGTATACATGTTTTGGAAGCAATACGATTTGGCAGTGATGAATTACCGGATAAGCCTTCAAAACATTGTAAATAATTCTGTACTATTGAAATTGGCAGAAGCTTACAGGAAGAATAAGAACTATCAGGAGAGTATTCAAACCTATTCTAGCATTGCAAAGAAAGACCTAACAAATTGGGAAGCGATAGAACTGAACGAAGGCTTAGGAAATACATATTTAGATATTAAAGACTATGATAAAGCAATAAGCTTTTATCAAGACGGGTTAAAAATAGCCAACAGGCATTTGATCTCACCAAAGATTACAGATTTAAACTCTAAGATTGCACAGAGCTATAACCAAAAAGGAGAAATAAAAAAAGCAGAAGGGTTTTTTTCAAATTCATTGAATCTGGCAGAGCAAGAAAATATGACCAGAGCTTTAGAAGAAAAAAATAAAGTTGCTGATTTTGAAAACACAAACAGATCCTATGATGATGAAATAGAACTTAGAAAGTCTATAGTTAAAGATACAGATATCATAGAAAGAGATTCTATAATTGCTAATGAAAGCCCTTTAACACCTCAAAAGCAAAACTATAAAATTGGAAACGCGTATTATTTGCAAAGAGATTACGATAGTGCTATTCCGTATTTACAAAAAAGTATCAAAGAAGCCGACAATCGTGAAGATTTGGTAGTCAAAAAAGATGCGCTTAAAAAACTCACTGACGTTCATGAAAATTCAGGAGATTATGAAAGTGCCTTATCTGCATTTAAAGAATATACGGATGTTGTGGACGAGCTTTATATTAAAAAAGAACAAGAAATATCTCAGGCGGGTAGATTCAGAAATAGTTTGGCAGAAAAACAAAACCGGATTACAAGTTTAGAGAATGACAGAGCATTATCTAAAACCAGGTATGATTTATCTGTAGAAAAAACTAAGCGACAACAACTCATTATTTACTCTCTAATAGGGGGGGTAGTATTATTGCTTACAGCAGGGTACTTCATGTTTAATTATATTAAACAACAGCGTTTAGCTAATAATCTTTTAGCATTAAAATCATTACGAAGTCAAATGAATCCTCATTTTATTTTTAATGCGTTGAACTCTGTGAATAGTTTCATTGCCATTAATGATGAAAGGACAGCAAATAAATATTTATCTGATTTTTCTTTTTTAATGCGGGCAGTACTCGAAAATAGTGAAGAGGATTTTATACCGCTTCAAAAAGAAATAGAGCTTTTAGAATTGTATACCAAATTGGAGCATTTTAGGTTCAAAGATAAATTCGATTATGTCATTGATGTTGATGAATCTATAAATGTTGAAGAGTTCCAAATTCCACCAATGTTATTACAGCCTTACATTGAAAATGCCGTTTGGCATGGTTTGAGATATAAGAAAGAGAAGGGACGCTTAAGCATTACAATAAAATCAAAAGGCAAAGGCGAATTGATCATTACAATTGCAGATGATGGTATCGGAAGAAAACGTTCCAAAGCTTTAAAAACAAGTCATCAGAAGAAACAGAAATCAAAAGGTATGGCTAATATAAAAGAGCGTGTTGCGATACTTAATAAAATGTATAAAGATAAAGTTGATGTGGCTATTGAGGACCTTCAGCCTTCAGAAGATGCAGGAACCAAAGTTATTGTAACCCTAAAAAAAGACTAAAATGAAACTTAACACTATTATTGTTGAAGATGAAGAAGCGAGTAGAGATATTTTGAGAAACTATCTCAATAAGTATTGTCCAAATGTTTCAATCTTAGGAGAAGCTTCTAATGTTGAAGACGCTTTGGTTTTAATTAGAAATCATGATCTAGATGTGGTTTTTTTGGATGTTGAGATGCCATTTGGTAATGCTTTTGATTTGCTGGATAGAGTAGGGACCATAGATTTCGAAACTATTTTTGTCACAGCATATGACCATTACGCCATAGAGGCACTAAATGCACACGCCTCTTATTATTTAATGAAGCCCATATCTATTGATGAACTTATAAAAGCAGTAGATTACGTCATTGAAATAAAAGAAAAGGAAGAGGCTTTGCAAGAGCAGGTATTGACTCCGAAAACAAATAGTGTTAATGGTAAGATCACAATACCTCAACAAGATGGTTTTGAGGTTATTGACACTGCAGATATTTTATACTGTAAGGCTGATGATAATTATACAGAGATATATTTAAATACTAATAAAAAGAAGTTAGTAAGTAAAACTTTAAAGTATATTGAAGAAGCCTTATCGAATGCTAATTTTGCCAGAGTTCACAAAAGCTACCTGGTCAATGTGAATGAAATAATAAAATACGTTAAAGGTAAAGGCGGAAGTGTAATTCTTAGCAATGGTAAGGAAATCATAGTGTCTGCCTCTAAAAAATCTGAATTGTTATCCTATTTTAAATAAAGACTATGCCAATCATAAAATCCGTAAATGGAAAATCACCACAAGTACCAAATGACTGTTATGTGGCTGAAAATGCTACTATCGTAGGAGATGTTACCATGGGTAATCACTGCAGCATTTGGTTTAATGCCGTAATAAGAGGTGATGTTCATTACATAAAAATGGGCGATAAGGTAAATGTACAAGATGGTGCAGTTATCCATGCCACGTATCAAAAGTCACCAACCAACATTGGAAATAATGTGTCTATAGGGCACAATGCTATAGTACATGGTTGTACGGTTAAAGATAATGTTCTCATTGGTATGGGTAGTATTGTTATGGATGATTGTGTTATAGAAAGTAATAGCATTATTGCTGCAGGTGCTGTAGTCACTAAAAATACCATTGTAGAATCCGGAAGCATTTATGCTGGGGTGCCTGCAAAGAAGGTTAAAGCTATTAGTCAAGAGCTTATTTCTGGAGAAATAGACAGGATTGCCAATAATTATGTGAAGTACTCCGGATGGTTTAAACCATAACTTTTGAGTTTATACTATTGATCAATACTGTTACCGAGTTCATCATATCAATTTCCTCTTTAGGGATCAATTCGTGAACACCATTACGATCTTCAATTAGAATACTAGGGTATTTAAAGTTGTATCCGGGATATTGCGATTCAAATTCATCCCTATGAAAAAATGACATATCAGCAGGACTATTTGCCCTGAAGGCTTTCCAGGTATTGTTCTCATTGAAAGTGTCATGTGTAATTGCGCAAAGACTACAAGAATAAGTTTTGGGACTCAGCAGCTTATGACCAATGTCAAAAAATAAATTCAATGCTCCCGATTTAGCATTATACACAAATAATAATTTTCTCATAAGGGATTAGTGGTATCCCTAAAGCCAACCTTACTAAAAATTCAGATGACTCGCATTAAATTTATGGTCTAACAATGCTTTTAATACTTCAGGATTGGTATTAGAATAGAAGAGGATTTCAGGAGTTTGCATTTCATTGTTTAAAAGATGCTGCTGCTCAAGTACTGCTTTGGTTTGTTTAGCAACGGCTAAACCAGAATCGATGATTTTAACATGCTTAGGAAGCATTTTTGTAAGCAACGGGATAAGATAGGGGTAATGTGTGCACCCTAAAACCAGATGGTCAATATCAGAAGCTAGCATAGGATTGAGATAGGTGTAAAGAAGCGCTTCCATTTCTTCAGATTCTGCTTTCCCGGACTCAACCAGTGGCACTATACCTTCTCCTACACGTTCAATGATTTTGATATTCTTACTGTATAAATCTGCTGTTTTGTGGAATAATGCACTGCTTAATGTCCCTTTGGTGGCTAAAATGCCTATAGCTTTAGATTTGGTTTGCAGAGATGCAGGCTTAATTGCGGGTTCTATACCTATGAATGGAATACTATAATTAGCTCTAAGATAGGATATGGCATTAGTTGTTGCGGTATTACATGCTACCACAATAATTTTACATCCTTTGCTAATCAGTAGCTCTGTGTTCTTAATACTCAATTTAAGAATAGCTTCTGCGCTTTTATTGCCATAAGGTGCATTATCACTATCAGCTAAATAAATAATATTTTCATTTGGGAGAAGCGCATGAATTTCCTTGAAAATTGAAGTGCCTCCAACACCAGAATCAAATATGCCAATAGGTAGTGTACTCATTAATACAAAAATAAAAAGCCACTTTTTAAAAAGTGGCTTTTGTATCTATTTCTTTTTAAGATCCCTGTTTAGAATCCCAATTCTTTTTTAACATCATTTAAAAGATCCTTTCCATCAGCTAAGATAACACCACCTCCATCTGTAGAATCTAATACATACTGAAATCCTTGAGCTCTTGCCACCTTTAGTATGGCAGCTTTTGCTTTTTCAGTTATAGGCTTTAGAAGATCAAATTTCTTTTTTTCAATATCCTGAGCCGCTTGTTGCTGATATTGAGCAATACTTTGTCTCATACCATCTATTTCTTGAACTCTTTTGGCATTTTCCTCATCTGCTAATCCTTCAGCTTCAGCTTGATATTGTTTTGCTTTATTCTGTAGTTCAGTAACTGATGCTTGTATCTCAGCCTCATAAGTCTTCCCTAGCTTTTGAATTTCTGCCTCAGCTACTTTCATTTCCGGCATTGCTTCAATAAGCTCTTTTGTATTAATATGTGCAACTTTGCTCTGTGCGTTACTATAACTAGTAGCTCCCATAAAAAGTATAGCTGCAAATAGTAATGTTTTTAATTGTTTCATTGTTTTAATAGTATTACGTGTTATAAATATTAATTGTTATTGTTTTCGCCTTCTTTCTGACCTTTGTCTTTACTCTTAGCTATAGAATCATTTTTCTTAGCTTTATTCAATCGCTCTTCTCTGGCTTTTTTTCGATCTTCAATTATTTTCTTTTTCCGATCTTCAAGTGCTTTTTTTCTAGCTTCTCTATCTTTTATTTTTTGTTGACGTTTTTCTTCCAATATCTGAGCAGAGGTTTTCTTAACCACTTTTTTACCATCTGTTGTTGCTGAATTCTCTTCAGTTTTAGCACTGGTATCACTTGCTTTTTTTTCCATAGTTGGTGTTGCTACGGAGTCTTTAGGCTGTTCTACAGTTTTACCTTCTCGTTCAGCCTTAGCTTTATTTCGTGCATCGATGGCTTTTTGTCTTCTGGCTTCAGCTTCACGTTTTCTTGCTTCTCTGAGTTCCTGCTGTTGTTTTTTTCGATCTTCTTGTGCTTTTTTTCTGGCTGCTCTTTTGTCTTCCAACTCTTTATCTTTTGCCGCTTTTTTATCCTCTAAAGCTTTTGCTCTTTCATCTTTTTCTTTGCTTACTTCTGGGATAAGTTCTTCATCTTCTAAAGCTTTACGTTCCTTTTTATTTGTAGCTTGCTTGCGTTTTGACGTTCTGGTAATGGTTTTTAATACCCGCTCACTAATGTCATAACGCTCTGCAGAGTACAGCATTACGACATCTGCTGATTTGTCAAAAACAAAATCGTACTTCCCGGTTGTAGCTATTTGCTGGACTGCTGTAAATATTTGATCTTGAATAGGCTGCATTAACTGCTTTTTTTGGATGATCAAATCCCCATTTGGACCAAATCGTTTTTGCTGATAATCTAATACTTCAGATTCTTCAAAAGTGATATCTTCTAAACGTTCTTCATACAACTCTTTAGTAAGTAGTACCCTTTCATTGTCAAGTTCTTTTTTCTTTTGTTCAATGACATTTAATCGTTGCTCAATTTCAGATTTCCACTGCAGGACTTTTTTGTCTAATTGCCCAGAAGCTTCTTTATATTCAGGAACATTCTGTAATATATATTCAGTGTCTATATAGCCTATTCTTACACCTCTTTGAGCGTTAATACTAAAGCTAATAAGACTTGTTATAGTCAATAAAAAAAGAACTTTAAATTTCATCTTTCTCCAATTTTAATTTTAATGAGGCACGCTTTTAAAACACACAGGTTTTCGATATAAAAATCTGTAGTTGGTGCAATTATACTTCAAATAAACGAAATATATTCCTAAAAATTTTAACACCTGGATGAAATCGTTATTAAGCTATTAGAAAATATCGTGCCAAAATTAAAATTGCTGTCCGATAATGAAGTGAGTTTCCCATCCATTTTTAACATTGAGCCCGGGTAGAGGGTCGAATCCATGCCCGAAATCTATACCTAATAAACCGAATGCCGGCATAAAAATTCTGATTCCTAAACCTGCAGATCTCTTAATATCGAAAGGGTTAAAATCTTTAAAACTGTTAAATGAGGCTCCACCTTCTATAAACGTCAGGCCATATATTTTTGCTTGCTGTCCCAGAGTTATAGGATAGCGTAATTCTAAAGAAAATTTATTATAGATTGAACTACCATCCTGAGAGGATAATGATTGGTTTGGATATCCTCTAAGTTGAACAACTTCTCTGCCGTCTAATGCAAAATTTCCTAAACCATCACCACCTAAGAAGAAACGTTCAAAAGGAATGACACCTCTATCATTGTTGTAAGCACCCAAGAATCCAAATTCTATACTTGGTCTTAACACAAGTTTATCCGTAACTTTTTGAAACCAATCGGCTTTGAACTTTATTTTGTAGAATTCTAACCAGTTAAATCGTTCCTGATCAATTTCTCCGATACGTTGTAAATCCTGAGGGTCAGTTTGATCCAGTTGAGCGCGTTCTTCAGCTAAAGCTTTATAATCTACATTATTAAACAACGAATAAGGGAATGAAAATTTCGCAGAGATAGAGAAATTTGAACCTCCCATAGGGTAGATAGGATCATTATATGTATTGTTTCTGGTTAGCCCAATAGTGTAAGAGAGGTTATTTGAAAACCCATCTCCAAATGTAAAGAGGCTGGTGTTGTAGTTTCTAAGGTTATAGTGCTGAAAACTTATGGCTTGTGATAGTAAAAAATAATTATCCGGTTTTGTGAGTCTGGTCGATAACCCCAAAGTAATTCCGGTAATATCAAAACGTCTTTGTCTGTCTGCATTTCTGGTTATGGGATCAAATAAAAACTGTCTGGAATGTGATAGAGAGGTTGATAATTGATAAGGCTTTTTACCCCCAAACCATGGCTCACTAAACGAAAAGCTATAAGTTCTAAAAAATTGACTTGCTTGCAATCGTAAAGCTAAGCTTTGCCCATCACCTCTTGGTACCGGTTTATAAGCATCTTTTTTAAAGATATCTTTGATGGCAAAATTATTAAAGGATAACCCAAGAGTCCCTATAAAGCCACCACCACCATAGCCTCCTTGAAGTTCTATTTGACTAGAGCCTGTTTCTACGACAGCATATTCAATATCAACTGTACCATCTACAGGGTTTGGATTTTTGATGTCTGGTGTAAGTTGTTGGGCGTCAAAGAATCCTAATTGACCTAGCTCACGAATGGTTCTGATAACATCTGATTTGCTATACAATTGTCCTGGTCGTGTACGTATCTCTCTGTATATCACATGATCGTTAGTCACGTCATTTCCGGTTACCGTTACATTATTGAAGTATGCGGGTTTACCTTCGGAAATTCTAATTTCCATATCAATTACATTACCGTCTGCACTAACTTCAACCGGATTTATGGTTGAAAACAGATATCCACTATTTTGATAGAGGTTGGTAAGGTCCAGAGCATCAGGCTTTGAGTCATCAGCAATACGTTTTCTTAACTCTACCCCATTATAGGTAGAGCCTTCTTTTATTTTTAATACTCTGCTTAATTGCTGATCACTATACACCGTATTTCCAACGAAGCTGATTTTACCAAATTTATATTGCTCACCTTCTTCAACATCAATCAATAGGCTGATGGTTTTGTCATCATTTACTATAATTGAATCTGAGATAATTCTGGCATCTCTATAACCATTCTCTTTGTATTTATCTATAATGCTTACCAGATCTTCTTTGTAGTTTTCTTCGATGTACTTTGAACGTTTAAGTATGCGTATTGGGTTTTTCTTTTTAGTATTTTTCATGGCTTTTCTTAGCTTTTTATCGCTAAACTTTTCATTGCCATTAAAGTCAATACGTTTGATTTTTACTTTTTCACCACGGTCTATTTTTAATACCATGTCTACCCGTTCTTTTTCGATAGAATCATTAGTGACCTTCTTAGTAACGATATTAACTTTGGTATTTAGATAGCCGTCTTTTTGGTATTTATTGGTAAGATAATTTTTGGTGTTGGTCAATAGGTTTTCTGTAACCTTAATCCCTTTCCTAAGATTATTTTCTTTGAGTATGTCTTCTCTTTTATTCTTTTTAATGCCTTCTATAGTTGCTATATTTAGCTCAGGCAGATCAATAAGATATATTTCAAGATCAGCTTCATTACCTTTAAGATTGATGACATAAATATCGATACTGCTAAACAAATTTGAGCGCCATAATTTTTTAACGGCTTCTCCAATTTTCTCCCCACCAATTTGGATCGATTGTCCTTTTCTTAATCCAGAGTATGCTATAACGGTTTGGGCACTAAAACTGGTGTTGCCCGAAACAGTGATTTCATTAATGGTATATCTTGCACCTACGTTAGTTAATGAAGATTGCGCACTTGACTTTAATGACACTATTAAAAAAAGTGAAATAAAAAGATAGGTGTTTAGTGCTTTTATTAATGTAGTCTTAGGTAAGTTGTTCGCTCGTTTTTCCAAATCTTCGTTCTCTATTTTGATACTCTATCAAAGCCTTATATAAGTGTTCTTTCTTAAAATCGGGCCAGAAAATATCTGTAAAATATAATTCTGCATAAGCAATTTGCCATAGTAAAAAATTACTAATCCGTTGCTCACCACTGGTACGAATTAATAAATCTACATCTGGTAAATTTTGCGTGTAAAGATGCTTATTTATAATGGATTCGTCAATATTTTCGGGCGAAATTATATTATTTTTAACTTTAAGTGATAATTCTTTAATAACATTAACAATTTCTTCACGAGATCCGTAACTTAATGCTAATGTTAATGTCATATTGCTATTATTTTTTGTTTTTTCTATGACATCTTGTAACTCTTGGTAGGCTTTATTGGGAAGGTCTTTGAGGCATCCTATGGCAGAGAGTTTGATATTGTTATCTTGTAAGGTCTTGATTTCTTTTTTAAGAGACTTTACGAGAAGCTTCATTAAGGTTTGAACCTCTAATTTAGGACGATTCCAATTTTCGGTAGAAAAGGCATATAGTGTTAGGTTTTTTATACCGATTTCTGCACTGGCTTCAACGGCTTGCCTTACAGCTTTAGTACCACTTTCATGGCCCATTACTCTAAGCAGGCCTTTTTGTTTTGCCCAGCGCCCATTACCATCCATGATGATTGCAACATGATTAGGTAATTTGTCGTTGTGTATTTGATCTTTCAGGCTCATTTTAAAAGTTACAATAACAAGGTCTTCTACCAAAAGTGTAAGTTAATGTAATTCCTGAAAATACATACCAATCTTTACTATTAGTATTTCCAAAACTTAGCGATTGTCTAAATTCTGAGTCAGGAACACTGCCATCCAATTCATCAGAAAATGTATATCGGGCACCTATTTCAGCGGCAAAAATAACGTGATCAGTAACATTAGTTTTAAATCCTAGTATCATTGGAATTCCATAAGCCCAGCTGCTGGTATTCTCGGAAGTATATACTCCGGTAGGCGTGAAAAAATAATTGTCGTGATTGGTTACTGTGATCCCTGTATAAAGGTAAGGCGTATACTTCGGACGATTGTCATGCAAATCAAAATCAAAAAAAGTGAATTCCATTCCTGCTGAAATTTCTAAAATACTTGTATTAAACTCGTACCCACGCTGAATACGTCTTGGATCGTCCGATTTTCCGTCTATACCTTCAAGATCAGAAAATATTACCGAAAGCCTGTACGAATGTCTTGGGCTACGGTTCCATTTGAAAATCCCTCCGATAGCCAATTGATTCGGGGAAATGTAATTGGTAGCTCCAACATCGCCAATAAAATTGCTTCCGCCAACAAACAATCCAACCTCATAGATTTGAGCCTTAGTAGTTTGGGCAAAAAAAACACTGATCAAACAAAGGAATAAATACCTCATAAGTTTTTAAAAGTTCGCAAATATAATAATTATGATTAGCCTATAACAATTTGATATAAATAGTCTTACAGATAAACAGTAATTATGCGTATTTATTGCCTAATTTCTTCGATCTTCTCCCCATAACATCTTTTTTCTTAAGGTGTCAATGAAGCTTTCATCTTGAAGTTCAACCATTTTCACTTTAAAATCAGCTTTTTCAATAGTAACAGTACTTGTGTTTGGCAATGTTACTATTCTTGAGTCTAGTGACATTAAAAACTGATCTTCTCTCCCATCAACACGTAAAGTTACTTTCGTATTATCCGGAATGACCAAAGGCCTTGCATTGAGATTGTGAGGTGCTATTGGGGTGAGTACAAAACTATTGGCCTCAGGAGTAATTACAGGACCTCCACAGCTTAAGGAATATCCTGTAGAACCTGTCGGGGTCGATAATATAAGACCATCTGCCCAATAAGATGTTAGATACTCGTCATTGAGGTGAGTTTCTACAGTAATCATCGATGTGGTGTTCTTTCGGCTTACAGCAATTTCATTGAGGGCAAAATTGGTGTCTTCGATATTCGGGTTTTTCGGAACGGTATCAACCTGTAATAATGTACGTTCAGAGATCTTATAATTGCCTTTGATTATTTGAGTTAAAGCAATTTTGATCTCATCAGTTCTTATGGTTGCTAAAAAGCCCAGTCGTCCGGTATTAATGCCCACTATTGGAATGCCAAGGTTTCTAACATAAGTAATAGCCCTTAAAATAGTACCATCTCCACCTATACTAACTAAAAGGTCAAAGCTTTGATCTAACTCAGAAAATGTTTTGATAGCAGTATGAGATTGTATTGCAGGATTCTGATTTTTTATAAAGTCCTGTTCCATAAAAATAGAAGCTTTATACTCTAAAAGTGTGTCAACCAGAAGATCTACTGCATCTTGGGTTGTACTTTTTTGATAGGACTGTCCGTAAATAGCAATCTTCATGATCTTACATGTTGAGGTATTTGTTGAGATAATCGGATCGCTCCTTTAGGCTTTCTATATAAGTGTCTTCTTCATGACCAGAAACAATATTATAACTGTAACGTCTAAAGGTTTGTATGACATCATTTAGACTGCCATTACCAACTTTTAATGTTATTTCTACAACATCACTTTCCATTTTTGAAATGAAAGCGCCAAGTAATTTGGCATCGTTAGATTCAACAATCTGACTTACCTCACTAAAGGAATAATCTTGTAAACCTTTTTCAACAATTAAAATACCCCCAGGTTCAGCAAAAAAAGGCGTGTCATTAAATAAATGGATAATATCATTAAGCTCATAATACCCAAGATATTTGTTTTGAGCATTAAGTACAGGCATGATGTTGCTGTTGTTTTGTGCAAAAGCTTCAAGAACATCCAGCCAATTTGTGGTAGGTCTAACAAAAAAGCCTTCTATAACATAATTGCAATCTTTAATATCTAATGCGCTATCAAAGCAATGTGCATCGGTTTCAGAAATACAACCCATGTAAACACCTTCATTTTGAATAGGAATATGTGAATAGGTGAGCTGATTAAAGACCATTTGTAAATCACTAACCTTATCATTTATATTGAGAGGTTTTATATCGTTGATAATGTACTGTTGAAGTTGCATATAAGAGGTTGTTTTACCAAATGCAAATTAATTAAAAATAAATACATTTTGCGTTTATGGCTTCGTATTTTTGTAGTTTAAAACTATGTTATGACCAAGCTAAGTGTTAATATAAATAAGATCGCAACGCTAAGAAACAGTAGAGGAGGTGATGTGCCTAATGTCGTTACATTTGCAAAAGATGTACAGCGTTATGGAGCACAGGGCGTTACGATACATCCCAGACCCGATGAACGTCATATAAGATACAAAGACGCTTATGATCTTAAACCCGTTGTTTACACCGAATATAATATAGAGGGCAATCCGATACCAAAGTTTGTCGATATAGTTTTGGAGGTTAAACCAACACAAGTTACGTTGGTCCCCGATGCTGTTGATGCCATTACTTCAAATGCAGGGTGGGATACGATAAAACATAAAGATTTTTTACGAGAGGTCATTCAGGAGTTCAAAAGCAACGGTATCAGAACTTCCATATTTGTTGATCCTGATCTTAAACAAGTTGAAGGTGCTAAGGCTACAGGTACTGATCGAATAGAGTTATATACCGAAATGTTTGCACACCAATACAGCTTAGGCAACAAAGAAGCCATAAATCCATATATGGAATGTGCTGGTCTGGCAAATAGTTTACAAATTGGTATTAATGCAGGGCATGATCTATCTCTGGAGAATATTCAGTTTTTTAAGGAAAATATAACCGGACTTCTGGAAGTATCTATAGGGCATGCTTTAATTTCTGAAAGCCTTTATTTAGGGGTGGAGAATGTTATACAGATGTATTTAAATAAATTAAAATGATCTTACATTCTAATACATTTGGAGAAGGAAGGCCCTTTGTGATTTTACATGGCTTTTTAGGAATGGGCGATAATTGGAAGACTCTTGGTAAAAAGTTTGCTGAAGCTTCTTGTAACGTACATTTAGTAGATCAGCGCAATCATGGGCGTAGTTTTCATGATGATGCTTTTGATTATGAGCTGTTAGTGGAAGATTTAAAGCGATATTATGAAGCACATGAGTTGACAGATACCATTCTTTTAGGGCACTCAATGGGCGGGAAAACGGCCATGTTGTTTGCTACGAAATATCCGGATTTGGTTAACAAACTTATAGTTGCTGATATCTCGCCACGCTACTATCCGGTTCATCATGATGCCATATTAGAAGGTTTAAGTCAATTGGATTTTTCACTCCTTAGAACAAGGACAGAAGCCGATAAGGTGTTAGGTGCCTATGTTTCAGAACCGGGAGTACGCCAATTTCTATTGAAGAACTTGTATTGGGTAGAAAAAGGGCAATTAGGATTGCGTATTAATCTGAACGCTTTAAAGACCAATGTTTCTGAGGTCGGTGAAGCACTTCCTGTCCATGCCACATATAATAGAAGCACCTTGTTTTTAAAAGGCGATCGATCTGAGTACATATCAGATACGGACGCATCCTTAATTCATAAGCATTTCCCACAAGCAGAAATTAAGACCATAGCCAATGCCGGGCATTGGTTACATGCGGAGAATCCAAGAGCATTCTATGATGCCGTATTAGACTTTATTAGATAATAAGTTGTAAATTTAAATGGTAAAATAGTGTTGCCATGAAATTAATCATTCGTCTTTTGCTAAATGCTTTAGCAGTAGTTTTATTATCTAAGTTATTAAATGGTGTAAGTGTAGATGGCTACACGACTGCTGTTATTGTAGCCATAGTGATCTCATTACTTAATATTTTTGTAAAACCAATACTCGTTATTCTTACCATACCCGTCACTATTGTTACTTTTGGGTTGTTCTTGTTGGTTATTAATGCCTTTATCATTTATTTAGCGAGCCATTTAATAGGAGGGTTTTCAGTAAACAGTGTATGGACAGCCATCATATTTAGCATATTGCTTTCCATTTTACAATCCATATTACATTCCCTTTTAAAAGAGGATAAAGAATAGCTAATTTACAGTAGGTTATTCTATTGTCAGGTTGTGAAAATTGTTGTATTTTTGCAGCCCAATTTTCAGTTTATATACAATGAATATTACAAGAGAGAACATCGACGAGCTAAATGCAGTAGTAAAAGTTGATATTGCAAAAGAGGATTATAGCGATAAAGTAGAAAAGATTCTTACGGATTATCGTAAATCTGCTAACATACCGGGATTCAGAAAAGGACATGTGCCAATGACCATGGTAAAAAAGCAATACGGGAAAGCCGTTTTGGTAGATGAAGTGAATAAGTTATTACAAGATGCCTTAGGTAAGTATTTGGTAGAAGAAAAGCTAGATGTGCTAGGAAACCCTTTACCAAAGCCTCAAGATGACCTAGATTGGGATGCCGATACGTTTTCTTTTGAATTTGAATTGGGCTTGGCTCCGGAATTTGATGTGAAGCTAAAAGGTAAAAAAGCCATAACGCATTATAACATTGTTGCAGATGATAAGATGATCGACAACCAAGTTGAGCACATTCAAAAACAGTATGGAAAGATTGTATCAACTGATGCCGTTGAAGATGCGTCAGAGGTTACAGGGACTTTTGTTAATGAAGAAAAGGCCATCAATAACTCAACAACTATAACTCTCGACAAAATAAAAGGAAAGACCAATCTGAAGAAATTTATTGGTGCTAAAGTTGGAGATGTTATTACCTTAAAAACTAAAGGCTTATTCAATGATGATCAGGATCTTATGACTTATTTAAAAGTATCTCAAGATGATGCTAAAGGACTTAATGTTGAACTAACATTTACTATATCTGAGATCAATAACAGAGAATTGGCCGATTTGGATCAGGAATTGTTTGATAAGTTGTTTGGAAAGGATGTGGTTACTACAGTAACAGAATTGAAAGAGAAGATTAAAGTAGATTCTGAAAAACAGTTTGCACAACAGGGCGATCAAAAACTATTAAATGATGTTACGGAATATTTAGTAGACAGTACTAAGTTTGATTTGCCGGCGTCATTCCTTCAAAAGTGGATGCAAACAGCGGGAGAAGAACCAATGACAGAGGAGCAGGCAAAAGAGGAGTATGAAAAGTCTGAAAAGAGCATGCGTTACCAGTTGATAGAAGGTAGATTGATCCAAGATTACGACCTTCAGGTACAGTTTGAAGAGCTAAAAGCATTTGCTACGGACATGATTAAAGGACAAATGGCGCAATTTGGGCAAATGAATCCAACAGAAAAAGAATTGGAAGATATCGCAGCACGCATCTTGTCTAATCAAGATGAAGTAAAACGATTATCAGAACAGTTAATGAGTCAGAAACTATTAGGGCTTTATAAGAAGGAAGCTAATCTGAAAGCCAAAGACATTACTTATGATGATTTTGTAAAAGAATTTTACAGTTAATCAATATTGAATAAATTAGTATCTTTAAAGCGTAAAACTTAAAGGTTTTACGCTTTTTTTTTTAATCAAAAAACAATAATTAAAATATGGACTACGGAAAAGAATTTGAAAAATTTGCAATAAAAGATCAAGGGATTAATAGTGCTTATTATGAGAAGATTATTAGCAGTATGTACCCAACAAATCTTACCCCAAATATTATTGAAGAGCGTCAAATGAACATTGCAATATTTGATGTGTTCTCAAGGTTGATGATGGATCGTATCATATTTTTGGGGACAGGGATAAACGATCAGGTGGCAAATATCATTCAGGCACAATTGTTATTTCTGGAAAGTACAGATTCTAGTAAAGACATTCAAATCTATATTAATTCGCCGGGAGGTAGTGTATATGCGGGTTTAGGGATTTATGATACCATGCACTTTATTAAACCAGATGTGGCCACAATATGTACTGGCATGGCAGCGTCAATGGGAGCCGTATTGTTGTGTGCAGGAGAGGCAGGCAAACGATCCGCGTTAACACATTCAAGAGTAATGATACATCAACCAATGAGTGGTACGCAAGGACAAGTGTCCGATATGGAGATTGCTGTAAAGGAAACTTTAAAAGTGAAAAAAGAGTTATACGATATCATAGCTAAACATTCAGGCAAGACCTATGAGGAAGTTGAGAGAGATTCTGATAGAGATTACTGGATGCGCTCCGAAGAAGCCAAAAAGTATGGTATGATTGATGAAGTCCTAGTAAGGAATTAATTACGATAAAGACTAATTATAGAAACCCCAACAGTTTTATTGAAGCAATTAATAGAAAAAATCTATGGCAAAGGAAGAATTAGAATGTTCGTTTTGTGGAAGGAAAAAGTCGGAAACTAACCTGCTTATTGCGGGCTTAGACGCCCACATATGTGACCGATGCATTGAACAGGCCCACGGTATAGTCATTGAAGAATCAAAACAAAATGACGCTTCAGAATTAAGTTCAGAGTTGATGCTTAGAAAGCCTCAGCAAATAAAAGCGTTTTTAGATGAGTATATTATAGGTCAGGAGCATACAAAGCGCATTATGTCAGTAGCAGTATACAACCACTACAAAAGACTTTTGCAACCACCTTCAGATGATGATATAGAGATTCAAAAGAGTAATATTATAATGGTAGGTCAAACAGGTACAGGTAAAACCTTAATGGCCAAAACCGTAGCCAGAATGCTAAACGTACCATTGGCAATTGTTGATGCTACAGTATTAACTGAAGCCGGATATGTCGGGGAAGACGTGGAAAGTATTCTTACCAGATTATTACAGGCTGCAGATTACAATTTGGAAAAAGCAGAACGCGGAATTGTATTTATTGATGAAATAGATAAGATTGCCAGAAAAAGTGATAATCCATCCATTACCAGAGATGTTTCGGGAGAAGGCGTACAGCAAGCTTTACTGAAATTGTTAGAAGGAACTGTAGTTAATGTGCCGCCAAAAGGCGGTAGAAAACATCCGGATCAGAAGTTTATTGAGGTCAATACCGAGCATATATTGTTTATTGCAGGAGGAGCCTTTGACGGTATAGAGCGTATCATTACCAAACGTTTGAATATGCAAGCCGTAGGGTATAGTGCTTCTAAAGCTGAGGAAGTAGTAGATAATGATCATATATTACAGTATATCATTCCTAAAGATTTAAAGGATTTTGGACTCATACCTGAAATTATTGGTCGCCTTCCGGTATTAACGCATATGAATCCTTTGGATGCCAACACATTGAGAGCAATTCTTACAGAACCAAAAAATGCCATAATTAAGCAGTATAAGAAGCTGTTTGCTATGGATGATATTGCATTTTCAATTACTGACGGCGCATTGGGTTATATCGTAGAAAAGGCTATTGAGTATAAATTAGGTGCCAGAGGATTGAGATCTCTGTGTGAAGAGATACTTACCGATGCCATGTTTCACCTGCCGAGCTCGGAAGACAAAAAATTAAATGTGACCAAGAGCTATGCCGAAGATAAGTTGACCAAGTCCACCCTTAAAAAACTAAAGGCAGTATCATAAACAGCTATATAGATAAAAAAATAACCACGTTTTTCTTAGGTTAAACGTGGTTTTTTTATGTTGGATTGATTATAATTAATATTGCATTTAACATGCATTATAAGGTAATTCATCTTTATTGTTGAGTAAATATAGCAGCTTATTTTTAAGCCTTTAAAAGTGGTGCATTTTATTAGATAAAGCAGGAGTTATTCTCGTCGTAACAATTACAAATGTCAATTTTAACGTTAAAATGCAAAGCGGCGATTTAAAGTGTATTAAGCTTTAATAGCTCATCCATATAGTCTCTGGTATTGGAAAGTCTTGGAACCTTGTGCTGCCCACCAAGTTTATTATTTTGTTTTAGCCAATCGTAAAAGAGATTGGGCCTTGCCATGTGAATTTTTGGCTTTTTAAGCGTCATGTTGTTATAGCGCTTGGCCTCATAGTCAGAATTGAGCGACTTTAATGCATTATCAAACAGTTCGTTGAAATAATCAATGTTTTGAGGTGGTTTTTTGAACTCAATCAACCATTCGTGAGCACCTTTTTCTTTACCTTCCATAAATATAGGAGCAGCTGTATAGTCTACAATTTCTGAAGCTGTACGTTTACATACTTTTTTTAAAGCATCCTCAGCATTTTCAATAATGAGTTCTTCTCCAAAAACATTGATATGATGTTTGGTTCTTCCGGAGACTTTTATTCTATATGGACTCAGGCTTGTAAATCTTATAGTATCCCCAATTTTATACCTCCAAAGTCCGGCATTTGTGGTAATAATCATAGCATAATTGATGCCTTTCTTCACATCATCAAGTCCTATGACTTTTTGATCTTCAGTACCATAAGTATCCATAGGAATAAATTCATAGAAGATACCATAGTCAAGCATTAATAAGAGGTCGCCAGAATAGTTTTGATCCTGAATGGCAAAAAAGCCTTCAGAAGCATTATAAATTTCATAGTATTTGAACTTTCGGTCAGGAAGTATGCTACGGTATTGTTCGATGTAAGGATTAAAGCTAACACCACCATGAAAGTAGACCTCTAAGTTAGGCCATACATCAAACAAACTGGTATTGCTTGTGGCATCCAATACATTGTGTAAGAGCACTAGCATCCATGAAGGTACACCGGCCAAGCTGGTAACATTCTCATTAATGGTTTCGTAAACAATAGCTTGCATTTTTTCTTCCCATTCACTCATTAGAGAAACTTTACTGCTTGGCGTACTGCTAAATTCAGCCCAAAAAGGCATATTGTGAATGAGGATGGCGCTGAGGTCACCGAAAACAGTGCCGTTTTCTTTGTAGAGTTCTTTACTGCCACCTAAGCGTAAGCTCTTACCGGTAAATAATTGAGAATCTTCATTATTGTTAAGATACATACACAGAAGATCCTTACTCGCAGCATAATGACACTCTTCGAGAGATTCATTACTTACAGGTATGAATTTGCTTTTAGCATTGGTCGTACCACTCGATTTTGCAAACCATTTTATGGGTCTTGGCCAAAAGATATTCTGTTCGCCGAGTCTGGAGCGCTCAATTAGTGGTTGCACCTTCTCGTAATTAACAATAGGAACACGTTCTTTAAAAGTCTCATACGAAGTAATAGATTCAAAACCATAGGTTTTGCCTATTTCAGTATCCTTAGCTGTTTTCAGCAAGCTAAAAAGTAATTCATTTTGTACCTCGTGAGGGTATTTTAAAAACAATTCGATCTGGTGAAATCGTTTTTTTAAAAACCATGAAGCAATGGAATTTACAATAGGAATTGGCATGGATTAGCTATCTTTACGTTGATAAAAATAATAAAATTCTCGTATGCTATACACAGGGGTGCTTACTAAAATGCAAACTGAACATTTGGAGCCTATTCAATATTATTTAGTGTTTGAAGATGACTTTTTGAATATGAATCAGTTGCTGAATAAAACCATTACCTTAAAGCTGATCGGACATCAGTGTTTAAGTTGTGGCTTAGATAAGGAGATCTACAGACAAGGGTTTTGTAAATCTTGTTTCTTTGAAAAACCTCTAGCAGGAGATTGGATCATGCGACCAGAGCTCAGTACTGCCCATTTAGGAAAAGAAGATCGCGATTTGGACTATGAGAAACAAGTGCAGTTACAGCCACATATTGTGTATTTGGCAAATTCCAGTAATGTAAAAGTAGGAGTTACCCGGAAAAGCCAGGTACCAACCCGATGGATAGATCAGGGGGCACATGAGGCCATTGAAATTGTTGAGGTGCCAAATCGTTATTTGGCAGGAATTACAGAAGTTGCTTTAAAGTCGCACATAAGCGATAAAACCAATTGGCGTACCATGCTAAAGAATGACATTAAAGATGAAGACCTTAAGCTAAAAAGAGATGAGCTGCAAGCGTATTTGCCAGAAGAGACCAAAGCCTATTTTATTGAAAATAATAAAGAGACGCATTTGGTTTTTCCTGTGCAAACCTATCCTGAAAAACCAAAAAGCCTAAACCTAAAAAAAGAACTGACCTATGAAGGCAAGCTGGTAGGGATTAAGGGGCAGTATCTTATTTTTGAAGATCAGACCGTTTTTAATGTCAGAACTAATGAAGGCCTAGTAGTCGCATTAGGGATTAAATAAAATACAGCTTTACAAATTGAAAAACACCTATAGTAAAGAGTAGCGAGCCGGTTACTTTATTGATTACAGTATTGATATTTCGAAACTTCTTTTTTATTAATAAGCTGAATTTACTATATACATATAAGGTTAATAGCTTACCGGAGTAAACTCCGATAAAGAATAAAAATAACACTATTAGTGAGGAGTGTAACGATAGCATGATATCGTTCGAGTTAATCAAGCGATATATTAATAACCAATAGATAAGTACAGGAGGATTAAGTAGCCCCAGAAAGAATCCGGTAGCATATTTGGATTGGCTTAATTTATTGGGTTTTCTTTTATGATCTCTCTTAGGTTGGGCTGTTTTAAAGAATAAAAACAATCCAATACATAATAATAGTACAGCGATTACAACCTGTAACCATACATTAGCATTAAAAAAATCTGTGACCACCACGTTGCAGTGTAAGGCGTAGTAGGATAAGATGACCTCGGCAACACCAGCCGCAATAGCAATCTTAAAAGCCTGCTTTGCGTTTTGTTTTAAAGTGGTGTTGATTACTGCAACATTAGAAGCTCCCAAGGGTAATGCACCTATGATAGCTGAAAAAAGTCCAATAAAAAAATAGATAAGTATCATGAGAACTTTGTAGCTATAATTACTTAAAGCTTACAAATTTGGTGTTATAAGTGCGTTAAAAACCCTTATTATGACACAGATACTTAGTATCTTTAATAAAAAAGAATTATGAAAACATCACCTTTTCTTTATGTTGCTATAACGACATTATTGTTGATAACCATAACGATAATGTGTGCTATGGGATTTCCTTTTAATTGGATATTTTATCTAACCGTTATTGGGCAGATTTTGGTTGTAATTATGGTATATAAAGTTCTGACCGATAATTATACAACCGATAAAACCTTCAGACATTTCTATGAGGATCGCCCTATAGAAAACTAGTTTTTGGTAGAATCTTTCTTTCTGCCGCCGCCTAGAATATTACCCAGCACCGATTTTACGCCTTTGGTAACTTCAGAGGCACTATCAGTAGCTGTAGAGTCAGAAGATTTACTGTTCTTCCCTCCGCTACCAATGACATTACCTAATAGATCCTTGACCTTATCTGTGCCTTTATTGATGAGTTTTTGCTTTTGAATGTCTACAAGTTGCTGTGTTAAATTAGTAACGCCACTACTTAGATCCGTACTTACCTGAGGTGTGGTGAATGTTCCTTTTATGGCGGCAGTAACCGGAATCGATATTTCATTAACGTCATCATCATTGATTTGTCCTATTAAGCGATTAACATCACTACCTAAATATTTAGCAGGAACCTGAAAAACAGCATTATAGTTTATAGCATTCGAAAAACTATGAGAACCCGAAACTTCAATAGGAATATCTTCGTAAGTGATGGTAAATGGTTTTACAGAAACCTGTCCGTTTTCGAAGCTGAGTTTAGTCTTCAAATCTTTAAGATCGAGTTTGCTAAAATCAATAAAACTAAGTTTGCTGTCTAAGCTTTTTAATAAAGGACTTTCAGCATCTGTAATTTTTGAGGTTAGGATCTCAGCTAAAGCCTTTCCACTAATAGTGGAAAGGTCGGGAGCGAAGTTTTCGTCCAGTAAACCATTGATATCAATAGTAGAGTTTAATTTGCCTTGAAGTACTTTTGCTATTGGCGCCAAAGACTTTAAAAGTTCTAAGTCTTTAAATGATTTTGAAATATCAAAATCTGCCATATTCAGTTGCATGTCAAATTTAGGCTTGGCTTCTTTAGTGGATACATTACCAGAAATACCAAGTTGACCATCAAAAATATCGGTAGTCATGTTTTTAAGGTTCGCATTTTGATCTTTGATAATGAGCTCACCCTTTACATTGTTAAGCGTTAAATTGTCATATAATACTTTTTTGGCATTAGCATTAATGGTGCAGTCTAAAAAGTCGGGAATCTTTAAGGACTCTTCATCGGAAGTGGTTTTGTTAGAATTCTCATTAGAAGCATCCTCAACCATAAAATCCGCAATAGCAAAGCTTTCGGAGTTAACATTAAAGTTGCCCTGTAGCTTTTTATCGCTTAATAAAAAGCCAAGCAGATTATTGATGCTTCCGGTAGCCGAAAAATCACTGTTTCCGGTAACGGCATCAAAATGAGTGAGGCTCACTGTGCCAGGCTTCAGGCTAAGATTAGCCTTGTTGATCTGAATAGGATTTACAATATCTTCAGAAGAAAAAACAAAATCAGTAATAGACACACTACCATTATTTTTAATACGCTGATAAGCATTGGTCTCTATGGCTTTCATATCAAAAGAGGTATTCAGATTGCCTTTTAAAATACCGCTAAGTTGGTTCTCTAACTCAATAGGATAGGCTTTGGTAATATTCGATAAATTCAGCACACCCTGCAAATCCGCATTGACCAGAATGTTTTTAGTGAGGTTTTTAATATGAGCTTCGGATTTAAAGACATCTTCATCGATTTTGAAATCAAGGGTATTGATATCTACATAGGTATCATCTGCATTACCGGTTGTATTTTTGACAGAAGCATCTAAGGTAATGTTTTGAACACTCTTGGGAAGATCAGGATATTTAAAGGAAGCGTTATCGGAACGCAAATTGATATCGAGAGTAGGGATGGTATGTTCCGAAACCAAACCTTTTACAATACCATTTACAGTAAATTTTCCGGTGGTTTTAACATCTTCAATATTTTTAGCATAAGCCTCGGGAATCACTGCAAGGAAATCTTTAAAAGACGATTCTGGATTTTTGAAACTGATGTCTATTTCCTGACCCTTTTCTACGATCTTAACAAAACCATCAAATTCTAAAGGCAGTGCATTAATGAAACCCTTATTATCTTTAAACGTATACTTACTTTCTTCAAGATTCAGATCGATCAGTGCATCAAGTTTGATTGTATTGTTGTTCAGGTACGATGTACTGTCAATAACCATACTCACATTAGCACTGGTTTTAGTGTCTAATTCCGAACTGTTCTCGGTAAAAATGCCATGGCCATTATGGTTGAGTTCAGTGATGTAAAATGTCGTATTGCTACTTTCGTCAATATAAGTGAAAGCACTGTTATTGATCTCGTAGTTTTTAATATCAAAGCCAAAGCCCGAAGTATTGGTAGTATCAGCAGCAGATTCATTTTCTTTTGGCTTAACAATATCATAGTTGACATGACCTAGAGCGTTGGTCTTTAAAGTGAGTAAGAATTCATCAGCAATAATTTCATTAATCACTAAAGGGTCGTCTTCAGCATTTTTGAACAATTCTTTGATAGGCATTTCAAAAGCAATGGACTTGGCTTCAACCAATGTTTCATCTTCAAATGGTGATAGTGTGGTAATTTTTAAGTTGTCTACACTAACACTTGCCTTAGGGAAACTGCTTAGTAGGCTTAAGCTCACATCGTCAAAACTGAGTTTGGCGTTTAAATTTTCGTCGGCATAGTTCTGTACAATACGATCTATTTTAGATTCTAGAACCAAAGGAATGGCAGCAAGCACGACAATAAAAATAAGAAGTAGTAAACCGATGATCTTGAGGACTTTTTTCATAAAAATGCATTTATAACTATATATACGCAAAATTCAACATAATAGTTGTTATAAGTAAGAATTTTAAGATGAATTTAATGATTTAATAATCTTAGTTCAGATTGATTTCTTCATTTATCTTAAGATTAAAGCGCTTTCTGAACAGGTAAACACCAAGGTACAAAAACGGAGTGTCTAAGGCTGCAACGAGAACTTTAAATAAGAATCCGGCAATGAGCAGTCCTAAAAACTTATCCCATTCAATTTTTCCAAAGCTACATAGCAATAGAAGAACGGTTGCCGTATCTACAAACTGAGAGAGGAAGGTCGAAAAGTTATTACGTAACCAAAGGTGTTTCCCTTTAGTGAGGTTTTTCCAAAAATGGTAGATGTGTATGTCAATAAATTGAGCTAACAGATAGGCCATCATACTGGCAAAAACAGCAATGGCAGTACTGCCAAAGACGGTTGAGAACATACCGTTTTTTACGGGAGACCAGTCGGTAGCTGGCACAGCATTGGCCACATAGATTATGAGCATGGAAAAGAACGAAGCAAAAATACCCGCAACTACGATGTCATTAGCACGCTTTTTTCCATAGATCTCACTGATGAGATCGGTAATTAAAAAAGTAATCGGATACGGTAAAATACCAACTGAAATCTCAAAAAGCTTACTTCCGAAAATTTCTATATCTACAGGATGCCAATAAAAGAATTTTTGAAAAATGAGATTGGAGACGACAAGCGAGGTGATAAAAAGGGCACCTAATAACAGATAGATTCTCTGAGCTAAAAGTTTGTCTTTCAATAGCATTAAAAATTGTAGATAAATTGTTTAAGTAAAGATAAACTAATAAAATTTGTTTTAGTTATTTTGCCTTAGCTATGACATCAACAAAAACCATCTACATCGCTTTAGGCAGTAATAAAGGGAACAAGTTGCAATATTTGCAAGCTGCTGTGGATGCTGTTTTTAAAACGATAGGCACGGTAAACCGTATTTCTAAAGTATATAATACGCCGGCAGTAGGTTTTGAAGGCGAGGGTTTTTTTAACGCCTGTATTCGTGTAGAAACCGAGTTAAAGCCCAAAAAAGTAATGTCTTGCCTTTTAAGCATAGAAAAGGAATTGGGCAGAACACGAAAGCCAAACGCAGGTTATACCTCCAGAGAGATCGATCTGGATCTATTATTTTATGACGATGAAGTGATGGAAAGTAAAGCTTTGGTCTTACCCCATCCCGAATTGCATAAACGTAAATTTGTACTACAGCCCTTAGCCGATGTTAATGGTGATTTTGAACATCCGGTGTTACAAAAGACTATCAAAACATTGCTTGATGATTGCAACGATGATTCAGAAATTGAGCCTGTAAAGATCTGGTTAAAGAATCCGAGAAAACAATATGGCTTTGGCGATTATAATTACATAGCCATTGAAGGGAATATCGGTGCCGGAAAGACCAGTTTAGCGCATAAGATCTCAAAGGATTTTAATGCGAAATTGATTCTTGAACGTTTTGCTGATAATCCGTTCTTACCTAAGTTTTATAAATCTCCGGAACGTTATGCCTTTACCCTCGAGATGTCTTTTTTGGCAGACCGATACCAACAAATTAGTGATGACCTGTCGCAATTGGATCTGTTTAAGGATTTTATTGTCAGCGATTATGATGTGTATAAGTCTTTGATCTTCTCTAAGATCACATTGCCCGAAGACGAGTTCAGATTATACCGTAAGTTGTTTTATCAGGTGTATAAAGACATTTCTAAACCCGATCTGTACGTATACCTTTATCAAAATACAGAACGTTTACAGCAAAATATAAAGAAACGAGGACGAAATTATGAAAAAGACATCCAGGACGATTATCTGGAAAAGATCAATGCCGGGTATCTCGATTTCCTAAAAAGCCAAAGCGAACTCAATGTAAAGATCATTGATATCTCTGATCGCGATTTTGTAAAGCACCGGGAGGACTATTTGTGGCTATTGGATGAAATAAACAACTAATAGATTGTATAAAGCATGGTTAAGATGCGTCCTTTATCATGTTCTAGAATCGTCTCGTGAAGGGTGCGTTGCTCTTTTATTTTTAGATTGAAAGGCGCCTTCAAAACATTTACACCACTACGCTGTTTTAATCGAATGCCCTGACCGGAAATGATATCTTTGTTTGGTTTGAAATCACCATTAGGCAGATGTTCAGTCAGGATAAGATATTTAAAATTTGATAGCTTGTTGACAATGCTTTTCACCTCTTGGTTAGATAAATGCTGTAATACTTGTCTTAAAATAGCGCAATCGCCAAGAGGGATAGAGTCTTTGGAGACATCCAGGCAGTGGAATTCTAAATTGTTGGCTTTGAACAAGGTGTTGTTTCTTTCTATAAGACGCTCAACAATGTCAATAGCAATGTATTGTTTTGAATAGGAAACAATGTGCTTTCCGATATTAAAATCACCACACCCAAGGTCGCAAACCACCATGGGAGGGTTATGAGATTTTAAAAAAGAAGATACAGCTTCTAAATAAGGCGTTACAATTTTGGGATTATGAGAGCCTTCACCAGAATAAAAATCAATTCCTTTTCCGCCCCAAAGGTGTAAGTCATAGATTTGATGCATGGCATCTTTTGTAGGCCAGGGTTTTTTAATTCTTCCGGACACTAGTTTTGTAATGTGGTTAGTTTACTGTACACGTCCCAAATCACTACGCCGGCACTTACAGAAATGTTTAGTGAATGTTTGGTGCCATATTGTGGAATCTCAATAACACGATCACTGGCATCAACCACATCCTGAGAAACACCTTTGACCTCATTACCAAATACCAAAGCATAGGTTGTATTGGGTTCGGGTTTAAAGTCATTGAGTTGCACAGCATGTTCGGCCTGCTCAATACTACATACCACGACACCGTTAGATTGTAACTGCTGAATGACCTCAAGCGTGTCTTTTGCATATTCCCAATCTACAGATTCAGTACTGCCTAGAGCGGTTTTATGAATGTCTTTATGAGGTGGTGTGGCAGTAATACCACAGAGGTAAACCTTTTTTATTAAAAACGCATCACTGGTTCTAAATACCGATCCGATATTGTTTAGACTTCTGATATTGTCTAAAACAATGATAATAGGCGACTTCTCAGCAGTCTTGAATTCTGAAATGTCTAACCGGTCGAGTTCGCTGTTTTTTAGTTTTCGCATGTTGAAATCTTGCTGTTTTTGTAAATAACTTCTAACGTTCAGGCTTTAAAAAATAAGCCTATTTAGCTACATTAGCAATCTTACAATTTCAGCAAAAATACACAACCGTTGGCTAAAAAAGCAAAAAAAGAAACACCACTGATGAAGCAGTACAATGCTATTAAGGCAAAGTACCCGGATGCATTACTACTGTTTAGAGTTGGAGATTTTTATGAGACCTTTGGTGAAGATGCTATCAAAACGGCAAAAATATTAGATATCATTTTAACCAAACGTGGTGCAGGTAGTGAAAACGAAACGGAACTGGCCGGATTCCCACATCACTCTTTAAATACGTATTTGCCTAAGTTAGTGAAAGCCGGACAACGCGTGGCAATTTGCGATCAGTTGGAGGACCCAAAGCAAACCAAAACCATTGTCAAAAGAGGCGTTACGGAATTGGTAACGCCCGGAGTAGCGCTTAATGATGAGGTATTAAGCTCAAAGTCTAACAACTTTTTAGCAGCCGTGTATTTTGAAAAGCAACATATCGGCGTATCGTTTTTAGACATTTCCACGGGGGAATTCTTAACCACTCAGGGCAATGAAGAATATATAGACAAGCTCTTGCAAAATTTCACGCCGAGTGAGATCCTCATATCCAAACAAAGTCGTAAGGTCTTTACTGACGCCTTTGGGCAGGATTTTCATACCTACCATTTGGAAGATTGGGTGTTTCAAGCCGATTATGCCAATGAAACATTGCTTAAGCATTTCAATACCACATCGCTTAAAGGCTTTGGGGTTTCAGATTTGTATGAAGGTGTCATAGCATCTGGAGCAGTATTGCATTACCTTACAGAAACGCAGCACCATAAGCTGGAACATATCACCAATCTGGTGCGTATTGCTACAGACGATTACGTGTGGATGGATAAGTTTACCATCAAAAATTTAGAGCTCTACAGTTCTACAAACACAAATGCCACAACACTCATAGATATTATAGATCAGACCATTTCGCCTATGGGAGGACGTTTGTTAAAACGTTGGCTGGCATTACCACTTAAAAATGCAGCCCAGATAAAGCAACGTCATGATGTGGTGGATTATCTGTTGAAAGAACAGGATGAGTTATCAAAGATACAAGGGCAAATAAAGCATATAGGCGATATAGAGCGGTTGATCTCTAAAGTCGCTACGGCAAAAGTGAGTCCACGCGAAGTGGTACAACTTAAGAATTCATTAGAAGCTATTGTGCCTATTAAAGCCATAGCTGTAAATTGTAATAATGAGGCCTTAAAACATCTTGGAGAACAGCTACAGGATTGTGATGCGCTTCGTGAAAAGATCAAAGCCACCCTTAATGAAGAAGCCCCTGTCAATATCTCTAAAGGGGCAACGATAGCCGAAGGGTTTTCCAGTGAATTGGATGAACTCAGAGGCCTGTCATCCTCAGGAAAACAATACCTCGATGATATGCTGACTCGCGAAAGCGAACGTACAGGCATTCCGTCTTTAAAGATTGCTTCTAATAATGTATTCGGGTATTATATAGAAGTTAGAAACACCCATAAAGATAAGGTTCCCGAAGAATGGATAAGAAAGCAAACTCTGGTAAATGCCGAACGTTATATTACTGAAGAGCTCAAAGCGTACGAGGCTAAGATCTTAGGAGCTGAAGAACGCATAGCCATCATAGAACAGCAATTGTTTTCTGAGTTAGTGATCTGGATGAACCAGTTCATAAAACCCGTACAGAAAAATGCATATCTCATTGGGCAATTAGATTGCTTATGTGGCTTTGCAAGTTTGGCCAGGGCTAATAACTATGTTTACCCTGTGATTGATGATACTTACGATCTGGAAATTATTGAAGGACGGCATCCGGTAATTGAAAAGCAATTACCGCTGGGAGAGCAATTTATAGCAAACGATTTGTTTTTAGATCGTACAGCACAGCAGATTATTATGATCACAGGGCCCAATATGTCGGGTAAATCGGCCATTTTAAGACAAACGGCTCTGATCGTTTTATTAGCACAGATGGGTAGTTTTGTGCCTGCAAAATCGGCACGTATAGGATTGGTAGATAAGATATTTACCAGAGTAGGTGCCAGCGACAATATTTCCATGGGTGAATCTACATTTATGGTAGAAATGAATGAAACGGCTTCTATACTTAACAACATATCCGATAGGAGTTTAGTGCTTTTAGATGAAATAGGGCGCGGTACCAGTACCTATGATGGGATTTCCATAGCCTGGGCGATAAGCGAATACCTGCACGAGCATCCAGCTAAGCCCAAAACCTTATTTGCCACCCATTATCACGAACTGAATGAAATGACCGAAACCTTTGAACGGATCAAGAATTTTAATGTGTCCGTAAAAGAGCTTAAGGATAATGTTTTGTTTTTGCGTAAACTGGTAGAAGGCGGAAGCGAGCATAGTTTTGGGATTCATGTGGCTAAAATGGCAGGAATGCCACAGCAGGTATTGCGAAGAGCCAATAAAATATTGGCCAAGCTAGAGAAATCACATTCCAGCGAAGAGCTTACAGATAAAGTAAAATCCATAAATGACGATCTGCAATTGAGCTTTTTTAATTTAGACGATCCGTTATTGGAAGATATCAAAGAAGAGATTTTGCATACAGACATGGATACATTAACACCGGTAGAAGCTTTAATGAAACTCAATGAGATCAAACGTATGCTGGTAAAGAAAAAACGCGCCTAAAATAAATTTGATTTATTTGATAAAAAGGCTTTGCTTTTATAAGAAATATTTTAAATTTGCATCCGCATTCTACAGAATGCATGTTCTTTAAAACAATGCGAAAGTAGCTCAGGGGTAGAGCATCACCTTGCCAAGGTGAGGGTCGCGGGTTCAAATCCCGTCTTTCGCTCTGAAACTTTCAAAAATATACCAATAAAGTTACCGCGTGTAACTTTGATGCTGAAGTGGTGGAATTGGTAGACACGTTGGACTTAAAATCCAATGGCCATTATGGCCGTGCGGGTTCAAGTCCCGCCTTCAGTACAGACAAAAAGCTCGAACAAAAGTTCGAGCTTTTTTTTGCTCCAAACCAAAGTAAGCTTGCTTAGTCTAGGTTTGGGCAAAAAACAACCACTCACTTACAGTGAGTGGCTTTTCTCAAGATGTTGAAGCTGGGACTCACCGCAGGTAATTCCCGTCTTCAGTACAGATAAAAAGCCGAAACATTTGTTTCGGCTTTTTTTGTTACCCCAAGTGAGCCATAGGGCCTTTACTATTATTGATGATTGTAATAGAGAGACATTACATATAGAAGTGGATTGCCTTATAATGAGAACTTTGTTCCTAGATTAAGTTAAAAAGACTTGGTTTTAAACTCAGTTCTTTGTTGGCAACAGTTTTTTGATTTTTCAATTATTTTTTCCCGTTCTCAACTGATTCACTTTGGAAATCATTGTAATAGCATTTTTATTTTCAGGATTAAGCACTAATGATTTTGCAAAATTTCTAATGGCGTTATTCCAGTCTTCAATTGTATAATATGCCTCTCCCAAACTGTCGTATAAATTTGAGTGATTAGGCATTAACTCTAATCCATATTTGAAAACTTTAATTGCTCCTTCGGGGTTCTTTATATCGTTTAACCATTCGTAACCAATAGTAGTGATAATAACATCGATACCACTATCTAAGAATTCCTTCTCCGAAATCTCAACATCTCCAATTATCTCTTTTAAAAATAGAGCTGGGTCTTCTGAATTATTGTACTTTTTGTAGTGTAGATAACCACTTGATTGTTTTGAAAAAAGCTCTGGAATCATTGTTCGATGATTTCCTTTCTCTAGTTCCTTTTTCAAATCAATTTCTATAAAATCTGTAAAATCATTAAATAAATAAACTCTAATTTTCAGTTCTTCCAAATCATAGATGGTTGAGTATTGAGTCGTTGCGATCTTAGTTTTGGGTTGGGCAAAATTACACATTGCTTCACTGCAATAGTTAAGCGTAGATTTGCTCTTGGTAGCATTAATAAATTTCCGTCCGTTTTGATAATAACTAAGGTTTACATCATCCAATGAGTCAATTTGGGAATAATAGAAGTTTGAAAAAGTTTTTTCAGAATCTTCACCCATAAAAACTTCATCACCTTCTACAATTAAATAAGTACCTGATTTATCTACAAAAACAAGCATACTTTGTGTGAGAGTACTTAGGTTTATCGTTTCTATATAGGTTTTAACCTCTTCGACATTGCTCATTGTTTGCATCACGTATCTGAGTGCTTCGGCAATAGGAATGTCTAATTTTCCTTCTGTATTGGTTACAGGTAAATATTCAGGTTCAAAGAAACCATCAAAAACCAACCCCTTTTCATTAATAGCACCTTGTGCAAAATTGTCTAATTGCCCCATGTACATTACTCCAAACGTGTTTTTACTACCAATTTCAAACCAAAATTGATGGTTTGGACTTAGCCAGTCTTCATTGTTGCCTACAATCGTTTTCCCATCTTTTGTAATCTTGTACATACTACATGCTATTCCTAAGCTAGGAAAGAACACTGCCAACGTAAAGCCTATTAAAATTGTATGTTTTATTTGATCTCTCATTACTATTTTTTTAAGATACTTTCATCGTATTGCAACACGACTCAATTAATTATCCAGTTTACAAATTCTTCTACATCCACAATTGACCAACTATGAGGATGTCTGGTTCCATCGGAACGATATCCTTTATTTTCTGTTTCTATTAACTCAAACTGATTCCAGTTTTTGGACTTTAAGTCTTTAGCAACTTTCTGGATAGCATAAGCATTTGTATTTTCAAACTCTGTCTGTCTGTTGTCTTTCCACCAGTCCGCATCAGGTTCGGTATAAAAACGTAACGAACAGTTTTTTAAATGAGAGACACTTGTACATTTACTTTTATGTACAAATGGAGATACCTTTTGAATATTGACTAATAAGGAATCTTTGCTAAATTCTTCTTCGAAATAATTGATGATAAACTTAGGTTCTTCCAATCGTTCTTCATCAAAATCAGAATTTTCGACATCCACTACGGCACTTTCATACAATGCATACAAATCAATGGGCGAATCAACTATAAAAACACCTTGTGGTGCTATATTGGATTTGTTTTCATACAGGTAGTCAGAAAGTATCAATGCAACATTGCCACCAATGGACATTCCACCAATAATTATGTTATCCGTCTTAATATCATATTTTTCGAATGCTGTTGAAATGATACTATACAAACTGTCTAAATCTTCTGTTTCAACCCATAAATGACCGTTAAAGTTCATGAGCATAACTGAAATTCCCTGACCTGTAGCTTTTTCTATAATGTTAAATTCTTCTTTGGTTTCTTTTGCTGTGGAACCACCACCAGGAAACAAGATTAATAAGGCTTGGTCTTTTGATGACTTTATCAATTCGTAATTTTCAGTTAAATAAGTTTGAATCGTATCCTCTGAGGATTTTTTTAATCGTATCAACAATTCGTTGGCTAATTGTGGATTAATATTCCGCTCTTCACGCACCAGAGTAAAAACAGAAATGGTGGCATTGTATTTTGGAATGTACATGACATCTGTGCCCCAAAAACCTCCGTGATAATAGGCGTTTTCTCCGTAAAAAGAGGGTATATTGTATAAGCCTAGACAATAGTTTTTGCACTCTTCTTTAGGAATGACGTAGTTATAAATTTCGGAAAGTACTTGTTTGTTTTTGACAATTTTACCTTCAAACAGAAGCTGAAAGAACATGGCTAAATCTCTAGCGTTGGATGCCAAACCACCCCCACCGTACAAATCCCATGATGGATCAATCTTGTAAGAGTCATGCTTAAACTTACTTGAATATTGATGCGCAAAAGTCAGAGCGGCAGTTGGTTTTTCTTCCAACCCTTCGAACCAAGTAGTGTTTAAATTATGTTCCAGAAAACCTAGTAACTCACGAATTGCTATATGGTAAGGCTTTCCCTTTTTTTGTTCTATTATTTCAGTTAGCAAGAGGTAATTGATATCTCCATAGGTGAATTTTTTTCCTGTTTCAATTGGCATAGCTAACTTCATGGCTAAGTCGATTTGTTGATCTCTCGTCCATTGGTGTTGAGGATTATTGTTTACGAAGGAAAAGTAGTCGTCATCCACATAATCTGTAATCCCGGATGTATGCGATAACAAATGTCTTACGGTAATTTTATTAACATCATAACCGGTCATTTTGAGTCGTCTTTTTGTTCGTCTAGAAATCAATTTTTTGATCGGGGCATCGAGCATTAAACACTCTTGTTCTACCAACTTTAAAATGGCGGCAGAAACGTATGTTTTCGTATTACTTGCAATAAGTACGGGCTGCTGTGCATTCAATTTTTCTTTTGTGTTTCTATTTGAGTGACCAACAGCATAGCTCCATGAAAGATCATTATCTGGTGCTTCTACATGAACCATGATCCCTTCAGTTTCTGAATTTTCATGATAAATAGAATCTACAATCTTTTGAAGCTCTTGTTCAAGACGTTGTGCGTGAGTAAGCGTTGATAGAAGTAGTGTTAAAGTAACTAGAATACTCGGTTTCATAGGTGTATAATTAATGGCAGATCTGGCCGTAAATCGAATGATTTTCCCTGAACATTATGGTCAAAAACCAATTCCATCAAATGTTCTTTTCCATTTTTCGCTGAGAGGTTCTTGATTCCGTTAATTGCTTTTATCGTTTCCGTTTCTAAATCTAAATCAATGCTTGTAATGGTGATTTTAGTCATCTTTTTTGCTCCGTTGGGATGTTTGAAAAAAGCTTTCCAATAATCATCACCTGTCGGAAAACCATCCAGATCAGACATGGATTGAAATGTATTGGATTCAATATCTGGATTTACCACAAAAACAGAAGGTTCCTTCAGGTTGGTTTTTGAGCTTTTTGAAGCATAAATACTATTGTTTTCCCCCATCCATACTTGCTGATACCTTACGGTTTCGAATGGAATATCTTGAGGGTTGTACTCCTTTTGTTTAAGAGCAATACTAAACGGTAATGCATTATTCTTCCGGAAATTGACTCGTTGAGGAAAATCTAATGAGGCATTTGCCTCATTGTTTTCATCAAACTCTTGCTGGTCGTAAACAAATATCAATTCCAGATAACTGTTTAAAAAATGAAAATACTTACCCGAAGTGCCCTGTCCTTGATGGACAACAATACTTGAATCAGGCACAGCTGTAAAACCAATGTCAGTTAACAATTGTTTTGCCTTTTCGGGGTGCTCAACCCAAATATTGAGATGATCTACTTTGAGATTGTTCTCTAATGTATCTTCGGTTTTTATACCGCGCTGATTGTCTTGAAAATCACAAGAAAGTAGGCTGAATGATACTATTGTCAGGATGATATAATTGTATTTTTTCATTCTATATTCCGACTATTTTCATGTTTGGAACAAAACTACCTTGTAACACCAATAGGTAATTGTATGATTTTAGCCAAAGTTTACAAAGAGCGAAAATGATTAGGAAGAAAACCAATATACATTTTAAAGACTTTGATCATGTGACTTTGATCTGTGAAGCCACATATATCTGATATTTCGGATATAGACTTGCTAGTGTTTAAAAGATAAAAGATGGCTTTTTCTACTTTAATTTTGCGCATATAATCTCCAAGTGTACACCTGTAATACTTTTTGAAATATTTAGAAATCGTAACTGGATGCACGTTAAAAATGGTTGCTAAGTCATTTAATGGAATGAACTCATCCCATCTATCTTCAATCACCTCTTTGAGGTGGTCCATCCATACAGGGATATATGAAGAGTTTTTATCTGATTTTAATAATTGATTAAAAGAGAAATCAATCGTTTCCTTAGAGTATATATCATCTAAACGCAGTTCATTGTAGATATTCAGTAAGCTTAAGTAAACATCAATGTTATCAATATTTGGTTTTGAAAAATAGTTTGTGTTAAGACTACTTGTCTCGTGAAAATCTTTTTTTAGTTCTACAATTAAGTGCTTTGAGGGAAATGTTGTATACCGATTACTGTGTAATTCCCCTTCATTGTACAACATTACTCTTCCAGGGGTTAATTGAATATCTTCCTTTTTTCGGGATTCTCTGCTGCCTCCTTGTAAGACCAACGATAAATGAGTGTTTTCGTGATAATGCCAGTCTTCAGGTGCTGAAGTTCGAAAATTAACAATAGATAATAAATATGGCTTGAAATCATATCTTTCGGAGGTGATTCCGGTGTATTCAGATTGTTTTAATTTCATTTTTTTACTGCCTTGCATGCTAATTGTTGCCAACGGTTTTGTGTATGGCTCGTTACGGCAAATCCAAGAGGATTTTCCGCCGTAACCGAAAGATAGCAAATTGCAATGAATTCCGATAAGGAATTCAGCCGCAATGAACTATACACGTTGTTGTGCATAGTGTTTTATTTCTTTATCAGTTTTATTATCAAATTTGGCATTAAAATACCAATTCCAATTAACATTGTCGAATATAAGTCAAAAGGTTCTGTCTTTAAATAATTAGGAATCAAAGGGTTTGAATGTTTTGCAGAAAAAACCATTATAAAAAGCCCAATTCCAAAAACTATTATTACGAAAAATAGAACAGTCAATATATCGGTAATCAATTCTTTTACTTTAAATTCAGTTCTTGTCGAGTTGTAAATCATTCCAAAAAACGGAAAAGAAGCAAAAACTAAGTAGTCAAGAGTATTTGTTGAAATTCCAAAAAAATAGTCAGTCAGTTTTTGCAAGTTTTCAGTCAATCCAATCTGAAGTTTTGCTCCGAGCCCAAAATTCAGCACAATGAAAATTAGTCCACAAATTCCGTAAATAAGATATTTTATTTTAGATGGTATTTTATTCAATTGATTTTATTCTTTTGGGTTTAATTTTCCAAATTATCCAGTTTACACTTATAAGAATAAATAATATTACAGTCCAGTCCTTTACTTTTTCAAAAGTCCACAATGGCTGTGGTGAGTAATCTCGGTGATAGTCTATTAAAATATCCAAATAAATTATATTCCACAATATCCACAAAGTGTAAATTCCGAAATATACCGCGAGTAAAGTCCAAATTGTTCTGTTGTTAAATATCAATTGCCCAATTAATAATATTGTAGGAATAATTATTTGCAAAGAATAAATTCCGATGGTTTCGTTGTTAATGAATTCCAAATCTTTAAACCAAAGCATTATCCATAATATGATTCCAATTGCGTAAATCAGTCTTTGGTTTTTATCCTTTTTAAAAAAATTCAATACTTGTTTTTGGTCAGTCAATTTATTTTCGTGAGTTTTTTTACATTATGTACAACGGTCTCGTATAACCGTCAGTTACGGGTTAATATACGCAGACTTTTCAGTTTAGCACTAACGTTAGCAATTCCGAGTGGATTCGGACGTAGTCGAATCCGCCGTAATTGTGGTTATACATTGTTACCCAACGTTTTTATTATTTTATTTTTCCAATTTGTTTTAAAATCAATAGAGTCAGAGCTAATAAAATTCCAATTCCAATAAAAAAGTATCCTCCATATTTGTCCTTATTTCCACGAATAAAATATGCTTCTCCATTTTTATCAATGAACTGAACAGTTTTATTGAACCTCAAATCTTGATTCCGTTGCAATGGTGTTTTCTCTGCATAATAAACTGTGATTTCATCTCCAATTTTTAATTTGTCTAATTGTTCAAATTTTGGTCCGAAATCACCAGGTTCATTTCCGACAAATATGTCAAATACGAGTGGGAAGTCAACAATATGTATAAATCTATGGTTTCCTTTATTTCTGTAATTTATTTCGCCAAATGTTTTGTCAAAGTAGTCTATCTTTCCGCTAACATTTTCAAATTCAGCTTTTTCTTTGCTACCTCGAATAGATAGATAAATTCCGAATCCAACTATTAAAACACAAGCGAGTAAGGATTTTTTAAAAATTTCTTTGGGTTCTTTTTTTGTCATTCAGTTTGTTTTTTCAAATGTTGGGTAACGGTAAATATAACAAACGTTATTGTCCCGAAGGGCAACTATGTTTTGTTATATAGTGTTATGAGCTGGCTTTTTTGCTTTATACTTTGGTTTTATTTCATAAATATCCAAGTCAGATGTTTTGTCCATTAAGATATTGTCAATTAATTCAGAGCTTCCGCAAACAAACGTCATTGGACAGTCATAATCGGTTATAATGCACCATTCATTTCCTGAAGTAGGATAAATTGCACTTGGATTATCTCTTATTTCTGGTTCAAATTTCACGAGCATATCTAATTCAGATATTTTACCGCGTAAAACTTTATTGTCATCAGTTTCTCTAGTCTTTAGTAAAACATAGTAAAAGTCACTTTCTACGTTACCATAAATCTTAATTAGGTTGCTTCCGACTATTTTTAGTTCAGTTAGCTCAGATTCTCCTTCTCCCGGATACCATAAATAATCAGGCCATTTATTTTTACCTCTTAAATGTTCTTTTGCTATTTTTTCTTTTATTTCGATAGCAGTCTCTAATTCAAATTTTTCTCCGTAACGGTTAAAAAAATCTGAGTAATTAATCCGCTCAAACTCATTGTCATTAATATCACTTTCTTTTGGAAAAACTCCTTTTTCGTTAAGTTGCTCAACTTTTTTGTTAATCCAAAACGGATGAAGAATAACTAAGTATTTTTCATAGTTAGGTGGGCAACACATAGCTTGTAAAAACCAAATGAAATTTTGATCATTGATTTTAATGTCCATAGAAACACCTGGTCCTAATTCAGCATAAGGTTTGATCCATTCAGGTATTTTATTTTCTATAAATTTCATTTCTTCGCTTGCACATAACAATTGAATATACGTATTACGTATATCCACATTATAGATGTCTAAATTAACAAATCTTTTATTCCAGTAAATGGGCTCAAGTTTTTCTTTTTTTGACTTTTTTGTTACTTCTTAATCAATTTTTTAGTAACCGTAGAGTGATCGGTTTTAATACAAACAAAGTAAATCCCCGGATTTAAAGCGCCAATATCATAAGATTCTTGCTTAAAGAATTCGAGTAAGTGTTTACCGGATACATCAATAAGACTAATACTTTGGATATTGATATCATTGAGGGTTTTAAATGAGAAGGATGCCTCGGTCGGATTTGGATGTAGTTGTATCACAGTGTTTAACTCAAACGTGTCGATGCTCAAATTATCCTGAACGTTTGTAGTTTCGATATTGGTAAGGATAGGGAAATTAAAATCGAAATAGATGTCTGCGCCATTACTAAAGCTATCACCGCTTACTAAAGTATCCAGTGTTTTGATCTTAAATACCACATAACCATCATTATTAGCATCGTCAAAAGGCAATTGAATGTTTTCGAAAATAAATTCTACTTCATTAGCATTGACTATTCTCGTAGTAAAGTTATGGCTTGCATTCAAAGGCATTAAAGACCCAATATCAAACTTGGTGGTATCTATGACATCTTTCACTACCACATTAATGGCATTGGCAGTACCTGTGTTTTCAAATCGTATAATATAATGGACGTATTTGCCAACATGGTCAACAGTGATGGTATTGCCTTCTAAACACTTGATATCATTGGGATCAAAAGCATTGATAACGATTTGATCTAAAACAAATGTGTTGTCCTCAGGAGTTTCATCTGCATCCACAGGACTTATGCTAGCCGTATAATTAAGAACATCGTCTGCATTTAACGGAAAATTAGGGTCTGTAGGCGTGTTTAATAACATGGTAAAACTGATTTCACGCGTTTCAAATGGCTGTAAGTCGGTGTAATTCCACACTAAATTTCCAGGGGTTGAATTGTCTGCTGTGGGTGTCGCACTAACCCATGTCATAACATCATTATCAAATTCAAAATCAATAGTTCCTGAAAGGGTCGTGTTGCCTTTATTCTTGTAAATGATTTTATAGTCGGTTTCAAAGCCAGGTATGGCTGCTTCAATGGGGATGATAATAACTTCTATATCGTTATTTACGCCGTTAGGCGAAATGCAAAAATCTTGAACGAAAGGACTCCCATCCGTCGGGAAATCCAGGTCAACACTAGACGGTGATATGGTCCAAAAATCAGTTTCAATAAGCTGACTGCTAAGCACATGATTGCCTTCAGGTAACGTATAGGAATACGCATTTAAATTATCAGTGTAAAAACGATCTAAACTCGAATTATCCATTACCGTAAATTGCACATCAAAGATAGAACCTGCTGTATATGGTAAACACCCAGAGCCCAGGTCAACCAAAAGATCACCGGTAATTTCATAATAATCACCGCCGAGCACAAAGGTACAATACGGGTGTATCACCGCAGGAGAATCTGTATTACTATAGCCATTTTCTACCACATTTAATTCCTCTTGGTCGATACATATAAATGGGATTACCGTATCGAAACTGCTATTAAATTGTAGAAGCGAATCGCCGTTTTTTAAGTTGAGTTCCGCAAGGTTAGAGGTGGTTAGATTAATACGTTCAACGCCGACAGTAGAGAGGTCTAATGGGGTATTAGAGATTATCTCTTGGCCAAAAAGACGTCGCATACCTTCAATATCAGATAAACTGATATCGTCAGAATTGATATTGACTAAAGTCAGTACGCCATCTAAAGCACTGTCGATATAAACAAAGCTGCTATTGTCAATATTCACGTAGCCATTCAGGAAATAAAGGTCGATAGCCCCAATACCTGAAGTGTTGTTGCTAAGGGAAAAGGAATTAGCACCACGAACAGAAACGTCCACTAAAGCCTGATGGTTAAATGCGATATCTAAACTCGATGGAGTAGACAAATAATCGTCTTGAATAAAATCTATTTTTTCTAAAGCGGTTGAGGCATCATCACCGATAATTTCAATAAGATCAGCCGTATACCTGAATAAAAATTCTTCTAATAAGGTACAGTTTGAAATGTTTATGCTTGTGCCGGTAAAATCATTAATGGTGAGATACTTAAGCGCAGGCATTCCCATTAAGTTTAAAGACGAATAGGTGCCTGCAAGAATTCGAAGTTCTTCGAGATTGTTGTGAGTGCCAAAAATGATGCTGTCGTTAATAAAATTGCTTTGAATCCTTACATATTCCAGACTTGGCAGATTGGTCAAATCAAATGTAGGATTGTTAAATCCAACATTTTGAAGTTCAAAATGTGTTAATACAGGGTTGTTGAATGTAAAACTATCAATACTTGAGGACAGTTTAAGGGTTTGTAAGGATGGCCAAACACTAAAATCTAAAGCATTGACATCTATAGTGGTAACCTCTAAAACAATTAAATTGCTGAAATTCTCAAAGCCTCCCAAATCCTGAATGCCATTAGCTAATGAATTAAATCTAAAGCGTAAAACCTGCTGCGCTTCACTTAATTGAATCTGGTCATCGTTATTAAAATCAGCGTTAGAGTCATAAACACCATCACCGTCAGTATCTACACAGAGTCTTGTGGTAAGATAGGTGAGTAAATCCGGATCGTCAAATTGAATATTCTGACCAGAAGCAAATACAGAGCATAACAAGAACAGGCAATATGTAATTTTAGTCATAGGATGATTTTTTATCGGCATTATAATAAACGTACCATTTCTTAGCGACGTTGTTCATTTCTTAAAGTTACACTTTTTTGAATTGCTAAGACATTTTTAAAAATTAAAAAACAGGTATTTATACGGGTATGAATTTTAAGTTGGAGATTTATTTTTGCGATAGATGAAATGCAGAAAAACACGATGATATTCGTTCCTGCGTTGACATCATTGTTATTAAACTTAAAAACCAAATCTATAAATCCTAACATTTTACTTATGAAAAAAATTTACCCTGTATTCTTATTCTTTTTTACTTTTTGTGTATCCGTTGCGCAAACCCCGGTTATTCCTGTGTCGACAACAACGTCATACACAGAAGCGTTCGGAACCGTATTAGTTAATGCATACAATGGGGCAGGTCTGTCGTCATTTCCTGCTCTAACAGGTACGCATAATAGTATTGCACCCGATAACTGTTTTGTGGCTGATGCGGTTGTTGGAAACATTGATTTTAACCTTGGAGGTAATTACGATATTGACGGACTTTCTTTCTGGAATTTAAATAGTTCTCCTGCAAATTGTGTTAATGGTGTGGCCTTTTATTCTTCAACAGATGGCGTTAATTATACTCCTATACCCGGTGGGCCAACAGCTTTTGCTATTGTTAATGCTGCAAACACAGAAGCTGAAACGTTCAATTTCTCACCTGTGAATGCCAATTATATTCGTATGGAAGTATTATCAAGCCACGGAGATACTTTTATTGGGTTTTCTGAAATTGCGTTTTCTACAGGAAATACACTAAGTACACCTCAACAGGAAATTGAAAGCATAGGCTTATTTCCAAATCCTGCAAAAACTCATGTTACTGTCAATGGATTAAAAGAAAATAAAAAGTATACCCTATTTAATGTTTTAGGGACAGCAGTTTTAAAAGGCAATGTTTCAAATCAAGAACGCATAGATATTGCTGCACTAGAAGACGGTATCTATCTTTTGAAAATTGATGATGCCAAACCCATTAGAATTATTAAAAATTAATGATAGCCATAAGATAAATTACCACAGTACTAAAAACCCAAATCTTTTTGATTTGGGTTTTTAGTACGCTTTTTTTGTATGAACTGATGATTTCGTGCAAAATTTTATTTAAGAGTTTATTGAATCGCTGTTTTGTTGCCTTCTTTATCAAAACTTTCAATGTGAGGTTCGCCATCCTTATCCACATAGATGAGAAGTCGTGGTTTCCGAAATTTATCATACAAAAACAATCCAACATCTTCTGAATATGTACGCCCCACAAAAAGCCTCTGAGGGACTCTGTTTTCTGGGTTTTTATAATAATCGCGAAGTCTTTTTTGCCTTTCAATAGAGTCTTTTGTTTCCTCTATAGCTTTCAATTCAGCCATTTTAATATGCAGGGGTGTGTCAGATCGCTCCAGTAGCATCAAACCATATTGTTTTTCCCACTCATTATCTTCTTTGTATTCGTGCTTATGCAATACCATGATTTGATCATTTTTTCGTTGATCAAAGGTTAAAAGTTGGGAGCTTTGTGTACTGTCAATACTAAAAACTAATCCGCCAACTTCATCGCCATCTTCGTTAAAAAACAATAACCCGGCATCACGTTCTGTATGTTCTATATCCAGAACTTTACCGTCGGTAGTGGGTAGCGCTTGTTTTTCGGGGTTGCTCAATACAATATATTTGTTACCGTCCTCACCCACAATATTAAGACGCTGGGTTGTTATTTCCGGAATAATGTTATTGTCTTTGAATGTGTCATTGTTTGTGTTTATAAGTAACAAGTAACCTATAATGACCATCAGTAAAACAAAGTTAAGAAGTGCTAGTTTTTTCATATAGTAAATGTTTTGTGCATTTGTAGTATAAGTCAATGAGTTAAAAATTATAGGTCTAGATTGTGTTAAAGTATCAGTAACAAAATTAGAAATTGAAGATAGATAGAAGATAAGTTTACAGGCTAACGAGGTGATAAATAAGTAAGGAATTAATCAATACTGCTTTTCTAGACTTTTACCAGCAAGCATAACACTTTGAGATTTGATAATAAGTGCTACAATGTTGGACTGGTAAACTTGAATATGGAAAACGAATTAGAAATCTATAAATGAACAGTATTTGAAGGAATTAACTATCTTTCAAATACCAAAGAAAAGGATAGTTTTTTCCTATTAATCGTATATCAATATTCACTATGACTATAAAAACTATGGAAAATAAAAAAATAGCAATCATTGGTTGTGGTAATTTAGGACTTTCTATTTTAAACGGATTACTAGAGAGTCAAACAACGCTACCATCTTATATTAGTGCCACTAAACGAAATGTGAAATTATTAGAACACTATAAGTCACAAGGCGTAACGATCAGTAGTGACAATACTAAGGCTATACAAGAATCTGAAATTATTATTGTTGCTCTTAAGCCTTACACTATTTTAGAAGTGTTAGAAGAATTGAAATCTCACTTTGATCCTAAAAAGCATTTGTTGGTGTCTCTGGCAACAGGTGTATCGATATCGCAAATAAGTAGTGTTGTTGGACCATCAGTTCCTGTTTTTAGGGCGATGCCTAATACTGCCGCTGATGTAGGAATGTCCATGACTTGTCTTGCTTCTAATACAAACGATAGTGAGGCAATTGGGATCGTACAATACTGTTTTAATGCCATTGGTAAAACCATCGTTATTAGTGAAGATTTAATGGATTCCGCAACGGTCTTGGGCGCTTGTGGAATCGCTTATGTACTGAGATTCATTCGTGGAATGATACAGGGTGGTATTCAAATAGGATTCGATGCAAAAACCGCTAGTAACATAGTAACTCATACAGTACAAGGCGCAGCCAAACTCTTAATTGAGCGAAACGAGCATCCGGAATATGAAATTGATAAAGTAACAACTCCAAAGGGATGTACAATAGCCGGACTTAACGAAATGGAACATCATGGGTTCAGCTCTGCGCTTATAAAAGGTATAGTCACTTCATTTGATAAAATTGAAAAGTAATAAAACCAAGAACCACTTTTTATTTTACAATAGCTATATCTTAATAATTGTAATGATAATAAATAAAGCTTAAGAGTGCGTTCAAATTAATGAATGCATATGCTTCATAGATAAATTATAGGATGACAATCTCTAGCTGATTCTTGCTATTAATAAACTTATGAGTTTAATGAAGGTTTGAAAAGTATTAAATGCAAAATTGAGATGTAATTGCGGCTATTATTTTATTATGGAATCATTCAAAACATTAGTGTTATAAGCTGTATTGATTAGGCATTGATTTTTTTGTCTCAAAAGACAGTATTGAAACAACATCATTTATCAAATAGTTGTTTTTATTGATAGTTTTGGATGAAACTTTACTTTGTTATGAAAAAAAGATTACTCTGCTTGTTGTGTTTGTTAATCTTGCAAGCACTTATAATCCTACAAGAGTTTATAGCTTAAAGCTTTATACGAGAGTAACATTTTGGTAGTAAAGTTTATAAAGCTTGACAAAAGTTGATGAGTATGTTGTGTGCAATTCAATACGCTCTTTTTTAATAAGTTTTATGAAGAAATATTAAAAGTAATTTAAAAGATAAAATAATAATGAGTTATAAAAAACGTATAGGAAATTCTGATCATCCAATGATTTTGAAAACACCACCATTATCATCTGAATTTACAATTCATGTAGATCAAAAAGACGGAAAAGATATTTTGGTATGTACCGTGGGGAAGACCATATTGCATTACGATTATAGGATCATTGAGGATTTACATAAAATGCTTTTAGAGCATGGCGATTGGATGCTATTAGGCAGTAAAGATGAAAAAGTGGAAGCCAAGGAAAATACGGTAGAATTTTGGGGACGTTCTTCAGAAAATCCCATAGGAGGCTGGTATGGGCTCAAAAAAGGACTGCGAGGTCGCGTGGGGATGTATATCCCACCACTGATGGAAGCCTTAGATTTGGCAGAAGTAGAGCACAATAAAAGAAACAATCGAATGAGAGCGTTATAAGCTTATTAGCTTAACGTTCTCTCTTTCTCATCAATAGGCATATCGTTGATACTTGCATAGCGTTTTGCCATTAATCCATTGTCGTCAAATTCCCAATTTTCATTTCCATAAGCTCTAAACCATTCGCCTTTTGGGTTTTGATATTCATATTCAAACCTAACAGCAATTCTATTATCGGCATGCGCCCAATACTCCTTTTTTAATTTATAATTGAGTTCCGAATCCCATTTTTTGCTGAGGAATGCAACAATTTCTTCTCGGCCACTTATAAACTGATCCCTGTTTCTCCATTCGCTATCTGTAGTATATGCTTTAGATACGGTTTCAGGATCTTGACTATTCCATGCGTTTTCAGCAAGTTGTATTTTCTCTATAGCGGATTCTAATGTAAATGGGGGAAGGGGAAATTTCTGTTCCATAATTAACTGAATATTTAAAAACTATGTCGTTACTTATTGATGCTAATTACAAAATACCATAAGAGGTTTTGCAGAAAAAATGACTAAAATGCAATTGTATTTGTGATTATGTATTGATGCCCTTACCTATACAAATAATTTTCAAAAGTCCAAAAGCACTTGATTTAGTGTAATTTTAAGTATATTAGTAACTCAACAAATAGCAATGTTGGTTGTTGTGTTGTTATGAAAAAGAATTCTCTGATGATTTAATATTAAAACATAATAAATTCTTGTCAGAAACCAATAAAACCTCTTGAAAAATTGAAACATTCTGCCAAAAACGATGAACTAAGGATAATTAGTTTTCTATCAAAAAATAGCCTTACAATTTCTATTAGTATTTTATTATTTGTATTCAATAGCTTTTATGCACAAGAGTTATCACCCATCCAGATATTTACGCCGCAAGATTACGCCGCAGGAGATCAAAATTGGGCGATATCTCAAGGTAAGAATGACTTTATATATGTAGCTAACAATAAAGGGTTATTAGAATATAACGGTGCTAACTGGCAGTTGCATAACTCGCCTAATGAGAGTATTCTGAGATCAGTTGAGGTTATAGGAGATAAAATATATACCGGAGGTTATATGGATTTTGGCTACTGGATAAGGAATGCCTATGGAGGCTTAGACTATACGTCTTTGGTTACTGAGGCAGCATTAGATTTGAAAGAAGATGAAGAATTTTGGGAAATCATTGAATTGGGAGAATATATAGTGTTTCAATCCTTAGACAGGATTTATACTTACAATACTACCAGCAAAACTATCGGAATTATTGATTCAGAATATCGAATTAATAAGATGTATAAAGTAGAGGAGACCATCTATTTTCAGAAAATGAGCCAGGGCATCTATAAGATAGAAAATGGCTAGGAAGTAATAGTTGTTGAGGATACAGAAATTAAAGGAAAAGAAGTCATCGATATATTTGATTTTGATGGAGGGCTACTCATGTTAACTAGAGAAGATGGCTTTTATACATATATTAATAATAAAACCAGTACATGGAATGTAGAGTCAGATGAACTGTTGAAAGGGTTAAGTGTATACAATAGTATAAAGCTTAATAATGGGGGGATTATCTTAGGCACCATATCTAACGGTATTATACAAATAGATAAAGCAGGTAAGGAATTAATGCGTATTGATCAATCTTATGGTTTAAGTAATAATACCGTACTATCCTTAAAAGAAGATCGTTCTGGGAATATATGGTTAGGCTTAGATAACGGGATTAATGTATTGAACTTAAATGCCCCGTTTAAGGTTTATAAGGATAAAATGGGAGTTCTTGGTACCGTGTATACATCGGCTAAAGCGAATGACTATTTATATTTAGGAACCAATCAAGGGCTGTTTTACAGGCCATTGAATTCCAATTCAAAGTTTGAATTTATGGAAGGTACTAAAGGGCAAGTATGGAGCTTGAGATCTATTAATGGGACATTGTTTTGCGGACATGATAAAGGCACCTTCATTATCAATAAGACCAATGCTAAAAAAATAGCTGATGTAAAGGGAACATGGGATTTCAGAGCAATAGAAGGTCGTCCAGATTTATTAATACAAGGCAATTACAAAGGATTCAATATTTTGGAAAATACTAATGATGGCGACTGGCGATTTAGAAATAAACTTAATGGATTTGACATATCATCAAGATACTTTGAGTTTTCAGCACCCAATGAGATTCTGGTGAGTCACGAACATAAAGGCGTTTATAAAGTTAGTATAGATAATGACTTTCGTAATGTGAAACATTTCCGTCAACAGAGCATGACTAATGGAATTAATTCAAGCATAACAACATATAACGATGCTATATTGTACAGTTATAAAGAGGGGGTCTATCAATATGATAAAGTAAAAGGAGTATTTCAAAAAGATAGCCTGTACAGTACACTATATACAGAAGATAATTATTTGTCCGGCAAGCTTATTAATGATCAAAAAAGGAAGAAATTATGGGCCTTTTCTAAAAATGGGCTTAGTTATATAGAACCCGGGAAATTATCTAATCAGCCAGAGGTGAAAACCGTTCCAATTTCAAATCAAATTAGGAAAAGCAAATCAGGATATGAGAATATTTTGCACGTTGAGGGCGATTCCTATTTAATAGGAACTACTGAAGGGTATTTAATAGTAGATATGAGTAAGCTTAAAGATAAAGCTTGTGTAATAAATCTTAATACATTGGCTTATAATTCATTACATCATGAATTCAAGCCTGTGAAGCTCACCGATGATGAAATAAACCTAAAAAACAAAGATAATAGCATACGTATAACTTACAGTGTTGCCAATTATAATAAATTATCGCCAACCTTATATCAGTATAGACTTAAGGGGATGTATGATAACTGGAGCGATTGGTCAGAAAGCACAGAAGTATTTTTTGAAAATTTACCACATGGCGATTACCAATTTGAAGCCAGGGCAAAAGTAGAAGATGTGGTATCTCAAAATACAATAGCGTTTAGCTTTAATATTGAAAAACCATGGTACCTGAAACCATTTGCTATTGCAATATATGTATTAGCGTTTTTAGGAGTGGTCTATCTTCTACATTATTTAAATAAAAGGCATTATAAGAAGCAGAAGCAAGAGTTAATGGATAAAAAGGAACGAGAATTAGAGTTAGAACAGTTGGAAAATCAACGCAAATTGATTCAGTTCAAAAATCAAAACTTACGTCTGGACATCGATAATAAAAACCGAGAATTAGGCTTGGCAACCATGAACCTCATAAAACGTAATGAATTGCTAAATAAGATCAAGGAAGAGTTGTCGGTGACCAAATCTTTAGATGAGATCAAACATGTGGTTAAACTCATTAATAAGAATTTGAACAATACAGACGATTGGAAATTATTTGAAGAAGCATTCAATAATGCAGATAAGGACTTCCTGAAGAAAGTCAAAACCATCCATCCGGCATTAACACCAAACGACTTGCGATTATGTGCTTATCTAAGGTTAAACTTGTCTTCGAAAGAAATTGCACCACTATTAAATATATCGCTGAGAAGTGTAGAAGTCAAACGATATCGTTTGAGAAAAAAGATGAATTTACCCCATGAGGCTAGCTTAACAAGCTACATTCTTGATTTGTAAAACAATACAATAGTGTAGAAACACCTATACAATACCTCAACATTGTCTGTTTTTCCTGTTTTTAAAGGCCAGACGTTTTCTTATTAATTACTTAAAAACACACCACTTACATTATTAAAATCGCAATTTTAACAGTGTTTTTTTGAGATGTATGTTTTTTGTTGAGGTTTATTTTTAAGAATTCTTAACACATAACATTAAATTTACAACAAGACATTAGCTCTTAATATTAAATTAACTACGAACCAAAAAAACTACAGTATGAGAAACAACCTAATCACACTGCTACTCTTTTTAAGTGTTTCATTAGCTTTTGCTCAGGCAGACAAAGTTTATGTGAAAAGTGATAACAGTGGAATGCGACTGGTGGTCAACGGTGAAGATTTCATGATTAATGGTATGAACTGGGATTACGTACCAATTGGCACTAATGTTGTCAATGCAGAATTCTACAAAAAATCTGATGATATAATCAAGGCGGGTTTAGATGCTGAAATGTCATTGCTTCAAAACATGGGCGTTAATGTTATCAGACAATACACTGGCGTCCCTGCTAAATGGGTAAGATACATCTATGAAAAATATGGTATTTACACCATGCTTAACGATTCATTTGGTCGTTATGGTTTAACCATCGACGGTGTTTGGACACCAATTACAGACTACAAAGACGAAAGAACAAAAGAGCTTTTGCTATCTGGTATCACTAAAATGGTTACAGATTACAAAAACACACCTGGTATTTTGATGTACTTAATAGGTAATGAAAATAACTATGGTTTATTCTGGCAAGGTAATGAAACCGAAGATTTTCCTGATGGCGAAGAAAAAATAAAAGCTGTTGGAGAATTACGTGGCCGTCCAATGTATAAGTTAATGAACGAAGCCACCAAGGCAATGAAAGCTATAGATCCGGATCATCCGGTTGCAATTTGTAACGGTGATTTATTGTTTTTGAACATCATTGCTGAGGAATGCCCGGATGTAGATATATATGGTACAAATATGTATCGTGGCGAATCTTTTGGAGACGCTTTTGATCGTGTAAAGAAAGAATATGGTAAGCCCATTATGTTTACGGAGTTTGGTTCAGATGCATTCAATGCTATCGAAAATCAGGAAGACCAAAAAATGCAGGCGTATTATATGGTTGAAAACTGGAAAGAAATATATGCCAACGCAGCAGGAATAGGTGGTGCAATGAATTCATTAGGTGGTTTTACATTCCAATTCTCTGACGGTTGGTGGAAAGCCGGGTTTGATGATCGTAAAGATGCCGACACACATCAAACAGAATCTACCTGGAATGCAGGTGGATATAAATGGGATGAAGCCTATCCTGGCGCAAATAATATGAATGAAGAATGGTTTGGTATTTGTGCAAAAGGACCAACTAACGAAAGAGGTTTATATACATTATATCCAAGAGCAGCTTACTATGCTTTAAAAGAAGCTCACAGTGTAAATCCTTATGGCGAAGGTGTTGATAAGGCTTTTATGGATAATTATTTTAAGAACATTAACTTAATGGATGCGGTTCTAAGGGCCAGAGGAGATAAAGCTGCCCTTGGCGCAAATGACAGCCAAAAAATTAGAATAAGTCAACTTACGGCAAGATTTACAACCTTTAATACTGGAGGAAGTTTAATTACCACACCCGATAATGAAGATCCAAATACAAATACGTTCCCAAATCAATTAGGATTCGATCATATGGAATCTTACTTTGTAGGTATTGAAGGAAAACCTGCTTCAAATATGAGAGCAGAAGTCACTTTCAATATATTAGGAAATGTTGCTGAAAACCCTATTGATGAGATCTTTTATGAAAATGCAGGTAGACCAGTAACGGTACAAGGTGTGGAAGATGGGAATAACTTAGATGTAGAGATCGCCGATTTTAACAGACTACGCGTTTACCAAGCCGAATACGAATGGAATGCTAAACATTTTGATTTGCGAGGGTTTTACCGAACAGGTCATTTTCATTGGCAATACGAAGGCGATTTCTTTGGTCTTTACCCAGAGGCTAATTATGGGCCTAATTTAGACATCTACGGCGGTGAAATATTAGGTGCGGAAATAGATGGTAAAGGAAAACTTAAAGGTTTAAAGGCTGCATTCGGACCCCAACTTTGGTGGGGAGCAAACCCAACAGCATTAATTAAATATCAGACCGAAATAGGACATTGGAATATAGCAGGTATTTATCACAGAGATTTAGATACGAGCTTGGAGTTCGATGCCAGTGGACGTCGTGTTTTAGATGCTAATCAGGTTCGAAGTGGTATTATCCCACCGTGGCCAACAGAAAGAGCTACTCTTGCGGTAGAAAGAGACTTTGGGAAAGTGGGCGTTACATTAGGAGGTATTTGGGGAGGTAGACCACTCAATGGCAGTACATTCCAAGACGTCAGAAGTGATGGTACAGTAGTTACAGATGTGGTCTCAGGAAGTGATAACTGGGGAGGAAAAGCTAAAATTACTTACGAAGGCGGGCGCTTTAACTGGTATGCTCAGGCAGGAATCATGGGGATTGTTGCCAATGGTGGATTCGATGCAACACGCACATTCACTGGGTGGACATTAAAAGATTCCGGAATGGGTAACCAATCTAATTTCTTTACAGGATTTACCTATTCATTTGGAAATTTACAGGTAGCTCCTAACTTCATGTATAGAAAACCATTGGTAGATCCAATACCAAATGATGTTGGAGGAGCGGGACGTTTAAGAAACTTTATTGACGATCCTTTTGCGGTTAGAGATGGCAATCGCGAAGCTTACGGTTACGAGATGTTGTTAACCTATGATCCTACTCCGGGAACTTGGATGTACGAATGGGATAACGATAGAGCAGAAGATGCAAAATTTGCAATGAACCTTGGCTTCGTTTACAAACGTTTACCAACTTCAATGGATGCACATATCGGTTTCTTAGCAGATCGTACCTTCTTTGCATTTGCTAATTCTGCACCTGCTATTGATTTATGGCAAATAAATTCCAGAATGGTCTCAAAATTATCACCAGATCTGGGAATCATCGGTAACTTCTATTACGGAAATGGTCAAGGTAATGGCGATTCTACCAGAGAAATAACAAGATTTGGTGCTGATGTAAGAACCATTTATAAAAAACATATGTTGCAAGGCCATGTTAAAATTAACGATTGGGGGCCTTTTGATTACCACAGAGATTTCAACTTAACGTTCCCGGTGCAGTTAATGTTAGACCTATCAACGTCTTTAGGCAAACCAGACTGGTTTATTTTACCTTCAACAAGAATCGGAATAAGAGGGACATGGCGTTCTTTAGATCAATTCTCACCGAGATATTCGCCTTTAGCAACACCACCTAATACTACGACACAGCCACCAACATTAAGTCCGGCAGGATTCCCTGATGGTTCTGAGTGGGAAATAAGAACATACGTACATATCAATATCGGAAAATAATAAAGCAATGAAAAATAATATAAAGACATTAAAATACTTATGGTTAGTGTTACCGGTTTTGGTATTAGCTGTAAGTTGCGAACGCGATCTTCCATCGGATGCACCCGAAGCAACATTTCCAAATAATGCAGAAGTATTCATAGATAATCCTGTGGGATTAACAGATGAGTTTTTTGAATCGTTCGATCCGGCAGAGGGCTATAATACCGATGATACTTTTGATGTTGTTGATGATGTGGCTTATGAAGGATCATCATCTATAAGAATTGACGTCCCTTCTCCGGACAATCCCAATGGATTTCTTGCAGGCGGTATTTTTAGAGACCGTGGAAATGGTCGTGATTTAACAGGATATGATGCTTTAACATTTTGGGCTAAGGCTTCGACAACAGCTACTCTGGCCAGTGTTGGTTTTGGTGCCGATTTCGATGAAGACAAATTTACAGTTGTCGCAACGGGGATTCAGCTAACAACAAATTGGAAGAAGTATATAATCCCTATTCCAGATGCTTCAAAACTCGTACAAGAAAGAGGTTTGTTCTCATATATCGCTGCGCCTTTCGATGTGCTAGGAGATGGTCCAAATGGTAATGAAATAGGATGGACATTCTGGTTAGATGAAATACGGTTTGAAAACTTAGGGACAATTGGTCAGGAGCGTCCGCAAATATTTAATGGCCAAGATTTGACACAAGGCGTATTCGTAGGCTCTGACATACCAATTACGGGTCTTGGTTACACCGTAAACTTACCATCTGGCCTAAACCAGACCGTTACACCATCAGCAAATTATTTCTCATTTGTATCTTCTGATCCTTCAGTCGCTACAGTATCTGAATCTGGAGTTGTTTCAGTAGTTGGTAATGGTACTGCAACAATAAATGCTACTGTTGGTAGCTTTTTAGCAGAAGGCTCATTAGAAATTACAGCGGAAGGTGCATTTGTAAATGCTGATGATCCAACACTTCCTGCATCAGATGTGTTATCTGTATATAGCGATACTTACACAAACCTTAGTGGTTTAAATGTTGGCGCATTTAATAATGGAGATATTAACATTACAACTCAACTATTTGATGGTAATGAGCATATTGTCTACGAAAACCTTCAGTTCGTAGGCGTAGGGTGGGACAATACTGTTGATATATCTGCTTTTACACACGTGCACGTAGACGTTCAATTAGTTACGCCAGGATCAACATTTGTGGTGGAATTATTGGATTATGGTCCAGATGATATCGATAATGGATTTGGCGATGGCTCTGCTGGCGGGTTTAATGCTACGGGTCAACTTATGGAAGGACAGTGGGTTGGTTTAGATATTCCTATAAGCAATTTCACTCTTGGAACGGGTGGTGGCGGTTCTGGCCTTACCACTTTCGGTAACATAGGTAACGTCATTTTCGTATCGAACAGTGGTTCTGTTTTAATTGATAATGTGTATTTCTATTAGCAAATAAAGAATTAATTATGAATAAGATTTTTAAAAATAGTATTTCAGCTCTGGTATTAATCCTTGTATTACTTGTTACCGGCTGTAATTTAGACGAAACCCAAGAAGTTGCAACACTTAATAATTTAGTGATGCAAGATGAGTTTGATGTAGATGGAGCACCAGATCCATCCATGTGGACCTATGATATCGGTGATGGTAGTGCTCAAGGCATTCCTGGTTGGGGAAACAATGAACTACAATACTATACCGACAGACCTGAAAATGTTAGGGTAGAGAACGGTATGTTAGTCATAACTGCCAGAGAAGAATCATTTTCGGGTTCTGCTTACACCTCAGCTCGGATTACCACTCAAAACTTATTTGAACAACAATATGGTCGTTTTGAAGCACGCATTCGTTTGCCATGGGGTAAAGGCATATGGCCGGCATTTTGGTTATTAGGAAACGATTGTGATATCAACCCTTGGCCACAATGTGGGGAAATTGATATTATGGAATTCCTCGGGGATAATCCAACCATTGTATTTGGTTCAGTTCATGGACCGGGTTATAATGGCGGTGATTCCGTAAGCAAAGAATTTGAACTTGAAAATTCCAGATTTGACAACCGTTTTCATGTTTTTGGTATTGAATGGGGACCAAATTATATTAACTACTACGTAGATGACAAACTGTATCAAACTGTAACTCCTGAGTATATAGCTGATGAAGCTGAAGAATCTATCGAAGATAGCGATCTGGCTAACGCTGGCGAGTGGGTGTTTAATCGTCCTTTTTACATCATTATGAACATCGCTGTTGGTGGTAATTTGCCGGGAGCACCAAATTCAGAAACTGTATTTCCTCAACAGATGTTGGTTGATTATGTAAGAGTATATAACTAATAAAAAACAAAACAATGAAAATATTAAAAAATAAAATTGTAATCTCTTGCTTAACGTTGCTGACACTATTCTCGCTTTCGTGTGACGACAATGAAAGTGGTGTTACAATAATTGGTTTAGATGCAAAGTTTGTTGATACCATAGTTCTTAATATTGTGTCTTTTGATAATGTCTCACAAAACGCTACGTCATATTCCTGGGATTTTGGAGATGGTACCACCAGTACTTTAGCAAATCCACCGGCAAAAGAATATTGTAATAATGGTGAATACCTCGTTACTTTAACAGTCTCTGATGATAATGGTAACTCAGATACTTTTCAGGATACTATAGTTATTGACCCTGGCTGTGATGTAACGTGCGAAGAAAATATTGATCCAGCTCAAGGGAATTTGAATTGGACATTCTACACTACAAGTGATGATACAACATTCGATGCCTTTGGTAATACGGCAGGTTTTATTGTTGACAATCCTGTGAATGATGCCGTTAATTCAAGTTGTAGAGTTCAACGGTTTGAGAAAACAACTGGCTGTTTCACCTTTGCAGGTTTAGGTGTGGCGTTAGATTCACCCATAGACTTTTCATTACCTGAAACGGGGAAAACATTTACAATGAAAGTTTTAGCCGAAACTCAAGTTACTGAAGTTACATTACGATTAGAGTTCATGCCTTTCCCAAATACTGAGCCTTCTCAAGATAGAGTGGCAACCATTACTCAAGTTGGAGAATGGCAAGAGTTGACTTTTGATTTTACAGATGTTCCCAGCGGAACATTCCAAAGTATGATTGTGTATTTTGAGAGAAATGCACCTTGTGATGGTGATATATATTATTTCGACGACATCATTCAACAATAAAACACAAAAATAGTATAACGGCTTTGATAGAATAATCAGAGCCGTACTTACCACTAAACTAAAGAACTTATAACATAATATTTAATCATAAGTATTGGGTATGAACCTAAAAACGGATAATAGTATTCTGGATAGAGCTACGGTAGTTAATAAAGATGTCACATTAGAAAGTGTGACCATTAACAATGAATCGTATTTTAAGATTTCAAATCACGATAAAATGCGCCCTTTTTTCATGAGCATTGTAAGTGATTCTAATCACTGGATGTTCATTTCTAGCAATGGGGGGTTATCAGCAGGACGAAAAAATGCTGAATATGCATTATTTCCGTATTACACAGATGATAAGATTACAGAATCTTTTGATATCACTGGACCTAAATCTGTTTTCCAGGTATTTAAAAATGGAAAAGTTGAGATATGGGAGCCTTTCTCAGAACGCTTTCAGGATAAATATAAACTTACCAGAAACCTCTACAAAAGTAGCTATGGGAATTCTATCATTTTTGAAGAAACCAATCACGATTTGGATCTAACATATAGTTACCAATGGAGTTCCAGTAATGATTACGGTTTCGTGAAAACTTCCAAACTCATAAATACGGGCAATGATACAATAAAGGTATCGCTTTTAGACGGTATTCAGAATATAGTGCCATATGGTGTTGGTAGTGCCGTACAGAACCAATCTAGTAACCTGGTTGATGCATATAAGAGAAATGAATTACATGAAGCTACCGGTTTAGGTATTTATGCATTGAGTGCTATTATTGTAGATAAAGCTGAGCCAAGTGAAGCACTAAAGGCAAATACAGTATGGTCAGCAGGGCTCGATAATCCCAAATATTTATTATCCTCATTACAACTTAATGCTTTTAGGAATTGCGAAGTATTACATCAGGAAACGGACGTTAAAGCTGAAAAAGGAGCTTACTTCGTGAATTCTGATGAAGTGCTTATGCCCAATTCAGATAAAGAATGGATGATTATTGCTAACGTGAATCAAACCCATGCTTCCATAGCTAAAATGATTCATGAGATTGAAAGTAATGCAAAGCTTAAAGAGGCGATAAAACAAAATATTACTGAAGGTACTAAACGCTTAATTGCACTCAATGCGGCATCAGACAGTTTGCAGCTTACAGCCGATAGTTATAGAGACTCCAGGCATTTTTCAAATGCACTCTTCAATATTATGCGAGGCGGTATTTTTGATGATAACTACAATATAGAGAAATGGGATTTCAAGAATTATCTCAGTAAGGCTAACAAAAAAGTAGCAAGAACTACCGAAAGTATCGTTGGTGAATTGCCAGAAGTATTTTCATTATCTACACTCAAGAATATAGCTCATAAGACAGAAGATAAAAATTTTAGAAGACTCTGTTTAGAATACATGCCATTAAAGTTCAGCCGTCGACATGGCGATCCTAGTCGCCCATGGAATAAGTTTTCGATCAACACACGGAGTGAAATAGATGGGTCTAAAATTTTAGATTATGAAGGAAACTGGCGAGATATATTTCAGAATTGGGAAGCCTTAGCCCATTCGTATCCGGAATTTATTGAGAGCATGATTCATAAATTCCTTAATGCCACTACTTTTGACGGGTACAACCCCTATCGTGTCACTAAAGATGGTTTTGATTGGGAAACTATAGAGCCCGATGATCCATGGTCTTACATAGGATATTGGGGCGATCATCAAATCATATACCTCCTGAAATTCTTAGAGTTTATAGAAGACCACAAGCCGGGAGAACTGGAGAGCTGTTTTGAAAAAGACCTATTTGTATATGCTAATGTACCTTATAGAATAAAAGCTTATGAAGACCTGCTCAAAAATCCGAAAGATACTATAGAGTTTGACGAAATCTCAGATGCAAAGATCAGGCAAGAACGTGAAGAATTAGGAGCAGATGGTGCCCTGTTAAGAGATGAGAACCGATTTATAGTAAAAGTCAATTTTGTAGAAAAAATACTGGCAACAGTATTGGCAAAGCTCTCTAATTTTATTCCTGAAGGTGGTATATGGATGAATACCCAGCGTCCGGAATGGAACGATGCTAATAATGCATTGGTAGGAAATGGCGTGTCTATGGTTACCTTATATTATCTGAGACGATTTTTAAATTTCTTTGAAGGCATATTCACAGACGTTGAAATGGATGCTATTGAAGTTTCAAAAGAATTGGTCGTGTTCTACGATGCCATTCATGAAACGTTTAAGGCACATCAAGCCTTTTTGAATAAGTCAATAGATGATACCTCTCGAAAAAAGATCTTAGATGACTTAGGTAACGCAGGAAGTCAATATAGAGATCAGATATACAACCATGCTTTTTCAGGAAGAAAAGCCGAAATCCGTATTAAAGACCTAAAAGATTTTATAGCGTTATCGTTAAAATATTTGGAGCATTCTATAGAAGCAAATAAAAGAACCGATAACCTTTATCATGCATACAACCTGATGACGTTAAATGATGATGGTATCGCTATCTCACATTTAGACGAAATGCTTGAAGGGCAAGTTGCAGTATTAAGCTCTGGTGCCTTAACCTCAAAACAAGCCTTAGCCGTTTTAGATGCACTTAAAGACAGTAAATTGTTCAGACACGATCAGTACAGTTATTTACTATACCCTAATAAAGACTTAAAAGGATTTATAGAACGAAATACTATCCCGAAAGAAGCTGTAGAAAAATCAGCCTTGTTACAACAATTAATCAACGATGGTAATGTACAGGTGATAGAAAAAGATGTTGAAGGCGTATATCATTTTAACGGTAATTTTAAAAATGCAAATGATCTGCAAGACGCATTAGACGCATTAAAGCATTCGGATTACAGAACACAGGTAGAAGCCGAAGAATCAATTGTACAGCAAATATTCGAAGATGTTTTTAATCATAAAGCATTTACAGGAAGATCAGGAACATTTTACGGCTATGAAGGCTTGGGGTCTATATATTGGCATATGGTGTCAAAACTACTTCTGGCCGTACAAGAATGTTGCTTAAAGGCGGTTAGAGATAATGAGACCGATGAAATCATAGGCAGACTATTAGAACATTACTATGAAATAAATGAAGGTATAGGCGTGCACAAATCACCAAAACTTTATGGCGCTTTCCCAACAGATCCATACTCACATACGCCATCTGGAAAAGGCGCACAACAACCAGGAATGACAGGCCAGGTGAAAGAAGATATTTTGAGCCGTTATGGCGAACTGGGAGTATTTGTAGAACAGGGCGAACTATATTTTAATCCTTGTCTGCTAAGAGCAGAAGAGTTTCTAAAAGCGACCAAAACATTCAGTTATGTGAATGTGCATCAGCAAGACCAACAAATAGAATTGCCGAAAGCTACAATAGCATTCACTTACTGTCAGGTGCCAATAGTATATAAAATAGCAGAGCAAGATCTGATAGAAGTGCAAAATGAAGATGGTACTTCAACACGATTTGATTCACTAAGATTAAATAAAAACCTAAGTGCTGAAATATTTGGCAGAACAGGAGTGGTAAAACAAATACAAGTTAGTGTGAGAAGAACACATTTGAAATGATTAAAAAATACAGACCTATGAGATCGAGAATATACATATTAAGCCTAATAATTTCGGTGTTTATAGCGTCCTGTGATAAACGCACTAGTGATAAAAAAAATTCCCCAAACCAACAAAAAACAGAACAAGTGACAGCTAAAGATATATTAGGAAATCCGGACTATTTAGCCATCTCATATGGAGGCTACCGCCAGACATCCAGAGAAGTACAGCCCACAATAGAACAATTGAAAGAAGACCTTAAGATCCTGAAAGCACTTAACATAAAAGTGCTGAGGACATATAATGTACAGCTGGTACAGGCTTCTAATCTTTTGAAAGCCATAAAGGAGTTGAAATTAGAAGATGAGGAATTTGAGATGTATGTGATGCTAGGGGCCTGGATAGATTGTAAAAATGCATGGACAGGTATGGAACCCGATCATAATGTGGAAAGCGAACAAAATGAAGGGGAGATTAAAAGAGCTGTAGCATTGGCTAAACAATATCCAGAAATTGTAAAGATTATAGCAGTTGGTAATGAAGCCATGGTAAAATGGGCCACCAGCTATTATGTGCAACCGGGAGTCATACTCAAATGGGTTAATCATTTGCAAGCGCTAAAGCGTTCGGGAGAATTACCAGAAGACCTGTGGATTACCAGCTCAGATGACTTTGCTTCTTGGGGTGGAGGAGATCCGGCATATCACGTTAAAGAACTGGAAGAGTTGATTAAAGCTGTTGATTATGTGTCGATGCATACCTACCCATACCATAACACACATTATAACCCGGAATTTTGGGGAATTCAAGAAGCAGAAGACAGCCTCTCATATACCGAAAAGATAGAAAAGGCAATGACCAGAGCCAATCAGTTTGCCATGTCACAATATAAGGCCGTATCAGACTACGTGACAAGCCTTGGAGTTGATAAGCCAATACACATAGGAGAAACAGGTTGGGCAACAGTTTCAAATGGACATTACGGACCTAACGGGTCAAAAGCAACGGATCAGTTCAAACAGGCATTATACTATAAGAACATGCGGGCATGGACCAATAAAGCCGGAATCTCCTGTTTTTATTTTGAAGCGTTCGATGAGCCCTGGAAAGATGCACACAATCCAAAAGGATCCGAAAACCACTTTGGATTATTTACAGTAGACGGAAAAGCAAAATATGTGCTATGGGATGCCTTAGATAAAGGCATTTTCAAAGGACTTAAGAGGGGAGAGCGCAATATAGTCAAAAGCTATAATGGTGACATAAACGAACTGATGAAAGATGTAGAACTGCCTGCCGTAAAACAGAAAATAGCAGTGGGGTTTTAATCCATTACTCATGAGACAAAACAAAGTTTACATAATACTAATCGTTTTTTTAGCAATGATAAGCTGTTCAAAAAAGCAAGACATTAAAGTAGAAGTATACGAAACTTCTGCGTCAGGGCATAAACTTACATTGATTTCAGAGTTTGTAGCATCTGAAGAGCGATCCCAGATTGCCTTAAATCCTGAAAAGAAGTATCAAACCATTACAGGGTTTGGAGGGGCATTTACGGAGTCTTCAGCATACCTTCTAAATAAACTTAGCAAAGCCAATAGAAATGAGATATTGAAAGCATACTTTTCGAAAGAAGGGGCCAACTACTCTTTAACCCGTACGCACATGAATTCGTGCGATTTCTCACTCACCAATTACTCGTATACACCAGTTGAAGATGATATGACTCTGGAGCATTTTACAATAGAAGAAGATATGGACGACCTGATACCGATGATAAAAGATGCGATGAACCTATCAGAAGAAGGGTTTAAAATCTTCGCCTCACCTTGGACGGCTGCGCCTTGGATGAAAGACAATAAAGATTGGGTAGGTGGTAAATTGTTACCAAAATATTACGATACCTGGGCATTATTCTTTTCAAAATATGCAGATGCGTATAAAGCTGAAGGGATAAACATATGGGGCTTTACGGTAGAGAATGAACCTCATGGTAACGGTAACAATTGGGAAAGCATGCATTTCACTCCGGAAGAGATGACCAATTTTGTGCAACATCATTTAGGACCAAAACTAGAGAAAGATGGTAAAGGCGACCTCATTATACTTGGGTATGATCAAAACAGAGCAGGGTTAAAAGCCTGGGTAGATGTGATGTATAAAGACGAAGCCTCATCAAAATATTACGATGGCACAGCTGTACATTGGTATGAAAGCACATACGATGTTTTTCCGGAAGCCTTGCAGTATGCACATCATAAAGCTCCGGATAAGTATTTAATAGAAACCGAAGGTTGTGTGGATTCAGAAGTTCCGAAATGGAAAGACGATCAATGGTACTGGTCTAAAGAAGCTACAGATTGGGGTTGGGATTGGGCCGCTGAAGACGAAAAGTACTTACACCCAAAGTATGCTCCGGTAAATCGCTATGCGAGAGATATTATAGGATGTTTAAACAACTGGGTAGACGGTTGGGTGGATTGGAACATGGTATTAGATCGTCAGGGAGGACCAAACTGGTTTGAAAACTGGTGTGTGGCACCAGTAATTGTAGATCCTGAAAAAGATGAGGTATACTATACGCCTTTGTATTATACCATGGCGCACTTCAGTAAACATTTTAGGCCTGGCGCAGAAGTAATTGATGCGCAACATACCGATAAGGACTTGATGGTAGCCGCAGCAAAAAATCCGGATGGATCCATAGTCGTTGCCATTTTTAATGAAGGTGATAAGGAAAAGCATTTTAGTCTGAGCTTGGGGGAATTTTCAAAAGACATAAACATTAGTGCAAAAGCCATACAAACTATAGTGTTAACTAACTAAAATCAAATTATATGAGTAATGAGATAACCGCAAAAAAGGATAGAGTACCTGTAGGTCAGAAGGCAGCCTTTGGTGCAGGACATTTAATTAATAATCTAATACCAGGAATTCTCGGTGTTTTTGTTGTTATTCTTAAATCAGCTGATGGTTTTGGTATGGATACAGTATTGGCAGGACTTATTGTTGGTATTCCAAGATTATTTGATGCCATTACTGATCCTGTGATGGGGTATATTTCAGATAATACCAGTTCTAGATTTGGAAGACGAAGACCATACATTTTTATTGGAGCTATTCTATCGGGACTTATTTTTATAATCCTATGGCAGGTTCATGATACGAATCCGGAAATGTATAACTTCTGGTACCTTCTTATTTTTTCTATCCTGTTAATTTTTGGTAATACGATTTTCTCAACACCCTTAATAGCATTAGGGTATGAGATGACTTCAGATTATAATGAGCGAACACGCCTGATGAGTTTTGCTAATACCATTGGTCAGATAGCATGGATGCTAGTGCCTTTTTTATACGTGCTAATACCAGACGATACCCTTTTTGCTTCTCAGCCTGAAGGGGTGCGTACTGTGGCTATAATAGCAGGAATTGTGATCATTGTTCTGGGTATTCTACCAGCACTATTTTGTAGAGGTATCGATGCTAGTAAAATGGAAGGTCGAGAGGATATAACCATAAAAAGCATCTTTAATAGTATGGGGAAAATTTTTGCAGGCATTAAACTTGTGCTCAAAAATAAACCTTTTGTTAAGTTATGCTTAGCTACCTTTTTAGTGTTTAATGGTTTTCAGATTGTAGCTGAGTTTGGAGTATTCATTATCAATTTCTACATGTTTGATGGCGATTGGGGAGCTTCTAAATGGTGGATAGCATTATTCCCGGCTGTTACTGCCGCATATACAGCGTTTATTGCCATTCCAATAATCAATTGGATGGCCAATAAGTACGGAAAGAGAAAAGCCTTTATTTATGCTACGCTAATATCTATAGTTGGATACATCTTAAAATGGTGGGGCTTTGACCCTGAAAACTATTACATGATCTTTTTACCTATTCCTTTAATGGCATTTGGAATGGGATGCTTATTCACCTTAATGATGTCCATGACAGCAGACGTTTGTGACTTGGATGAGTTGGAAAATGGCATGCCAAGAAAAGAAGGGACTTTTGGTGCCATTTATTGGTGGATGATAAAAGTTGGTCAAGGTATTGCATTGGTGTTTTCTGGGATCATTCTGAAAATACTGGGATACAATCCCAAAGCGTCAACGCAAACAGCTGAGGCACTTACAGGGATGAGGATTACAGATATCTTATTACCGGTAATAACTGCTGCCATAGCCATTTGGGTAATGCGTAATTATAGTTTGAATGAAGCCAGAGCAAAAGAGATCAAAGCTGAATTAGTGAAGCGCCGTGGAGAATTGTAAACAATAAATTAAAGAGGAAAGATTTTATGTCACTTAGAGAAGAGAAATTTTTAGCCTTAGCCAGTATCGATTATGCTGGAAAAAGCATTGAGGATTTACGGGTGTTGTTTAGGAAAACACTAAATGCAGGAATGCATGGCTTGTGTTTCAGTCCATATGAAGAAGGACAACAACCGGGAGATCAGTTGTCGGAGGCACAGATCCGTCGTAGAATAGAAGTGATAAAGCCTTATACCAATTGGGTACGCTCATTTTCGTGTACCGAGGGTAACGAGCTTATACCCAAAATAGCTCGTGAGTATGGTATGAAAACATTGGTAGGGGCATGGCTTGGTGATGATCCCGAAATTAATGAAAAAGAAGTTCAGGGACTTATAGAACTAGCAGATAATGGGTATGTAGATATTGCCGCTGTTGGTAACGAAGTGATGTATAGAGGTGACCTTACCGAGGAAGAATTATTAGGATTTATCTATAAGGCCAAGGCAGCTATTAAAGATATACCTGTAGGTTATGTCGATGCTTATTATGAATTCACAGAACGCCCAGCAATTACAGAAGCTTGCGATGTGATACTGGCCAATTGCTACCCGTTTTGGGAAGGTTGCGATCAGGATTACTCACTATTGTACATGAAGGATATGTATCATAAAGCATTAAGAGCAGGAAACGGAAAAAAGGTAATCATATCAGAAACAGGATGGCCAAATAAAGGAACCAACTTGGAAGGGGCATTTCCATCGGAGGAAAATGCTATAAAATACTTTATAAATACTCAGAAATGGTCTAGAGAAGAAGATATTGAGATCTTCTATTTTTCATCATTTGATGAGTCCTGGAAGGTCGGGGCAGAAGGTGATGTTGGTGCGTATTGGGGAATTTGGGACAAAAACGAAAAATTAAAATTTTAGCTAAGCTATACAGCAGTCATAATTACTACAACATTACCACAACATTATAGAATATAAAGTCTTTTTTATAAGTCATTAAAGGATTTTAAGAACTATACAACTACAGTAAAATAAAAGGTTTTAAGAGGTATTTTCAGCTCAAGAACTGATTATTAACAACATGTATATTTTTTGTTGAGGTTGAATTGTGTAATTCTTAAAAAACAATATCTAAATTTATGAAATACGCATTTTTAGATTTTAAAAATTGATAAATAACTAATATAAGCTACGAATTATGAAGAAAATTACTTTTTTTATTTTACTAATGAGCTCTGTACTATGCTACGGACAATTATCATTGAATTTTGAAGATGGTACAACAACGACCCAATTCAATTTTAATGGTGTTGGTTCGGGGAACATAGTCAATCCTCAGATGAATGCAGACAACATGTCTGGAAGAGTTTTAGAAATCGCAAAACCTGCAGGAGCGGCATGGTTTTCCGGATGTGGATTTCAGGCTGCAGCAGGTACACCTTTTGTATCCATGGCAGATGGAGAAGAATTTACCGTTAAAATCTGGTCTTCAAAAGCAAATGTGCCTTTTAGAGTACGTTTACAGGCAGATTTAGACGGCGTTGCAAATACTGCTTATAATTTTGACTTTACGGTTACTACAGCAAACCAATGGGTAGAATACACTTTAGATTTTTCGTCTCAGGTCAATGGAACAGAGCAGTATAGAGAAATAGTCATCCAACCGGATTATGACCCTGGATGTGAAGTTCCGGGTTGTCCGGATATTGCTGCTGGAGGAACTTATCTTATAGATGATTTTCAGCAAGTAGGTGTTATGGTTGACCCCAATACAGATGCATCATTATCTGATCTTACACTCGATGGGATGACTGTTGCGGGATTTTCTTCAAACGTACTTACTTATGATGTGGAATTACCAAATGGTACAATGATGGCTCCTACAGTTGCTGGTGTTGCAACTCAGGATGGTGTAGGCTCGTCTGATGTAAGTGTTACTCAAGCCTCAGGAGTTCCAGGTTCTGCGACTGTAGATGTCACGGCACCTAACGGTACTGATATGCAAACCTATACGGTAAACTTTACCGAAGCACCAGCATTGCCACCGGCAGCACCAACACCACCTTCAATTCCTGCAATTTCTATTATAAGTGATGAATATGCAAACATTAATACGCCTCAAGTTGATGTTTTTGGTGGGACATTAACTAATTTTGATTTAAATACCGATGGTAATGAAGAAGCACGGTTATTAAATGGCGGATCTGGATTCCAATTTAACTACTTCCCAGGTAGTGCTTTTGTAGATATTTCAGCTCCAGCTATGATGCATATCGATGTGTATTGTGATAATTTTGCCGATGGCGACGTTTTAAGAGTAAGGCTGTTAGGTAGTGATACTTCAATTACTAATATCGCAAGAGCAACTTTCCAAGCGTCTCAATCAGGAACTTGGGTAGGGATTGACTTTATGATTCCAAATGGAACAAATAGAAATGATTTTTCAGACATCGATAGTAGTCCGGGCTCTATTGATGTAACGGATTTAGCTCTAATTCAATTCAATACTTTAGATTTAGGAAGTACATTGGCAGGAAAGGATGTTTACTTGAGTAATATATATTTTTACGCAGGATCTCTTTCCACCGAAGAGTTTACTTTAGATACGAGCTTAGAGGTATTCCCTAATCCGACTACCAATACATGGAAAATAAGAACTAACAATATAACATTAACATCCATTGAAGTTTACGATATTTTAGGAAAAAGCGTAAAATCAATTGAAGCCAACTCTGAAGTAGTAGAAGTAGATGCTTCAGATTTAAATGATGGAATTTACATCGCCAAGATTAATTCAAATTCGGGTAGTAAAACTCTGCGACTAATAAAAAATTAGCAGAGAGGTTTAAGTTTAAGAAGAGCGCTAATTTAGCGCTCTTTTTTTAACTAAATTTGTACTTATGGTTACACTAAAGGAACTGGCAAGACTGTTAAATATTTCCGTGTCAACAGTGTCTAAAGCGCTGAATGATAGTGAGGAAATAAGTACGGCTACAAAAGATAAAGTTAAACAGCTTGCTGAAGAGTTAAATTACAGACCCAATAGAATTGCACAGCAACTCAAAGCAAATAAGACAAAAACTATAGGTGTCATAGTACCAGATATCCTGAATCCATTTTTTGCTGAAGTGTTATATGGTATAGAACAAGAAGCTTCAATGTATGGTTATGACATCATCGTATACCTCTCTAATGAGTTGTTAGATAAAGAGAAAAGGAGTTTGAAATTATTGGCTAATGGGAGTGTCGATGGTTTTATTTTAGCCATTGCCAGAGAAAGTCAGGTGAAAAATGAAATAGAACATCTAAAGCGGAGCATCACTCAGGGGGTGCCGGTAGTCATGTTTGACAGAGTAGCAGATGCTTTGGAATGTCATAAGGTGGTTGTAGACGATTATCAATCGGTATATGATGCTACCGAATATCTTGTCAAAAAAGAACACAAAAAAAGGATATTGCTGCTAAGTAACATAGAAGATCTTAGTGTAGGCAAATTGAGGATTAAGGGCTATTCTGATGCCATGACTGATAATGGATTGGAAGCCAATATCAATGTGTTAAAACTTGGAAATGAAAACGATATGGAAAGTCATATCCATAGATGTTTAAAATCATATCCAGATACAGACGCTGTACTTTCTATAGATCATTTAACAGGAATTATTGCAATCAATACCATTAAGAACTTAGGTAAGCATATTCCTGAAGATTTATCGGTTATAGGATTTGGATACCGCGATGCAGAATTGCTATCAAGCCCTAAAATATCAATTATTCATCAGAAGGCTCATGAAATGGGGCTAATAAGCACGCGTATGTTGATTGATGAATTAGAGAATATTGGCAATACAAAAACGTTTAAAACGATTGTATTACAGAGTGAATTAAAACTGTTAAATACAACCAGATAAAAAATAAAGCTGAACTTACGCTCAGCTTTATTTTAAAAAAGAAAACAACTAATTCTTAGTTTCCTTTCAATTTATCTTTGGCTTTATCCATAGCATCGTTTCCAGCATCTTTAGCTTTATCCACGGCATCACTTGCAGCATCTTTAGCATCATCAACCATGTCTTCAGCACCTTCTTTAAGTTCATTTGCAGCATCTTCGGCAGCATCTTTAACTTCATTAGCTGCGTCTTCTGCTGCATCAACAGCATCATTTGCAGTTTCTTTTACAGCATCTGCCGCGTCGTCTGCAGCTTCTTTAGTCGCGTCAGCTGCGTTTTCAACTGAATCTTCAGCTTTTTCTTTAGTTTCTCTACAAGACGTAAATGACAATCCTAACATTGCAACTAATGCAAGACTTAATACAACTTTTTTCATTTTTACAGTTTTAGTGTTAATTATTAAAAGACTAAAATACTAACATTTAATGTAAATTTTAACATTTTGTTAGTATTTTCATATCTAACTACGTATAAAATCCAGTATTTGGATCACGGCACCTTTATTTTTTGCTATAAAATTGGCATTTAGTTGTCCGGATTTTGAGGTGTAATTCATGTCTTTTAGAAGCGCTGTCAATATGGCGTTAAAGGCTTCAGGAGTTTTTACAGAGAACACGCCTCCATGATCAATCATTTGCTGAGCTTCAGGAAATTTTGAGTGATTTTTTCCAATAATGATTGGTATACCAAAGACTGCAGGCTCTAGAATATTATGCAATCCGGTCTTACCGGCACCACCACCTACATAGGCAATAGTACCATAACTGTAGGCTTTACTTAAATAGCCGATAGTGTCTAATATGAAAACAGTATGGTTTTCAGGATTTTTAGTTGACAGTTCAGAAAAACAAACAGTTGACTTCTGTATTTGAGCCCGGATAGATTTAATATAATGAGGCTTAATATTATGAGGTGCAATCAAAAACTTAAGATCATCGCCTTGATATTGATTGATGAATGGAATAAGTAATGAATCGTCCTCAGGCCATGTACTACCAAATACAATACAGGTTTTATTACTTTTAAAAGTATCGATAAAAGCAATAGAGTTATCCATTGAAAGTTGCTTATGAACCCGATCAAAACGTGTATCTCCAGAAACACTCACATTATTATAATCAATGCGTTTTAGTAATGCTTTAGAAGCTTCGTTTTGTACAAAGATATGTTCAAAGGCAAAAAGTGCCCGTTTCATAAAACCACCATACCATTTGAAAAAGGACTGGTTTTTACGAAAAACAGCTGAGATAAGAATGGCTTTTATGTTTTGACTTTTAATTTCATTGAGGAAATTTGGCCAAATCTCATACTTAACAAACACAATAATTTCCGGATGAACCAGATTTAAAAAACGTTTTGCATTAGATCTGGTATCTAAAGGTAAGTAAACAACAACATCAGCGATAGCAGTATCTTTTTTTATCTCGTAACCCGAAGGCGAAAAGAATGAAAGCACAATCTTATGATTGGGGTGTAAGGCTCTTAATTCCTCAAAAACGGGTAAACCTTGCTCATACTCTCCTAAAGATGCACAATGAAACCAGAGTGTTTTATCATGAGACTGTATTGAAGACTGTAAGTTGTTGAATGTCTTGGATCTTCCAGCAACTCCCAGTTTTAACTTTCTATTGAAAGGAGCAATGATTTTTATTAGAAAACCGGCAATATAGATGCCAAGAGAATAAAGTAATTTCAAAACGAAAATATTTGTGCTAAAATACAGTTCTTTAGTTGAAATACATTGGCATAGCAATACATATTTCGTATTTTCGCTTTCAGTGAAATTCTCGAAGTTTTATCATAAACACAATATTTAATGAAGAAAATTCAAATGGTTGACTTAAAAAGTCAATACGAAAAAATTGAAAAAGAGATAGATGAACAGGTCATCAATGTAGTGAAATCTACCGCTTATATAAACGGTCCGGAAGTAAAACAGTTTCAGTCCGAATTAGAGACATATTTAAATGTAAAACATGTTGTGCCATGTGCCAATGGAACCGATGCTTTACAGGTTGCAATGATGGCATTAGATTTGAAACCGGATGATGAAGTCATAACAGCAAATTTTACTTACGTGGCTACTGCAGAAGCTATTGCACTATTAAAACTCAAGCCCGTTTTGGTGGATGTTCTTCCCGACACTTTTGATATTGATATTGAAGCTCTGAAGAAAGCAATTACGCCAAAAACGAAAGCTATAGTCCCAGTACATTTATTTGGACAATGTGCGAACATGGAAGCTATTATGGAAATCGCTGAAGCACATAATTTGTACGTTATAGAAGATACCGCTCAGGCTATCGGTTCTGATTATATTTTTAAAGATGGAAGTAGGAAAAAAGCAGGAACTATAGGAACTGTCGGTTGCACATCATTTTTTCCATCAAAGAATCTAGGTTGTTATGGTGATGGAGGCGCTATATTTACTAATGATGATGAACTTGCTGCCAAGTTGCGTAAAGTGGTAAACCATGGGCAATCTGTACAATATATTCATGATGAAATCGGAGTGAATTCCAGATTGGATAGTATTCAAGCAGCTATCTTGAGAATTAAGTTAAGACATCTGGACAGTTATAATGAAGCAAGGAATATAGCTGCTGAAAAATACGATACAGCGTTTGCTGACCATTCTAAAGTGATCACTCCGGTAAAGGCAGAGTATTCAACACATGTTTTTCACCAATATACTCTAAAAGTAATAGGTGTAGATAGAAATGCATTGAGAGCACATTTAACAGAAAAAGACATTCCTAGTGGGATTTATTACCCAATTCCATTACATCTACAAAAGGCATATGAAGATCCTAGGTATAAAAAAGGAGATTTTCCGGTTACAGAAGACTTATGTGAATCTGTGATCTCTTTACCAATGCATACCGAACTAGACGATGAACAAATTGAATTTATTACATCTACGGTTTTGAATTTTATAAACGAAAATGCTTAGATGAAGATTTTAGTCACTGGAGGATTAGGTTTTATAGGGTCGCATACTGTCGTAGAATTACAGGAAGAAGGCTTTGAAGTCGTTATTATTGATGACTTGTCAAATTCATCTGAAGATGTTTTAAAAGGGATCACCAAAACAACCGGGATTAAACCGATACTTGAGATCATAGACCTTAAAGAGCAAGCCTTGGTCAAGGATTTTTTTGAAAGGCATCATGATATTAAAGGCGCTATACATTTTGCAGCAAGTAAGGCAGTAGGGGAGAGTGTTAAAGAGCCGCTCAAATATTATGAGAATAATATTAATACACTTGTTTATCTTATAAAACATTTAAACAAACTACACCATTCTAACTTTATTTTTAGTTCTTCCTGTACGGTATATGGGCAATCAGAAGAATTACCCATTACAGAAAATGCACCTATTAAACCTGCCGAATCTCCATATGGTAATACAAAGCAAATAGGAGAAGAAATTATAAAAGATGTTTGTAAAGCCAATAATGATATGCAAGCAATTGCATTGAGGTATTTTAACCCTATCGGTGCACATCCGTCAGGACATATTGGGGAATTACCTATAGGAGTGCCGCAAAATTTAGTACCGTTTATTACTCAGACGGCCATTGGTATCAGAGCGCAGCTATCTGTTTTTGGAGGCGATTATCCTACTAAAGATGGAACCTGCGTTAGAGATTATATTCATGTTGTCGATTTAGCAAAAGCTCATGTCATTGCGCTACAGCGTTTACTAAAAAAGAACAATGCTTCAAATTTTGAAGTGTTTAATCTGGGAACAGGAAAAGGAAGCACTGTTTTGGAAGTGATTCAATCTTTCGAACGAGTTTCAGAGCAGCAACTAAATTATAAGATTGTAGACCGAAGAGAAGGTGATATTACGGCTGCTTATGCAGAAACCACAAAAGCTAATCAAGATCTAGGCTGGAAAGCCGAACTGACTTTAGACGATGCCATGGCATCTGCCTGGCAATGGGAGCAAAAAATAAACAAAAAACAACATAGTTAATTAGTAACTAATGCTGTTAAGAAGCTTATGCGGCTTCAGGGAGTCCTTTTTTTCTACTAAAGAAATTACCAAAAATAAGAATGATGATTCCTGTGGTAACTGATAAATCGGCAACATTAAAGATGCCGGTTTTTAGTGTGTCATTTATTTGAAGGAACATAAAATCGGTAACCTGACCAAAAGCTACGCGATCAAAAACATTAGCAATCCCCCCGCCTATAATACAACAAAAACCTATAAGGCTTAAGCGATCCAAGTCCTTGGTTTTAAAAATATGATATATAACGTAACCCAACACAGCTACAGGTAAGATTAATAGGAAAATAGCTTTAGTGATTTCACTAAGATCACTACCCATTCCTAAAAAGGCCCCTTTGTTTTCGACCCATATCAATTGTACATATTCATCAAGAACATTTACAGCTTTTCCTTTGATCATTGTAGTTCTTACAATGACTTTGGTAATTTGGTCCAAAGCAATGTTTACCACAATGAGTAATACTATGGACAGATTACGAGATAATTTCATAACATTAAGATTTGGTTTCAAAAGCAGCAGAGGCTGTTTCGGAAGAGCGATCAATTTTTTTAACCAGTCCCTGTAGTACTTTTCCAGGGCCTACTTCTGTAAAATGAGTAGCACCATCAGCGATCATTTGTTGTACAGATTGTGTCCAGCGAACAGGAGCTGTAAGTTGAGAAATAAGATTGGTTTTGATCTCATTTTCATTAGTAACAGCGTTGGCGGTTACATTTTGATATATTGGGCATTTTGGAGATGAAAAAGTGGTAGCCTCTATCGCTGCAGCCAATTCTTCTCTAGCGGGCTCCATTAATGGCGAGTGGAAAGCACCACCAACAGGTAAGATCAGGGCTCTTCGAGCACCTTCTTCCTTTAAGATTTCGCAAGCGTTGTTAATGGCATCAATTTCTCCCGAAATAACCAATTGCCCTGGGCAATTATAATTAGCAGCAACTACAATACCATCAGTAGTAGCACATACTTTTTCTACAATATCATCGTCTAATCCCAATACAGCGGCCATAGTGCTTGGTTGTAATTCACAGGCTTTTTGCATGGCTGTAGCGCGTTGAGATACTAACTTGAGACCATCTTCGAAAGAAAGCACACCATTAGCTACTAAGGCAGATAACTCACCTAATGAATGGCCTGCAACCATATCTGGTTGAAAAGCATCGCCAATAGTTTTTGCTAAAATGACAGAATGTAAAAATATAGCAGGCTGCGTCACTTTAGTTTGTTTTAAATCCTCAGCTGAGCCTTCAAACATAACATCTGTGATATGAAACCCAAGAATGTCATTAGCTTTTTCAAAAAGTTCCTGTGCCATAACAGAATTCTCATAGAGGTCCAAACCCATCCCTGAAAATTGTGCACCTTGTCCCGGAAATATATATGCTTTCATGTCCCTTTAAAATTTAGTGTTGCAAAAATAGGAATATTTATTTTCTATGATAGGTAATAAAAGAAAAAGCATAATTATGATGAGCATCAGCATCATGTTTGGTGCGTTGCGTTTCTTTCCACTGGTTCAGGTCCAACGCAGGGAAGAAAGTATCTGCATTGTTAAAGTTCGCATGTACTCGGGTCAATTCAATTTTGTCAGCTACAGGTAAAGCCTGTTTGTAGATCTCTCCGCCACCAATGATAAAGGGTTGATCATCTTTTCTGGCAACATCAATAGCATCCTCTAAAGAGTGAACTACAATAACACCCTCGGGAACCTTATAATTATCCTGACGTGTAATGACCACATGAGTACGGTTAGGCAGAGGCTTTGGAAAACTTTCGAATGTTTTACGCCCCATAATGATATGATGACCAGAAGTTAGTTGTTTAAAACGTTTCAGATCATTACTCAAATGCCATATGAGATCGTTGTCTTTTCCAATGGCATTATCTTCTCCCGCAGCAACAATTATAGTTAACTCAGAGGTCTTTTTTTTTTCAGAGGATATTACAGGTTTTGATTGTGCCTCATTATATGCCTGCGATTGGGCGATTTTAGTTTCCTCTTTAAGAAAATTCTGTTTTAATTGCGCTATACGTTGCTGCTGTTGATTTACCAATTTATCTAATTGTTGTTTTTCCCATGCCTTACCCATAAACTTATTGGTGATGAAGACATTCACAAAATGATAAATGAATAAAAACAACCAAGCTAAAATCGCATATACAAACCAATTGATTCCGGCGATGGTAAAATCTTTTCCAATTCCCAAAACGGTATTTGCAAGGATTAAAAATACGGCACCAATTAAAAACACAACAAAATGTATGTACAACCGTTTTTTTTGACGGATGCGTTTTTGTGCATTTTCAATAAGCTCTAATTGGTCTTTATCAACTTCAGGAATTTGCTTTTTCTTTCCAAACATATAGATGTAATTACTAGAGTAAAGGTAAGTTTTTTTCACTAAAACGTTGTCGTACTTTAAAGCCAAATAAAATAGCATGATTTCGAAAACGATGTAGTTGATAATCAGTGTTTAAGAAGTGTTTTTTAAGTTGATGATCTCACAAAAATCACTTGTAATTTTTAGAGACTTTAAATTAAAATAAAGCCTATTTTACGAAATTGATAAATCTTAGGTTTTGAGGAGGTTAAAGGTGTTGTTATGGCGAATTCTTTTATAATTTTGAGAACTAATTAAATCTATTATCATGGCAATTAAAAAACAGTATTTAAAGAGTAAGCCGGTATGTAAGGTCACGTTTTCTGTTCCTGCAAAAGCGGCTCAAAATGTAGCCGTCGTGGGAAGCTTTAACGAGTGGAATACTGAGGCTACAGCATTAAAAAAATTGAAAAATGGTACATTCAAAGGTACTGTTGATTTACCAAGCGATAACTCTTATGAATTCAGATATGTTGTTGATGGCGCATACATTAATGACGAACAAGCTGATGCTTATGCTTGGAATGATTTCGCAGCTGCGGAAAATGGGGTGTTAAATCTGTAAAATACACCTAAGTTCTAAATGTTTAAAAAGGTGCTTTTCTAAAAAGCACCTTTTTATTTTATTGGGAAACTTCAAGATTAAAAAACAACAGTGACCAATAAGCTTACAGGAGTGTCTACAGCTTTACCCTTGATTGTACCGGGAGCTTTGAATTTAGGCATTCGCTTCATAAGGCGAATCGCCTCAATGGCTATAGCACGATGATTAGCTTTTGCATTGACCTGTTCGGTTTTTCCTCTCTTGTTAATGATAAAATCAACTTGAAAGCTTGTAGATTCAGCAGTTGGAAAAACCCTGTCTGCCATTTCATAATCAAAGCTTACAATGAGGTAGTCTATAATTTTTGCCTTAGTACATTTTTTGACATTCTCATAACCTTTAACGTTTTTACACCCTCTATGCATAGGGTAGGTCTTATTAGTCTTTGAGGCGATTTCGTCAGAATCTTTCTCTTGAGAAAAGCCAAATAGAACAGACGTTAGGAATAGAACTAAACAGAAGTGTTTCATCTAACTATACGGCAACTACACCTTTAATATGTGGATGAGGGTTGTAATCTGTTAGTGTAAAATCCTCAAATTTAAAATCAAAGATGTCTTTAATTTCAGGATTAAGAATCATTTTTGGCAAAGGTCTCGGCGTTCTGGACAATTGTAATTCTAGTTGCTCATAATGGTTACTGTAAATGTGAGCATCACCAAAAGTGTGAATAAAATCACCGGCTTCGTAGCCACAAACCTGAGCCATCATCATGGTAAACAAGGCGTAGGAAGCAATATTAAATGGCACACCCAAGAAGATGTCAGCACTACGTTGATACAATTGACACGAAAGCTTGCCATTAGCAACATAAAACTGAAAAAAAGCATGGCACGGTGGTAAAGCGGCCTTGCCGTTGGCCACATTTTCACCAAAGGATTTGGATGTGTCGGGCATTACAGAAGGATTCCAGGCAGAAACCAACATACGTCTGCTATCTGGATTAGCTTTTAAGGTGTCTATCACCTCTTTGATCTGATCTATTTCTTCACTATTCCAGTTGCGCCATTGGTGACCATAAACAGGGCCTAAATCGCCATTCTCATCAGCCCATTCGTTCCAAATACGCACACCATTTTCAGTAAGGTATTTGATATTGGTGTCACCCTTTAAAAACCATAAAAGTTCATAGATAATGGATTTTAAGTGAAGTTTTTTCGTGGTAACCATGGGGAAACCTTCACTGAGATCAAAACGCATTTGATATCCAAAAACACTTTTTGTACCCGTACCCGTACGGTCACTTTTTTCATTGCCGTGTTCCAGAACGTGCTTAACAAGATTATGATATTGCTGCATATGCTTAAGTCATTTTTCAGAAACTAAAAATAGACATTAGAGCGGAAAAGAAAACTTATGAAGAGTGATTAATATCAAAAGTTATTAACCAATGATCATTCCGGCAATTGTAGCAGATATTAAAGAAGCGATCGTACCCCCAATTAGGGCTTTGATACCAAATTTTGAAAGTTGCTTACGTTGTCCTGGAGCCAGAGATCCTATACCTCCGATTTGAATACCTATAGAAGCAAAGTTAGCAAAACCACAAAGCATATACGTGGCCATAATAATTGACTTTTCGTAATTGAGATGCGTAGCGTTGGCAACATTTTTCAGATCTGCCAACTGAATATAACCGATGAATTCACTGGCAGCCAACTTTATGCCTAATAACTGTCCCATAAGAGCCATATCTTCTTTAGCAACGCCTATGAGCCACATTAGAGGAGCGAACAGATAACCCAAAAGCATCTCCAGCGATAAACTTTGATAAGGGGTATTATTAACAACCCAAGTGTTTAGTGTAGTGATGTCTCCAACCCACCCCAAAATACCATTGACCATGGCAATAAATGCTACAAATACCAAAAGCATGGCACCTACATTGACAGCAAGTCTTAAGCCTTCGGTAGTACCATTAGCAATAGCATCTAGGATATTGGCGCCAATTTTTTCCTGAGAAACAGAAACATCGGTATTGATCTTTTCGGTTTGTGGGAATAAGATCTTAGAAATCACTATAGCGCCGGGCGCTGCCATCACTGATGCCGCCAATAAATGTTTCGCATAGAACAATCGTAATTCGGGATCATCACCACCCAAAAAGCCAATATAAGCAGCAAGCACGGCACCTGCAACAGTAGCCATACCACCGATCATAACCAGAAGAATTTCTGATTTGGTCATTTTTTCCAGATAAGCCTTGATTAAAAGTGGAGCCTCGGTTTGACCAAGAAAAATATTGCCGGCCACACTAAGGCTTTCAGCACCTGATATTTTGAGGGCTTTAGATAACAACCAAGCCATGGCTTTAACCACTTTTTGAATGATGCCCAAATAGAATAATAAGGACGTTAATGCTGAAAAGAATATTATGGTTGGTAATACCTGGAACGCAAATATAAATCCAAAAGTATCCATATCGACTACCAGACCTTCAAATAAGAACTTACTTCCGGCTCTAGTAAAATCCAAGACACTTACAAAAAGACTTCCAACCCATTCAAATGCATTTTTAACAAAAGATACTTTAAGTACGCCTATAGCTATAAGGAGTTGAAACGCGAGACCAATACCTACAGTTTTCCAATTAACGGCTTTTCTATTGCTACTAAACAAGTAAGCTATAAAAATAAGCACCAGCATCCCCAACATACCTCTCCATAAACTATTGAAAGAAAACCCTTGACTAGGCGCTATGGTATCTGTTACAATTATCTTTTTTGAAAATGGCTTGTAATTGTAAAGCACATGGTTTTCTTGGAACACTAATGTAGAATCGGTAAATGTTTTTATTCTGTAATGTCTTATAGTGTCATTAGGTTGCGAATAGTACAGCACCAAAACATTATTTTGATGTGTGTAATCACCAGAGGCTCTAAGCCCGTTTTTGGCATCAAGGCTGTAATGAAATTTTCCTTTATTAAACGAAAGTGTATCGGTATCTGTAATTTCAAAAAGAGAATTCCCATTAACATCCGTAATGGATTCAAATTGCCACGTCTTTTCAAGATTTTGTGCTAATACAGATGATACTCCAAAACAGATAGCTACAAAAGCTGTAAAGAACCGACTCATATAAAATAGGATTTATCGTTTAGAAATTTCGTCTCTCAGTTTGGCTGCCAATTCGTAGTCTTCATTAGCAACAGCTTCGTCTAAGAGTGAATGAAGCTCGTCTAGAGATTTATCTTTGTAATTATCCTGACTTATGGCTGCGGTTTCTATTTCTTCAGCAATAATATCATCAACAAGAATACTGTCTTGTTCTTGATCTTCTTTTTTAGGATTTACTTTTAGATAGATACCTGCCTTGTCAAGAATGTTTTTGTATGTAAAAATAGGCGCCTGAAAACGTAGTGCTAAGGCAATAGCATCACTAGTTCGGGCATCGATGATCTCTTCAATTTTATCGCGTTCACAGATTAAACTTGAATAAAACACACCATCTACCAATTTATGGATAATGACCTGCTTCACTACGATATCAAATCGATCAGCAAAATTTTTAAATAAATCATGGGTGAGTGGTCTTGGAGGTCGTATTTCTTTTTCTAAAGCAATGGCAATAGATTGTGCTTCAAAAGCTCCAATGACTATAGGTAATTTTCGATCACCTTCAACTTCATTAAGAATCAGGGCATAAGCGCCATTTTGAGTTTGGCTGTATGAGATCCCTTTAATATTTAGACGAACTAAGCTCATAATTTATAAAACGCAAAGAACTGTTTAAATTAGGACTTTACCAAACTGCATATCGCAGATTTCGCATTTTGTGCTAATCTAAACAGTCCTTTATATAACTACAAGTTAATAAAATTATGCGTTTTGAGCTTTAAAAGCTTTCAATTTTTCTGTAAGCTTAGGAACCACTTCAAAAGCATCTCCAACAATACCATAATCGGCAGCTTTAAAGAATGGAGCTTCAGGGTCGGTGTTGATAACGACCTTAACTTTAGAAGCATTGATTCCTGCTAAATGTTGTATGGCTCCAGAGATACCAATGGCAATATATAAGTTTGAAGCTACAGGCTTTCCTGTTTGCCCTACGTGTTCACTATGAGGTCTCCAACCCAAATCAGAAACAGGTTTTGAGCATGCTGTTGCAGCACCCAAAACATCAGCCAAGTCTTCCACTAAGCCCCAGTTCTCAGGACCTTTTAATCCTCTACCACCAGAGACTACAATCTCAGCATCAGCTATAGTAACTTTATCAGTAGCTTTATCTACAGACTCTACTTGGACTCCAGATTCAGGTAGTGAAGGTGAAAAGTCTTCGGCAGTTGCATTTCCGGATTGTTCTACAAGCCCAAATGCATTATTAGATAAACCAACAAGTTTGATGTCTGTATTAATCTCGGTATTAGCAAATGCTTTATTGGTGAAAGCCGTACGCTTAACAGTAAATGGAGATACGTTAGATGGTACTTCCACAACATTAGACACATAACCGGCATTAAGACCAACCGCTAATATTGGTGCTAAATATTTACTGTCGGCACTCGAGCTGATGACAACTACTTTTGCGCCTTCTTTCACTGCGGCTTGCTGAATGGCTGAAGCATAGGTTTTGGCATCAAATGTATCTAAAGCGCTGTTTTTAACATTCAATACTTTATCTACACCATAGGCTCCTAACGCAGAATGATCGTTAGCATTGATAGCAACTGCAGTAACAGTTGTTCCCATTTGATTGGCTATGGCTTTGGCATATGAGGCCACTTCATAAGCGCCTTTTTTGAAATTTCCTTTATCGGATTCTGTATATACTAAAACGGACATGTTCTTTATGTTTTTAAGTTAAATGACTTTAGCTTCATTATGAAGTAAACTCACTAATTCATCAATATTATCGGCATCTACTAATTTAACAGCGCCTTTAGGAGCTGGCTTTTCATAGCTTACGGCTTTTGTTTCCGCATTACCATCTACAGGTTCTACAACATTCAATGGCTTTTTTCTAGCCATCATAATTCCTCTCATATTTGGTATTCTCAGGTCGCTTTCTTCAACTAAACCTTTTTGACCACCTATAACCAGTGGAAGAGAGGTGCTTACAGATTCTTTACCGCCATCAATCTCTCGTGTAGCTTTTGCATTGGTTCCCTCTACTTCAAGTTGAATACAATTGGTTACAAAGTTAGCGTCCATCATAGATGCCACCATCCCCGGAACCATACCGCCATTATAGTCGATAGATTCTCTACCTGCAATAACCAAATCATAACCCCCATCGGTAGCTATTTTAGCCAGTTGCTTAGCTACAGCAAAACCATCAGTTGCAGCTGTATTTACTCGGATAGCAGTATCTGCTCCAATGGCCAAAGCTTTACGGAGTGTTGGTTCGGTTTCTGGACCTCCTACATTGACAACGTCTACACTAGCGCCTTGCTTTTCTTTGAACCACATGGCACGAGTAAGCCCAAATTCATCATTAGGATTGATAACAAACTGCACACCATTGGTATCAAATTTGGTGTCACCATCCGTAAAATTAATCTTCGATGTTGTATCAGGTACATGGCTAATACACACTAAAATTTTCATATGTTTTATTGTTTATTAAGTATAATTTTTAAGAGTTTACGAAGGTAAATATTTTATTTTGAATTTTTACTATGCATGCATAGTAAATTTTAAATTAATCTTATTTATATAGTGTTTCATTTATTCCTATTTTTGCTTTTCATTAAAAACGTTGTTGATGAAAACGATTCAATTTAGAGAGGCCATAGCAGAAGCTATGAGCGAAGAAATGCGAAGAGATGAAAGCATTTATTTAATGGGAGAGGAAGTTGCCGAATATAATGGTGCTTACAAGGCTTCTAAAGGTATGTTGGATGAATTTGGACCTAAACGCGTTATTGATACGCCAATTGCTGAGTTAGGTTTTGCCGGTGTGGCCATTGGTTCTACAATGACAGGTAATAGACCTATCGTTGAATATATGACCTTTAACTTCTCTTTGGTAGGAATTGATCAGATTATTAACAATGCAGCCAAGATTAGACAAATGTCCGGAGGTCAGTTCAAATGCCCAATAGTATTCAGAGGGCCTACAGCATCTGCTGGACAATTAGCGGCAACACATTCACAAGCTTTTGAAAGCTGGTTTGCCAATACACCGGGTTTAAAAGTAATAGTGCCTTCAAACCCTTATGACGCTAAAGGCTTATTAAAATCTGCCATCAGAGATGACGACCCTGTGATTTTTATGGAAAGCGAACAGATGTATGGTGATAAAGGTGATGTCCCTGAAGGCGAATATACCATTCCTATTGGTGTGGCTGATATCAAAAGAGAAGGTACTGACGTTACTATAGTATCTTTCGGAAAAATTATCAAAGAAGCATATAAAGCTGCTGATGCATTAGAAAAAGAAGGTATTTCCTGTGAGATTATAGATTTACGTACCGTACGTCCAATGGATCATAAAGCGATATTGGATTCCGTTAAAAAAACCAACCGTTTGGTTATTCTAGAAGAAGCGTGGCCGTTTGGTAATGTAGCAACGGAAATTACATATCAGGTACAATCGCAAGTTTTTGACTACCTCGATGCCCCAATTATTAAAATAAATACAGCTGATACGCCGGCACCATACTCTCCGGTTTTATTGGAAGAATGGCTTCCCAATAGTGAAGATGTCATCAAGGCTGTAAAAAAAGTGATGTATAAATAAATAAATTGCAGTTTTCTGCGTTGTATTAACTTCATTTATCAGTCAATAATTAAAAACTAGCACGATTGTTGATGAAGTTGTTCCACTATGAGATTTAAACTACTTACTACATTTTTACTTTTTAGCTTTTTTTCTGCGTATTCCCAAACCAAGGTTAGCGGTTACGTTTACGATGAATACGATGAACCTGTAGCGTTTGCCAATGTCATTTTTAAAGGCTCTACTACCGGTACTATTACTAATGAAAATGGGCGATTCTATTTGGAGTCGGATGAGAACTGGGATGCTTTAATAGTATCATTTCTTGGGTATGAAACCTATGAATATAATATCGCGAAACGAGTCAATTACGATTTGAAATTTGTGCTAAAGGAAGAGGCCTCATCTTTAGATGAAGTGGTTATTGTTACTGGTAAGCAATCAAAGAAAGCTTCAGAGAATCCGGCCATACGCATTCTTAAGAAAATATGGGAACGTAAACGCCTTAATGGTTTAAAGCAGTTTAAACAGTATCAGTATAATAAATACGAGAAGGTTGAGTTTGACCTTAATACCATAGACAGTGCGCTTATAAAAAGCAGACTTTTCAGAGGCATGGAGTTTGTATTTGATAAGGTGGATACCTCGAGAGTTACCGGAAAAACCTATTTGCCAATATTTTTGAACGAAGCAGTTTCCAAAGTTTATGGCGATAATATGATTAATAAGGAAAAGGAAGAGCTCCTTGGTAATAAAAATTCTGGGTTTAGCAATAATCAGGTCATCATCGATTTTGTAGATGATTTGTATTCAGATTATAATATATATGATAACTACTTGAAGTTTTTTGATAAGAGTTTTGTAAGCCCTTTATCAAGAACTGGAATCAATACCTATAATTATGTGTTGGCAGATAGTGCTTTTATAGATAACAAATGGTGTTATAACATTATCTATTATCCAAGGCGAAAAAACGAACTTACGTTTAAAGGTGATTTCTGGGTAGCAGATACCACATATGCCATAAAAGATATCAATATGCAAGCCTCGAAGAGTGCTAACATTAACTGGGTAAAAGAAATCTACATAGAACAGGAGTTCGAAGTGCTTAACGATTCTTTATTTCTAATCAAACGTGATTACATGCTCTCTGATTTTGCATTGAATAAGAAAGAAAAATCAAGAGGTGTCTATGGTAAGCGTACCACGTTATATGATAATTACATTTTTGATCAACCCAAAGACGAAAAGTTTTATGATGAAGAGGTGTACAATTATAACGAAGATGTGTACAACAGGGATGATGCATTTTGGAATACGAACCGATTAGAAGCGCTCAATAAGGATGAAAAGGGCGTCTATAAAATGTTAGACACCCTTAAAACCGTAAAAAAGTTTAAGCGCTTATATAATTTAGGAAGCATACTAGCCTCAGGATATATAGAATTTCCAAGCATTAACTTTGATTATGGACCTATCTTTTCCACATTTGGTTTTAATGAAGTTGAAGGTTTGCGTCTAAGAACAGGTGGGCGTACGTATTTTGGCCCCAATGATTTATGGCGCTTGGAAGGCTTTATAGCTTATGGATTTAGGGATGATAAATTTAAGTATGGCATATCAGGGAAATGGTTATTAGATAAGAAGAGTCGATTGACCCTCTTTGGTGGTAATAGACGTGATGTTGAACAGATTGGAGCCAGTTTAACAAGTTCTACAGATGTTTTAGGACGAAGTTTAGCCTCATCTGCTGTGGTAGGAACGGGCGCCAACGATAAGCTGACCAATATTAATCTTACTAATTTTGGAGCTTCCATAGAGCCGTTTAAGAATTTAGTTTTTAGACTTGATGGCAGTTACCGTGAGTTGAGATCAGCCTCTGATACATTTAGTTTAGATTATAACGATCCGGAATCTCCTACAGGCATATCCTCTAAAGTCAGACAGTTTGAAACCCGATTATCATTGGCCTATTATCCTAAGCGACAAATGACAGGTTTTGGAGTAGAACGCAAAGAAAAGAACGATGATTTTGCCCGACTCTTTTTTCAGGTAAGTAACGGTGATCGTAACCTGTTTGAAAGTGATTTTGATTATACTAAAGTACAGTTTTCATACATTCAACCATGGCAGGTAGGAGGTTTTGGAAGATTAGTGACTTCAGTAGAAACTGGGAAAACCTTTGGGGATGTACCCCTAGCACTATTGAGTGTTGTGCCAGGAAATCAAACGTATTTTTCCATATACAATACGTTTCCACAGCTCGATTTCTATGAGTTTGTGACCGATACATATACCTCATTACATTTAGAACATAATTTTAACGGTAGAATATTTTCGAGAATACCGTTTTTAAAGAAGTACAACCTAAGAGCCATCCTGGGATTACGCGGTGTATGGGGTGATCTTTCTGCAGATAATATAGCTCTGAATACTACAGGCAATCCGGCAGAAATACCACTTCTGGCACCAGACAGTCGCATTTACTACGAGTATAGTTTTGGTATTGGTAACATCTTTAAAGTCTTTAGGCTGGACTTTAATTTTAGAGGAAACTATTTAGATAATCCAGATGCCAGACGCTTTGGAGTCACCGGAAGTTTTGGATTCTATTTTTAAGACTCCTATATTTTTACTTTTTTTATCTGTCTGTTATAATTCTGCTTATCGGTTGCTTTAAATATACCTGACAGTTTTAAATCGACATTCAAATTCATAGATTCTAAAAAATCTAAAATATCATTAGAATACAATTCAACAGCTTGACTTCTAAATGTAATTAGTCCGCTTTTACCTGTTTTAACAGAATAGAAATCACGCATTTTATTTAATTTGGTGCTATTTTTAGCCAAATCATAACCGCCTTCAGAAGGCATATAAAATCGATATTCCTCAGAAGATATTTTGATTAATATCCCAATACCTGTTTCGCTTTTTCCATTTTTGTTCCAACCTGTAGCTTGGACAATAAATTTATCTTTTACACGAGTTTCTTTTAGTCTTATATATATTTTTTCCTTGCCTTTGGAGTCTCCCATTTCGGCAACCCATATTTTACTTTTACTAAAAAAACCGGCATCTTTAAAGTAAAGGGTAGTTACAAGTTCTTCATCACCGTCTGAATTTATACCATAGCCAAGCCAGTATTTCTCTGAGACATTTATATCATCGCTATTTACATCTGTAAGTAATAGCCGTTCTGTCGTTATCCCTGAACAGCTTGATAATAAGGCGACTAAAAAGAGGTATTTCAACAGATTGAGGGAGATGTATTTTTTTAGCATGTGACAGTCGTTTTTAATAGCTCCCTAAAGTTATGTAAAATCTCAGAGATTAGTTCTTCTGTTGCTTTTTAAATTTATCAAAATCAGAAGCTTCTTCTACTTTTGGAAAACTATTATTTTTATTATTGACGTCTGCAAACTCTCCGTTAGGATCTACAACCACTTTAGCCACTTCTTTATCCTTAATAAAGGTTTTGGTGGTTTCGTACTCATTAGTACGCCAAATCTCTGCCGGTAAGCGATCAATTTCAGTAGTACCATCTTTATACTGCCACTCAATCGTTACAGGCATAACAAGACCGCCTTTGTTTTTTACACGAACCTCATAAATGTTTTTACCTTCAACCTGTTTTCGGATTTCAGGCTCGTCTAATCGCGATAAAAATTGACCGTAATTAGAATCGGGAGTACTTACCATGTTAATCATTTCAGGTCCGCCAGAGAAATCTTTTGCTTTTTCTCCTGCCTGATCAGATGCCATATTAAGATTGCCTTGTTGTTGTTTATTGTCTATACCGACTTCAGGAGTTACTGTAAACCATTTTACATCAGCCAATTCGATATCTACATTATCTGTGGTGAAAAACCACCCTCTGAAAAACCAATCCAGATCCATAGCAGTAGCATCTTCGAGAGTTCTAAACAGGTCGGCAGGATTTGGATGTTTGTATTTCCAGCGATTAGCATATTCTTTAAATGCCTGATCAAAAAGCGCTTCGCCAACGACAGAATTTCTTAATATTTGCAACCCTACAGTAGGTTTCTGATAATAATTAGCTCCAAATTGATTGAGTAAATCATTGTCAGATGAGGTCATAATAGGTCGCATTACGCTTTGATCACCACTCATAAACGGAATGATACTCTTGGGCGTTGTGTGGTTAAAATCAGGGTAACGTTCTTTAACGGTACGCTGGTGAAGGAAGGTGTTTAGTCCTTCATCCATCCACATCCATTGGCGTTCATCCGAACTTACAATCATCGGAAACCAGTTATGTCCAACCTCATGTATGATAGTGCCAATCATACCGGCTTTAGCATTTTTACTCATTTCACCCTTACTGTTTGGTCGTCCACCATTAAAACTAATCATAGGAAATTCCATACCTATATTAGAGGTGTTTACAGAGATGGCTACCGGATAAGGATAATCAAATGTGGCTTCGGAATAGACTTCAAGAGCATGCATGATGGCTTTAGTAGACTCTTCGCTCCAAACCGGAAGGCCTTCTTTTGGAAAATAAGACATGGCCATTACCTTATTGGTAGGCAATTGAACGGCTTGTGCATCCCAGATGAATTTACGCGAGGAAGCCCATGCAAAATCCCTTACATTTTTAGCACTCATCTTCCATGTTTTGGTTTTGTTGGATTTTGATTGCTCGGCTTTCTTTGCTTCTTCCGGAGTAATGATTAGTACCGGTTTATCATAAGTGTTTTCAGCTTCGGCTAAGCGTTTGCGTTGTGTTTTGGTTAATACATCGTTTGGATTTTGAAGCGATCCTGTGGCAGCAACAATATGATCTGCAGGCACGGTAATCTCAACGTCATAATCGCCAAATTCCAAAGCAAATTCTCCCAATCGGTTAAATTGTTTATTTTGCCAGCCTTCAGTATCATTATAGACAGCCATTCTGGGGAACCAATGTGCAATCAAGTACACCGTGTTGTCATCTTCAGGGAAGTATTCGTAGCCTTCTCTTGATAGTAAGAACATACTTCGATCGGTAATGGGGTAAGACCAGCCAATAGAGAAGGTCATGGATTCACCAGATTTTAAAGGAGAATCCAATAGCACTTTCATCATGGTATTATTTACAAGAGATTTTATAGCTGTTCCATTAGCGTCTTTGATATATTTAATGGAATATCCTGCAGGGAAATCAATGGCACGTGTTAAATATTGCATGTGTTGCGTACTCATACCATCTCTTGGACCTCCAAAAACATAACCAAAATCTTCATTTTCTTTACGGTTGACATTCTGCTCTAACTGAATCCATAAATAACTGAGGTCATCAGGTGAATTATTGTAATAGGTAATGGTTTCGTCACCACTTAAAGTGTTGTTCTTTTCATTTAATGTGGCTTTGATCTTATAGTCAGCACGTTGTTGCCAGTAGGCTTTCCCGGGAGCACCGCTTGCAGTTCGGTACGTGTTGGGCGTGGGTAGCATGTTGTCGATAGGCTCAAATTTTCCTTGCCAAGGTTGATCCTGGGCATAAAGATTTATATGTAATAATGTAGCACACAGGATAGAAATCGAAAAACGCATAAACTTATTTTTTGTAGTGGTTTGATTAATGGGGTTCAAGATAGCCAAATTATATTTCAATGCTTTTAAAATTAAGAAGTTGACAATCAGTTTTAGCTAAACTTTAACGCTTTTTTATAAGGATACAGCAAGTGAATCAACATGGTAATAATTTACCTTGTTAAGCTCAAATTATAGACTATCTTTGCAACCCTTAAAAAATGAGAATATGTCGAAGACCGAAAAATTAACATTTGATGTTTTAATAGAAATCCCAAAGGGGAGTAGAAATAAATATGAATACGATTTTGACTTGAAAAAGATACGTTTTGATCGTATGTTGTTTTCATCCATGATGTATCCGGGTGATTATGGTTTTATTCCTGAAACATTAGCATTAGATGGTGATCCGCTAGATGTATTGGTGTTAGGTCACGAACCAACCTTTCCGATGTGTGTTATGGAAGTAAAACCGATAGGCGTGTTTCACATGGCTGATGAAAAAGGCCCTGATGAAAAAGTTGTATGTGTTCCGGTTTCGGACCCTATATGGAGCTTAAAAGAAGATATTGCAGACCTCAATCCACACCGTCTGGAGGAGATCACACACTTTTTTCAGGTGTACAAAGATCTGGAAAAAAAGAAAGTGGATGTAGGCGGCTGGGGTAATGCAGAAGAAGCTGCAGAAATTGTTGATAAATGTATTGAACGCTATGAGAATAGCATTCATAAGAGTAATGGTGATTTTACGATATAGTGAAATTTAATGATAACTTAATTTACCCTTTCAGGATAAGACTTGAAAGGGTTTTTTATTACCGTTGATTTTACTACTTTTGCCCAGCTAAATAACAAATCAAAAAATATGGAATTAAATATGATTTTTGTGCCAATGGCAATGGCAGTCGTAGGATTGCTATTTATGTTTATCAAAATGTCATGGGTAAAAAAGCAAGCTCCCGGAAATGAAAAAATGCAAGGTATCTCTAAAGCGATCAAGGAAGGTGCACTGGCATTCTTAGGAGCAGAATACCGATTGCTATTAGTTTTCGTTATTATTGCTTCTGCAGCTTTATTCGGAATTTCAACTATTGTAGCTTCTACGAGTTGGATGATTGTACCGGCTTTTATTTTTGGAGCATTTTTCTCGGCATTAGCAGGTAATGTAGGAATGCGTATTGCTACTGAAGCTAATGCTCGTACAGCAGAAGCGGCTAAAACGAGCCTACCACAAGCACTTAAAGTGTCTTTTGGAGGAGGAACCGTAATGGGGCTTGGTGTTGCTGGATTAGCGGTATTGGGTTTAAGCCTTTTATTTTGGTTCTTCGTAGGGCAGTTTATGGGCACTGAAGGTACATTCTATAATAATATGACCATAGTATTAGAAACCTTGGCTGGCTTTTCTCTAGGAGCAGAATCTATTGCATTATTTGCAAGAGTTGGTGGTGGTATATATACCAAAGCTGCTGATGTAGGTGCTGATTTAGTGGGTAAAGTAGAAGCAGGTATTCCTGAAGATGATCCTCGTAACCCGGCTACAATTGCTGACAATGTGGGTGATAACGTAGGTGATGTTGCAGGTATGGGTGCTGATTTATTCGGGTCTTATGTGGCCACAGTATTAGCAGCTATGGTACTAGGGAACTACATAATTAAAGATATGGCAGATAATGGTACTGTATTAGATACCTTTAATGGAATGGGACCAATTCTATTACCATTAGTTATTGCGGGAGTTGGTGTTTTAGCATCAATAATCGGAACATTCTTAGTGCGTATTTCTAATAATGATGCTAAAGAAGCACAAGTGCAAAAAGCATTAGATGCCGGAAACTGGGTGTCTATAATTATAACATTAATTGCTAGTTGGTTCTTAATCCAATGGATGTTACCTGAAACAATGCAAATGAACTTTTTTGGAGTTGAAGACCCTGTAAACATCCCTTCAAGACATGTGTTCTATGCGGCAATGATTGGATTAGCAGTAGGTGCTTTGATCTCCATGGTTACAGCTTATTATACCTCTCTAGGTAAAAAACCGGTTTTAGATATTGTTCAAAACAGTTCTACGGGAGCGGCAACAAACATTATTGCAGGTCTGGCTGTAGGTATGAAATCAACATTTTTATCGGTAATTTTATTTGCAGCTGCAATTTTTGGATCGTATGCACTGGCAGGATTCTATGGTGTAGCTTTAGCAGCTTCAGCCATGATGGCAACTACAGCAATGCAGTTGGCTATTGATGCTTTTGGACCAATTGCGGATAACGCTGGAGGTGTTGCCGAAATGAGTGAATTAGAGCCTCACGTTCGCGAACGCACAGATATCTTAGATTCAGTAGGAAATACTACTGCAGCAGTAGGAAAAGGTTTTGCTATTGCTTCTGCAGCTTTAACGGCGCTAGCGCTATTTGCAGCTTACGTTACATTTACAGGAATTGATGGTATTAACATCTTTAAAGCGGATGTGTTAGCAATGTTGTTTGTAGGAGGTATGATCCCTGTAATTTTCTCAGCCTTAGCAATGCAGTCTGTTGGTAAAGCAGCTATGGAAATGGTACAGGAAGTACGTCGTCAGTTTAAAGAAATTCCGGGAATCATGGAAGGTACAGGTACTCCTGAATATGCCAAATGTGTAGATATATCTACAAAGGCTGCCTTAAAAGAAATGATCTTGCCAGGTTTAATTACGATTATCACCCCAATTATTATTGGATTACTATTTGGAGCTGAGCCTTTAGGAGGTTATATGGCTGGTGTTTGTGTATCTGGTGTTATGTGGGCTATTTTCCAAAACAATGCTGGTGGTGCATGGGACAATGCTAAAAAGTCTTTTGAAGCTGGTGTTGAGATCGATGGTGAAATGACATACAAAGGATCAGATGCGCATAAAGCTGCTGTAACTGGAGATACAGTTGGTGATCCGTTCAAAGATACTTCAGGGCCTTCAATGAACATCCTTATCAAATTAACGTGTTTAGTAGGGTTGGTTATTGCTCCAATCTTAGGTGCTGGTCATGGTGAAGAAACAGCGGTTACTGATACACCTGAGGTTAAAGAAATTAAATTGGAAAACCCTTCAACAGAATCGACTGAAACTGTTGCTGCTTTTCATATGAATGAGTAGTTGACAAAACTATAAAAACAAAAAAGCCACGCATTGCGTGGCTTTTTTGTTTTAGAACAATGATTCTTTAAATTGATCTTGTCTTATTTTTACAGCCCGGAGTGAATATACTATCAGAAAACTTATAGAAATAAAAGCACTTATTACACCCAATAGCATTACCATTAATCCAACAGTATTTGAAAACTTATAGAAATGTTGTAAACCTGATAAAATTCCGGAAGCGACCATAGCACCAGCACTTAGATATAGCATTACCAGAGCTTTGTTCAAGAGTTTAAGTTGATTCAGTTTTCTTTGGCTTATTTCGTCATTGCATATGTCAAGCTTTAACCGCTCTGCAATTTCACTACTCAACGCAATAAGTTGATTGGATGTTGACAAGATCAATAATCCGATGCCAGGCAAAATAGTTATTGGCAAATACCACTGCTCCATAGCTTATTGATTAGATATTCATTTTATAATTTTCAAGTGCTTCTGTATAGAATGCTATGGCCTTATCAATAGTTATATCCGAAACAGCATATGCAAATCCTTTCCAGCCATTACTATGATAGTTTCCTTGACTCATTGTTATTGAAGAAGGAAGCTGAATAGGCACATGACCTTTATAACCACTTAGGTATAAATAAAAATCGTTAATCATAGTATCTGGGATCGCCATGCCTATTCCTATCCCTATGGCTTCATTAAGCATAAAAAATGACCCTGTGTCAAAATGATGTGGCCAGATCCTTATGGGAGTTTCCAGATCATTATTTTTTAGAATACGTTCTATGGCTTTTTGAGCCAGATCTCGTTGTCGTATTAGCAATTCAACTACAGTATTAGCAGGCTTATGAAATACAAAGCGATCCGTTATTTTTTCATAAGGTAAATCGTAATGCAGTTTATACTCATAGCCTTTTTTTAACCCAAATAGTAATGCGGTTTCTTTTAACCAGTACTTGATTTCAGCATGTGTTTTTAGGTCTAAAGACAGAGATTTTTGATCTCCGGAATCATTAGTGAATATCAATGCAAAATCGTTGTAATCAAAAGAGAGTATAGTATTAGTACTATTTAGAGGATGTGTATGCAAGGCTCCGTTTTTCCACCCTAAGTTAGTATGGCTGTCATCGGGTTTTGTTTCTAGAAAACTGATAGCTGCCGTAGCCAGATACTGTGCTGCTGTATGAAATAGTTTAACCATCATTATCTTTTGTGTTCTGGACTATCAAACCCTGCTCTACAACCAGCCTCCCATTCATCTGGTTGGTTGCCATGAGCAGGTATACCGCCTTGGTCTTTTAGCATTCTTGCCAAATGCAGGCAGTTCCATACTAAAAACGTGGTGTTTCTGTTGGTGAAATCATTCTCAGAACCTCCCGAACCTTCATCCATATATGACGGGCCAGGGCCTGCTTCTCCCATCCATCCGGCGTCAGCCTGAGGGGGTACGGTATACCCAATATGAGATAGTGAGAATAAAATATTCATGGCACAGTGTTTAACACCATCTTCATTACCAGTAATCAATGTGGCTCCCACTTTTCCATAATCCCGATATTGCCCTTTAGCATTGAATTGATGGGTATAACCATACATACGCTCTAAGGTGCGATTGCATACCGAGGATTTTTCACCTAGCCAAACAGATGTACAAAGAATCAAGATGTCACAAGCGTCTATTTCTTTTTGAATCATTGGCCAATCGTCCTTATCCCATTCAGGTGTTTTTGACATGTCTAGTCCTAATCCTGCAGGGATATCGTAATCTACAGGGCGAATTATTTTTGTACTGGCGCCGTTAGACTCAAAAATGTTCTGGGCTACTTTTATTAAGCCTTCAGTATGAGAGAGTACTGGGGTTCTGTTTAATGTGCAGTTTAAAAAAAGTACTTTTAGATCATCGTATTTTGCCGGAGGCATGCTGCAATGCTTTTTTGTTTTTTCTTCGAGTTGTTTAGTCATTTTGAGTTGTTTTTGCTTTATAAAATCTCTAAGGAGTAGTGCCTAGGGATTGATAATTTACAATCTTTTTGACGAAAAAGAGAAGGCTTGATTACAGAAAATAAGGATAGAAGCGTTCTATCGTATTGATTTTAAGACAGGAAGTGTTGCTTGTTAAGCACTATCAGAGCACATTGCAAGGGAAGTGTTTTTTGCTAAAAAGTCCCTACAACACCTATGGTGCCATATCCCATTCTCAATTGCCAGGAAATTTGTTTAGGCTTCTCAATTTGATAACGTTGCTTACGTTTAAAAAAGTTATCCATACCATCCACAACAGCAATGCTGAATGCCATACCAAAACCGATATCACTGATCCAGTGTGCATCTTCCCATAATCTTGACAATGGCGCTATAGAACCCAAGGCATAAATTCCTGCTTTGACCCAGATGTTGTCAAACTGCTTGGCTATAGCATGAGCCATGGTAAAAGATAAGATGGTATGTCCTGAAGGAAAAGCGCTAAATCCAGGTTCATTAGCAAATGGCTTAAAGTCGTTTCGGTTTCCATCGGTTGGCCTTGCTCTACCAACAGCGGTTTTTGTGAGTTGTTGAAATAACCCGGAAGCTACGGCAGAAGAAATGATCAAAACTCCGGTATAACGCACTTTAGGGTTATTGGTTAGTATTCCAAAGCCATAAATACCAGCAGTGATCATGAAAAAATTCTGAGGGCTTCCAAAATACCATCCAAAATCACGAATGATGTCGGGTGCGGTCTCACCTTGCTCAGAAAAGTAGCGCTGAGCTTCAGCGTCAGCTAAATAGAGTAGCCCAGTTCCTGCAACGATACTACCGGCAGTTATAAAATCGTCTTTTTGCCATCTTAGTGGTTGCGTAAATGCATTGCCTACACCTTTGAGTAGGGATGCACCATCATACTTGAAATCTGTCCAAACCCTTTTGCCTCCTGAAATACTGTCATTTTGGGAGGTTAAACACAATGGAGCCCATAGCAGAAGGACAACAATATATTTTAAACGATTGGGTATCAAATTATATAATATCTCTATATTTAGAAAAGACCGTTAATTTCGGCATCGATCTTATTGATCACACTGCCTAAGTCTTCAGGATTGTCTACAAAGTCCAGATCATCAACATCAATAATTAGAAGATTACCCTTATTGTAGTCATGTATCCATGCCTCGTAACGCTCATTTAAACGACTAAGATAATCAATACTAATGGTGTTTTCATAGTCGCGGCCTCTTTTGTGTATCTGATTGACTAAATTAGGAATGGAACTTCTTAAGTATATAAGCAAATCTGGGCCTTTTACTAAAGACTCCATTAACTCAAATAATGACCTGTAGTTTTCAAAATCTCTATTGGTCATTAGTCCCATAGCATGTAAATTTGGTGCAAAAATATGGGCGTCTTCATAGATGGTTCGGTCCTGAATAATATTTTTTCCGCTTTGACGAATCTGCAACACCTGTCTAAATCTGCTATTAAGGAAATACACCTGAAGGTTAAAACTCCAACGTTCCATTTGATTATAGAAATCATCAAGGTAAGGGTTGTCCACAACATCTTCGAGTTGCGCTTCCCAACGGTAATGTTTAGCTAAAAGCTTAGTTAAGGTGGTTTTTCCTGCGCCTATGTTTCCTGCAATAGCAACATGCATATTTATTGTATTTTGAGTTGGTATTTTTTTAGCATTGGTTGGCTGTAAATATACAAGCTTTCATTGGTTACAAAAAACTGATTTATTAACAAGTCAGGACTTTCAATAACCTCAATTTTATCTGCATTCTTCTTTATAATTCCAAAATGGTTCTCGTTTTTTAAAACCACAATATTTTTGGTTATCGCCATATTTGTATAACCATTATTTTCAATTTTATTGAGAAGGCTTCCAAAGTAATTGTATATGTAGAGATATTCTTCTGTAAGTAAAAAACAATAATTGTAATTGCTTTTAAGATCGATCACTTTTGATTGAATAGGAACCGTTTTTATTCGTGTATTATCAGCGAGATAATCATAAAGTTCTAACTGTTGTAAATCCATATTAAAGATCCATAGGGTATTGTCGTAGCCTGTGGTAGTGTGAGATACATTCTTATAATCACTCAACGTGTTAAAGTCAATTTTGTAGATCTCAGCCAATCTGTTATCTAAGATGACAACAGTGTTGAAATCTCTATAAAACAGAACCATTTTTAAAGGATTGAATGTATCGGCAGTTGATATTTTTCCCAATTGAAAATTGGTATACGTTATGGTAGTATCCTTTGTTTTTTTGTGAAATGTATAGTCTTTGGTATCATAGTAGTAGGTACCAAAAGCATCTGCGCCATAAATATTTTCTGCACCAATATTGGTGGAATCTAATAATGAAAGATTTACCTTTTCCTGAGAAAATGCAGTGAACGATACCAGTAATACTATCAGAAATCTTTGGCGCATAGTAGCTTGAAAATTACAAAAATTAGACCATTTAGTAACGCTACAAAGAAATAATTGTTTTGACAAGGTACATTGTCAATCTGTTAATTTGTATCCAAAGCCTCTTACATTGATGATTTGAAGACTCTGATCTTGCTGTAATTTTTTTCTAAGCTTGGTAATGAAAACATCCATACTTCTTGCAGAAAAGAAATCGTCGTTCCCCCAGAGTTTGTTTAATATGAGGGAGCGATCTAATACACTGTTTTTATTCTTGATAAGGTGGAATAGAAGGTGGGCTTCTCTGTGTGTCAATTGGATAGAGCCATTAGTTTCAAACTGTAACGTTTGTTTAGGAAAATCAAAGGTGTATTTCCCAATTTTAATAACATCAGATTGCTGTTGTATTTTAATTCTGTTGAGTAGGTTGTGAATACGTACAATGAGCTCTTCCATGCTAAAAGGTTTCTTTAAATAATCATTGCCGCCGATAGTAAACCCCTCAACCACATCTTGTGTCTGAGATTTAGCGGTAAGGAATATAATGGGGATGGTATCATCAACAGCTCTGATATCTTTAGCTAATGTAAAACCGTCTTTTTTGGGCATCATAACATCCAAGACTAACAATTCGGGTTGTTCGTTAAGATAACTTTCGTATGCCTCTTGACCATCTTTGCAGTGCAATACCTCAAAACCTCTAGTCTCCAGACTTTCTTTGATGATGAGCCCGAGAGAAGCTTCATCTTCAGCCAATAGTATCTTTATGGTATTAGTCATTAGGAAGGTCTATTTTGAATGTGGTTAGTGCATTAGATAAATCTAAGGTTATGGTGCCTTGGTGTTTGTTAATAATGGTTTTGGTATAGTATAAACCAATTCCAAAACCTTTAACATCATGTGTGTTACCTTTTGGAACACGGTAAAATTTTTCAAATATTCTGTCCTTATTGGCTTTGCTGAGGTTCTGTCCGTTATCTGAGATCAAGATTTGAACCGATCGAGGGTTTTTAATAATACTTACCTCAATATTATTGCCACCATATTTTATGGCATTGTCTAAAATGTTATTGATAGCATTTTCAAAGTGAAACGGATCTACATGAATCATCAGTTCGACATCATCATGATTCATTTTAAATGTTTTAGTGGTCTCTTGCACTTTAAATTTGTTTACCAGATTGGTTAACAATTGCACAAGGTCAATACGATCATACTTAAGGTCCAAATTATTGCTGTCCAGAGATGCGGTTTCTAAAAGCTTTTCAACCATAATATTAAGCTTTGATAGCTGGTTGGAAGAGACTTCAATGTAGGTCTTAGTTTTTTCTTTGTCTTCAATAACATTGAAGCTATTAATGCTCTCTAATGCTACACCAATAGTTGCTATAGGTGTTTTAAACTCGTGTGTGATGTTACTGATAAGATCATTTTTAATTTCTGCCAGTTGTTTTTGGGTTTTTATGATTTTAAGGAGGTAAAATAAGCAACTGATTACTGCTAAAACTAAGAGTGTCGAAATAAGAATGCCTCCTAGAATGCGCCTTAAAACCATTTGTGTTTCGTTGGTAAAAGTAATACTCAATTCACTATCCTCTGGTAAAAAAGCAGATCTTGAAAACGTATTTAAAAAATTGTGACCTTGCTCAGAACTGCTAATTGAGTCTCTAATAATTATACTATTAAAGTATTTGTGATGCCGGTTAGGATCTTTGAATTTTAAATTAAAATCTACATCGATGTGTTTTCTGGCCAGTTCAATTTTTAATAAGCTGTCCACATCTTTTAAAACCAGTGTGTCGTTGTTAATGGAGATCACAACTTTAGACGTAAGCATTTCAATATCGGAGAATTCAAATTTACTATCCTTATACTTTATATCTTTGAGTCGATGTCTCATAGTGTCAATATTCATAGTATTACCTACACCTTGTTTGCTTCTCATCATGGAATCGGCTTCAAAACCTCTGAATATTGCGACCCCTTTAATGGAATCAATATCAAGAGAACCCATACTTCCAAATTGAGCGTTATTCTCATCGATACTTTTGGTGACTTGATCAAACCATCCTCCTTCTTTAAATGCATCCTTTTGATAGGTGCTGTCAATAGCAAAACCTAAAGTTGTTTTTTGAGCGAGATTGGCATAGTAATCGTCAACAGCCTTATCAAGACTGGTTTGTACATCATTGATCAGCTGTTGTTTGTTAATGAGGTAGTTCTTATAGTTCCAGTAGATCTGAATCCCAATAGTACAGGCAATAACAAATACTATGGTGTATAAGATCCATCTATAACGTTTATCATTCATACTTCAAAAATAAATGTTAAAAATTAGCTGCACTAATCGGTTAACACTCGTTAACACTAGTTAACTTAAAACTAAAAAAGCTGTATGCATTTTTGTACAGTATTAATCATAAAAAATAATAAACAATGAAACAATGTATTGCAATTTTAGCCTTAATGCTAAGTACGTTAATTTATGGCCAGTCGACATTAGTTCATCACGAGTTAGTTGATGTTAAATTTGAAGATGTTAGTATCACAGTCACTGCCGACTCGGCTGAAGAGGTTAGGTCTTCATTTGCTATAGAAGATCTTAAAGAGATATATCAAGATACTGAGGCGGGTAAAGACATGTCGTTTAAAATTATATGTAACGGAGATACGATGTCTAATGGCGAAAAAGCAAAGATGTCGTATGCTATAAATGGTAACTCAGACGATATGGAGGGCTTTTTTAAGCTTGTGGAAAAAGCCAAAGCTTCGGCAATTAAATATTATGAAATAAACAAGGGATGATTACAATTAGCAGAGTTATAGTTATTGCATTGTCCTTAATAGTTTTTAAAGCTAATGCTCAGGATTTTCAAGGAGTTGCTACTTATAAGACTAAGCGTAAAGTCGATTTAAAAATGGATAGTACTCAGGTGAGTTCTGAGATGCAGGATCAAATGATGGAAATGTTGAAGAAGCAGTTTGAAAAGACGTATACTTTAACATTTGATGCCACATCCTCCATATACAAAGAAGAAGAATCTTTAAGTAAACCACAGATGGGAGGTGTACAAGTGATGATGTTCAATACAGGGGGTGCAGATATTTTATATAAGAACATTAAAGAGGAACGCTATACCAATCAGAATGACGTTTATGGTAAGATCTTTTTAGTAAAAGATACTTTAAATGCGTTTGACTGGAAGCTTGAAGGAGAGACAAAGCATATCGGTGAGTATACCTGTTATAAGGCCACATTTACCAGAGAAATAGAAGTTAGAGAAAGCGGTATTAGTTTTAATGGCGATAAAGACCTTAACGAACGTGAGGTTACTAAAAAGACACAAGTGGTGACCGCTTGGTATACGCCTCAAATACCTGTAAATAATGGACCTGAAAGTTATTACGGATTACCGGGATTAATTTTAGAGATAAACGATGGTCAGCAAACCATTATTTGTAGCAAGATTGTATTAAACCCAAAAGAGAAAGTCGAAATTAAAGAACCTAAAAAAGGGAAAAAAGTATCTCAGGATGCCTTTAACAAGATTATGGAGAAGAAGATGAAAGAGATGGAAGAGCGTTACAGACCCAGAGATCGTGATAAAAGTGATGGACAAACTTTTGAAATCAGAATTGGAGGTTAAATACATTTTATGGTCTTTAATACCCTAGATCTAGGCTTTCAGTTCAAAAAAGGAGATAAATCTTTTAGAAAACCATATTTTTAGAATGATACCTATGTTAATATTATAATAAACGAAATTTATTTTGTTTAATGTTTATATATATTTGTTAAACAAAAAAATATTTTCTTTTATTATGAAATCAATACTTCTAAAAATTAGTGTGTTAGCGTTCTTTGTTTTATGGAAAACCGATATTGATGAGCATGCATTTGTAGGTGTATCACTAACTCAAGAGTTTCAGGGGCAAGCATTCTATGTGTCTAAGTCAAAAATGGAACTTGGCAGATGGGGAGCACGATTGAGTGAAGCTCAAAAAAAACAAGTAGAAGCACGTCTTAAGAACAGGCTTGAGAAAGAGTATGTGTTAACCTTCAATAAGAAAGAAGCATTATTTTATGAAGATGAGAAACTGGATGCCTTGTCTGGGGCAACAGATTCATGGGGTAAGAACTTTGCGCCAGGTAAGCAGTACAAAAACGTAAAGACAAATGCACAGATTCAGAGTCAGGAGTTTTACGGTAAAAAGTTTTTGGTGAAAGATGAATTGCAAAGTATAGATTGGAAACTGGAAAAAGAATCTAAGCAGATAGGTAACTATGTTTGTTTTAAAGCAACAGCTTCAATCCCTACAAACGATTTAATGTGGTACGATTTTTCATGGAGTCGATTGAGAAGCGCAAACACTATAGAAAAGCAATCGGATTCAACAAGAATAGACGCCAAAGCACCTGAAGTTTCTATGACCAAAGTTGAAGCCTGGTATGCGCCACAAATACCAGTTAGGCATGGGCCATTAGAATATTGGGGATTGCCAGGGCTAATATTAGAAGTAAGTGCAGGTAATACGACCATGTTGTGTGTGAAAATAGTGATGAACCCAAAAGAAAAACTAGAGATTGTAGCGCCAGATAAAGGTAAAGAAATCACTAAGGCTAAATACCAGGAAACCATCATGAATAAAATGAAGGAGTTTCGCAATAACAGGATGGGTAGGCGACGAGGCTGATTAACAAAAGTTTAACACAATAGGTTTTTAACCTTTTGCAGTTGAACGAGTCTAATTAGTCATTAAAATAGTCGATTGTAAGTAAATCTAACGTTTTTTTAAGAAGTACTTAGCGTTTGTAAACTTACATTTGTTTATCAACACTAAACATTTAAGATGAAAAAGTTATTTTTTAAAGCCACATCATTTCTATTATTCTGTTTTTGTACACTAACATTTGCTCAAGAATTTCAAGGCAAAGCCTATTATTCAACCAAGACGACCATGGATATGGATAATTGGGGAAGGCGGGAATTAACCGAACAGCAGAAAAAACAGATTGCCGAGCGGATGAAAAGTTTTTTGGAAAAAACATACGTGTTGACTTTCAATAAAGAGGCATCTCTATACAAGGAAGACGAAAAGTTAGAAGCACCGGGAACACGAGGCTTTGGAATGTGGGGGAGCAGTTTTAGTGCAGGACCTCAATATAAAAATGTAAAGACCAAACAATTTTTACAAGATCAGGAATTTTTTGGCAAGCAGTTTTTAATTAAAGAAGAATTGAAGCCTTTAGAATGGAAAATGGGAACAGAAACCAAGCAAATTGGAAAGTATACCTGTTTTAAAGCTACAGCTATTAAAGAGGTAGATGAATTTGATTGGAGAAGTATGAGACGTCGAAACAGAGATGAAAAGAAAGAAGGTGATAAAGAAAAAGATTCTACTAAAGTTGAGGCTACGGATGCAGAAAAAGAAGATGATGATCCAATGAAAGACATTGAAGTGCCAAAAACCATTGAAGTGGTAGCTTGGTATACACCTCAAATACCCATAAATCAAGGGCCTGGCGAGTACTGGGGACTTCCCGGACTTATCTTAGAGATCAGTGCGGACAGAACAACAATTTTATGCTCAAAAATAGTGATGAATCCTGACGAAAAGGAAGAGATCAAAATGCCGGAAAAAGGAAAAGAAGTCACTAAAAAAGAATATAACGAAATCATTACACAAAAAATGAAAGAAATGCGTGAGATGTACAGAGGACGGGGTAGAGGTCGAGGGCGATCACGTTTCTAATCAAAATAATTACCTTAACCAAAAGAGCAGTTACAAAAACATTATGAAAAACATTATTTTTATGGCGTTGCTATGTGCAACTAACTTCACTATTGCCCAAATTAAAATGCAGGGTGTGGTAAAAGATAGCATAGGAAAGCCATTAGAGCTGGCCAATGTCATTGCTATCAATCAAGGGACAAATGCTTTGGAATCTTATGCCATAACAAACGATAAAGGGAAGTATATCTTGTCTTTGAGTAAAAACACAGCGTACAAACTACAGGTAAGCTACATAGGTATGAAAACTTATGAAGAGGCCTTTTCTACAAAGGAAACGAATGTCACTAAGGATTTTACATTAGAGCTCGATAACGCATTGGATGCTGTAGAACTTACTTATGAGATGCCCGTGACCATCAAAGGTGATACACTCATCTATAATGCAGATTCTTTCAAAGATGGCACCGAACGAAAATTGGAGGACGTTTTAGAAAAGCTACCAGGCGTGGAAGTTACTGATGATGGAGAAATTGAGGTTGAAGGGCAACGTGTTAGTAAAGTTATGGTAGATGGCAAAGATTTCTTTGATGGTGATACCAAGTTGGCAACCAAGAACATTCCATCTAATGCTGTAGATAAAGTTCAGGTGTTGAAAAACTTTTCAGAGGTAAGTCAAACCAGAAGTGTAACAAACAATCAGGATAATGTGGCGATCAATATAAAACTAAAGGAAGGTAAAAAGAATTTTTGGTTTGGAAATGTTACCGCCGGAGGAGGTGTGTCTACGGATGATGGGCTTTATTTAGTACAACCCAAGCTGTTTTATTACAGTCCAAAGTATAGCATTAATCTCATTGGAGATATGAACAATACTGGCGATGTAGCATTTACCAGAAGTGATTTCTTTAGGTTTTCGGGAGGATTCAGAGCACCAAGTCGTAGCAGTGGTACAAGTCTCAATTTAGGAAGTAATAATTTAGGGTTTGTAGGCTTACAGAATAATAGGGCATTAGACATCGAAACTAAATTTGGAGCAGCAAACTTTAGTTATTCGCCAAAAGAAACTTTGGATATAAGTGGCTTTGGAATCTTTAATAGCAATCGAACGACATTACTTGAACGCAACGATGTTATTTATACGGATGAAGATTTAGGCATTCCAAATGAGATTACTAGTGATAGAACGCGACAACGTAGCGATTTAGCCATGCTAAAATTGAGTGCTACTTACAAGCCGAATGCTAACAATCAATTGGATTATGATGTATTGGGAAGAGTGTCTAAAGAATCTCAGGATCAGTTCAGAGTGTCTAATGTGGTAGGGGATATTGATCAGTTTGAAGATAATACTCCATACAGTATCAATCAGAATTTAAATTATTATTACACATTAAACGAGAATAATATTTTTGCGCTCGAAGTACAGCATTTATGGCAAGATGAAGATCCGTTTTATAATGCGCTGTTAGAGAATGACCCAACAAATAATGATAATGGGTTTGATCCGGACGATAACCTTCCGGATCCGGATTCGTATGACAGTATCGCTGAAGGTCTTGGTTTAGATCGCGATCAATTCAATTATAATGTTAATCAGGATAGACGTGTAAGATCAAATCAGATTGATGCTAAATTAGATTATTGGAATGTCTTAAATGCTAAGAGTAATATCAATTTTACATTAGGCGCCATATACAGTCGTCAGCTTTTTAATACGAACCTGTTTCAGTTCTTAGATAATGGTAATGTGTTTGATCCGACGCCTATTGATACGGACCTTTCAGATACGAACGATACCGATTACCGATTCAGTGATGTGTATTTAGGAGCTACATATACGGTTAAGGCAGGTAAGTTTACCATAGCGCCGGCAGTATCTTTTCATGCCTACGGGAATAAGAATTTTCAGTTTGATGAAGAATTTGAAGATAACTTTTACAGAGTACTGCCAAGCTTAGATGTGCGTTTGCAACTGAAGAAAAGTGAGCGACTGAACTTTAGATATAACATGCAGAATCAATTCACGGATGTTACAAATCTGGCAAAAGGTTTGGTATTGAATAGTTATAACAATTTGTTCACCGGGAACCCTGAATTGGAAAATTCATTATCTCATAACCTTACTCTAAGTTACTTTAGTTTTAACCTGTTCAATTATACTAATGTACGCGCTTTTATAAACTATAGTATAAGAGAAGATCAGATCAGGAATTTGACCAATTTTGAAAGTGTGATCCGTTCGAGTTCACCATTTAACTCTTCGTTTGCAGACGAAACGTTAACTGCAAATGGTAACTTTCAGAGAACCTTTGGGAAACTAAGAGCAACCATTGGTGGTACATTAACGTATAGTAAATTTAATCAGTTTATTCAGGGAAGGCGATCGGTTAATGAGAATTACTCGCAGAATTATAATGCACAGTTAAGAACAAATTTCAGGGAAGCGCCAAATGTAGAACTGAACTACAGATTAGGTATCCAGGATAATGATCAGGGTGCTACACGAGCAAAGTTCTATACCCATGCGCCATCTGTAGAATTTGATGCGTATATATTCAAAACCTTAACATTCCGAACGGAATATGCATACAATAATTTAAGTGATGAGAACGGAACCCTTAATAGTTTTGATATTTGGGATGCGTCATTATCGTACCGAAAAGACAGAGATGCTAAATGGGAGTATGAGATCAGAGCTACCAATTTATTGAACACACAATCTCGAGCACAAAGCAGTTCTACAGATATATCGGTATTTACTTCAGAGTATTTTATTCAGCCGCGATTTATTACGTTTAGATTACGTTATGAGCTGTAAAAAAACAAAAAGCCTTCTCAATTTGAGAAGGCTTTTTTAATCAATAAACTATTATTTTATTGATCCCTTAGAACGTGTATAACCCCGTTTATGGTGTGGGTATTCCCATCAAAATCTATATACGAGCCACTAAAATTTACATCAATGTATTCGCCAACGTCACCTAAAGCGGTTAAATTGTAGATGATATTATTGCTGTTTTCGGAAATTGAAATACATTCTGCAATATTAAAACCAGTATCGCCAGGACTATTCCAATTATATTGATCATAAGTGCCTAAGTAGTCTGGCTCGTTTAGTACTGCATAAGCGTAGAAGCAATTATTGGATTGAAAACCACTAATATTTAGGGTTGCGTTATCGGTAACCTGACCTTGACCAGCTTCAAAGAAATCTGCTTGGATTTCCCCTAAAACAAATACTGTATCACCATCATCAATAGTATATTGGATAAATTCTTCTACAGCATTACATGCGCTGATCGTACCTATATTTGTTGATGGTGTTGTAAATGTATAAGTAATGCTACTGGTGGTTTGTAAATTTGTATAGTCATTAGCAATGATTTCAAAGGTCTCATTACCGTCACAACGCAATAGGTTAATTTCAAAAGTGCCATCGGTAACTATATCTGTAAAGGTCTGATTGCCATATGTCAATTGTACATAACCGTCAGTAACTGCAGTACCATTACAAGTATTGAAATTTCCAGTTATGGTTTCAGAAATGATATTGCTATTGTCTGAAACTGTAACAGAAATGTTGGAATCACTGTTAAATGGACCAATAGTTCCTGTATATATGGATTCAGTATCACAAAAATCATAACTGTAAATATTCAGTTCTAAAGTTTCGCCACTAGGTACGTAACCGCAAACTTCACCATTGTCGTTAAAATAGCCGCTGGTAGTTCCAAAAGTTGCACTGGTGATGGTAGCGTAAAGATTGCTTAGCAAGTTAGAATCTTCATCACTGGCTGTGATACAAAGTGTAATGGCTTCAGCAGGAATATCACAATTCCAGAATGAGAAATGAGTAACCGTACCGACGTACATGTTTCCTTGCAGTGTGGCTTGGCCTTCTTCTTTCCAGTATCCGGTAGTTTCATCAAAATACCAAAGTGGAATTGTTGCCGGAGCATTGGCCATTAAGCTAGGATCAACAGGGACTCTGATCTCTGATACTGAACCTTCAGCTAAATTAAGATCTTCTCCTCCTGTACCTCTGAGTTCTATGGCTAGCATACCAAGGGTTTGTAGCATGCGTTCAGCGCCATCTTCATTTTCGGCATACAACATACCGGGCATTTGAGCATTCATGTTCTCATCCATAGGATCTAGATGATGTATGATCACATCCACATTACCTGTATAAGCAGTGCCATCTTCTTTAATAAAGTTACCGTCAAAGCTTACAGAAGCACCATTTTGAAGTGCGATGGTTTCCGAAGCACCACTGTTAGTGCTGCCGACAACATTAGCTTCAAGGAGCATAATAGTAACTTTGTTAACGCCCTGAGTAGGAACTACACTTCTTGAGCCGTGTATGTACCCGGATTTTTCAGCTTTTATATAAGCAAAACGTTGATTAACACTGGCGTCTCTTATGATGAAAACACCATTGCTGTCCGTTGTAGAGGTAGCATTGCCAATAGAAATAGTCGCACCTTCAATGGGTTGATTGCTGCTATTGACAATAGTACCTATAAAATCTCGATTGATGCTATTTCCAAAGTATTCGGAAAATGTATCAGGAATATTCTCCTGATTTGGAGTGTTATTACCATTGTTATTGTCATTATCATCAGTATTACAAGCAGTAAATGTGAATAATGAAAACAAAAGTAACACAGCGATTTGGGATAATTTGTAATTACATTTCATGTGAGCTAAGTTTTAAATAAAATAAAATGAGTATGGTGTAATAGCTATATGTAAAACAAATGACATTCGTAAATTCCTACTCTAAACATTAAAACCTTTACGTATTAAAGTAGTTGTGACATGAGATAAAGCTTTGTTTGGTTAGGGCTGGAGGATTATAAAAATAGCACTCCTTAATGTTAAGAAGCGCTATGGGAATCAGCTTTCTAAGCAAAAAATCATTTGAAGAAATCTGAAATGTCTGCTCAGTATTTGGTTCAATCAAATAAAAACTTAATGGTATTGGTTTTGTGTGATGATTTATAGTTTAATAAATAAATTTGACCTGTTTGTAGGTTTAAGCCGGATATTTCTGTGTAATCATTATTGAAATCAAGGTTTTGATTATACAATTCTCTTCCCAGAAGATCATATATTCCTATTTGAGCATGATTGATATGAGGTATTTTAAGTCGTAAACGCATACCATTATCTTTAACGGTAAGTTTTACGTCATGATTTGATATGTTTATGTCTTCCAACGATAATGTTGAATCAAATACAGTAGCTGTATTTATTTTGAATAATCTGGCCGGACCTTCACTAAAATCTGCGCCGGTACCATAAACGTTACCATTACTATCAAATTTTGCGCTTATTCCAAACATAGTGACTCCGGCGTTGCCTATAATGCTATAATTTTGAAGGTCGCCATTATAATCTATTACGAGCATAACTGCTTTAGGATTGCCAGAATCATAGCTGTCAGTATATGAATTAATTGCTATTCTTTGGTTGTTAGTGTCGATGTCAGTGCTATTACTGCTCCAGATAATTTCATTACCTGTATTGGTGCTATTGCCATAAGTTTTGCTCCACAGATAATTGCCATCTGTATCAAATTTAGTTATTAAGATATCTGCAGCTATAGAGTTTAAATAAAATAACTGATCCCAGGTGATTAAATAAATATTCCCATTTTCATCCGTAAGCATAGAGCCAGCCTCATGGACTTGCCACCATAAATGAGACCATTCGACTGTGGTTCTATCATCTCTGTTTAATTTAACTATAGCTTGACGGGAAGCACCCATGAAGTTGGTGGTTAAGTGAATATAAAAACCGTCGTTGTTTAAAATGGCTGCCTCATAACTGGTGTCGGTGCTGCCTGTAAATCCAAATCCTGCTACAAAACTATTTCCTGAAATTAAAGGAACCTGATCTCCATTAACAGGGTCATTTCCAGAATATGATGTTCCAAAGATCCATTCCTGAGGAGTGTTGTAAGTGTCACCTGTGGGTGCAGGTGTATCAGGTAATGGAGAACCTACGGCAAAAGGCATGTTGGTTTCTGTGTTGATAAACTTGCCTGTGTCAGCATCTGGTGAACCACTGGTATTTAAAGATGATATATCGGTTTGTACTATGGTAAAACCGGGGTTGCCATGCTGACCCAATAGAACACCGTCTTTGTCTAAAAATAAAATGACATTTTCCGTGGTTAAAATAAGTGTGCCATCATAACCTACACTAAAATTTTTAGCAATATGATCATTTTCGGTATCTTCATAAGAATAAGCCCATTGCATTGCTCCGGTATTCATGTTATAACAAGCGAGACCGGGATCTGCACCACTGGGGGCTATAGATTGAGAGTCAAAGGCAACATACAGGTAATCAGTGCCACTATTGTTAATGATCTCGAGGCCTACAACGTTAGTTGCTGCAGAGTCATCTAAGATATCATACCAGAGCATGTTGCCGTTAGGATCAAACTTGCTGACATAGAGTTTCCCGGTGGCATCATACCTATATGAAGCATATAAATTGTCAGAAACATCTGTAGTTAAAGCGCTTTTGCTATCAATACCGTTATTTTCAGGTAAAAAATCTTCCCTGTACCATTCAGGGGTTTGTGCTTGTATATTTATAGTGATAAATGTCGTGATGGTAAGTAGGTAAAGTTTTGTGATTTTTTTCATTGGGGAGTGTTAAAAAATAATGTAAATATATTCTTACAAATATATAATTATTCTTTAACTTCAAAAAAATATAAAATACTTTCTTCTTGAAAGGTGTGTTCTTAGCAGAATTAATCAGATAACTTACTCTTGCCGTTTAGTAGTTATAAGCTTTCCTTTTCTCCAACGTTCAACCAATTGTATATCACCATTTTCATGAAAGTATTTCCATGTTCCGGTTTTTCTTTCATTGCGGTTGTATTTATAGACCCTTTTTAGGTTTCCGTTTTTGTAATATATCTTCTGTTTGCCTATGGTTATACCATATTTGAATCGTTCAACTGACCAAAGTTCACCACTTTCATAGTAGGATTTCCATGTGCCATGGAGTGCATCATTTTTATAATGCCCGATTCGATTTAGATTTCCATTTTCATGATATGACATCCATTTTCCGGTATGTTTTCCGTTGTCAGTAAATTGTTCGATTTGTTTTAGTTGTCCATTAGCATAATACATTTTTCTGGTTCCGATAACGACCGGGCTGCTGTGCTGACTGTCGTCGAGAAGTTCAATGGTTTTTAGTTGACCATTTTCATAGTAGGTTTTCCATAATCCTATGGGAAACCCATTATTATCATAGTGTCCAATCTCTTTTAATATGCCGTTCTCATGAAATGCTTTGTATTCACCGGTTCTATAGTCGCCGTTATAGAACTCAATAAGTTTAACCTTGCCATCATCATAGTATTCTATACTTTTATTGATGTCCTGAGATTGACCATGGATATTATAAATGAGAAAAAGAAAGGCAACTCTAATAAACGCTTTTTGGATAATCATCATAAAATTAGCTGAAAGTGTATTGTGCTTCTTTTGATATATAGAAACCACCCAAATTCACTTGTTCTAATTTAAGAAAAAACCCTCATAATAATTGGTTACTATGAGGGTTAGAAATAAATGTTGTTAAGTTTTATAAACCAAACTCGGTTTTAACCTTATCTACATAATCTAGTTTTTCCCAAGTGAATAATTCTACATCCAAGGATTTAGGTTCGCCATTGGGCTGATTAAACGTCTTGGAAACAATCTCGTTCTCACGTCCCATATGGCCATAAGCCGCAGTTTCGCTATACATCGGTTGGCGTAGTTTTAAACGCTCTTCAATAGCAGCGGGTCGCATATCGAATATTTTAGATACTTTTTCTGCAATCTCGCCATCCGTCATATTAAAAGGGCAAGAGCCATAGGTGTCAATAAAAATACCCATAGGTTCCACCACGCCGATAGCATAAGATACCTGTACCAGTACTTCATTACAGACACCGGCAGCTACCAAATTTTTTGCGATATGACGTGTTGCGTAAGCCGCACTGCGATCTACTTTACTAGGGTCTTTACCAGAAAAAGCACCGCCACCATGAGCGCCTTTGCCACCATAGGTGTCAACAATGATTTTACGGCCTGTAAGACCAGTGTCGCCATGAGGGCCGCCAATTACAAACTTACCGGTAGGATTAATATGATATTTGATATCGTTATTAAATAACGGTTGAATATGCTCAGGGACTTTAGCAATAACTCTAGGCATTAAAATTTCAACAATATCCTTACGTATTTTGGCAAGCATAATCGCATCGGTATCAAAATCATCGTGCTGTGTCGATACTACAATGGCGTCAATACGTTGAGGTGTATTGTCGTCACTATACTCAATAGTTACCTGGCTTTTTGAATCCGGGCGTAAATACGTGATCTCCTTGTTTTCACGTCGTAAAGCTGCAAGTTCTTTTAAGATCAAGTGCGATATGTCCAGAGCCAAAGGCATGTAGTTGTTTGTTTCGTTTGTAGCATAGCCAAACATCATACCTTGATCGCCGGCACCTTGCTGGTCTTTGCTTTCGCGGTCTACACCGCGATTAATGTCTTCAGACTGCTCATGAATAGCAGAAAATACACCACAAGAATTTCCATCGAACATATATTCGCTTTTTGTATAGCCGATCTTGTTAATGGTATCTCTTGCAATTTTTTGTACATCGAGGTAAGTGTTAGATTTTACCTCACCTGCTAAAACGACCTGTCCGGTAGTCACTAAGGTTTCGCAAGCCACTTTTGAGTTAGGGTCAAAAGCCAAAAAATGATCTATGAGGGCATCGCTAATCTGATCCGCCACTTTATCTGGATGTCCTTCAGAAACACTTTCCGAAGTAAATAAATATGCCATAAGTTTTTATTTTCGTCTGAGGATTTGACGTAACTACAGAGCAAGTATTACACTGCCTTTAGCTTTTTTATTGCCTCTAATGTATTTAGAGCACATGAGGTTGCAATCAGTCAAATCATTCCTCGCAAATTAGGGGCAAAAATACGGATAAAAACGAAACTAAAAAACCTATTGGTCAATGATCATTCATTCTAAAATCCGGATAGGCATTCATACCGTGCTCATGGATGTCTAAACCTTCCAGTTCTTCGCGTTCAGAGACACGAATGCCTGTGGTTTTTTTCAAAATAAATAAGATAAGGAATGATGATGTTAGGCAAATGACGGCATAGGATGCTACACCGATAAGTTGACTGAGGAACTGCTCCCAGCCGGCTAACTTGCCAAAAATACCAACGGCAAGAGTACCCCAAATGCCGCAAACTAAATGTACGGCAATAGCACCAACAGGATCGTCAAGAACAAGCTTGTCGATTAGAGCAATGCCAAGAACAATAATAACACCTGCAATACATCCTATAATAATAGCTTCGCCGGGGAGCATTTGATCGGCGCCAGCGGTAATAGCAACCAAACCTCCTAAAATGCCATTGAGAAACATGGTAAGGTCTAGATTTTTATATAATAGTGTGGAGGTCATGGCAGCAAAAACACCACCTGAGGCAGCTGCTAAGCAGGTGGTGACCAGAGTGATAGAGGTGAGCTCAGGATTTGCAGATAATACAGAACCACCGTTAAAGCCAAACCACCCTAGCCATAAGATCAAAACGCCGGCCGTAGCCAATGGGATATTATGCCCTTGAATAACTCTGGGTTTGCCATTTTCAAACTTTCCTATTCTTGAACCTAATAACCATACAGCGACCAAAGCTGCCCAGCCACCAACAGAATGTACCAATGTAGAGCCGGCAAAATCATAGAAAGGGGTATCCATCTGATCCAGAAATCCTTTACCCCATTTCCAGGAACCGGCTATAGGATAAATGATACCTACATATAATAATACGAAGATCATAAAGGGACCAATTTTTATACGCTCTGCAACAGCGCCAGATACAATAGTGGCCGCAGTGGCGGCAAACATGCCCTGAAATAGAAAATCGGTCCAGTAGGTATAACCGCCATCAGCATATGCGGAACCGTCGGCATTAGTAAATGCGTTTGGCATGTCTCCCAGTCCAATGCCAAGGTCTGGTAAGGCAACATAGCCATTGAATTCGCTAGGGTACATTAGGTTAAAGCCAATAATGTAGTACAGTAGCAGTCCGATGGTAATAATGAATATGTTTTTGAATAATACGTTGATAGTGTTTTTCTGGCGGGTTAATCCAATCTCTAATAATGCAAATCCCATATGCATAAAGAATACTAGGGCAGTGCAAACCATCATCCATACGTTGTTAGTGTTTAGTAATTCCATAGTGATGTGAGGATTAGTTGAGGGTGTGACCACCTTGTTCTCCGGTTCGAATTCGATAACAGTCTTTGATGTCTGAAACAAAGATTTTTCCATCGCCAACATTACCTGTTTTTGCGGCTTCTAAAATGGCATTGATGGTGATACTTTCAAAATCATCATTGACTACAATAGATAAGTAACGACGTTGTATAGTGCTTGTGCTATAGGATACGCCTCTGTATACCGAGCCGTGTTTTTCGTTTCCTAATCCGGTAACATCCCAATACGAAAAGAAATTAACACCAACATTGTGTAAAGCCTCTTTAACATCGTCAAATTTAGATTTTCGGATAACAGCTTCAATTTTTTTCAAAACTTTGATTTATATGATTTTATCAAATTTATTAAAAATTAAAAATCAACCCTATTAAAAATGGGGTAACGAATGCATTTTTGTCAAATTGATAATTTTAACCCTATAAATTTTAAGGGTTTGTATTTTGAAATGTATTTTTTGATTGTTTTGATTCTGTGCTTGGTCTTGATGTTAAATTATTCAGAAAAAGAAAAAATAATTTGGATATTAAATTTTTATGATTGAATATTTGTATTCACAAAGTTCAAACACTTACTGAAATGTTATCAAGAAAGGTGGAGGGAATAGACCCTGTGAAGCCTTAGCAACCCTTTAGCAATAAAGAAGGTGCTAAATTCTACTAAAATGTATTGCATTTAGATAGATAACTCGACGATATCACACAATCATGTGATATGGTATTTCTTCATAACATTTTTCTATTAAGTACGCTTTACAAGCGCATTTTGACTTTTGGTTTAATTAATTATTAACTCAAAAATTAGAAAAATGAGTACACAAAAATTTGCAACAAAAGCATTACATGCAGGGCATGATGTTCAGCAACATGGTAGCACAAGAGCAGTTCCTATTTATCAATCTACAGCCTATGTATTTAATGATTCGGATCATGCTGCCAATCTATTCAACCTTTCCGAAACAGGAAACATTTACACCAGAATTAATAACCCTACCAATGATATATTAGAACAGCGTCTTGCAGCGCTCGAAGGTGGATTGGCAGCGGTAGTTACTGCTTCGGGAACTTCAGCTACGGCAACAACATTCTTTACATTACTAAAAGCCGGAGACCATATCGTGGCTTCTAATAGCCTGTATGGCGGGTCCTATAATTTATTGAGTGTTACATTACCAAGACATGGTATTACCACCACTTTTGTAGATCCTTCAGATCCTGAAAATTTTAGTAAAGCAACTCAGGAAAATACCAGAGCGTTTTTTATTGAATCTGTCGGTAATCCAAAGTTAGATGTTTTAGACATAGCTGCCATTTCTAAAGCAGCAAAGTCATTTAAAGTGCCTTTGATTGTAGACAATACTGTAGCTACTCCATATTTGTTAAATCCAATAGCATACGGCGCTAATATTGTAATTCACTCTTTAACCAAATACATAAACGGCAATGGTACAGCGTTGGGTGGTGTTATCATTGATGCAGGCACTTTTGATTGGACCAATGGTAAGTTTCCCGAATTTACCGAACCATCACCGGGTTATCACGGTTTGGTATATAGTGAAGCTTTGGAAGCTGCAGCTTTTATTGCTAAAGTGAGAATTGAAGGATTGAGAGATTATGGCGGTGCATTAAGCCCGTTTAATGCATTTCAAATTTTACAAGGTTTAGAAACCTTAGAGTTACGAATTAAAAAGCACAGTGAAAATGCCTTGGCTTTAGCACAGTGGTTAGAGCAGCAGGAAGAGGTAAGCTGGGTAAACTATCCGGGATTGGCGTCCAGTAAATTTAAAACCTTAGCCGATAAGTATTTGCCAAATGGGCAAAGCGGCATTGTTACTTTTGGAGTTAAGGGTGGTTATGAAGCAGCAAAAACCATAGCAGATACGACGCAATTGTTTTCACTTCTTGCAAATATAGGCGATACCAAATCTTTAATCATTCATCCGGCAAGTACCACGCATCAGCAATTGGATGACGAGGCACAACTGGCTACAGGGGTTTCAAAAGATTTGATTCGTTTATCAGTTGGTATTGAAAATATAGAAGACCTTAAAGCTGATCTTAAAGAAGCCTTTGTAAAGGTCAGTAAAACGCAACTGGTTTAATCCTTTTACTGTAGTTCATTAGTGTTGTGTATTGCTAGTTAGGCTGAGTATTTACATGCTCAGCTTAATTGGCAGTATGAAAATAATTAAATTGTTATGAGTGTGCTTCAATACATACATATAGATGAATTCCTGTTGGATAATAGGAAACGAGTGGCGATCAAATTATCGTATCAGACTTTTGGTAAGCCATTAAACAGTGGTGCTCCTGTGGTCTTAGTTAATCATGCATTAACAGGAAATTCTAATGTTTCAGGAGAAAAGGGATGGTGGAAAGCCATTATAGGACCAAAGCAAGTTATTGATACTGATCATTACGCCGTATTAGCATTTAACATTCCTGGAAATGGTTACGGTGAAGAACGTGTTTTTCCTTTTGAAAACTATAAAGATGTTACAGCCAAAGATGTCGCAGCGTTATTTTCTCAGGCATTATACCAGTTAGGTGTTACTGAAATTTTTGCTTGTGTAGGAGGTTCAGTAGGTGGTGGAATTGCGTGGGAGTTAGCAGCGATAAAGCCAAACCTGATACAGAACTTGATTCCGATAGCATCAGACTGGAAAGCTACAGATTGGATCATTGCCAACTGCTACATTCAAGATCAGTTATTGAATAATTCCAGAAACCCTGTTGAAGATGCACGTATACACGCCATGACATTTTACAGGACTTCAGAATCTCTTACTGAAAAATTCCAAAGGACAAAACACGATAACGCCTTTTTTAATGTAGAAAGTTGGTTGACACACCACGGAAAAACATTGAAAGGTCGATTTCAGTTATCAGCTTATAAGCTGCTCAATCATATTCTAAAAACCGTAGATATTACCAGCGGAGGAAAATCATTCCCTGAGGTAGCTAAATCAATTACTTCTAATATACATATCATAACGATCAATTCAGATCAATTTTTTAAATCGGATGAAAACTGGAAGACCTTCATTGATTTAAAATTGGTTAAAGAAAATGTAACTATAGGAGAAATAAAATCGATTCATGGTCATGATGCATTTTTAATGGAGTATCAGCAGTTAAGTAAACTGTTAAAACCTGTTTTTCAAATCAAATACAAAGAAAATGACAACTGTAAATCTAGTTATATTCGGCATTGGTAATGTGGGTTCCACATTGATTCGACAAATACAAGATGCTAACCTGAAACTACTCAAAACGCAGCAAATACATTTGCAGATTCCTGTGATCACCAATTCGAAACTGGCATTCTTTAGCAAAGATCTTACAAATACTTGGGAGGCTGATTTTAAGCAATTTTCTGTACCCTATAAGATTGAAGATATAATAGCCTATGTACAATCTAAACGGTTGTCAAATTTAATAGCTGTTGATGCTACGGCAAGTTTGGATCTGGTAAAGCATTATACCACATTAATCAGTAGTGGGTTTCATATTGTTGCAGCCAATAAGGTGGCCAACACACTTCATTATGATTTTTATGAAGAGCTGCGCTTGAATTTGAAAAAATACAATAAGCAGTTTTTATATGAGACAAATGTAGGTGCCGGTTTACCGGTTATTGAAACTGTGAAAAATTTATACCAGTCCGGCGCACACGTTACTAAGATCAGAGGTGTGTTTTCAGGATCGTTAAGTTATGTTTTTAATGCATTTTCAGATCAGGACGTGCCATTTTCCGAAATTCTAAATGAGGCGACTCAAAAAGGGCTTACCGAGCCAGATGCCAGAGAAGACCTGTCAGGCAAAGATGTTGCCAGAAAGCTTCTGATTTTAGCCAGAGAACTTGGATTGCAAACGGAGCTGTCAAAAGTGAAAATAAGATCTTTGGTGCCAAGACAACTGAATGGGAAAACGACCTCTTATCAGTTTAAGCAGCGTATCAAAGAACTAAATCCGGAATTTGAAACCGTAAAGACTAAATTAAAGACTAATGAAGTGTTAAGGTATATTGGAGAACTGGATGTTAATACAAAGACATTAGAAGTAAGACTGATTTCTGAACCTAAAGATTCAAACTTTGGGCAACTTAAAGGACAGGATACGCTATTTGAAATTTACACAGATGCCTATAATAAACACCCTTTGATCATACAAGGTGCTGGTGCCGGTAAGCGTGTAACTGCAAGAGGTGTATTGTCAGACATTATAAAGGTATCCCATAATATAAAAGATTAAGTTAGTTTCATTTATTCTATTACTTTTGCCAAGTTGCTTTTAGTATGAAAATCAAACTTGGCTGTATATTAGTACTGGTATCATTATTTTCTTTTTCTCAGGAAAAAGCAAACACGTCTTACATAGATGTTAATTATTTCTCAGGTAACATCGCTTTACATAACAATGATATTCTACATCTGATCTCCGGACATCCGGAGGGAATGATCCTGAGTTGGAACAAAAAAACATTTGGGCAGAAGGCCTGGGAACAACGCTATAACTACCCAGATTATGGGATTTCAATGAGCTATCAGGACCTCAAGAATGAGGCATTAGGTCATAATTTAGCTCTATATGGGCATTTTAATTTCTATTTTTTGAAGCGAAACCTTATGCTACGTGTAGGTCAGGGGTTGGCTTATACCAGTAATCCTTATGACAAGTTTGAAAACCCTAAGAATATCGCTTTCGGTTCGCGCATTATGAGTAGTACGTATCTTATGCTCAATTATAAGAAAGAGCGATTGATAGATCGTTTTGGATTTCAAACTGGATTATCATTGATCCATTATTCCAATGCTAATGTAAAAGCTCCAAATACGAGTATCAATTCAGTGACCTTTAATTTGGGGTTGACCTATAACCTTAATGAAGCCGAACCCGAGTATATAGACGATATAGAAAAAGAGAAGTATACAGAACCTGTTCGATACAATTTTGTATTCAGAAGTGGTGTAAATCAAAGTGATGTCATTGGAAGTGGGCAATATCCATTTTATATATTATCTGCTTATGCAGATAAACGATTGAATCATAAGAGTGCTATAAATGCAGGGGCAGAAGTTTTCTTTTCCAATTTCTTAAAAGAATTGATACATTTTCAATCTGTAGCTTTTCCAGAGGAAAATGTTAGTGGAGATGAGGATTTTAAACGTGTTGGTTTATTTGTGGGGCACGAATTATTTATTAATAAACTTAGTGTGTTGACACAATTGGGGTACTATATATATTATCCCTATGATTTTGAAGGACGAACGTATTTTAGGGTAGGACTTAATTATTACATTACTAAAAAATGGTTTGGGTCATTGACTTTAAAATCACACGGTGCAAAAGCTGAGGCTGTAGAATTTGGAATAGGTATACGATTATGATAAGAATAAAGCAAATAATGGTATTCGTCATTGCTATCACTTTTATAGGGTGCGATAGTGAAAATGCTTTTGACTGTATTCAGGCTGAAGGCAGTACGGTCAGAGAAGAAAAGATCTTGCCGGATTTTCAGCGTATTTTGGTGAATAGAGGTGTGGAATTGATTTTAAAACAAGGCGATACACAACAGGTTATTATAGAAGCAGGAGAAAATTTGATTAACGATGTTAGAGCTGAAGTTATAGGAGACCGTTTAGAGTTGACAGATGAAAATATGTGCAACTTTGTTAGGGATTATGGTACGACAAAAGTGTATGTGACATCTCCTAATATTACAGAAATACGAAGCTCAACACAGTATGATATTTCATCAGACGGTGTATTGACCTACAGTCGTCTGAGGCTTCTTTCAGAAGATTTTAACAGCCCGGATAGTTTTACGGTTGGGGACTTTAGATTGCATGTAGCTACAAATGAATTGAGTGTGACAGCTAATAACATTTCATTTTTTTATATTAATGGTACCACAGAAAGCTTATCTGTAGGTTTTTTTGCCGGAGCTGGACGATTTGAAGGTGCTGATCTTATTGCCCAAAATGTGGATATTTACCACAGAGGAAGCAACGATATCACTGTAAATCCGGTACAGTCTTTAGTGGGTGAATTGCGAGGGACAGGTAATTTAGTAGCCTTAAATGAACCGCCTTTAGTGGCTGTAGAACGGTTTTATACCGGACAATTATTTATGAATTAGTCAACGTTCTAAATAAACTCTCTAGACTGGTGTTTTTTTGATGCAGTTGTAAAATTTTCAATTCATTATCGTGGGCAAAATCAAATACATGAGAGCGCATATCCTCTTTAGTGTTAAATGTAATTTCATAAACAAAGCCTTCAGTATTTGTAACATTACTAACTTTTGGTAGCTTTAATAAGAAAGCATCTTCGACACGGTAATCGAACTCTACAATAACGATTTGGTCCTGATCTTTTCTAAGATCTTTCAAATAGTTGTCTGCGACGATCTTTCCTTTGTTTATAATAATAACTCTATCGCACATGGCTTCAACCTCTTGCATGATATGTGTAGACAGGAAAATGGTTTTCTCTTTGCCAATAGATCGGATTAAATTTCGGATATCAACAAGTTGATTAGGGTCTAGACCTGTTGTGGGTTCATCCAGTATTAATACTTTGGGGTCATGTAATAAAGCATTAGCTAAACCTACACGCTGCCTATATCCTTTAGAAAGTTGTCCAATTTTTTTATGAGCTTCAGGTGTCAATCCGGTCATTTCAATAACCGTATCAATTCGGTCTTTAGAAACACCATACACATTGGCATTGAATTTTAGATATTCTCTAACGTACAATTCAGTATATAAAGGATTATGTTCTGGAAGATATCCAACATTTTGTTGCACATTATGCTTATGTTGAAGAACATCGTAACCGCTAACACTAGCCTCACCTTCAGAGGCATTTATGTAAGTGGTCAATATCTTCATCATGGTAGATTTTCCGGCGCCATTAGGGCCTAAAAACCCAACAATCTCGGAAGTGTTTACGTTAAAAGAAATAGCATCAAGAGCCTTTTGGTCTCCGTAAGTTTTCGTAATATTTTTGACTTCTATTGACATTGGCAATCCATATTTTGGTAAAAATAAGTATTTAGTTAACGCTAATTAATAAAATTTGGTTCGTATGATTTTGTTTTTTCAATTAAATGGTTACTTTAGCTTCATAATTTAATTTATGCAAAGCGTTAATACATATTACAACTGGTTTTATTTCTTCTTTAAACAAAGGAGCGAGGCTTAGTATGTAATATTTAAATACAATTCAATGAAGTCTCGATTTTATCGGGACTTTTTTTATGATGATACATTCGGTAGCCATACAAGGAATAAAAGGATCTTTCCACCACATAGTCGCAACGAATTACTTTGACGATGATGTGAAAATATTGGAATGTCTATCTTTTGATAGTGCTGTAGATAAGCTTTTAACAGGAGAAGCTGATGCAGTTATTATGGCTATTGAGAATTCAATAGCAGGTTCCATTATACCTAATTATGCACTAATTGATAATCATAACCTACAAATTGTGGGCGAGTGTTATTTAGATATTCAGCACCATTTGATGGCATTATCGGGCCAGAATATTGATGATATTAGGGAGGTCTATTCTCACCCTATGGCACTATTACAATGCAAAACGTTCTTCAAAACATTACCACATATAAAACTGGTTGAAGATAAAGACACTGCTGAAGTCGCACAGCGTATAGCAAAGCAAAAGCTCAAAGGTGTTGCGGCAATTGCTAGTGAAGCAGCTGCAGATATTTATGATTTAAACATTTTGACAAGAAGTATACAAACAATTAAACATAATGAAACCCGCTTTGTTATTGTTAAGCGGCAAAATCATGAAATTGAACGAAAACGAATTAATAAAGCCTCGGTAAAATTTGAATTAGACCATAAACGTGGTAGCTTAGCTACAATACTCAATGTAATGAGTGATTGTAAACTGAACCTAACCAAAATTCAGTCCTTGCCTAAGATTAATACGCCATGGAAATATGCCTTTTTTGTGGATGTCACCTTTGATGACTATAACAATTATGATAAGGCCAAATCGATTATGACTATTATGGCAGAGAACTTTAGGGTGTTAGGTGAATATAAAAATGCTAGACCATGATTAAAGTTGCTAATCGATTAAAGGAAGTAGAAGAATACTACTTTTCAAAGAAATTAAGAGAAGTAGCGTTCTTAAAATCTCAAGGGAAACCCATTATAAATCTGGGGATTGGTAGCCCTGATTTAGAACCACCATTAAAAGCAGTAATGGCACTGGAGGAAAGTTTAAATGATGAAGGCGCACATAAATATCAAAGTTATCAAGGTATACCAGAATTAAGAGAGGCCATAACGACGTTTTATAAGCAACAATTTAATGTTTATTTGAGCGCTCAGACCGAAGTGTTACCATTAATGGGGAGTAAGGAAGGAATTATGCATATATCCATGGCCTTCTTGAATAAAGGCGATCAGGTTTTAGTGCCAAACCCAGGATATCCTACATATAGTTCTGTAGCAAGACTGTTAGAGGCAGAACCGGTGTATTATAACCTTAAAGAAGAACATAATTGGGAACCGGATTTTATTGAATTGGAGCGTATGGATTTGAGCAAAGTGAAAATCATGTGGCTCAATTATCCACACATGCCTACAGGAGCCCAAGGAACGAATAAACTATATGATGATGTTATTGCTTTTGCAAAACGGCATAATATTCTGGTAGTTAATGATAACCCTTATAGTTTTATACTTAACGATCGACCAAAGAGTATTTTTAAATATAGAGATGCTAAAGAAGTATGTTTGGAATTAAACTCTATAAGCAAAACATTCAATATGGGAGGATGGCGAGTAGGAATGGTTGTCGGAGATTATAAATTCATTACCAGTGTATTAAAGGTAAAAAGTAATATGGATTCAGGGATGTTTTACGGTGTACAAAAAGGAGCTGTCGAAGCTCTAAAATGTTCTGAGATGTGGTATGTAAGTTTAAACAATGTTTACCAACAAAGACGTAAGCTAATATGGGAATTAGCAAAAGCGCTCAATTGCACTTATGACGAAGATCAATCAGGGTTATTTGTATGGGCCAAACTGCCACCACTTATAAAATCTGAAGAATTCACAGATTTAGTGTTAAAAGAGCATTCCATATTTATAGCACCCGGAACAGTATTTGGTAGTGAAGGGGAAGGTTATATCAGGTTTTCATTATGTGCAAAAGAAGATGATATTAATGAAGCCATTGCAAGAGTAAGATAGTTTTATGAAGAATATATATGTCATAGGAGTAGGTTTAATAGGAGGTAGTTTTGCTTTAGATATAAAAAAGTTATATCCGGATAGTGAACTATATGGTATTGATAAAAATCCAGACCATATTAAAGAAGCTATGGCATTAGGTCTTATACAACATGAAGCAACAATGAAAGAGTTGCACAATGCAGATGTGGTTATTGTAGCTGTTCCCGTGGATGTCACTTTAGAACTCTTACCCAAAGTATTAGATGGTATTAAAGACGATACCTTAGTTATTGACGTTGGCTCCACAAAAGAAGACATATGTTTAAAGGTTAGAGACCATAGAAATCGTAGAAATTTCTTGGCTGCTCATCCTATAGCAGGAACAGAATTTTCGGGTCCCGGTGCTGCTGTATATGGATTGTATAATCATAAGACCAACATCATATGTGAGGTGGAAAAAACAGCATTTAAGTTGCAGGAAAAGGCATTGCAACTGTTTTCGGATCTGGGTATGAGAATACGCTATATGGACCCGAAAGCGCATGATAAGCATATTGCCTATGTGTCACATTTATCACATATCAGTTCGTTTATGCTGGGAAAGACTGTCATAGAAAAGGAAAAAAATGAACGCGATATTTTTGATATGGCAGGAAGTGGTTTTGAAAGTACGGTGAGATTAGCAAAGAGTTCGCCTGCTATGTGGACCCCCATATTTCAGCAGAATAAGACCAATGTGATAGAAACATTACATGAGTATATTGATAATTTGAAGCATTTTAAAACGCTTTTGGAAAAAGAAGATTTTAATGCAGTCTACAGAGAAATGGAAGACACAAATTATATAAAACGTATCCTAAAAGGTATTCAGTAAATAAAAAAGGATTAATAGTAACTATGGAAAATAAGAAAGAATTACGAAATTGGCTGGATGAGTTTAAACTCAATCACCCATTAGTTATAGCCGGACCATGCAGTGCAGAAACAGAGCAGCAAGTATTAAAAATAGCACATGAACTAAAAGATAGTGATGCCACTGTATTTAGAGCAGGTATTTGGAAACCTAGAACCCGACCCGGAAATTTTGAAGGCGTAGGTGCTTTAGGGCTTAAGTGGTTGCAAAAGGCCAAAGCAGAAACAGGGATGCTCATAACCACAGAAGTTGCTAATGCCAATCATGTAGATTTAGCCTTAAAACACGATGTGGATATATTATGGATTGGAGCCAGAACGACGGTAAGCCCATTTATAGTTCAGGAAATTGCTGATGCTTTAAAAGGAACCGATAAACCTGTCCTAATTAAGAACCCTGTAAATCCTGACCTGTCCTTATGGTTAGGTGCTGTAGAGCGGTTCTATACTGCAGGTGTTAATAATTTAGGAGTTATTCACAGAGGGTTTTCTACCTACGAAAAAACACGATACCGTAATAACCCGGAATGGCAGGTTGCCGTAGATCTTCAAAATCGATTCCCTGACCTACCTCTTATTCTCGATCCATCGCATATTGCCGGACGACGCGATATTATTTTTGATCTGAGCCAAACAGCATTAGATCTTAATTATGATGGCTTAATGATAGAAACGCATCACGATCCGGATAATGCCTGGAGTGATGCCAAGCAACAGATTACTCCGAAAACTTTAATTCAGTATACAGAAGACCTTAGAATAAGAAAAGAAATAGGGGAAGCAGCAGAATTTAAAAATAAGATCAATACATTGAGAACACAGATTGATGTCATCGATCATCAGTTAATAGAAATGTTGGGTAAGCGTATGGTAGTGGCTAATGATATAGGAAAACTTAAGAAGAAGCATAATGTGGCGGTATTGCAAACCAAACGTTGGAATGAGATCTTAGGGAAGATGATTCTGCAAGGTGAAGAGAAAAATTTAAGTGAGGAATTTATTCTCAGAGTCTTTAAGGCCATTCACCAGGAATCCATCAATCATCAGGAAAAGATTATAAATCATTAAATAAAAGCTCGCCATATCTTGGCGAGTTTTTTATTTGCCAAGACACTTTGGTGCAGACTCCGGTTCGGAGTTATTCTTTTTCTGAAATGTTGTTTCTTTGCAAATAACTTATAATAGTTAATGACAGGTACAGTTTATAAATCTACAGGGAGTTGGTATACAGTAAAAACACCAAATGGGAAATTCTATGAATGTAGAATTAAAGGGAAATTCCGTTTGGGAGGAATTAAAAGTACTAATCCTATTGCGGTTGGAGATGTTGTGAACTTTGAACTCGAAACGAAGAATAATACGATAACCGGAGTTATAAATCGTATTGATGAACGCAAGAATTATATTGTAAGAAAATCGGTTAATCTTTCTAAACAAACCCATATCATAGCATCAAATATAGATCAGGTGTTTTTGCTCATCACTATAAATAACCCTCCAACACTAACAAGTTTTATAGACCGCTTTTTAGTCACAGCAGAAGCCTATTCCATAAAAACAATATTGCTTTTTAATAAAGTAGATGCCTATGATGATGAGACCTTATTAGAAGTGAAATATCTTGCTGGGATTTATAGGAAAATAGGTTATGAATGTATCGGCGTATCAGCATTGACAGGTAAAAATGTTGATAAGGTAAAGCACATGATGAAAAATAAGGTCAACATGTTTGCCGGACACTCTGGAGTAGGTAAATCTACTTTAGTAAATGCTATTGAACCGACATTAGATTTAAGGACTAAAGCTATTTCTGTACAGCATCAACAAGGACAACATACGACAACATTTGCAGAAATGTTCGATTTAAGCTTTGATGCTAAAATTATAGATACTCCGGGAATTAAAGGTTTTGGTATCGTAGATATGGATAAAGAAGAATTAGGAGATTATTTTCCTGAGTTTTTTAGATTAAAACAATATTGTAAGTTCAATAATTGTCTACATGTCAAAGAACCTAAGTGTGCTATCAAACAAGCTTTAGAAGATGATGAAATTGCGTATTCACGATATCGTAGTTATCTGCAAATGCTAGAAGGAGAGGATGAGCACTACAGAACTGATAATTGGAATGAAACATGAAAGTTGTAATTCAGAGAGTAAAAGAAGCTTCGGTAACCATAAGTGAGAATAAGGTTGCTGATATTGATAAAGGCTTATTGATTTTGTTAGGTATTGTAAATGATGACACTTTAGATGATATAGAATGGTTGTGTAAAAAGATCGTAAATCTTAGGGTTTTTTCTGATGAGAAAGGCTTGATGAATGAATCAATATTAGATCAAGATGGAGATATTATAGTGGTAAGCCAATTTACATTACATGCCAGTACCAAAAAAGGAAACAGACCGGGTTATACAAAAGCGGCGAAACCAGATATAGCGATACCTGTCTACGAGAAATTTATTGTCGTATTACAGGAATATTTAGGAAAAAGCGTGCAGAGTGGTGAATTTGGAGCAGATATGAAAGTAAAACTTACAAATGATGGTCCGGTTACCATAATCATTGATACCAAACAAAAAGAATAATGATTTAATGATAAAAGTCATTTGAATAGTCAGTCAAGCTTTTATATATTACTCCTCTTAATATCATTAAAAATATCTTCAATAATGCAAACAACAAAATGCTTACTAGTGTATGTTTTGTTAGTGTCATCATTTTTTTCTTACAGTCAGTCTGAAGAAGATTATATGGCCCTCTTAACACCGGTTGATTTAAAAGAGAAAGCTAATGCAGTAGTTAGATATCATAAAAAAGTTGTAGAAGTAAATGCCTACAATAGAATGAAAGTCACTACAACAAGAATAGTGACAATTTTTAATAAGTACGGAGATAATCAGGTTAATGCTTTTCAGGGGTATGATAAAAACCGGATTATAAAAAAGATGGAAGCTAAGGTATATGATGAAAATGGGAAAGAAATAAAAAAAATAAAAAAGAATGATTTTGTGGATGAGAGTGCTGTAGGCGGAGGAACACTATATTCAGACAATCGTGTGAAGTACCTTAATTATACACCTGTCAATTATCCATATACTGTAGAGTTTTTATCTGTCGTAGAATATAAAACAACAGCATTTATCCCTCAGTGGAGACCGATAGATGATTTTTATTTGGCTGTACAATATTCAGAATTTCAACTTGTAAACAATTCAGATGTTAAGGTCAGATACAAGAGCGAAAACTTTGAGGGTTATAATATAGAAGCCTTAGGAGAATTTCATTATGTGGCAAAAAATATACCGGGGATCAAATACGAATCCTACAGCCCAAGTATTCTGGGCATTACACCAGTTTTTAAAACAGCATTGACCAAATTTGATATGGAGGGGGTAGAAGGCATCAATAACAATTGGAAAGATTTTGGTAAGTGGATGTATGATAAGCTTTTAACTGGTACAGATGATCTCCCAGAAAGCGCAATAAATGATGTGAAAGCGCTAACTAAAGATGTGGAAGATAAAATGGAAAAGGCAAGATTGGTCTATAAATATATGCAAGATAAAACACGCTATATAAGTGTTCAGGTCGGTATAGGAGGTTGGAAACCTATGTTGGCTAATCATGTAGATAAATTGGGCTATGCCGATTGTAAAGGTCTTACGAACTACACTAAAGCACTTTTAGAAGTTGTTAATGTGCCTTCATTTTATACTGTAGTTTATGGTAGTAAACAGATAAAGAATATGGATAAAGAGTTTTCAGTGACTGAGGGGAACCATGTTATATTATGTGTTCCTGATGGAGCGGAAAACGTATTTTTAGAATGTACAAGTCAAACTGTGCCTTTTGGTTTTACCGCAGGGTTTACAGATGATAGAGATGTGCTTCTAGTTACACCTGAAGGAGGTGAGATAGTGCATACTAAGATTTATACCCCTGAAGAGAGTATGCAACATACAGAAGCCAATGTCATATTAGACGATACAGGGAGCTTTGATGCTGCGGTGAGTATTAAGACTACGGGATATCAGTATAATCTGCATGAAGATGTACAAAATAAGAGTCCTAGAGATCAAAAATTATGGTATAAGAATTATTGGGATAACATCAATAACCTTAATGTAAAAGCCTTAAAACTGAATGACGATAAGAGTGAAGTAGTATTCACGGAACGTTTTGAGTTAGAAGCCTCAAATTATGCGTCGAAAAGTGGGAAACGCTTGGTTTTTCAACCAAACATGTTTAATAGAACAACTAAACTGCCTACTCGCTATAACGAACGGTCATTAGATTTTAAAATAGATAGAGGTTATAAAGATGTTGATGAATATATCATTCAATTACCCGAAGGAATGATTGTTGAAGCCATGTCTGAAGGTGCTTCCATAACCAATAAGTTTGGAACATATGAATATAAATTAGAGCAAATCAATGCGAACGAGTTAAAATATTCGAGAACGTATATCATGAATAAAGGTTATTACAGTAATTCTGACTATGATGCTTTCAGAGATTTTAAAAAGAGCGTCGTAAAACACGATAAAGCAAAAATTGTCCTCATAAAAAACTAATATCAACCAACTATGAAACATTTTATTTTAACCATTGCTGTAATTGTTTTTGGGTATTCATTTTCTGAAGCACAAGACTATAAATATGGAAAGGTTTCAAAGGCAGAATTAGAAGAACAATTCTATCCTATGGACTCATCTGCTAATGCGGTAATGTTATTCAAAAAAGAATATATACACTTTGTAATCACTAAAGAGGGGTTTACTCAGCTTAGAGAAGTTCACGAGCGGATAAAAATATATGATAAAGAAGGGTTCGATTGGGCGACTAAGAAGATATACCTGTACCAAGGTGGTGGTGGAAAAAATGAAAAGATTTTAGGGTTGAAAGGAGCAACTTACAATTTAGTTGATGGTAAAATTGTAAAAGATAAACTTAAGAAGGATGGTATTTTTGAGGAAGATTTTAATGAATTTACAGAAATCAATACCATCACTTTACCAAATGTGAAAGAAGATGCTATTATAGAGTATAAATACACCATATCATCACCTTTTTTACAAATTGATGATATGCAATTACAATATACAATTCCCATAAAAAAAATGGATGTTGAAATATCAACACCTGAAGAATTGCGCTATAATAAACTCTTAAATCCAAAGGCTGCTTTTATGCCAAAGGTTAAAGAAAAAAGAATTCAAAGAACTTCAGCGGTAAACATATATGATCCAGGGGCTATGAAGTTTCATGATGACGTTATCGAAATTTTAGAGCAAGATGTACCAGCAGTTAAGGCGGAAGTATTTGCTGGTAATATTAATAATTACAGAAGTAAATTGGTGATGGAGTTGTCAGCGATTATGAATGACAGAGGAGGTGTAGTGAGGTCTTTTTCTACCAGCTGGGAAAAAGTGTGTCAAAACATATATGAAAATAGTGATTTTGGAAATCAAATGAAACGATCAGGTTTTTTTAAAGACGATATAGCTCCAATTATGGCTGAGACTACTAATGATTTTCAAAAGATATCTGCGTTATATAATCTTGTAAAATCTAAAGTGAAATGGAATGGTATTTATGGATACAGAGCATTAAAAGGTACTAGATCTGCTTATAAAGAAGGAGAAGGAAATATAGCAGATATCAATTTATTGCTTATTGCGATGTTGCGTTCTCAAGGCATCAACGCTAATCCTGTATTAATAAGTACGAAAGAGCATGGTGTGCCCTTATACCCAACACGAAAAGGGTTTAATTATATCATATGCTTGGTGCAAATTGATGAGGATTATTTTTTATTAGATGCGTCCGAATCCTATAGCACAATAAATGTATTGCCACAAAGAGTTTTGCATTGGCAAGGGCGCGTGCTTATGGATAATGGTAATTCAGAATGGATATCGTTGACTCCAAATAAATCTGTAGAATCTACCTCTTTAAATGTTAAAATTAATGAAGATTACACGCTCTCTGGGACAGTAAGAAAAAATATGACCAATCATATAGCGTTAAGATATCGGAAAAGATATGCCAATAGAGGAAAGGATGATCATATTAAAGAATTGGAATCAGATCGAGGTGATATTGTGGTGAGTGAATTGAACTTCGAAAATGCAAAGAATGTAATGAAACCGGTAAAACTTAATTATCAATACCAATTGACTGATGGTATAGATGATATAGGGAATAAGTTATACTTTTCGCCATTACTTTTTTTAACTACTAAAGAGAGTCCTTTTAAACTTGATAAAAGATATTACCCCATAGATTTTGTAATGCCATTCGAGGATAAATACATAGTAAACATTATGTTGCCTGAAGGCTATAAATTAGAGTATATGCCAAAAAGTGAAATTTTGGAATTCAAGTCAGGGCAGGCGAGGTTTAGTTATTTGGCAAAAGAAAATGGCAAATATCTGCAATTGAGTATTATCTTAGATATTAATACGGTAATAATTAATCCTGAGGATTATACGATGTTTAAAAATTTCTTTGAAAAAATAGTAGAAAAACAATTAGAGCAAATTGTTTTGATAAAAGTCTAACTTATGGATATTAAAAACGCACAATTAATTGTAGATGAATGGATCAGGACACATGGTGTTCGTTATTTTAATGAGTTAACTAATATGGCCCAACTCACCGAAGAAGTAGGAGAGGTAGCTAGAATTATTGCCAGGCGATATGGGGAGCAAAGTGAAAAGGAAAGTGATAAGGGCAAAGATCTCGGAGAGGAATTGGCCGATGTGGTTTTTGTGGTATTGTGTTTGGCCAATCAAACAGGGATTGATCTGCAGAAAGCCTTTGATAAAAAAATGGATAAAAAGACCGAACGCGATCACGATCGACACCACAATAACGAAAAATTGAAGTAGTTTTACTTTAAGCTTATAGAAAGCATTGCATGAAGAATATTACCATTCACAGATCAAACCTCAATAAGAGTAGTGCCATACAGATAACTGGCTCGAAGAGTGAATCCAATAGGTTGCTATTACTTAAAGCATTATATCCGGGAATATCATTGGAAAATATATCTAATTCTGACGATTCAACATTTATGCAAAAAGCATTAAGTTCATCAGAAGACAGTATTGATATTCATCATGCAGGAACAGCAATGCGTTTTTTAACGGCATATTTTTCAACCCAGGAAGGAAGGGAAGTGGTTCTTACGGGATCGCAGAGAATGAAAGAGCGTCCTATTAAAATATTAGTAGAAGCACTAAGGCATTTAGGAGCAGACATTACTTATGAAGGACAAGAAGACTTTCCGCCATTGAGAATAAAAGGGAAGGTAATTTCAGGATATAAAGTAACCCTTGCAGCTAATGTCAGTAGTCAATATATCTCTGCATTACTTTTAATAGGTACTGCGTTACCAAATGGAATAGAACTAACTCTGGAAGGCAAGATCACTTCTGTGCCATACATAAGAATGACATTAAGTTTATTAGAGCAGTTAGGGGTGTCAACAGATTTTACAGGAAATATTATTACTGTAGAACCGTTTCGTGAAAAAGAGATTTGTACTGAATTTACGGTTGAATCCGATTGGTCTTCGGCATCATATTATTATAGTATTGTAGCTCTAAGTGATATAGGAACTCAAATAGAATTATCTTACTATAAGGCCAAATCATTACAAGGTGATTCAGTATTAGAGGTATTGTACAAGGTGTTTGGGGTAACCACCACGTATACAGATAATGGAATTCTTCTGGAAAAGCAAAGTGATGTTAAAGACAGTACCAATGTTAGATTTGACCTTTCTGATGCGCCTGATATAGCACAAACGATAGCTGTAACTGCTTTTGCCCTAGGTTTAGAATGTCATTTAACAGGATTACACACATTAAAGATCAAAGAAACTGATCGGTTAATGGCTTTACAAACTGAACTTCAAAAATTAGGAGCGTTCATTGATGTTACAGATAAGTCGTTACACCTTGAAAAGTCACATACAGCAAATGAAAATGTATCTATTGCAACCTATAACGATCATAGAATGGCTATGGCCTTTGCGCCACTAGCTTTAAGAGTACCAATTATTATAGAGGATGCTAATGTCGTGTCTAAATCATACCCTCAATATTGGAGCGACTTACAATCTATAGGATTTAACCTAAATAATTAGCAGTTTACTTGACAACGGCTATGTTGAGGTTGTATATTTGCAGCTTGTTAAAAAACAATAAATTATATTCATGAAATTATCCCACTTCAATTTTAAACTCCCAGAAGAATTATTGGCCGAATATCCAGCAGATCATAGAGATGAGGCAAGATTAATGGTGCTTAATAGAGAAAATCAAACGATTGAACACAAGTACTTCAAAGACATTATTGATTACTTTGATGAGGGCGATGTCATGATTTTGAATAATACTAAGGTGTTTCCTGCACGACTTTATGGAAATAAAGAAAAAACAGGAGCACGTATAGAAGTATTTCTTCTAAGAGAATTAAATCAGGATCAGAGATTATGGGATGTGCTTGTAGATCCGGCACGTAAAATCAGAATAGGAAATAAGTTATATTTTGGAGATGATGAAACTTTAGTTGCTGAAGTCATTGATAATACCACATCAAGAGGTAGGACATTAAGGTTTTTATACGACGGGTCTTACTCGGATTTTAGAAGAAAATTAAACGAATTGGGAGAGACGCCATTACCAAAGTATATAAAAAGAGGTGTTGAGCCAGAAGATGAAGAACGTTATCAAACCATTTTTGCGAAAAATGAAGGCGCAGTAGCAGCGCCAACAGCAGGATTACACTTCTCTAAACATCTTTTGAAGCGTTTGGAAATTAAAGGTGTAGATATGGCAGAGATTACTTTGCATGTGGGACTTGGAACATTTAACCCTGTTGAAGTAGAAGATCTGTCCAAACACAAAATGGATAGTGAAGAAATTATCATTTCAGAAAGAGCTGCAAATGTAGTTAACAACGGTATTAAAAATAAGAAACGCGTTTGTGCTGTCGGAACAACATCGATGCGTGCTATAGAAAGTTCAGTGTCATCTAATGGGACATTGAATGAGTTTGCAGGATGGACTAATAAATTCATCTTTCCACCATACGATTTTAGTATAGCAAATAGTATGATCACTAATTTTCATACACCAAAGTCAACCTTGTTAATGATGGTATCAGCGTTCACAGGTCATGATTTTATTAAAGAGGCCTATGAAGAAGCGGTTAAAGAAAAGTATAAATTCTACTCCTATGGCGATGCGATGTTAATTATATAAGCGTATAGTAAATGTATCATATGAAACAAAAGCCTCAAGATAGTGAGGCTTTTGTTTTTGAATGGGGGAGACAATTAAGTAATTTTGTGGTCGTGAGTGATAAGAAAAGAGATATAAGGGCTTTGACTAAAGAGCAATTGCGGACATTTTTTGTAGAAAAAGGTGATAAGGCATTTCGAGGGAATCAAGTCTATGAATGGCTATGGCAGAAATCAGCACATAGTTTTGAAGATATGACTAATATCTCATTACAAACTCGAAGTATGCTTGAAACGCATTTCGTGATCAACCATATCAAGGTAGATCAGATGCAGCGAAGCGCCGACGGGACTATAAAAAACGCAGTAAGATTACACGATGATTTGGTGGTGGAATCCGTGTTAATTCCTACAGACACGAGAACAACAGCATGCGTATCCTCTCAGGTAGGTTGTAGTTTAGATTGTAGATTTTGTGCTACTGCCAGATTGAAACGTATGCGTAATTTAAATCCCGATGAGATATATGATCAGGTGGTTGTTATTGATAACGAAAGTCAACTGTATCATAATAGGCCTTTAAGTAATATTGTGTTTATGGGTATGGGAGAACCCCTGATGAACTATAATAACGTCTTGAAGGCTATAGATAAGATTACGTCTCCCGAAGGCTTGGGCATGTCTCCTAAGCGTATAACAGTTTCGACATCAGGAGTACCAAAAATGATACGAAAAATGGCAGATGATAATGTGAAGTTTAATTTAGCGGTATCCTTACATTCTGCAATAGATGAGGTAAGAACATCCATTATGCCTTTTAATGCTACGTTTCCGTTGAAAGACCTCAGGGCGGCCTTAGAGTATTGGTATGCGAAAACGAAACGTCGAGTAACTTATGAGTATGTCGTTTGGGATGGCATAAATGATAGAGATGAAGATATTGAAGCCTTAATACAATTTTGCAAATTTGCACCAAGCAAAGTCAATTTAATAGAATATAATCCTATAGACGAAGGGGAGTTCCAGCAGGCAGGGAGTGAAGTCATAGACAAGTATATTAAACGATTAGAAGCCAATCATATTACCGTTACTGTAAGGCGCTCGAGGGGTAAAGATATTGATGCGGCTTGTGGGCAACTCGCTAATAAACAATAATGATTTTAATATAAATAAAAAAAGAGCAACATCATGTTGCTCTTTTTTTATTTAAGAGAATCAAAAGTTAATTTTTGACAAACTTGAATGTTTTTGAGTTGCCACCAATTGAAACTTTGGCAATATAAACACCGTCATTTAAAGACGCTATATTGACAGTTTCTGAAACTTTAGATAAGCCTTTGGTATTGACATTTTGCCCAAGGATATTATAAATTTCAATGTTTTCTAATGGTAAATTAGAAGAGTTCATTTTTAACTCTTTTGTAGCTTTATTGTAACTGTGTGTAAACGTATTAGATTCAAATTCACTTACGCTCAACACTTCGTCAACACTTACATTGAAAACTAATAAAATACCACTATTTGCTGCTGCTGATGTTGCATGTATAGCTAAATAGAAATCGCCATCACTAGTTGGAGTATATTCCACGTTATCCGTGTAAGCGTTAGGGACAAGATCAGTTAATCCCGCTCCATTTTGCGTAATATTGTCAAAAGTTCCTAAAACAGTTTGAGAGGTTGCTGCCGATGAAGGGCTATCTAAAACGACCAATTCAAACGATTCGTTAGCACTTGGTGCTGGATTATTAAATGCATTATAAAGTACGGTAAAAGTGTATGTAGCGTTGGCTGTTCCATTAATAACCGGTAAGAATAACCAGTCATCTTTAGCAACATTAGCTGCTTGAGGGAAAATTACAGCAACAGGATCGTTAACGGTATCGCCATTAAAATCATTCCCTGTGTTTCTTACCCAAGTGGTATTATCTGTATTTCCATCTTCTACACTGTAACAAGATGCATAAGCATTTCCATTTGCAAAATTATCTGAAAATGGTAAAGCATAACCTGCAGTACAATCAAAGCCAGATAAGAAAGCAACAGGGCCAACCCATTCACTATCTCCATTTCCACCGCCACAGTTAGTTCTTATATAAAACTCATAAGGCGTATCTGCGGTTAATCCGGGAAAAGTATAAGTGGTAGTAGTAAGGTTAGTTACAGGAGTTCCTGAACCTTGAGTGAAACCTTCAGCTCCCCATTCTATTTCCCAAGTTGGAGTACCTGTATTTGGATCTGTCCAGCTGAATTCAAAAGTAGTGGCTGTAATGTCTCCTGCAGTAAATCCACCAGGAGTACTACAACTAGGCGCTTCATCAACAGTAATATCATCTAGTGTTGCTCCTGCACCATCTTGGCCAGTATAATTGAACTCTAATTGTATCATATCACCAGCATAAGCAGATAGATCCAATTCTATTTCAAAATACACAAAATTATCATCATTGCTGTCAAATTCTGCATTGTCAGTCTCTGTCCAAATTTGAGTAGTATTAAGACCCTCAATTACAGAAACAGTAATGTCATAATTGTCATTTGGGTTTACAGACCAGAAGTAACTCATGTTTATGTTAAAAATCACCCTTGGATTTGTGGCGCCGGTAAGATCTATCATAGGAGTAACAAGAGATTCATCTTGATTGCCTAACAATGCATCGTATGCTATAGTAGCGCCAGCTGTACCACCAACACCTAAGTCTGGAGTAGCTTCCCATGTTTCGTTAGTATTAACTTGATTTAGTGTCCAGCCCGCAGGAGGAAATACACCGCCCTCAAAATCTTCAGTAAAATACTGGGCTAGTGCAACATTCGACACTATAAGTGCCATAAATAGCAAAGTAATTTTTTTCATAAAAAATGGATTTTTTGATTAATTCGCCCTAAATATAGGTAAAAAAAGACTACAAAGGTGTTAATGTTGTATTCTCTTTTTTAGAATATCTTAAGGGTTGATGATCTTAATAATATATTGAAACAATATAGATGTAGGGTTTTAGTGATGTTTCCTAAGAAGATATTGATTACAACAGTAGAATTGTAATTGATAATAGATTGTAAACCAATTTATGAGAAATGGATAGTGCTATTAATAAAAAAGAGCAGCAATTTGCTACTCTTTTTATTATTTCTAAAGAACCAAAATCTAATTCTTAACAAACTTAAAGGTCTTAGAATTGATACCACTTGAAACTTTAGCAATGTAAACACCATCTCTTAAGGGCGAAACATTGATAGTTTCTGAAGATTTAGATAGTGTTTTGGTATTTACATTTTGACCAAGGATGTTGTAGATCTCAATATTTTCCATAGGAGAATTTGAGGATTCTATGTTCAACATTTTAGTAGCTTTATCATAATAATGGGATAATGTATTGGATTCAAATTCATCGACACTGAGCGTAACATTAACTTGAATGTTGTCAATATTCAAAGCAAACTGATCAGTAACCCCATGATGTCTAAACGCTACATACGCCATTTGTCCGGCAAGGCTACTAATGTCCAAAGTTCTACTAACAAATACACCAGCTCCACCATTTTGTCCTACAACTTCATTAAAATTAATGCCGCTAGCTAAAAAATCAGTAGTTTGATCTCCACTTGCTGCGTATGCTGTATAATTTTCATCAGCAAAGTCTGCATCGATACCTCTGGCATCCCAGGTTAATTCTATAACATCTCCAGCACTGTATGGTGTTAAATCCAAAGCCGTAGAAATAACCCAGTTATCTGGCGTTAGTGCATTCGTAGCTGCTGTCCAAGAAGAAGAGACCAAAGTAGGATCACCATCAGGCATCATATTATTGTCTAGATCATAATCGACAACACCCCAACCTAGTCCATCACCATCACTATCTATGGTTCCCCAGCACACCAATAATGTGTTTGGGTCAGTGAAGTCATCAGTGAAGGGTAGAGAGCCATCTTGACATGTTACAGGGGCTACGGTAAGCTCAAAATCAAAACCATTGTTCTCCCAACGATCGTCAAAAGCAAAATAGTAGGTTTCTCCCGAAAGCGCCCCGAAAGATACTGTAGATAAGAAAACAGAAGCACTGACGTCATCAGCACCAGCAACGCAGGTAAGTGCACCACATGTACCAGAGTATACATGAACCCTAGTATCTCTTCCAAGATTAGCAGGAAGATCAGTAGTAACAGTAATTGCTGCGTCTTCGGTAGCAGTAAACGAAAACCACTCGCCAGCAGTTCTCATATCGGGGTCTTCAGCATTAGGTGCACATTCCGGAACAGGGACTTCGGTGCCATCAACAACTGCTACAGTAGTTGTACCCGCGGTAACGGCAAGAGCTGTTGCGCAGGTGTCTTGAGCATTTGCCCAATAAAAAGAAATAATTGTAAATAATAACAAGGTAATTTTTTTCATAACGATTGATTTTTAATAGATTAATCTCAATTAAGATAAGGAAAAAAAGGTTGGAAAAGTGTTAAAGCACTAATATTTAGGATTAAAGGATTTAAAAGCCAGTTTATTATTAATTTTGCAATGCTTTTAAAATATATTGTGAAAATTACAGAACAAATAAAGCAGCCTATTGCTTATGAGATGGAACTCTTTGAACAAAAGTTCCAATTGTCAATGTCCAGTAAGGTCGCATTACTAAACAGAATTACGCATTACATTGTGAATAGAAAAGGAAAACAAATGCGTCCTATGTTTGTATTTCTGGTTGCAAAAATGCTCAATAACGGCCGTGTGAGTGACCGGACATATAGGGGAGCCTCAGTGATTGAGCTAATTCATACAGCCACTTTAGTTCATGATGATGTTGTAGATGATAGCAACCGGCGTAGAGGGTTCTTTTCGATCAATGCGCTTTGGAAAAACAAAATAGCTGTTTTGGTAGGCGATTACCTGTTGTCTAAAGGACTGTTATTATCTATAGACAATAACGACTTTGACCTTCTGAAGATTATTTCTGTAGCCGTTCGCGAAATGAGCGAAGGCGAATTACTTCAGATCGAAAAAGCTAGAAAATTAGACATAACAGAAGCCGTGTATTATGAGATTATTAGGCAGAAAACGGCAACCTTGATAGCAGCATGCTGTAGTTTGGGAGCTGCTTCAGTAAAACCAAATTCAGATGAGGTAGACCAAATGCGAAAATTTGGAGAGTTAATTGGAATGGCTTTTCAAATTAAAGACGACCTTTTTGATTATGGAGAGGAACGTATAGGAAAACCAACAGGAATAGATATCAAAGAGCAAAAAATGACTTTGCCACTGATTTATGTATTAAATAATTGTAGCAAAAAAGAAAAGAATTGGTTGATTAACTCCATAAAGAATCATAATAAGGATAAAAAACGAGTTAAAGAAGTCATAGCATTCGTGAAGTCTGAAGGAGGTTTAGATTATGCGGTACAGAAAATGAAAAAGTTTCAGGAAGAAGCCATAGATATACTTAATGCATACCCCGAATCAGAATTTAAAGCTTCTTTGGTATTGATGGTTAATTATGTAATAGAAAGAAAAAAGTAATTTTATTGATATGTAATTGTCTGTATGTCAGTGTTTTTTGGTTAAAAAAAGTTTTTTTAAAAACTTCAGACAACCATTTTCATATTAATTGCGTCTTTATAAATAGAAGAGCAAATAAAGCTATTTAAACCACAGTGAAAGTCATACAACTTCATAATAACGAAAGTAAACTTATACAAAAAGCGATTAAGCAAAACCGAGAAGCGCAGCATGTATTGTATGAGTTATATGCACCAAAAATGCTAAGTGTATGTCGGTATTATATTAAAGATGTCCATCAGGCTGAAGAAGTAATGCTAAATGGGTTTTTTAAAGTGTTCACTCGTTTAAAGAGTTATAAAGGCGAAGGAAGTTTTGAAGGTTGGATACGTCGAATTATGGTAAGAGAAGCCATTTCCTTTTTAAGACAACAAAAACATATTGAATTTCCGGCTGAAGAGATAATAGATTATAAAAATGATACCACCAATAATATCAATAGCAATATTGAAGTTGCTGAGATACAGCAGCTGATAGATAGTTTGCCGGAAGGTTATAAGATGGTATTTGTTATGTATGCTATTGAAGGCTATAAACATTATGAAATTGCTGATCTTTTAGGGATTTCGGAAGGTACATCAAAATCACAATTGTTCAAAGCTAGACAATTGTTACAACAAAAAATAAAGACATTAAATAACACCAGTTATGGCACCAATTAAGTTTGAAGAAAATATAAAGGATAAACTCGAGCAACGTGTGCTGACACCGTCTCCAAAGTCCTGGTCAGATTTAGCTGGCCGTTTAGATAAAGAACAGCAAAAGAGTAAGAAACCTGTATTTTGGTGGTTTGGTATTGCAGCAAGTGTGGCAGCAATAGTTTTCATATCATTATTATATATCAATAACGATCCTTCTGGTTCTATGGAATTGCCGGAAATTGTTAACGAAGAAGTAGACGTAAAACCACTAGAAGAGAATACGAATACCAAATCGTTAGTAACACAAGAGGAAGGAAGCGAAAAAATTGCTGAAGTTGAAAGACAAGACAGCATGGAAGAAACGTCTAAAGTGCCAGCAAAAAACCAAAAGACAGTAAAAGAAGATTCAAAAACCAAGAGTGTATCAAAACAAAATATTCTGAATAACACTGCAGTAGCTTCAATTAATGAAGCGCAACAAGAGAAGAATGTAGATCAAGTTGAAAATAGCGTCAAATCAGTTATGACAGAAAGTGCTATAGAAGATATTAGAGTAGATGCAGTGGTGGAGGAAATCAATAAAATTAAATCGCAGAACAATAATACGGTTACTGACCGTCAAATAGATTCGCTACTAAAAATAGCCAATAAAGAATTGTTTAATGAACGTTTAGCTAAGGAAAAAACCAATGTCGTAGATGCGGACGCGCTGCTTCAAGACGTTGAAGAAGATTTGGGACAGTCCTTCAGAAGTAAAGTTTATGAAGCACTCAAGAATGGCTATAATAAAGTCAAAACTTCGGTAGCCGAACGCAACAACTAAATACAAACATCACAAAACGAACAGTTATGAATACAATTACTAAATACTTAGTACCAATACTCCTATGCTTTGTTTTAACGCATATAGATGCACAGGAAAAGTCGAAAGACAGTACAGAAACCAAGGAAAATTCTAATAAGTTTGAAACACAGAAAAGGAAAGACGGTATCAAAAAACTTAAAGCGCTTAAGTTAAAAGTTGAAGAAGAGGAAAAGGAACTACTAAAAGCAGAAGTAGAAGCGATTAACAAACGTCAGGATGAAGGTGAAATTACTGCAGAAGAAGCCAATAACTTAAAGAAAGAAGCTGCTAAAAAAAGAGCTTTGAACATCGAAAACCGATTGGCTATAATAGACAATAAGATAGCTTTACTTAAACGTAACGAAACTGGCTATGATGAAAGGAGAGCTTCAGAAGATGGTTCCTATTTTGAAATAGATCCGGGAAATCTGTCAATAGGATTTAATCTTAAGAAGAAAAAGAGAAAGTATGATAGACGTACCACCAGTGACCTCGTATTTGCTATAGGATTTAATAATGCGATTATTGAAGGGCAAAGCTTAGATGACTCACCATATAAGATAGGAGGATCTGGTTTCGTTGAGTTAGGATGGGCCTGGAAAACCAGAATATTTGATAATACTAATTTCTGGAGAGTGAAGTATGGTGTCTCTTTACAATGGAATAAGTTAAATATTAAGAACAATCAATATTTTGTGCGTAATGGTAGTGAGGTTGCCCTTCAGGAATTTCCATTAAATCTAGATAAGGCAAAGTTTAGAATGACTAATCTGGTATTTCCGGCACATATAGAGTTTGGACCTTCAAGAAAGATCGAACATGACAATTATTTTAGATATTCAACATACAAACGTATAAAAGTTGGTTTGGGAGGCTATGTAGGATTTAATATAGGAACGTTACAAAAACTCAAGTATGAAGAAGATGGGAGAGATGTAAAAGATAAAAATAAAAGCGGGTTCAATACCTCTGATTTTGTGTATGGATTGAGTGGTTATATTGCATTTGGAGGAACAGCATTATATGTGAAGTATGATCTTAACCCCATTTTTAAAGATCAGGAGATTAAACAAAATAATATTTCTGTGGGACTACGTTTTGATATGGATTAGTGCCATCAATTTTTGAGTGGAAAAGCCTTGATTAGATCTAATCAAGGCTTTTTTTAATCAACACGTAATACAGTTAGGCCAGCATGACCATTACCATCTTTAACAAGGTCATTTTTATGAGTTTTGGGGTCTGCCGACCAATAACCATCAATAATATATTTATAATAATATTTTCCTGGAGGCAGGTCTATTTTAACTTCCCAGCCACTATCGGTTCTATACAGAGGTAAACCAAACATGTTCCAGTTGTTGAAATCGCCGGTAAGGTAAATCTGTGTTGCATCCTGATAACCATCTATAGATAATGTTACATTTCCTGTTCTGCTTGGAATAGGAGAGTTGTATTGTTTTCTGGGAAGTAAAGTATCTTCCTGCGCAATTCTGTATGTGAGGTAAGCTACCAACTCAACATTATGTATTTGATCAGTTTTTGGAATGTATTCAAAAAGATCAAGGTTTGTATGATGTATGGCATTAATGTAATCTAAAGGATCTTGAATAAATTGAAATGCTGGAACATTATGATAGTCAAAAAGTTCATGATCAGTTTGGTTGGCATTCTGCAAAGTCAAAGTGTTATCACCATTAAAAGGTTGTAAGAACTCAGAAAAGTAAGGTCGTACATGTGTGTTGCCCATTAAATAGATGCCTCTGATTCTGCCGGCACCATTATCCAGATTCAAATAAGCTGAAATTTTTGTATGCTCTTTTTTTGGAGTCGCAGACATTAAATGACCGACAGATTGGTTGATATAGAATAAAGAGCCCGCAAAAACCTGTTCTTCACCACCCCATAAAATAAGACGAATGGTCCTTCGGGGTTTTACACCTATGGTTTTAAGTATCCGCATAACCTCCATCATAACAGCACAATTAGAAGCATTATCAACAGCACCAGTACCTGCATGCCAACTATCTAAATGTGCGCCAATAATCACAACTTCATCTTTAAGCATAGGGTCAGTCCCTTTAATCTCTGCTATGACATTAACATTGAACTTTGGTTCAGTATAGAATTTAGACTTCAGATTTACTTTAAGTTTTGGCGAATAGCCTAGCGCTTTAAGTCTTGTCAGTCTTCCAAAGTGCTCATTACTGATTACAAATGAAGCAATAGGATCAATATCATTGATATGATTAAATGAGGGTATGGTTCGGTTACCATCGGCATGTAAAATACCATATGGGTAATCGCTGGGCTCAATAAGAGCAATAACCCCTTTTGCTTTACAAAACTTTAAAAATTGTCGACGTTCTAATTTGATTTTCTTCCGAATTTCAAAAATGGCAGAAGTAGACCTCCTGCTATGATAGCCGATAATGACATCATTGGGGTCGGGATTTGCTATGGCAGAAGTTAAGGTTTCATCAGATAAGCGATAAGACATGGGACGAAAATAGTTTGATACTGGAGAGTAATAACCTTTTAGAAGTATGACCTTTTGATTAAGATCAGTATCATCCATGTCGTATACATCTTCAAAATGTTCAATAAAAACGATCTCTCCAGTTTGATGCCCATTGGTAGAATTAGTGAAGGCCAGAGGAAAAGCATGAATAGGAAAGGAAGTTGGAGAAGTCATTTCAACAGAGAAATTCTCTACTGCCCAACCTCTATGATTATTATCAAAAGATTGTAAGATAATATTATCCATTTGCCAATTTTCTAATTGTTGTTTGATCCACAATGCAGCATTATAGTAATTGGGTGTGCCCATAAGTCTGGGACCATAAACATCAGATAATATACTCGTGGTATGCATCACCCCTAGAGTATCCGTGGATAAGGACTTGATCTTTTGCAAAACCTCATCATCCGATTGACTATAAAGGGTAGTGATACTTAAAATTGAGGCTGAAAAAATGAAAATAGCGTGTGAAAATCTCATAATTCAATCAATTATTGTTAGACATTTTATGTTTTGATAATGCAGTAATAGCTCTGTCCTTAAACCCTTTTTGATATAAACGTTTTTCTAATTGATCAATGAAATCTAAACCATTCAAACCGTCAAGAGCTTCAGAAATACCTTGAGTAGCTGCCTCCCATATTATCTCAAATTCAGGCAAACGCTTTTTTGCTTGAGGGCTTAAGGTGAGAAGCCGCTTTCTACTATCTCTTTCACTCCGTGATGAAATAATGTAGCCAGCTTGTTCCATTTTATTGGTAATAGCAATTACTGATGGATGTGAGAACTGAAGATGTTCTGCTATTTCAGTAACACCCATAGACCCTTCACTTTCTATCAGTTTAAAAATGAGATACCAATTAGATTCCATTTCTATATTAAGTTCCTGATATAGCTGTTTCCCTTCTCTTAATAGGTTGTCACTAAGACGTTTTAACCTTGATGCAAATCCCAAATAATCGAGATCTTTAATAAAATCATTTTTCATAAATGTAGTTGACTACGTAAATATATTAAAAAATACGTAGTTAGCTACGTATTTTGCAAATTAAAAATGATTATGTCCTGTATGGTGTGCTATTTTACTTCATAATTCCCGGGAATAAATCCAAAAGTTTTCATTAATCGGTTCCAGGTATTACTTTGAGCTACTGCTAAAGTGAGATAGCAGATATCTTGTTTGGAGAAAAAATCAAGTAGACGATTATACGTCTTTTCGGAAATCGGGCTATGGCTAAGCTTAGTAAGGGCATCAGTAAAATAAAGTACGGCTCTTTCTTTCTTTGTAAAATAAGGTGTGTCTTCCCAAACACAAAGCGAAGACATTCTTAAATCTGTTTCTCCCAAATGTTTTAGTTCTTTATGATGCATGTCCACACAGTAAGCACATCCGTTTTTTTGAGATGTTCTCAATTTTATCATGGTCAATAGTTTTTTGTCCAAAGAAGACGCTGAGAGTGTGTCTTCAATAGCTCTTAGATTTTTAAAAATGTCATCCGGGACATCGATATAGGATATACGTTCCATAAGTATTAAGATTTAAATTATAGAACAAATGTATTTTAGTCTATTGAGCTAAAAATTAAGATGTCTTAAGAAAAATTTAGTCTGGAGACTTTCTCAATTCACTTAGGTATTCAGGTGTGATTTCAAGATAAGATGCAATCATATATTGAGGCACACGCTGAGCAAAATCAGGAAACTGCCTGATAAAATCATAATAACGTTCTTTACTCTTCGTTTTTAGATAAATATTTTGCTTACGGTGGCTGGCAATTAGCATGTGTTCAGTAATGATTCTGAACGCCCTCTCTAATTTCGGAATGGTAGTGTATAGCAATTCTAAATCATTTTTGGATAAATATAAAACGGAAGTAGTTTCAACTGCTTGTATATATAGATAAGAAGGCGTTTGCTTAATAAAGCTTTCTATACTGGTAAACCACCAATTATCTATGGCAAATTGTGTGATTTTTTCATGGCCTTTTTCATCAATGTAAAAAGTACGTATAACACCATTTAAAATAAAGAAACTATGCCTGCAAATATCGCCTTCGTTGAGTAAGAATTCTTTTTTTTGAAATGTTTTTGAATGCAATTTGGCATAGATCTCATCAATTTCAGTAGTACTAAAATCAACGTAACGATTGAAATAAGAAGCGACCTGTGCTTTCATTGCGTTTTAGAATTGTGCTATTGACTAAACAAATTTGAGCATTGTAAATATAAAGAGTAACAGCTATTCAATGAAAAATAAATCATGACAATGTAAATGACAAATGCAACTTTTTTAAAAGCTATATCTGGCTTTAAAAAGGATGAACTGGCAAAGCGAGTCAATATTAGTTTTGTTCTTTAAGTAGTGAAATAACAGCATCGTTGACAGATGGGCCATAACCTTCGGATTTCCAGGCGATAATACCATTCTGATCAATTATGAAAACTGTTGGTGTGATTTGAACGCCATAATTGATCTTAATCGGACTATGGTCGCCTTTCATATCAGATAAGAGTGAAATATTTAGAGAATAGTTAGAATCTTGTATCCATTCATCTTTGTTTCTCGCAAATACAAAGGCTAGAATCTCAACCTGATCATGATAGTTTTCATTAAAGCTTTTTAGAAATGCTCGTCCGTGCTTTTGCATACAGCCAAGCCCACCAAATATGAGAAGTATGGGTTTCCCCTTCTTAGTTAATTCTGAAATACTGATGGTCTTTCCGCTAAGAGTTTTGGCTGAAAAATCCTTGTAAGGAACGCCAACTTTTAATTCTGGACTTTGATAATGGAGTTTAAGGCTTTTTCCATAATTGCTATTTAAAACCTCATTATTCATTGTTTTTAAGACGGCCTCAAGAGTATCTTTATGAATGCTATTCCTAATTCTGTAAAGCATCTCAACAGCCATGTAGCTATTGGCATTTTTAATACAGAAGTTTAAGTTTGTTTGAGATAACTTATGAATTAAAGGTTCAATGGAATCTTGCTTTTCCTCTTCGATTAGTCTCTGATATTCCGGATAAAAAAAGGCGCCTTCTGCTTCCAGAGCACTAAAAAGTTTTTGTTCGTGTCCGCCTTCAATGACTGCTTTATCAAGATGATTCCAGATGCCGTCGATTGTAATAGATGTGTTTTCAACCCATAAAAAATGAGACTCTTTTTTTGTGTCAGATTGATAAATTACAGAATACCTTTGTGGATATGTTGTAGTACCTTCAAAATTAAAATGACCATTGTGAGTTGATGTGGAATCTTCATAAATACCCGTATGATCATTCATAAGGTATATTTGTAAGGTTCTAGGTGCATTCTCTATATAGCCATCAATAACATATTTGCTATCATTTGGATCGGTCTTACACGATTGTAATAGTATTAAGAGCAATAAAATGTGGCGTGAAAATCGATGCATGACTGTGATTTTTTATAAAGACGGTTATAATTTTGTATTGTTGCACAGCATTATAGAAATAGCATCTTACATCATCGCTAAAAATGTCATATTTGACATTAATGCTTTTACATGAGTTAGACACAAAATTCAATTACCTGAAAGGAATAGTTCATAAAACAGATAGTTTGTTTTAAATTTACAAGCTATATTTTTATAAATATTATAAACACCATTTGATATCACAAAATACCATAGCACAAGTTTTTGAAACTGCCCGAGTTGAGGAAGTCATAGGAGATTTTGTGCAACTCAAAAAAGCAGGAAGCAACTTCAAAGGACTGAGCCCTTTCAGTGATGAGCGTACGCCGAGTTTTATGGTTTCTCCGGTAAAGCAAATATGGAAAGATTTTAGTAGTGGTAAGGGAGGGAATGCGGTGACATTTTTGATGGAGCACGAACATTTTACTTATCCGGAAGCCATACGATACTTAGCCAAGAAGTATAATATTGAGATCGAAGAAACTGAGCGCACAGATGAAGAAAAAGCGCAAGCAGATGCTCGGGAAAGTTTGTATTTGGTTAGTGAATATGCCAATACATATTTTCAAAACATACTTCACAAAACAGATCAAGGTCAGGCCATAGGATTGAGTTATTTCAAAGAACGCGGTTTTACAGGAGATATCATCAAAAGATTTCAATTGGGATATGCCTTGGATGAATGGCAGGCCTTTACTGATGAGGCACTAAAGCAAGGCTATAAAATAGAATACCTAGAAGAAACAGGGCTTACTATTGTAAAAGAAGAAAAGCGCTTTGATCGTTTTAAAGGAAGGGTGATATTTCCTATTCATAGTATGAGTGGACGTGTTTTGGGTTTTGGAGGAAGAATACTAACGAATGATAAAAAAGCGGCAAAGTATTTAAATTCTCCTGAGAGTGATATTTACCATAAAAGCAAAGTACTCTATGGTTTGTATTTTGCAAAACAGAGCATAGCAAAAGAAGATAACTGTTATTTGGTGGAAGGTTACACAGATGTTATACAGTTTCATCAAACAGGTATTAAAAATGTAGTGTCCTCATCCGGAACAGCACTCACTGCAGAACAAATCCGTTTGATTAATAGGCTGACCAAGAATATTACGGTATTGTTTGATGGTGATGCTGCTGGTATAAGAGCATCGATACGTGGGATTGATCTTATCTTGGAACAAGGCATGAATGTCAAAGTATGTACGTTTCCGGACGGAGAAGATCCAGATAGCTTTGCTAAGAGTAATACTTTAGAGGAACTTTCACAATATCTCAATGATAATGCTCAGGATTTTATTCAGTTTAAGGCATCGTTATTAGTAGCGGCATCCAAAAACGATCCCATAAAGAAGGCGGAAACTATTAGGGATATAGTGAATAGTATTTCAAAAATCCCTGATCAAATCAAGAGAGAAGTTTACATTCAGGAATGTGCACGTATTATGGATATCAGTGAAGAAGTACTTTTTAGTACTTTGGCACAAATCAATAAGAAAGCGTTTCAGGAAGTTAACAAGAAGTATAAGCAGGAAGAACAAAAAGCATTTCAGGTTGTAAAGCAAGAAAAGCAGCAGGTAGAACGTATTGATGTACAATACGAATTAGAACGAAAAATAATTGAGATTCTTTTGTTATATGGTAATAGTACAGAAGATTTTGAAGACTTGGTACTCAAAGCCGATGAAGTATCGGGCGATCTGGTATTAGAACCGGTAATACATCAGGCTAAAGTATTTGAAAAGATTTATTTAGACCTTCAGGAAGATGAAATGCAATTTTCTAATGAAGCCTTTAAAACCCTTTATTATTCAGTTATTGATAAGTTAAATCAAGAGGAAACGTTTTCGACCAGAGATTTTATCAATCAGTTGGATCAGGAGTCAGCAGCCTTAGTTACTAGTATTCTTATGGAAGAAGAAAAGTACAATTTACACGATTGGGAGCGTAAAAATATCATTACCAAAGGGAAACAACAGTCTATAGCTCAGTTGGTAAACCAAACTATTTTAAGCTTGCGATGTTTTTTAATAGACCAGAAAGTAGCAGAATACAAGACCAAAACCTTAGAGCCTTCAATAGATACAAAATCAATTATTGAAGATGTAAAAGATTATCTGGGTTTAAAAATGCTACTTTCCAGAAAATTAGGTAAAGTTGTCGGAGGTTAATTACACCAAATCATGATGCCCCGCCTGATCTATAAGGTCGATGACGTTATTAACATTCAGTTTTTTAAATAAACGCGCTTTATAGGTGCTTACGGTCTTTTCATTAATTTCTAATTCCGCAGCAATTTCTTTGTTTTTCTTGCCAATGGATAATAATTTCAAAACCTCTACTTCTCTTGTGGATAAACGTTTAAAAAGTCTGGTGCGACTTCTTCGAGTATCTTCAAACCTAAGATGTTTGTCCATTTTTTGACTTAAATAAACACCACCATTACTAATGGTTTTTACTGCTTCAATAATGGTTTCAGTATCGGCAGATTTGTTTAAATAGCCAGATGCCCCAACTTTAAGTGTGCTAATAGCATAGATCTCTTCAGGCTGGTGACTGAACATTAATACATTTATAGATTTATTTTCTTTTTTAATGGCTCTAAGAGCGGTAATACCATTAAGCTCGGGTAAATCCACTTCAGAAATAATAATGTCTACATTATTTTTTCTTAAAAATTCAAAGATTTCAATACCACTTCTTAGGCTGCCTACAATTTTAAATTCAGGAACGTTGTCTAGAAGTTCTTCTAGCCCTTTTCTTACAATGGGATGGCTATCAACTATTAAAATTTGTACCATGGTTAGCTTTATTGTGTTAATATTGTTAGGGTAAAAATTAAGCTGAGGGTAAATGAGGGAATAAGGTTGTCTAACAAAAATAATGAAAAAATTAAGCTTTTTCTTTCTTTTTGGTCTAAAAAAGAAAGAATTATTTCAAATCCTCTGGGATTTCACATATTGGGATGGGCACCATTTTGTGTTTATTTGAGGTATTGAAACGTGTAAATATCTCGAAAACATCTTTTTGACGACCATTGAAGTCTGTAGCTGTTTTACCTTCATCTTTCATCTTCATAGCCCATTCTAATTCAGGATAAGAAGCGCCAATTTGATCTTCATCGCTTCTGGCATCACCAAACAATCCGTCACTGGGTGCAGCTTCCATGATAGAATGGGGCACTTCTAAAAGTGCTCCAATAGCATATACTTCAGATTTTAGCAAATCGGCAATTGGACTAAGATCTACACCGCCATCTCCATATTTGGTATAAAAACCAACTCCAAAATCTTCCACTTTATTACCAGTACCTGCAACTAATAGGCCTAGTAATCCGGCATGATAATACAAGGTGGTCATACGCAAACGAGCCCTGGTATTGGCTAAGGCCATATCAACGGTGACCTGTTGACCATTAAGACTTACCTCAGTTTTAAACTCTTCAAAAACAGGAGTTAAGTTTACGCGGGCGTCACTCACATTAGAAAAGCGTTCTTTCAGTTGTGAGATGTGTTCTTGAGCTCTGGATACATGACTTGGTGCTTGATGAATAGGCATTTCAATGCATAAAACATCCAATCCGGTCTTTGCACACAAAGTTGATGTAACGGCAGAATCTATACCTCCGGATATACCAACAACAAAACCATTAACTCTGGCGTTAATAGCATAATCTTTTAACCAATTAACAATATGCTCAATTACTTTTTCTGTTTGCATTATAAAGGTTTTTTATAACAAAGAAGTGTACCTTTGTCAAACAAAAATAATTGAATCATTTAAGGAATAAAAATTATATGACTCATAATGTGAAGCACCTTTCAGCGCTATTTCTATTATTGTTTTTGCTTTTGGGTTCTTGTAAAAGCGATTCAAAACTAGAGCAGGAGATTTCAGAAATTCCGGTCGAACTTAATGTAGAACGTTTTGACAAATCCTTTGCTGAAGCAACCCCAAAAGATTTGCAAAAACTAAAACGTGCTTATCCTTTTATCTTTTCTAAACGAATACCAGATTCGATATGGGTTAATACCATGAAAGATACACTTCAACAACAGCTTTTATCTGAGGTTAACAAGGCGCACAAAAATTTTAAAACCACAAGGCAACAATTGATTAGTTTTTTTAAACACTTAAAATATTATGATGAAACATTTAGAGTGCCAAGAATCGTAACGGTAACCAATAATGTGGATTACAGAAATAAGATTATTGTAACAGACACCATTACATTGATTGCTTTAGATACCTATCTGGGTAAAGATCATGAATTTTATCAGAATTTTCAGAGATATATCACCGCTAACATGATTCAGGAGCAGATCATTTCTGATGTGGCAGAAGCCTATGCTAAGCCATATATTTTTCAAAGCCGAAGAAAAACGTTTTTAGATGAAATGATCTATTTTGGAAAGATGCTTTATTTCAAAGATATGATGATTCCGTCTGAGAGTGATGCCATTAAAATGGGGTATACTACAGACCAATTAAAATGGGCGGAAGCTAATGAAAGTCAGATTTGGAGCTATTTTGTAGAACGAGAATTATTGTATAGTACCGATAGTAAGTTGGTTAATCGGTTTATTGCAAACGCACCTTTTTCAAAGTTTTATTTAGAACTGGATAACGAATCCCCCGGGAGATTAGGGCAGTATATAGGATGGCAGATTGTCAAAGCTTATATGGCCAATAATGATGTTGATCCTATGGCTGTTTTGCAAAAGGAACCGGAAGAAATATTTAAAAAATCAAAATTTAAACCAAAAAAATAATGTCAAAAACCTTACAGTCAAAAATAGAGCTTAATGTAGAGCTCGACGAAAATCGAGTACCGGAACAATTGACGTGGTCAGCCGAAGACGGAGGAATCAAAAACGAAGAAGCTAAAGCTATAATGCTATCGGTATGGGATAGTAAAGCTCAGGAAACACTTAAAATAGATTTATGGACTAAAGACATGCCGGTGGACGAAATGAAGCAGTTTTTTCACCAAACTTTAGTAACCATGAGTGATACATTCTACAAAGCTACGCAGGATGAAAAAATGACAGCAACCATGAAAGATTTTTGTGATTATTTTGCTGAAAAGCTAGAACTGAAGAAGTAATCATTTCTTAATCTAAACATAACAAGTGTAATATGCATTGCAGCCTATTTTTGTAATGCTATTAATCAAACATCTAAGCATTAGTTGGACTTTCATAATGAGAAAGGAACTAATGTTTTTTTGTTTAATTTAGTATCATGCGTAAAATAATATTTGGAGTCGTAATTACCTTAATTGTTCTGTTTACTTATAAATATTGTGATAAACAAGATGAAGAACGAATTACACTCAAGGAAAACTCGGCATTAATACAACAACAATTAAAAAATGTCAGTAAGCTGGTAGTTACCGAAGGTCAGTTTACAGAAGTTTTTAACTATGAAAATTCAAAAGCGATCTTTGGAGATTATTTAACCGCAGATAAAAAGGCTTTAGTGGTAGTTAATGCTAAGGTGACTATTGCTTATGATTTAAAGGCATTAACTTATGAAATAGATGAGGTTACAAAAACCTTACTAATCACCTCAATACCAGAGCAAGAAATTAATATTTCACCAGACCTTGAGTATTATGATATTCAGGCAGATTTCCTGAACCCTTTTGAAGCAGAAGATTATAACGAAATAAAGGAAACTGTAAAACAATCGTTATTAAAGAAAGTAGAGAATTCAACTCTAAAAACTAATGCACAAAACCGATTGATCAGCGAACTCTCAAAATTCTATATTTTAACGAATTCTCTAGGATGGACATTAAAGTATAAAGAAAGAGTAATTGAAAATATAGAAGAAGATTTATCCGATCTATTGCTTTAAGGCATGCTTAACAGTGTTCATTCCTCCGCCGTTTAAAGTATCGATGCCTTTGGAAGTAAGCATATTTCGTGCCTTTTCAGAACGAATACCACTAGCGCAGTAAGTAATAACGGGTTTTTGCAGTGAAACCACCTCTTCAATTCTACCTTTCAATTCCTGAATAGGAATATGTACAGCGCCTTCAATATGACCTTTATTATATTCGTCGTAGGTTCTAACATCTAATAAAACAGCCTTTTTAGATAAGTAGTCGTTAATCTTATTGGCTTTATTCTTGAAAAGGAAACTAAAAATACCCATTTTGTTTTTTTGTTAAAAGTAATTTGACTTTGCTTAAGGAATAGTAACTAAAGTTACAATTAATTAGAGATACAGGAATTAAAAATTTTAATGTATTTTGCTCTCTCATGAAGCCCGAGACCCGAAAACAAGAAATTATTTTAACCGCAGCTAAGCTCTTTAAAGAAAAAGGATATAGTGCCGTAACTATGAGAGATCTTGCAGCTGAAATGGGTATTAAAGCAGCCAGCTTATACAATCATATCAGTTCAAAACAAGACATTTTGAAAGATATTATCATTTCTCTAGCGGAAGCATTTACTGATGGTATGCAGACAATAAAGGTCTCTGAAGCTAATAGTATAGAGAAACTCAAACAGATCGTTGCTCTACATATCAATATCACAAGTAAAAACACATATGGCATGGCATCGTTGAATAACGATTGGATGCACTTGGAAGAACAGCGAGATTATTATTTAGAGTTGCGCCATAATTATGAAGATGATTTCAGAGATATATTAAAGCAGGGAATAGCTTCTGGAGAAATTATAAATGAACATCCGGATACCATATTATTTTCAGTATTATCCACATTACGCTCATTATACCTCTGGATCCCAAAAAAAGAGGATTTGCATCCTGAGCAATTGACAGCAAGCCTAAACAAGGTGCTTATTAATGGAATTAACATTTAATTCCTAGAAATTTTGTAAATTTGTCAATCAAACTAACAAGTGTTAGTTTGGTGTTAATTGATAATAATGACAGATTTCCACGAAGTAAAAATTAAAGAAGTTCACAAGGAAACAAAGGATACAGTTGTCCTGACTTTTGAAATACCCGAACATTTAAATCGCAATTTTAGTTTCATTCAGGGGCAGCATCTCACACTTAGAAAGCAAATCGATGGAGAGGATGTGCGTAGATCGTATTCCTTATGTACCAGTCCACTAGAAAAAATCTGGAAAGTAGCAATAAAACAAATACCTGGCGGTGTCTTCTCAACGTATGCAAATAATGAATTACAGGCAGGGGATACCATGGATATTATGGAACCTTCGGGTAATTTTTATGTAGAGGTAGATCCAGAAACCTCAAAGAATTATATAGCATTTGCAGCAGGAAGTGGCATTACGCCAATGCTATCCATTATAAAAACACATTTAGAATCTGAGCCCGATGCAACATTTAAGTTGTTCTATTTAAACCGTACCACGAAATCGATTATCTTTAAAGAAGAAATAGAAAATCTGAAAAACATCTATTTTGGACGCTTTCAGGTTTTTCATTTTTTAACCAAAGAAAAACGAGATATTCCATTTTTAAACGGACGTTTCGATTCGGAAAAGCTTCAAATACTTACCAAGACCTTTATAGATGTTGAGGACACTGCACATTGCTTTATCTGTGGTCCTCAAGAGATGATTTTTCTCATCAGAGACGAGTTAAAGGCAGCAGGATTAGCGGAAGAAAAAATACATTATGAATTGTTTTTCTCAGGTAATACAGCAGCTGTTGATACGCGAGTAGCAGCATTGTTAGAGCAACAGATAGAAGGTACAGATGTTACTATTATAGATGGAGGTAAAGAGTTCCATTTTATTATGGAAAAGGAGTATGATAATGTCTTGGATGGTGCTCTTGCAGCTGGAGCAGATTTACCTTATGCCTGTAAAGGAGGCGTGTGTAGCACCTGTAAATGTAAAGTGGTAGAAGGTCAGTTGGAAATGAAAATCAACTATGCGTTAGAGCAGGATGAATTAGATAAAAATATAGTGTTAAGTTGTCAAGCCATACCAACTACAGAAAAAATAGTGGTGGATTTCGATGTATAAAAAAAGAAAATAAAATCAATAGCCATGAGTGAAGAGCAAATTAAGAATTTGGAAGAAGAATTCGAGGCACGAATAGCAAGAGATGAAAAAATAGAACCAAAGGATTGGATGCCCGAGAAGTATCGCCAAACCCATATCAGGCAAATATCTCAGCACGCCCACTCTGAAATTGTGGGAATGTTGCCAGAAGGTAATTGGATCACCCGAGCACCATCCTTACGTCGTAAAGTGGCATTATTAGCCAAAGTGCAGGACGAAGCGGGTCATGGCCTGTATCTATATAGCGCATGTGAAACTTTGGGCATATCCCGAGACGAGCTATATGATCAATTACATTCCGGAAAAGCAAAATATTCAAGCATATTTAATTACCCAACCATTACCTGGGCAGATATGGGAGCCATAGGTTGGTTGGTTGATGGTGCAGCCATTATCAATCAGGTGCCACTTTGTAATACATCGTATGGACCTTATTCAAGAGCAATGATTCGCGTTTGTAAAGAAGAAAGTTTCCATCAGCGTCAGGGTTATGAGATCATGGTAACCTTAGCCAATGGCACACCAGAACAAAAAGCAATGGCACAAGATGCGCTGAACCGTTGGTGGTGGCCTTCACTAATGATGTTTGGTCCAACAGATGCAGAATCAGTTCATACAGCACAATCGATGAAATGGAAATTAAAACGTAAGACCAATGATGAATTACGTCAGCAATTTGTAGATCAAACCGTGCCACAAGCAGAATTGATAGGGTTAACCATACCAGATGAAGATCTAAAATGGAATGAAGATAAAGGAGGTTATGATTTTGGACCAATAAACTGGGATGAATTTTGGCAGGTAGTAAAAGGACATGGCCCATGCAATAAGGAGCGCATGAACGCCAGAGTAGGCGCATGGGAACGAGGCACATGGGTAAGGGATGCAGCAGTAGCATATGCTGAAAAACAAGAAGAACGTAAAACAAAACAAGCGGTATAAAATGAAAAAGAATTGGCCACTTTGGGAAGTATTTGTAAGAAGTAAAAACGGATTAGAACACCGTCATTTTGGAAGTTTACATGCAGCAGATGCTGAAATGGCATTGGAAAATGCCAGAGATGTATATACCAGAAGAAATGAAGGTGTAAGTATATGGGTTGTGGAATCAAAGCACATCACAGCATCAAACCCCGAGCATAATGGAGAATTATTTGAACCGGCTCAGGATAAGGTATACAGGCATCCTACATTTTACGAATTACCAGATGAAATAAAACACATGTAATGAACAAAGATTTATATAAATACATCTTAGGAATAGCAGATAATACACTAATCTTAGGTCAGCGTATGGGTGAACTTTGCGGACATGGACCGAGTTTGGAGACTGATATTGCTTGTACCAACATGTCTTTGGATTTATTGGGGCAAACACGAAGCTATTTTCAATATGCCGCCAAGCTGAAAGGTGAAAATGCAACAGAAGATACTATAGCATTCTTAAGATCTGAAAGAGAGTATACTAATGTCCTTTTGGTGGAGCAACCCAATACAGATTTTGCATATACTATAATGCGGCAATTTCTTTTTGATGCCTATCATTTAGCATTTTTAGAACAGCTAAATCACAGTAAGGATATCAATCTTTCAGCCATAGCAAGTAAAGCCATCAAAGAAGTAAGTTATCACAAACGTTTTTCATCAGATTGGGTGAAGCGATTAGGAGATGGAACAGCGATTAGTAAAGAAAAAATACAAAATGCACTTAATGATTTATGGCGTTACACGGATGAATTGTTTCACGTTACGTCATCAGACCAGAAGATGATAAGTCAAGGCATAGGCGTTGATGTTTCTCAACTCAAAGATGCTTACAATCAGGAAGTGAAAGCCATATTAGAAACAGCAACTTTAGAAGTCCCGGAATCAAAATGGTTTCAAAAAGGAGGAAAAGAAGGTATACATACAGAACATATGGGGTATATACTAAGTGATATGCAGTACATGCAACGCGCTTACCCGAATATGACTTGGTAAAATGACAGTTCTTGATGGGGTACATATCGACGAAAAATTAGCTCCAATACTGGAAAAAGTTTCAGATCCTGAAATACCGGTACTTTCTATTCTGGAAATGGGAGTCGTAAGATATGCTGTTGCTAAGGACAAACATGTACATGTGAAAATCACCCCGACCTACAGTGGTTGTCCCGCAATGGATGTTATTGGAGATGATATTAGTAAAGCATTGCAGGAATCAGGCTACACGTCTGAAATAGAACTGGTATTAGCTCCAGCATGGACCACAGACTGGATTACCTCTAAAGGCAGGAAAGCCTTGGAAGATTATGGTATAGCAGCACCATTGGAAGCAGAAGCAGACAAAAGTGTTTTGTTGGAAGGTAAGCGATTGGTACAATGCACCAATTGCGGTTCAAAAAACACAAAGCTAATAAGTCAGTTTGGCTCAACGGCATGTAAAGCACAATTTCAGTGTGATGATTGTCAGGAACCATTCGACTATTTTAAATGTTTAAAATAATAATAGAATAAAGTTTTTAGTCAGGTATGAGTAACGATTCAATAGCATTAAGTATTGAAGGTCAGGTGGCGTACGTAACACTTAACAGACCGGAAGTCTTCAATAGCTTTAATAGAGAAATGGCATTGAGCCTACAGGAGACTCTAGATGCATGTGAAGTCAACGAAGGTGTTAGAGCCATTGTATTAACAGGAGAAGGTAAAGCCTTTTGTGCAGGACAAGACCTGAAAGAAGTAACATCCCCGGATCTAAACCCTGGGTTTAAAAAGATATTGGAAGAGCATTACAATCCTATTATCACAAGAATACGTACTCTAAAAAAACCAATTATAGCTGCTGTTAATGGTGTCGCTGCAGGAGCCGGAGCTAATATAGCCTTAGCCTGTGATATCGTTATAGCACACGAAAAAGTAAGCTTTATACAAGCGTTTAGTTTAATTGGATTAGTGCCCGATAGCGCAGGGACATTCTTCTTACCGCGTTTAGTAGGGTTTCAAAAAGCATCAGCACTGGCCATGTTAGGTGATAAAGTTTCAGCAGTAGAAGCAGAGCGTATAGGGATGGTATACAAGACTGTTCCATTAGAGGAATTTCAGGAAACAGTTAACAGATTGGCTTTGAAATTGGCAAAGATGCCTACAAAAGCATTGGGCATGATAAAAGAACTGTTGAATGCATCCATGACCAATACATTGGAGCAGCAATTAGCCATGGAATCAAAGTATCAGATCGAGGCAGCGCAAACAGAAGATTATACTGAAGGCGTTGCAGCTTTTATAGAAAAACGTCAACCAAATTTTAAAGGCAGGTAATTGAACAAAAGCATGCTCATAGAAGTTCAGCAACGGATTAAACCGTATATTCACAGAACACCTGTGTTAACATCAGAGTTGTTGAATGAAATTTCGGGTGTAAATCTGTATTTTAAATGTGAGAATTTCCAGAAAATGGGTGCTTTTAAAATGAGAGGCGCGGCAAATGCCATTTTATCCTTGTCAGAAGAAGCGCGTTCAAAAGGTGTGGTAACACATTCCTCAGGCAATTTTGCGCAAGCCGTATCATTAGCTGCCAATAAACTGAATGTAAAAGCATACATAGTAATGCCTGAGAATGCCCCGCAGGTCAAAAAAGATGCTGTAAAAACATACAAAGGCGAAATTATAGAATGTGAATCTACTCCAGAGGCCAGAGCAACTAAAGCAGAAGAAATAAGAAAAGAAAAAGGCGCATCATTTTTACATCCATCCAATCAGGATGAAGTCATTTATGGTCAGGGAACAGCAGCAATAGAGCTTTTAGAAGACCATCCAAATTTAGATTACATATTTACCCCGGTTGGAGGTGGTGGTTTAATAGCAGGAAGTGCCTTAGCAGCAGAGTTTTTTTCTGAGCATTGTAAAGTGATAGGAGGCGAACCAATGGCTGCTGATGATGCTTACCGGTCATTATTATCAGGAAAGATAGAAACAAACAAATACTTTACAACCATAGCAGATGGATTAAGAACCCATCTGGGAAACCGTAATTTTCCCATAATACAAAAATATGTGGAGAAGATTATTAGAGTTGAAGAAGATGAAATTATAAATGCCATGAAGCTGATATGGGAACGTATGAAAATAGTTGTAGAGCCATCATGCGCAGTTCCGTTTGCTGCATTATTGAAAAATAAAGAGGAATATAAAAGTAAAAATATCGGGATCATTTTATCGGGAGGGAATGTTGATGTAACAAACCTGCCATTTTAATTAAAGATAGAAGATTGCCGAAGTATAAATTTAGAACTATAGTTTAATAGAAGTGAAAGCAAATCAACAATTGCAAATCCACAACGTTGGAATCATAGGGTCAGGAACCATGGGGAGTGGTATAGCCCAAGTAGCCGCAACATCAGGTTGTCAGGTGAAACTATACGACACCAATAAAGCCGCTTTAGAAAAAGCGGAAATGAATTTAAATAAGATTCTTAATCGACTGGTTGAAAAAGGAAGGATTGACGGTCAGGAAAAATTGAGAATTCAAGGTAATATAACATATGTAGATCATTTAAAAGATCTGTCAGATTCTGACTTAACTATTGAAGCTATTATTGAAAGTCTGGAAGTCAAACAAAAAGTATTTTCAGAATTAGAGACATATGTATCGAACAATTGTATAATAGCTTCAAATACATCAAGTTTATCTGTAGCTTCAATAGCAGCGTCACTCAATCAACCGGAACGTTGTATAGGTATTCACTTTTTCAATCCGGCGCCATTAATGAAATTGGTTGAGGTTATACCTGCCATACAAACCTCAAAAGATGTGATTGATACTTCGGTAAAAGTCATTTCAAATTGGAAGAAAACAGTAGCAGTAGCAAAAGATACTCCCGGATTTATTGTTAACCGTGTAGCCAGGCCATTTTATGGAGAAGCCTTAAGAATTTATGAGGAAGGTATTGCTGATTTTGCAACCATAGACTGGAGTTTGAAAACACTCGGGGGATTCAGAATGGGACCTTTTGAACTCATGGACTTTATTGGAAATGATGTCAATTATACGGTGACAGAAACCGTATTTACAGCGTTTTATTTCGATCCCAGATACAAGCCGTCTTTTACGCAAAAGCGGTTATCTGAAGCAGGCTATTTAGGCCGTAAAACAGGAAAGGGGTATTATGAATACGACGAAAGCGGACAACGTGTTGTTCCAAATGATTTTGTCGTACCAAGCGAAGCAAAGGAATCTCACCAATTAGCAGAAAAAATATTCAACAGAGTACTTGTCATGCTTATTAATGAGGCAGCAGATGCTCTGTTCTTAAATATAGCCTCTGCAGAAGATATAGATAATGCGATGACCAAAGGCGTAAATTATCCGAAAGGCTTATTGGCTTGGGCCGATGAGAAAGGGATAGATTGGTGTGTAAAAACATTAGATAAACTATATAATGAATACCATGAAGACCGATACAGATGTAGTCCGTTATTGCGAAAAATGAATAAAGAGGGACAAACATTTTTTAAGTAACATCATTCCGAACGAAGTGAGGGAATCTCATCAAAAGATTTTCGAGTTCTTTGTCTTTGTAATGATAAATAGAATATGAAAGGAGAACAAATTCCATATAAAATGCTTTCACTTGATGCCTATAGTCAATGGCTGGGTATAAAAATACTAGAATGCGAACTGGGAAGGTGTAAAGTAGCAATGACCATTAGAAAAGATATGCTCAATAGTATGAACTATGCGCATGGAGGAATCAGTTATTCATTAGCAGATACTGCTTTTGGATTTGCTGCTAATACACATGGTAGATATGCGGTGTCCATTGAGACTAGTATCAACCATATAGAAGCATTGGAAGAAGGCGACTATTTGGTAGCAGAATCAATTATAGAAAAAGTAAATAACAAACTGGGCTTTAATATCATTGAAGTCAAACGAGGTGATGAATTAGTTGCCTTATTTAAAGGTGTGGTATATAGAACACATAAAGAATGGAAAGAAGAGTAAATATAAAACCGAAAAATCTAAAATGATAAAGTATTGAATTTTTGACTTTTACATTTTTCATCTAATATTTTAAATTTTGAAAGACGCATATATAATAGATGGTATAAGAACACCAATAGGAAATTATAAAGGTACTTTATCGGCAGTAAGAACAGATGATTTAGGCGCCATAGTGATTGCTGAAATATTGAAACGCAATCCGGGAATTCCGAAAGAAGCCTATGATGATGTTATTATGGGATGTGCTAATCAGGCAGGAGAAGATAATCGCAATGTGGCAAGAATGTCGGCATTATTGGCAGGATTACCGTATTCAGTACCTGGAGAAACCGTAAACCGTTTATGCAGTTCGGGATTGTCGGCCATAATACACGCCAATCGAGCTATTAAATCGGGAGACGGGGACCTGTTCATTTCAGGAGGTGTAGAGAATATGACCCGTGGGCCATACGTCATTGCAAAACCATCATCAGCCTTTGGGAACGATTCAAAAATGTACGACTCTAGTTTCGGGTGGCGGTTTGTCAATCCGAAAATGCATGAAATGTATGGTACGGATGGTATGGGAGTAACCGCTGAGAATCTCGTCGAAAAATATAATATTTCGAGAGAAGACCAAGATAAATTTGCCTATTGGAGTCAAATGAAAGCTTCAAAAGCACAAGATAACGGGCGATTGGCTAAAGAAATAGTAACTGTAGAAATACCACAGCGTAAAAAAGATCCGATACAGTTTTCTAAAGATGAGTTTGTAAAACCATCAACATCACCTGAAGTATTAGGAAAATTAAGACCAGCATTTAAGAGAGAAGGGGGAAGCGTTACAGCAGGAAACTCATCAGGATTAAATGATGGTGCAGCGGCAACAATTATAGCTTCTGAAGATGCCGTGAAGCAATACAATCTAAAACCTTTAGCGCGTATTGTAAGCTCTGCGGTTGTAGGTGTAGAACCAAGGATCATGGGAATTGGACCAGTACAAGCTTCAAATAAAGCCCTTGAAAAGGCAGGGTTGACTATGGACGATATAGATATTATAGAACTCAATGAAGCCTTTGCGGCTCAAGCTTTAGCATGTACAAGAGCCTGGGGCTTAGCTGATGATGATCCACGACTGAATCCTAATGGCGGATCAATAGCTATTGGACATCCATTAGGGGTTACAGGAACACGTATAGCCTATTCAGCAGCATTAGAATTGCACGAACAGCAAAAGCAATATGCCTTGATTACGATGTGTGTAGGTGTAGGACAAGGTTATGCAGCAATAATCGAACGCGTATAATATGAAAATACTAGTAATAGGAGGGCAAGGAACCATCGGTAAAAAAGTAAGCGAACGCCTGTCTCAAAAACATGATGTGATAATAGCAGGGCGAAATTCTGGAGATGTAGCTGTAGATTTTTCAGAGTCCACATCTATAAAAACCATGTTCGAGACTGTTGGGAAATTAGATGCTATTGTTGCTATTGCAGGAGATGCTAAATGGGATAAGTTAGATAATCTGACAGAAGAAGATTTTTATATAGGTATACGTAGTAAACTTATGGGGCAAGTCAATACTGTAAGGATAGGAAAACACTATTTGAACCCTAATGGATCCATTACACTATCTACAGGAATTTTAGCAGATGATCCGGTAGATATGACCACAAGTGCAGCTTTAGTAAATGGTGCAATTAATAGCTTTGTTAAAGCAGTAGCTTTAGAGCTAAAAGATGGAAAACGCATTAATGTGGTGTGTTCAGACTTGGTAGAAGATTCTTTTGATAAGTATAAAGACTATTTTCCCGGAAATACTCCAGTGCCAATGCGTAAAATAGTAGATGGTTATGTGAAATCTATTGAAGGGAAAATTACAGGAAGAGTTTTAAGAATAATGGCATAATAAGTTATTATGGAAAAAATACAACATTACGTTCAAGGTCAATGGACCTCAGGAAAAGAAGAAGGAACACCAGTTTATGATGCCGTCACAGGTGAAGCATTCGCAAGTGTCGCTATTGAAGGTTTAGACATACCCGAAATTTTAAATTACGGCAGAACTAAAGGTGGAGAACAACTCCGTAAAATGACATTTCAAGAGCGAGGCAATATGCTCAAGAAATTAGCATTGTACCTCACTAAAAGAAAAGATGCATTTTATGAGATAAGCTACAGAACAGGAGCAACTAAGATTGATAGTTGGATAGATATAGAAGGTGGATTCGGAAATTTGTTTGCCAATGCGTCACTCAGAAAGTTATTTCCAAATCAATCCTATCATGTTGAGGGCGATCCTGTAGATTTATCGAGGGGCGGTCGATTTATGGCTCATCATATTATGGTACCAAAAAGAGGGGTAGCCATACATGTTAACGCTTTCAATTTTCCGGTGTGGGGGATGCTAGAAAAGTGTGCAGTCAACTGGATGGCAGGGATGCCAGCAGTAGTATTACCGGCACCATCATCATCGTATTTGGCAGAAGCTGTAGCCAGAGAGATTATAAATTCAGGAATACTGCCCGAAGGTGCACTGCAAATTATTAACGGTACGATAAAAACCATTTTTGATACGGTAGAATCGCAAGATGTGATCACTTTTACAGGGTCTGCAGCAACCGGACGTTTATTAAAAGCGCATCCAAGAATAATTCAGGAAGCGGTACCATTTACCATGGAAGCCGACTCATTAAATGCATCAATTTTAGGAGAAGATGCTGTTCCGGGGACACCGGAGTTTGATCTGTTTATCAAAGAGGTTAGAAAGGAAATGACTGTAAAAGCAGGTCAGAAATGTACTGCAATACGACGTATTATAGTGCCTGAAAATTTAGTTGAAGATGTACAGATAGCATTAGGAAAAGCATTAGATAAAGTAACTATTGGAGATCCAAGATTAAAGGAAGTAAGGATGGGATCTCTGGTAAGTCGCCAACAAGTAGAAGCAGTTAAAGATTCGGTAAATGATTTAGCCAAAGAGGCACAAATTGTATATGGCGATTTAGATAAGATCGAAACCATAGGAGCAGACGCCAAAAAAGGTGCATTCATAAGTCCGATCCTATTAAGAGCAGATCACCCATTTCAAAGTAATATTATTCATGAACGTGAAGCATTTGGACCGGTAAGTACAATCATGCCATATAAAGACTTGAACGAAGCTATTGAGTTGGCACAGATGGGTAAAGGTTCGTTAGTGTCCTCTATAACAACTTATAATGATAGTATCGCCAAAGAGTATGTGATTAATGCCGCAAGTCATCATGGTCGTATTTTGGTATTAAATCGCGAAAATGCTAAAGAAAGTACGGGTCATGGGTCACCGCTCCCATATTTAGTACATGGAGGACCTGGAAGAGCTGGAGGCGGAGAAGAAATGGGAGGTATGCGTGGTATAAAACACTATTTACAGCGCACTGCCATACAAGGGTCACCAACTACAATAACAGAGATTACAGGCATATATCAGCAAAATGCAAAATATAAAGATGCACCACAGCATCCATTTAAATATTATTGGGAAGATATCCAGCCGGGAATGTCATTAAAGACACACAAACGTACATTCACAGATACCGACATTATCAATTTTGCTAATCTTACCTGGGACCATTTCTATGCGCATACCGATATTACGTCATTGGATGGAAGTATTTTCGAAAAACGTACAGCCCATGGTTATTTTATCATTTCAGCCGCAGCTGGATTATTTGTGTATCCGAATAAAGGGCCTGTGGCTGCTAATTATGGGTTAGAAGAATGTCGGTTCTTAAGGCCGCTGTATCATAACGATACAGTGTATGTGCGATTAACCTGTAAGCAAAAAATAGATCGCGATGTTGCCAGTGCCGAGCATCCGAGTGGTATTGTAAAGTGGTACGTTGAGGTTTTTGACGCCGAAGATGAATTGGTCGCCATAGCCACGATACTAACAATGGTTCAGAAAAAGCAAGAGACTTTTGCTGAAATGACGGATGCCAAAATTCAGGAGTGTCTAAATAAACTCACTGCTGATACGAAGCCTCTATGGGGGAAAATGACAGCGCAACACATGTTAGAACATTTAGAATACACCTATAGAATTGCTTCAGGAGAGATTCAGGATTTTGAGATTAAGACCCCTGAAAAAATACTAGAAAAAGTGCATAATACACTTTATAATTACGATAAGATGCCAAGGAATCACATGTTTCCTTTAGCAGAAGAATCAGAAATTGAGAGATTAAAACATGAAACGTTAGAAGACGCCAAGGCTGGTTTTTTAGAAGTAAGAGAGGCATATCTTGAATTTTTTAAAACACATCCTGAAGTCAAAACAAAAAATGCTGTTTTTGGAGAACTAAATCGATATGAATGGTACCTTCTGGAACGTAAGCATTTGAATCATCATTTCGAGCAGTTCAATTTGTTGTAACAAATTGAACTGCTCGAAATTTCCATGTAAATGGGAATCTAAAAAATGAGAGCTTTATTTTGAAATACTGTGTTTATATTATTACGAATAAAAAAAATGGCGTTTTATACATAGGAAAAACAAAAAGATTAAGAACAAGAATATACCAACATAAAACCAAAGTTCACCCAAATGCATTTTCCGCAAGATATAATTTAAGAATGCTTGTATATTTTGAAGAATTTAAAAGTGAAAACGATGCGAGGTTAAGAGAAAAAAGAATGAAGAAATGGAACAGAGCTTGGAAAATAGAATTAATAGAACAATCTAATCCCAATTGGAAAGATTTGTATGAAGATTTAAAGTTTAAAGTATAACAATTAAAAGGGTTTCCGCTATAGCGGAAAGTAAACACATGAGCGAACCATACGTAAAACAAACCATAGAGAACGAAGTTGCATACATCGAATTTTTTCACCCGGCACATAACTCATTGCCAGGTGATATACTTGCGAAATTGGCCAATACGATTACTGAAGCCGGACAAAATGATGGCATAAAAGTCATCGTTTTAAAAAGTGGAGGAGATCGAACCTTCTGTGCAGGTGCAAGCTTTAAAGAACTTATAAATATTAATGATGCTGAGACCGGTAGGGTATTTTTCTCAGGATTTGCCAATGTTATTAACGCCATGCGTAAATGTCCTAAATTCATCATTGGGCGTGTACAGGGAAAAACTGTTGGCGGTGGTGTAGGATTAGCTTCAGCAACAGACTATTGTATGGCTACTAAATATGCTGCTATAAAACTAAGTGAGCTTAATGTAGGTATTGGGCCATTTGTAGTAGGACCAGCGGTAGAACGAAAACTGGGATTAAGTGGTATGTCGCAAATAGCCATAGATGCCAATAGTTTCTATTCAGCCGAATGGGCAAAGCAAAAAGGCTTATTTACACAAGTATATGAATCTACAGAAGCGCTGGATGAAGCCATAAAAGCATTTGCAGAAAACCTATGCAATTATAATACGGAAGCCATGAAAGAAATGAAAACCGTATTCTGGAAAGGCACTGAAGATTGGGATGAGTTATTGGCAGAACGTGCTCAGATCAGTGGACGGTTGGTGTTGTCTGAATTTACCAAAGAAAAATTAAAAGGGTTCAAGTAAGTTAATAATAAAAAAATGAAGCTCATAGCTCAAAACTCATAACTCAATACTAAATTATGATTTACGAATTCAAAAGCTATAGACCTGTAGTACATGAAAGTAGTTTTGTACATCCATTAGCAGCAGTAACCGGTAACGTGATTATCGGAAAAAACTGCTATATCGGACCAGGGGCAGCTATTAGAGGCGATTGGGGGCAAATCATTCTGGAGGATGGCGTTAATGTTCAGGAAAACTGCACAGTACATATGTTCCCGGGTAAATCCATAATTCTTAAAGAAAGTGCCCACGTAGGGCATGGCGCAGTAATTCATGGCGCAAATTTGGGTAAAAATTGTCTGATAGGAATGAATACCGTAATCATGGATGATGCCGAAATAGGAGATGAGAGTATAGTAGGAGCCATGGCATTTGTAAAAGCAGAAACTAAAATACCCAAACGTAGTTTGGTAGTAGGAAATCCTGCAAAGGTGATCAAAACAGTTAGTGATGAAATGATTGCCTGGAAAACCAAAGGAACACAGTTGTATCAGCAGTTACCAGCTGAATGCCATGAAAGCCTAAGAGCTGTAGAACCCTTAAGAGAAGTTCCTAAAGGAATGAAAATACAGGAAGATGTGTATCAAACACTTCGTGATTTTATGAAAAAATAGAAATGACAACAATAGAGTTTAAAATGCCCAAATTGGGGGAGAGTATTACAGAAGCGGCCATAATTACATGGTTTAAAAGTGTTGGTGATACCATTGAAGAGGACGAAATGCTATTGGAGGTGGCTACAGATAAAGTAGATTCTGAAGTGCCATCTAACGTATCGGGAGTCGTTGAAGATATTCTTTTTGAAGCTAACGATGTAGTAAAAATAGGTGATACGATAGCCATCATTAAAACAGATGGAAAAGTTTCTGGTAAGAAACCCGTCAAAAAAACGGATGAAGCACCAAAACCTGTTAAGAAAGCACAACCAAGATCGAATAGACGCTCAAAGATAGCTCCCGAAGTAACGTCAGCACAGTTTAGTGTATCCAATACTACCAATAACTTCTTTTCACCACTAATTATAGAGATCGCAAAAACGCATCATATAAGTTTTGAAGAACTGGCCAGAATTCCAGCAACAGGTCATGAAGGGCGATTGCGAAAAAGTGATGTGTTTCAATATATAGAAGATGGACGACCATATAAATTTGCCCAACCTGTAGCGCAACCCGATCCTACAGCTTATCGTATACCACAATTGACATTCGATAAAGGTAAAGGTAAGATCATTGAAATGGACCGTATGCGCCAGATGATTGCAGATCATATGGTGTATTCCAAGCATACATCACCGCATGTTACGGCCTATGTAGAAGCAGACCTTACGAATATGGTCAATTGGAGAAATGCCAATAAAAAGGCATTTCAGGAAAAATATGGTGAGCGGTTAACATTCACGCCTTTGTTTGTGGAAGCCGTGGCGAAGGCTATCAAAGATTTTCCAAATATAAATGCTTCAGTAGATGGGAAAACTATCATTGTAAAAGACGATATAAATATTGGAATGGCTACAGCATTACCAAGTGGTAATCTGATTGTTCCGGTGGTTAAGTATGCAGATACTAAGGATATGAAAACACTAGCAGCTGATGTTAATGCCTTGGCAGCAAAAGCAAGAGAGAATAATCTGAAAGCTGACGATATACAGGGCAGTACATTTACGATTTCTAATGTTGGAACTTTCGGGAGTGTCATGGGAACACCAATTATCAATCAGCCGGAAGTAGCTATTCTGGCATTGGGGATCATAAAAAAACGACCAGAAGTCATAGAAACAGAAGAAGGTGATGAAATAGCCATAAGAAGTATGATGTATTTATCCTTATCATTCGATCATCGTGTAGTTGATGGTTTTTTAGGCGGGAGCTTTGTACGTCGAGTAGCCGATTATTTTGAACAATTTGACGTGAATCGTAAAGTATAAATTATAGTGTCATTTCTAGTGAAGCACAAGAACCTGTTAAAGCGGTTGTGCCATATCATAAAAGCCTTGAAATGACCTTTAAATAAAGAATTATGAGTTATAATATTCCAATTACCAAAGTAAATAAATCAAGAGTTGATGCTTTAGACTTCAATAATATACCTTTAGGAACCACGTTCACAGACCATATGTTTATCTGTGATTATAACAATGGACAGTGGGAAAATCCAAGGGTACAACCATTAGAACTAATTCCAACGCATCCTGCAGCAATGGCATTGCATTATGGACAAGCCATATTTGAAGGTATGAAAGCGTATAAAGATCAGGATGGTGACCCTATGCTATTTAGACCTGAAAAAAATGCAGCACGTCTAAACAAAAGTGCTGATCGTATGGGGATGCCGGATTTCCCGGAAGATTTATTTGTAGAAGGATTAAAAGAACTGGTAAGTATAGAGCGGAATTGGATTCCACCACAACAAGGCAGTGCCTTATATCTGAGACCATTCATGTATGCCGATGAACCATTTATAGGCATGAGAGCAGCGACACATTATAAGTTTATTATCATGGCCTCTCCTGCAGGTCCATTTTTTAGCAAGCGTATCAAATTATGGGCAGAAAAGACATATATCAGAGCTGCACATGGTGGTACAGGCGAAGCTAAAGCAGCAGGAAACTATGCAGCGGCAATTCGCCCTACGGAATATGCCAAAGCCAAAGGCTATGATCAAGTATTGTGGTTAGATGCCGCTGAGCATAAGTACATACAGGAAGTTGGTACCATGAATATCTTTTTCAAAATCAAAGGCGCATTTATTACTCCGGAACTGGATGGTTCAGTATTAGATGGTATTACAAGAGACAGTGTGATAGAGATGTTAAAGGCAATGAATTTTGAAGTCACAGAACGTAAAATTACAATAGACGAAATCCGGCAGGCATCAGAAAATGGAACTCTCGAAGAAGCCTTTGGTACAGGAACTGCTGTAGGGATTGCCTATATTCAGGAAATAGGTCTTGAAGGTGAAACGATTCATGTTTCTGAAGAAAGTCCAATAGGTTTAGAAGTCAATGACACATTGAATGCTATTAAAACAGGACAATTAGATGATCAATTTGGATGGATGACCAGATTAAAAAAGCAATTGGTTTAAATGAAGAAAGATATATTAGCACAAGGGTTTTTAAAGCTTTGTACAGCAAAAGCTATGGCAGAGCTGTATGAAGACAATTTTAAACAAGTATCAAAATATGTACATGCCACATCTCGCGGGCATGAAGCTGTACAAGTAGCATTGGGGATGCAACTATTACCTCAGGATTATGCATTTCCGTATTACAGGGATGATGCCATGTTGTTGGCATTTGGAATGCGACCATATGAGTTGATGCTTCAACTTCTGGCAAAAAAAGACGATCCTTTTTCGGGAGGACGGACCTACTATTCGCACCCAAGTATAAAAGATGAAGACAAGCCAAAAGTGCCCCACCAATCGTCAGCCACCGGCATGCAAGCCATACCGGCAACAGGTGTCGCGATGGGAATGCAATACAAAGAACAGCAGGAACTCAATGATGACAGTATCGAAAATCCAATCACAGTATGCTCATTGGGGGATGCGTCTGTAACTGAAGGTGAGATAGCTGAGGCCTTTCAAATGGCAGCCTTAAAACAAATGCCAATATTGTATTTGGTTCAGGATAATGGTTGGGACATTTCAGCCAATGCCGCCGAAACCAGAGCGCAAAATGCTTACGAATACGCGCAAGGTTTTCACGGTCTGGATGCCATAACCATAGATGGTGCCAATTTTGAGGAAAGTTATAAAGCTATTGAAAAGGTAATAGCTACCATAAGAAAAGAACGAAGACCATTTTTGGTACATGCTAAAGTACCACTGTTAAACCATCATACATCAGGAGTACGAATGGAATGGTATCGTGACGATTTGGAAGAAGCCAGGTCAAGAGATCCTTACCCGGTTTTAAGGCAACAACTACTAGATCATGGGTTTTCTGAAACAGAAATAGAAGCTATTGAAAGTAAAGCTAGAGTCACTGTAACCAATGATTTTACAGAAGCCCTAAAAGCTGAAGATCCAAAACCGGAAGATCTGTTTACACATGATTTTGCCCCAACTCCAATAACTGAAGAAGCTGGAGAGCGATCGCCTGAAGGCGCAGATAAGGTTGTAATGGTTGATTGTGCATTATTTGCTGTCGAGGAACTAATGCGAAAGCATAAAGAGTGCTTGTTATATGGACAAGATGTAGGTGGACGTCTGGGTGGTGTTTTTAGAGAAGCTGCAACATTAGCACAAAAATTTGGAGATGACCGTGTGTTCAATACGCCGATACAGGAAGCATTCATTGTAGGGTCTACAGTAGGGATGAGTGCAGTAGGATTAAAGCCTATTGTAGAAGTGCAGTTTGCAGATTATATATGGCCAGGGTTAAATCAGTTATTCACTGAAGTAAGTCGTAGTTGCTACCTGTCAAATGGTAAATGGCCGGTAAGCATGATCTTAAGAGTGCCTATTGGTGCTTATGGTAGTGGCGGTCCTTACCATTCGTCTTCAGTAGAAAGTGTGATTACTAATATCAGAGGCATAAAAATAGCATATCCAAGCAATGGGGCAGATTTAAAAGGCTTAATGAAAGCAGCTTATTACGATCCAAATCCGGTTGTGCTATTAGAACATAAAGGTTTATATTGGTCTAAAGTACCCGGAACTCAAGGGGCTACTTCAGTAGAACCATCAGAAGATTATGTGTTGCCGTTTGGTAAAGCATGGGTGCTTCAGGAAATATGGCCACAGGATAATGAAGAAACCATGACCATTGTAACTTATGGTATGGGTGTACATTGGGCCTACAATGCATCTGGAGAGTTAGGTATGAGAGATCAAATAGAGATTATTGACTTAAGGACACTAAATCCACTGGATGAAGAAACCATTATGAAATCTGTTAAGAAGACCAAGAAATGTCTCGTAGTAACTGAAGAACCATCTAACAATAGTTTTGCCAGAGCATTGGCGGGAAAAATACAGGAGGATTGTTTTAAGGATTTAGATGCACCGGTAATGACGATAGGTAGTGAGAACATGCCGGCGATTCCATTAAATTCTACTTTAGAACAAACGATGATTCCTTCAACGCATAAGGTGAAAGCTAAAATAGAAATCTTAATGGCATATTAGATTTTTATGTTTTGTATATTACAGCTATAAATATCTAGCTTAACTATGTATACAAGACGCATATTTCCCATAAAAGGGGTTGTTAAATGGACCAGACGACGTATTTTTCTTTTTTTAGGTCTGGCTACAATTCCAGTAATTTTATTTGACATCGTCGGATTAAAATGGTTGCATGTACCATGGTTGCCTTTAGGTGTTCTGGGTACAGCAGTAGCTTTTCTGGTAAGTTTTAAAAACAATGCATCTTATGACCGATTATGGGAAGCGCGCAAAATATGGGGAGGCATCGTTAATGCTTCCCGATCATGGACGATTCAGATTAAAGATTTTATAACAAACGATCATGCAGAAAAAAAGCTTTCGGAGGAAGAGCTTCATAGTATTCATAGAGAGTTGGTACATCGTCATATAGCATGGTTAACTGCTTTACGATATCAATTGCGGAAGGACAAACCGTGGGAGATGCATTTGAAGAACACGAAATCAAATAAAGAATTTCGAGAAGCTTATTATTTGGTATGTGAAGATACTATTCCTATTGATGAAGCTATAAAACCATATATGTCTAATGAAGAGTATGGTGAGGTATTTGCAAAGGGCAATCAAGCATCTCAAATTTTAGGAATTCAATCCAGACGATTACGAGAACTCAAGCAAGAGGGACTTATTGAGGACTTCCGTCATATGGAAATGGAAAATATGCTCATAGAGCTTTATACTTTGCAAGGTAAGTGTGAACGTATTAAAAACTTCCCTTATCCCCGGCAGTATGCAACAATAAATTACATATTTGTATGGCTATTTATTTTAATGTTGCCCTATGGTATCATGGAAGGTTTTGAATCTATTGGTCAACATATTATGGAAGATTTGGTTACGCACAAATCAAGAACTTCATGGGGGCATTTGATTCAAGAGTTTATTGCAAGACATTTTGTATGGTGTTCTATTCCTTTTAGTGCATTGCTGTCATGGGTGTTTCATACTATGGAGGCGATTGGAGAGAATACAGAAAACCCCTTTGAAGGCGGACCTAATGATGTGCCAATAACAGACATGAGTAGAGGTATAGAGATCGATATCAGACAGCTTATAAATGATAAAGATATCCCCGAGCCTTATGTTTGGTCGAATGATATTGTAATGTAAATGCGTATAATTATACGCATCAAAAGCACGGGGTTATTAGACTTCAGTATCTAATTTGTCAGTGACCACATAATATCTTGGATCATCAACAGACGATTCTATAATTTCACTAAATCTGGGATTAGCTTTTAATAATAGTACTTTACAGTCAGGACTTAGATGGGTGAGCTTTACTTGTTTGCCCAAATTGATATATTTATTAGCAATATTTCTAAGTGCTTCAATACCTGAATGGTCATTGACTTGCGATTCGATGAAGTCAATTTCAATGCTGTCAGGGTCATTTTTCGGGTCAAACTTGGAATTGAAATTTTGTATCGATCCAAAAAATAACGGGCCCCATATTTCGTAGACTTTAGTGCCATCAGCTTTAATGCGTTTTCTGGCTCTAATCATAGTTGCATTCTTCCAAGCGAATGCCAAAGCAGACATGATAACACCAGCGATAACTGCAATCGCCAGATCTTGCCAAACGGTAATGGCTGATACGGCAATTAATACGATAGCATCTGTAAGTGGAATTTTATGTAATATTCTAAAACTACTCCAGGCAAATGTGCCAATGACTACCATAAACATTACTCCAACTAACGCTGCTATTGGAATTTGTTCAATTAATGGTGCTCCAAAAAGCACAAAACATAATAATGCGATAGCAGCTACAGTACCAGATAAACGTCCTCTACCGCCAGAATTAACATTTATAATAGATTGTCCGATCATGGCGCAACCACCCATACCGCCAAATAGGCCATTAATAATGTTAGCCCCACCTTGAGCCACACATTCCCTGTTGCCACTACCTCTGGTTTCTGTCAATTCATCTACTAAAGTTAATGTCATTAACGATTCAATAAGCCCTACAGCCGCTAAAATGAATGCTGTTGATAAAATAAGTCCCCAATGCCCATTTAGTGTGTCGAATAAACCAAATATCTGATCTTGGAATGTTGGAAGTCCACCTTTAAGTCCCGAACCCCCACCATCAGTTATAAAAGAGCCTACAGTACTCACCTCTAGTTTTCCAAGAATGGTAATAGCTGCAACAACAATGATTGCAGTTAAGGCAGCAGGAATCTTTTTGGTCAGTTTGGGTAAACCAAACATAATCCCCATGGTCAGGGCTACCAGACCAAGCATGATCCATAAAGCAGCGCCGGTTATAAAAACATCTTCACCATTGACTTTTTCTGTAAATAGTTTTAACTGAGACAAGAAGATGACAATAGCTAATCCATTAACGAATCCCATCATTACCGGATGCGGAATGAGACGTACAAATTTACCTAGCTTAAAGATACCGGCCAGAATTTGTATCCCGCCAACAAATAGTAATGTAATAAATAACCATTGAAGTCCCAGATTATCTATTGGCGCGTCTAATGATAGTCCCACCTCGTTTCCTTTTTGAATGAGATGCACCATTACTACGGCCGTAGCACCAGTTGCTCCGGAAATCATACCGGGACGTCCTCCAAACAATGCTGTGACTATACCCATCATGAATGCGCCATAAAGCCCAACGAGTGGATCCACACCAGCTACAAAAGCAAAAGCAACCGCTTCGGGGACCAATGCTAAGGCTACAGTAAGGCCAGAAAGGATGTCATTTTTTGGGTTTTGAGTGAAATTCTTAATCGTCTTTTGTTTCAGTGTCATAACAAAGTGCTTCTAAAAGTCGGCAAAGATAAAGCTTTAAATGTATTTCACTGATATAAAAAGAAAAGCATCGATTTAATCGATGCTTTAATAGTATGAGATTTTAGAATTATTGTTCAAGACCTGGAGGGTATTTCTCCATGATGGCTGTTACAAATTCTTTAATTCTTGCTTCTTTTTTCTCGACGTTTTTAGTGACCAGATATCCGGTACCTGAGCCTTGCCATATTAATTCTTTCTTTTTGGTATCGATAAAATCAATAAACAAAACACCTTCTGTACTGGTGGACACAGAGTTACCGCCCCATCCGGGACCCCAACCCCAACCAGGACCCCAGCCCCAGCCGCCCCAGCCCCAAGCATTATTGTATACATTAACGCGTTGACTGGATTTTGTAAATATACTAACTAACATATCCGGATCTTTTGATTTTGTTAGCCCTTTGGCTAGTAATTCGGATTCAATAGCTCTTAGAATTCTTCGTTTGTCCAGGTCGCTGATATCAGCTTTATCAATACCCGTTTTGAAAAATGCGAAGGTTTTGTAGGATTCAAAATTCACCTCTTTGTCGTAATCAGCTGCTACCCTGACTGAGCTACAGGAACTTGTTGCTATGAACAGCAATAGAAGCCCTGATGTTTGTAATAACTTTTTCATCTTTTTCATCTTTTTCATCTTTTTTTGAGTTATATGGAGTTCAATAATTCATCATCGACATGGTTTGGTAATGTTACTTTTAAATTTGGTTCTGCTTGCATCGCACGTTTAATTGCAAATACAGCTTCTTCATTTCTTGCCCAGCTTCGTCTGGCAATTCCATTATTAACATCCCAGAAAAGCATTGATTTTAGGCGTCTTTCAGCTTCTTTAGTACCATCAAGAACCATACCAAATCCTCCATTAATTACTTCGCCCCATCCAACACCACCTCCATTATGGATACTAACCCATGTGGCTCCTCTAAAACTATCTCCAATAACATTATGAATAGCCATATCAGCAGTAAAGCGTGAACCATCATAAATATTGCTGGTTTCCCGGTATGGTGAATCCGTGCCTGATACATCATGATGATCTCTCCCTAAAATCACAGGATCAATGACACCTTCGGAAATGGCATCATTAAACGCTTTGGCTATTTTCATTCTGCCTTCTGCATCGGCATATAAGATTCTGGCCTGAGAACCAACGACCAGATTATTTTCCTGAGCACCTTTGATCCATTGTATGTTATCAGACATTTGTTGCTGAATCTCTTTCGGGGAATGCTGCATGATCGTTTCCAGAACATTACAGGCAATTTCATCGGTTTTAGCTAGATCATTGGGTTTGCCTGAAGCGCATACCCAACGAAAGGGGCCAAAACCATAATCAAAACACATAGGTCCCATAATATCCTGCACATAACTGGGGTACTTAAAATCGATACCATTAATTGCCATGATATCAGCTCCGGCTCTGGAAGCTTCCAATAGGAAAGCATTACCATAATCGAAAAAGTAAGTGCCTTTTTTGGTATGCTTATTAATGGCCTCGGCATGGCGTCTTAGAGATTCCTGAACTTTATTTTTGAACACTTCTGGCGCATTGGCCATCATATCATTAGCATCTTCAAAAGATAGACCTACAGGGTAGTAGCCTCCAGCCCATGGGTTATGTAGAGAAGTTTGGTCGCTCCCTAGATCAATATGAATGTTTTCTTCATCAAATCGCTCCCATACGTCTACAATGTTACCATGATAAGCGATAGATACATTTTCGTTATGAATCTTTGCAGTTCGTATGCGTACTACAAGTTCTTCGATATCAGAGATAACCTCATCTACCCAACCTTGCGAATGTCTCGTTTTTACAGCTTTTTCATTAACTTCAGCACAGACCGTGATACAACCAGCAATATTACCTGCTTTAGGTTGTGCGCCACTCATGCCTCCTAACCCGGAAGTGACAAATAAGCCACCTACAGGGGATTTTTTAATTTTTCTAAATCCGTTTAAGACCGTTATCGTAGTCCCATGGACAATACCTTGTGGGCCAATATACATATAACTCCCTGCGGTCATCTGACCGTATTGAGTAACGCCAAGTGCATTAAATTTTTCCCAATCGTCCGGTTTGGAATAGTTAGGGATCATCATACCATTGGTTACAACAACTCTTGGTGCATCTTTATGAGAGGGAAATAGCCCTAAAGGGTGACCCGAATACATCACCAGAGTTTGCTCGTTAGTCATTTCAGACAAGTACTTCATAGTAAGCCTGTACTGGGCCCAATTCTGAAATACAGCACCATTACCACCATATGTTATAAGCTCATGAGGATGTTGCGCTACTGCCGGGTCTAAATTGTTTTGTATCATTAGCATTATGGCAGCTGCTTGTTTGGATTTGGCCGGATACTCATCTATTGGCCTGGCATACATATCATAATCAGGTCTGTATCGATACATATATATCCTGCCATGTTGATCCAATTCTTCTTTAAACTCTTTGATGAGTACGTTGTGCTGATCTTTATCAAAATACCTCAAAGCATTCCTTAATGCCAATTGCTTTTCATCATCACTTAATATGGCTTTACGCTTTGGAGCATGATTAATATTAATATCATAAGCCTTGTTTTCTGGTAAGTCTTTGGGAATACCTTCTGTGATCTGTTCTTGAAATGTTGAGGTTTGTACTTGCATTATTTTTGTTTACTGTCAGTTTTCTTATTGAAGCCGTATGGGCAATGTCTACATCCACTTTCACAGCAATAGCCTCTTTTCAGATGGTATTGTTCTGTAAAACAACGATAGCCTTCGGGTGTTAAATAGTAATCACCTTCTTCAATGGGGACGTATTTTTTCATGTGTAACAAAGATAATGTAAATTGGTTTGATTTTTGAATGCAGCTTGGTATGATTCTAGTATTTCCTTTAATGGTGCCTAAAGGTTATAGAGGCATTACTTTATTTCCATTTATTATTCTAAGGCGTGAAAGTGATAAGATCGATAAAACTGTAGTCAATTACGAACGAATACATTTAAGACAACAATTAGAACTCCTGGTCGTCCCTTTTTACCTGTGGTATTTGGTGGAGTTTATGATAAAATGGCTTAGATTTAGAAACCATAATATAGCTTACAGAGCCATTTCTTTTGAAAAAGAAGCATATGCTCGAGAAGGCGACTTAAAATATCTAAAACATAGAAGAATTTGGAGTTTTATGAGGTATTTTTGAACCATGCGGATTGATGATATTAATATAGAAACCCGGAAGATAGATGTAGTGAATTCAATTGAACTGTCTATCAGACGAGAAGATCGTATACATCCCTTTATTTCTGGCAATAAATATCGGAAGCTTAAATATAATATTCAAGAAGCAAAGCAATTAAATAAAAGTACCTTATTGACTTTTGGAGGTGCATATTCTAATCATATTGCAGCAGTAGCTTATGCTGGTAAGGTTTCGGGCATAAAAACCATAGGCGTTATAAGAGGCGAAGAATTGATTCAAAAGGTTGATCAGAATCCGACGCTCAGGTTTGCTAAACACTGTGGTATGGAATTTTATTGTGTATCCAGAGTAGCATATCGTCAAAAGACAACAGATCGTTATGTTAATAGTCTAAAAGACAGATTTGGAGATTTTTATCTTATTCCTGAAGGCGGTACGAATGCATTAGCGATAAAGGGCTGTGAAGAAATATTAAATGAACAGGATAAACAATATGATTTTGTGTGTTGTTGCGTAGGTACCGGTGGTACCATATCCGGTATTGTTAACAGTTCGGGTTTACATCAAAAAGTTTTAGGATTTTCTGCCTTAAAAGGTGATTTTTTAAAAGATGAGATTAGTAAATTTGCAATTCAGGAGAATTGGCAATTAATTACAGATTATCACTTCGGTGGTTATGCTAAAATAAATGCTGAGTTGATCACGTTTATTAATTCGTTTAGAAAGCGTTATAATGTGCCTTTGGATCCTGTGTATACGGGTAAAATGATGTTTGGTATTACAGACATGATAAGAACCGGTTATTTTCCGAAAAAATCTAAGGTGTTGGCTATTCATACCGGTGGATTACAGGGAATAGAAGGGATGAATGAAGTCCTGAAGAAAAAGAATTTACCTTTAATTGAAGTTGAATGAAACATAGAATCATATTCCTGTTGACCTTATTTTTAGTGGTGGCTTGTGGCCCTAAGAAAGGTGTTGTGACTAAGAAAAAGAAGAAGAGAACAGATCGTAAAGAGGTTGTTGTGACTACCGATGACAAAAAGGAGGAAAACAGTGAGAAAACCGTAAAAGAAGTTACTGTTCCTAAAGCCGGTGGTAAACGTAGTGCTACCGAGATCTATATAGATACTTATGCGAGTATTGCAAAGGAGGAGATGCGTAAGTATAAAATACCAGCAAGTATCACTTTGGCTCAAGGCATTTTAGAATCCGGATCTGGAAAAGGTCGGTTGGCTGTAAAAGCCAATAATCATTTTGGGATCAAATGCCATGGATGGAAAGGCGCAAAAATTTATCACGATGATGATCGTTCGCAAGAATGCTTCCGGAAGTATAAATATGCTAAATCTTCATATGAGGACCATTCTAAGTTTCTGACCAATAGAGGACGTTATTCTAAATTATTCAAGCTTAGACCAGAGGATTACAAAGCATGGGCGAAAGGCTTAAAGGCAGCAGGATATGCCACAGATAGAAAATACCCTCAAAAACTCATTAGTTTGATAGAGCGATACCAGTTATACAAATACGATAGAGAGGTTTTAGGAAAGCGTAGTAGAACTGACAACACATCTATCGAAACTGTCGAAATTGTAGAAACAGAAACACATACAGTGATCAAAGGCGACACCTTGTACTCGTTGTCAAAACGTTATAATTTAACCGTAGAGCAACTAAAATCTTTAAATAAGCTTAGTTCTAATGACCTTAAAATTGGACAAGTGCTAACTGTAAAACCAAATTAAAATATGCTATATCAGAGAAGCAGTGCTTTGTTTAAGGCTGCAAACGATGTCATTCCCGGAGGAGTAAATTCGCCTGTAAGAGCTTTTAAAGCTGTAGGAGGAACTCCAATTTTTGCTAAACGTGCTAAAGGTGCATACATTTATGATGAAGATGATAATCAGTTTATTGATTATATCAATTCATGGGGGCCTATGTTATTGGGACATGCATACCAACCTGTAGTAGATGCCGTTATTGAAGCAGCAAAGCAAGGCACCTCATTTGGAATGCCAACAGCTTTAGAAACGAAAATTGCGGAATTAGCAGTAGCTATGGTGCCTAATATTGATATGATACGATTTGTCAATTCGGGAACAGAAGCATGTATGAGTGCTATTCGGTTGGCAAGAGGTTATACTAAAAAAGATAAAATCATAAAATTTGCAGGATGTTATCATGGTCATAGTGATGCTTTTTTAATTCAGGCCGGTAGTGGGGCAATGACTTTTGGGTCACCTAATAGTCCGGGCGTAACTCAAGGTACTGCTAAAGACACGCTCTTAGCTACATATAATGATATGGATTCTGTGAGGTCACTTGTAGAGGCTAATAAACAGGAGATAGCGGCAATTATTATTGAACCTGTTGCTGGTAATATGGGATGTATACCACCTCAAGATGACTTTTTACAAGCATTAAGAATGTTGTGTGATAAAGAAGAGATCTTGTTGATATTTGATGAAGTAATGACAGGTTTCAGACTAGCGAAAGGTGGTGCGCAAGAATTGTATAATGTTAATGCAGATATTGTTTGCTTTGGTAAAGTTATAGGAGGCGGATTGCCTGTAGGAGCATTTGCAGCTAGAAAAGAAATAATGAGTCATCTAGCGCCATTAGGACCAGTATATCAAGCAGGAACTTTAAGTGGAAACCCTTTGGCAATGGCTGCAGGCTATGCCATGTTAACGGCAATTAATTCTGACAAAGCCTTATTTAACAGATTAGAGGATAAGACAAAATACTTGCATTTGGGGATGGCTAAAGTCCTTGAAGCTCATAACATAACGCATTCAATCAATAGGGTAGGATCTATGATCTCTGTTCATTTTAGTGAAGGTGTTACTGTGGATTTTGATTCTGCTGCAAAAGGAAACAACACGACTTTTAAATCGTTCTTTCATGCGATGCTAAATGAAGGTATATATATTGCTCCTAGTGCTTTTGAAACTTGGTTTATTACAGATGCTCTGACTTATGAAGATCTGGATAAAACCATTGCAAGTGTAGAGAAGTTTGCTAAAACTATATAAATAAAAAACCTCGCATTTGCGAGGTTTTTTATTAGTTGTCTAAATTCTTATAGCGATCGTATTGTTCTTCGTTTAAAATTTCTTTTATACGAACGTCTAATTGTTCTCGAATTTTCTTTTTCTCTTCCTCATTATTAGAACCCGCTTGGTTATATCTCGCCATGTCCTTTCCGAATTCTTTCATGGCGTTATATACAAGATGGCGTTGTTCAGTTGAAAACTTTAGAGTCTTGTATAATGCTTCTGTTTTTTCTGCAGCAACTCTATTTATTTCTATTTTATTTTGAGCAATACCCGATTGGGTACCTAGCATGAAAATAAGGGCAAAAGCAAAAAGTGTAAATATCTTTTTCATATTAAATGATTTAGTTTGTGGGTTACTAAAGTAATAATTTTATTTAAAAAATGAATAAAAAAAAGTACCACAATGCTGTAGTACTTATAGATCAATGGTTTTGACTTAGTGTTTTTTTCGCTGCGATTTTACTTTGCGCTTTCTTTTTTTCTTAGCCATACTTTTTTCAAACTTCTCATACTGCTCATCATTAAGAATTGATTTCATAGCCTTTTTCATGGCGATCTGGGCATCTAGCCTTTCGTTTTTCATTTTTAAATAGTCATCCTTGGTGAGTTTTTGCTTTTCGCCATCAGAGTTTTTTTGACGTTCTTCCATTCTTTTCTTTCTGTCTTTAGCTTCTGCTAACATTAAGGTCATTACTTTAGATTGCTGATTTTCATCAAGATCTAAATGTAAGGTCATCTCTTTGGTTTTTAGTTCAGCCAATTCTTCAGCAGACATGTCTTTGTAGATTTGTTTCATCTGACTTTTGTCGTGATGCTTGTTTTCAGGTTTTTGCGCTATTGCATTTATGGTAAAAAATGCTAATGCGATTAGGACTAATTTCTTCATTGTTTACTGTTTTATGTTTGCTTACTATGACTTAGTAAAACTGTAAACGTTTAATTAAGTTCACTTTTTTAGAACTTAATTAACATTTTAAGTGGTTTTGATCAACTCCAGAGTAGTCTCGTAGGTGTATGCTTTAATCATTTTAGATTTTAACCAGGCATAGAAACTCATAACAAATATGTCTTCTTTCTTTGCATCTGGCCATATAAGGTTCTGTGTTACGTCGTTTTTAAATGCTTTGGTTGTTACTTCAGAAGGCGATTTATAATAGCGTTCAATAAAACCTAAAAATATAAGAATGTATTGTTGTCCAATGTCCTTTATGTAAGAACTATAACTTCTTTTGAAACTTTTCAATCGGGAATAAAAAATATCTTCCTCTTGGAGTTCTGCGTATAAAATAATCTCGCACAAATTTTTCTTAATTACCCAATCTATCCCTGCTTTCTCTATATACCATTTATCAGTGTGATAGAGTTTAGATAATATACTTTTTACTTTTAATAGATTCTCTTGTTGAAAATAAAACATTATAAGGCTAAGTTTTAAATCTAATAATGCTTCTAAATCCTCATGTTTTTTGTTAATGATGGTTTCTGTAAGTTCAATGGCTTCAGATTGATGACCTAGATAATTTAAGTTTAGGGCTTTAATGAGATGCAGTTTTAAGACAAATTGATTGTAATGTTTTTTTCTTTTTGAGAGCATCAGTTGTTCCATTATATGGATGTAATCCATAGACATTTTGAACTTTTTATTTCTAAACAATGTATTGGCAATAATGTATATGATATGTATATGATAATACAACTGTTTGTCTTTGTCTTTGCGGGTTTTTAATGTGTCATAAGCATTTAAAACAAATGATTCAATCGTTAAATAGTTATTAGACACTAGTGCAGAGATATTAGCAATGGTTAATAGTTGATATAGCGATTTAAATGTCAGTGATTCATTAAGTTCTATGTTATGAGTTTCTGAAATTCTGTTTAAAACCTCTTCAAAATCAACAACTTCCCTTTTGTAGCTGATGTCAATAAGTACCTTTCTTATTTTAGCATAGACCATATTGAGCTGATCTTCCAGTTGATGCTGTCTCCAGTTTTCTCTTTGTTTTTTAATAATATCATCAATGTTAACACCTGAATACGCATAAGCATATTGAATTTTAGTGTGATAAATTTCATTAAGTATAGCAAAAAGCAGATGCTCACTAGCTAATGCTTCAGCTTTATCAAGAATACTGTAGGCAATTTTAAATTGCTTTTGCAATAAAAATGATCTGGCAGCAAGGATGTATTTTATCGCTTTCATGTCTATTGAATTCTCCTCGCTTAAGCTTATGTTGGCTGTAAAATCAATAATGCTATCAAATAAACGCTTTCTTAATGCGTGATAGGCGGTTCTGTTGTCTTTGCCGTATAGTTCTTCGCATAGTGTCTTACTATTACTTTCACCTTGAGATAAAAGCTTAACCAAATGCACATTTTTGGTATTACTTCTCTTATTTCTGGAGACTAAAAAAAGCTGTAGTTTTTGTTTTTGTTCATTGTCAAGAGCAGCTATTATGGCATTTAAGTCATACATTTAATCGTTAGTTTTTATATATAAATATTAATAAATATAGTTATTATATGATTTAATGATTATTTTATATCGTCATTTTATATTATAAAATAGATTTTTTTGCAAAACATTTCTTAGCAGTTTTGTTACATAATCATTAAAACAAGTGTTATGGATTATCAAACAACAGTGTCATTAAAGAATGACGACAAAACGACAACGAAAAAGAAACAAAAGAAAATCTATGATCAAAAGCCAACACCAGCATTTATTGGAGCTTCCTGGACAGCATTATTAATTGGGATGGTATCCTACTGTATTGGTTTGTGGAATGCTGAGATGGAGCTCAATGAGAAGGGGTATTATTTTACAGTGCTCCTTTTTGGCTTATTCTCGGTAGTCTCAGTACAAAAAGCAGTCAGAGATAAGCTCGAAAATATTCAGGTTACAGAAATGTATTATGGAATTAGTTGGTTTACAACAATAACGTCTATTGTGTTGCTAATTGTTGGTTTGTGGAATGCAGATTTATTGCTAAGTGAAAAAGGGTTTTACGGAATGTCATTTACCCTTAGTTTATTTGCAGCAATAGCAGTACAGAAAAATACTAGAGATGTAAAGTATATTGAATCACAAGAAGAAACAACAGAAGATTAAACGTTGTTTTGATGATTGGTTAGTTAGTGACCCAAAACCTCACGGTATTATAGCGTGAGGTTTTAAACAAAGGGCAAATGTATAATAATCAAAATGTATTGATGATGGCATCTAAACTTACAAAATATCTCGTCGAATTTTCTGAATTCAACCTCACAAGGCCTGTGTCTGATAGCGTACGATGGCTAGAAATTGTTGCCGTTGTATTGACGGCCGTAGGGAAGTTTATTTTTATGGATATTTTAAATATCAGATTACCTTTTGTTGCAGTCGTTGTGGTTGCTTGGTCTGGTTATGTAATTTATCGTTACAAAAAGGATAAGAATGTTTTAAAAGATTGGGGATTTAGGCTGGATAATTTCAAAACTGTCTTGAAATATATGCTTCCCTTTGCTATAGTTTCTATAGTTGGTTTTGTTATAATTGGCAGCATTCAAGGGACTATCAATGTTACTTGGCATATTCTACCTCTATTAATTACCTATCCTATTTGGGGCAGTATTCAACAGTTTATCACTATCGGTCTCATTGCAGGTAATCTGAATCAGTTAAAATCTGTAAAACTCCATAAAACCTTTATTGTTGTAATTACAGCAGTATTGTTTTCTATAGTGCATTACCCGTCTGTATGGTTAATGATAGGGACTTTTATTTTGGCCCTGTTTTATGGTTATGTGTATTTAAAATCAAAAAATATATATGTTATGGGGCTTTTTCATGGTTGGCTGGGTGCTTTATTCTATTATACAGTAGTTAATAAAGATCCTTTTGAAGAGGTGTTCTTGAGTCTTATGGTATAAATTTTATATCTTGTATAAAGTAATTATCAACTCATGCCGTATTGGGTATCTACACTTTTACTGATTTTAGGTATTTATATCGCTGTTAGTATTGCACTGTACTACTTACAGGATTATATGCTGTTTAAACCCGAAAAATTACCTGAGGATTTTCAATTCAATTACGACAATCAGGAGATTAAAGAATATAATCATGAGACCAGAGATGGTGCTATTATTAATGGATTGCTTTTTAAACCTAAAGAAACATCAAAAGGTGTGGTTTTATATTTAAAAGGCAATTCAAAAAGTATCAAAGGTTGGGGGAAGTTTGCTGTAGATTTTACCCGATTAGGTTATAGTGTACTCATGGTAGATTACAGAGGCTTTGGGAAGAGTACAGGGAAACGTTCTCAAAAAGCCATTAAGCGCGATCTGCAAGAGGTGTATAATAAAATAAAAGAGCGGACCAATGAGAAGCATATCATACTCTATGGGCGTTCATTGGGTTCTGGTTTTGCATCAAAACTGGCTTCAATAAATCACCCACGATTATTGATTTTAGATGCACCATACTACAGTTTGACCAAAGTCACAGCACGCTATATGCCTTTTATGCCCTTATCGATCTTAATGAAATATCCTTTGCCAACTTATAAGTGGTTGCGATATGTGCAATGTCCTATTCATATTATACACGGTACACAAGATAAGCTTATACCGTTTAAAAGCAGTGTAAAATTGTCTAAAGTGAACCCTAAGTTAACCAAATTACATGCTGTGATAGGTGGAGGTCATAAGAACCTTAATAATTTTGAATCGTACCATCAAATGTTAGAAGATATTCTAACGACAGAACCAAAAACCATAGATTTATCCACAACCAGTATTAATGTCATTCACTCCTCAAAGAAAACCAAGAAAAAGGCTTAAACAAATTATTTTAATCCTAATAGGTGTATATGTTATGATTGCAGCATCGTTATATTTCATTCAGGAAAAGATACTTTTTTTACCTACAACCTTGTCACAAGATTATAAATTTCAATTCCATCATAAGTTTGAAGAACTTTTTCTCACTACTGAAGATGGAGCTTCCATTAATGCGCTACATTTTAAGGCTGATAACCCCAAAGGTGTTATCCTGTATTTTCATGGTAACGCCGGTGACTTATCGCGTTGGGGTGAAGTTGTAACGTATTTTGTGGATTTGTCTTATGACGTTCTGGTAATGGATTACAGAACTTATGGAAAGAGTAAAGGTAAGCTAAGTGAAAAAGCATTGTATGGTGATGCTCAAATGTGCTATGATTACTTACTTGAGTACTATCCGAAAGAAGATATCATTTTGTATGGACGCTCTTTAGGCACTGGGATTGCGTCTTACATCGCTGCTAATAACAATGCCAACCAACTCATATTGGAAACACCATATTACAGCATTACTGATGTGGCTAAATCTCGCTTTCCTTTTCTTCCTGTAGATAAATTGTTGAAGTACAAAATACCGACACATGTTTATCTTAAAGATGTTGAATGTGACATTACTATAATTCATGGTACAGAAGATAATGTAGTGCCTTACCGCTCAGCAGAAAAATTATTGACATTAGATATCGATCATATCAATTTTATAACTGTAGCAGGAGGTAGTCATAACAACCTGATTGAATTTGAAACCTACAGGAAGGCTATCCAAAACTGTCTCGATTAGTTATATATAAAATACTTAACGGTACCAGTTTGCAAAAGAAAACTACAAAAATATTGTCATTCCGAACGAGGAGGAATCTCATAATAAGTTAGGTGTCTCGTTGCTCATTCTTCGCTCTGTCGACATGACAAACATTATTATTTCAAGATGTTAGGAATAAAATAAAGGCTCCGAATATCATCCGAAGCCTTTATAAATTTGGTAATGAGCCTTATTTAGGGTCAAGAATATTGTTAATACGTTCTATAGCATCTTCAATGTGTATTCTACTCATCTTATCACGAGTTCTGTTAAGTCCGGAACGTAAAGCATTTTTTAGAGTTTTGAGCTCGGCTCTTACTACAGCTCTAATATCTGACTGGCTTGTATTTACAGCAGTTCTTTTAACATAACGGCTGTTGGTTCTTCCACTTTGATTTTTGGCAGTCATCAAATACGCCAATCGATCGATATGTGCACGTTGTAAATTACGTCGGTAAGTATCTATAGTTTTACCACTGCGTAATTCACTCCATACACCTTGACGTAGATCTTTCATCATGTCAGTTAATGCATAGGCATCTTTGCTATTATGTGTTTCGGCTTCTATGAGACGTTGCATTTTGCCTAAGCTTAATATATTGTTTAAGGTCCTTGCCTGTAAGCCTCTAACACGTTCTACGGAACCTGAATATTCAATACGATCAAAAATAGATTTGTCTATTAACCACTGTGGGGTAGTGAACAGGTGTTCTTGTATGAATTTCATAGCCTGTTTTTGATGGGCTTTAGGAACCGGAGTATAAACTACTCCTGGTTGATCAGCAACTTTGTAATGCTCATATACGCCACCAATATTGCTAGAGACATGCCCCATGTAACGATTGAATTGAGAAACTACATGTCCGTACATTTCTTTAAGGTCATCATAATCTTCACCAGCTTTTGTAGTCCAGGTAATTAAGTTAGGTACGATGCGTTTTAGGTTTTTAATACCATAATCGCTGGCAAGCATGGCATCGTCTCCTAAATCCTCGGTTTGAGAACTTGGATCGTGGATGTCACCAACTTGTTGGTGACCAAATCTATATAGCGGATCTCCTGCATGCTTACTAATCCATTCGTTCAATATTGGTTTTTCTTCTTCCGCAGTTTTACCCAGTATAGGTCTGTAACCCCAGGATATGGAATACTTATCATATACACCAATGTTAGGCATTAAAGCAACACCTTTGTCTCCGGGCTGGGCTATATAGTTAAAACGTGCATAATCCATAATTGAAGGCGCAGTACCATATTTTTTAGTAAATGCCGCATCGCGTAGTTTTTCTACCGGATAAGCGGCGCTACTTCCCATATTATGAGGCAGTCCTAAGGTATGACCAACTTCATGAGCCGATACAAAGCGTATAAGACGACCCATAACTTCATCTCTGAATTGAGGGCTTTGGGCATCTGGGTTTATGGCAGCAGTTTGTACAAAGAACCAGCCGCGTAATAATGACATCACGTTGTGGTACCAATTGATATCACTTTCTAAGATTTCTCCGGTTCTTGGGTCGCTTACATGTGGACCGTTTGCATTGGGAATAGGAGATGCCAAATAGCGGACCACAGAATACCTTACATCTTCCGGACTCCATTCCGGATCTTCTTCTTCTGTTGGAGGGTCTTTAGCAATAATAGCATCTTTAAAACCTGCAGCTTCAAAAGCCACTTGCCAGTCTTCGATACCTTGCTTTATATATTTACGCCATTTTTCAGGTGTGGCTCTGTCAATGTAATACACAATTTGTTTCTTGGGTACAACCAATTCACCACGCTTGAATTTTTCGATGTCTTCATCTTTAACTTCCAACCTCCAGCGGTCTAGGAATTCTAAAGTTTTACTCTTTTGATCTTCAAGACCGTAATCGGTTTGAGTACTGGTAAACCATCCTACACGTTCGTCAAAGTAACGTCGTTTCATAGGATTTTCCGGGAGTAAGATCATAGAATTGTTGATCTCGATAGAAATACTACCTGTGCTAGAATTTGAAGGTGGTGTTCCGGCAGCATAGGTCTTTACATGTCTGGCCTCAATATTTTTAGGATAACTTTTTATTGTTTCTATGAAAGATTTGTCACTTTCCAGTCGAGTTACTTTATAAGGTCTTCTTCTGAATATAGGTAAGCCCAACGACTTTACGTCTTTTTGGAATAATGGTGAAGCATCAATCACTGTACTTGTAGAATCTTTACTAAATGCTTTAATTGGAAATGTAAATAAAACCGGTTCAAAGTTGGAGTTTTCTACAGCTTCATTGACGGGTAGTGAATCTGCTGCTACAACATTGTACGATACAACACGTAGAACCACCTTTTTACCTTTTTTCTGCCAGCGTAATACCTGCTCATTTTGTTTTCCGCCACCAAAGCCTAATCCACTGGCGGTTTTTGCAATACGTGTTACCATTAGCATCTCACGCTCAAATAAAGAGTCAGGGATTTCATAATAGTACTTTTCCTTTATTTGGTGTACGTCAAATAGCCCCTTATCGGTTTTAGCATCTTTAGTAATCACCTTGCTGTAAGGTTGAATATCATTTTTACCTGGTTTCTTTTTTGCAGGTTTTGCCGCTGTAGTAGCTGCGCCTTTTTTCGATTTACTTGCTTTTTTTGCTGTAGAGCAAGAGAAGGCTGCAAGCATAGAAACTACACACAGTAGTTTGATCGTTAGGTGTTTCAAAATAGTCGGTTTTAAAAAATTCGCATGAAAATACGGATTCTGCGCAGAATGTTTTTAAAACCGAATTGTATTTAGTATTTATTTAACGCTAAGGCGTTTATAGTGTGTTCAGGTATTCGAGAACCAAATCTACACCTTCTTCGTGCAATGATACAGTGCCAATAAAAGGCATGCTAAATCCTTCACTGTAGGTAGAGATTCTGTTAATAATACTGTTTTTTCTTTCTAAAATATTAGAATCGCCAAAAGCAGTTTCATAAGCCAAATCTAAAGAAGATTGAACTTCGCAAAAACCACCTGGGATGTGGCAATGTGCACAATTAACATCAAGATATGCTCTGGCTCTTTCTTCGAGTGTGATTCCTGTGTCTTCCCAATCTGGCAATTGGGATACAGTATTAATGTCTGTCAATCCAGATAAGGCTTGATTGTCTATGAACTGTTGCAATTGATTTACACCATTAACTTCAAAGTTCATTGTACGGAGTTTTGGACCAATAGGTGTAACATTATCATAGGTGTTATGACAGATAAAACAATCGTTATCAGATGGGATTTTATAAGTAATGTTGGTCGTATTACCATCTGTGTCAATCCAACTTACAGGTACATTACCGCCATTTGGGTCTAATACGGCCTCAGTTTGTTCTGCATTCCATTTGTAATCTCCTGTGTCCCATTCACCATTTTGTTTAATGAGAACTCGGGTTTCAATAATATGTTTTCCTAATGAGAGGTCTCTCTCGTCATTATTGTAAAAGAACGTTTTTGCAATTAAGGTACCATCAGGGAAAATAGGTAAGCCATCGCCATCATAAGTCATGGTTTCACCTTCAGGTAAAGCGATAAGCCTTTGTTTGTGAGCGTAATCAGTGAATAAAGGGGTGTTCAATTGGTATTCAAAGGCCAGAGGTGATATGGTAAGTGCTTCCAAATCTCCTACAAAAAGATTCAATTCTGAGAGGTTAGGTCTAAACTCAGGAACTATGGCCTCTGGTAAGGTGGTAAAGCTTTGAACATCGGACCATGGGCTGAAATTTGTAGTGCTGCAATCTGACTTTATATAGTAATCATATGTCGTATTTATCATTAAACCGGTAAGCATTATTGTTGGGTTTTCAACAGTTAATGTCGTACCATTACCTTGGGTGAATCCTGATACACCATATTCAATAGAAAATGTAGCAGAAGCATTGGCATCATCCCAACTTATAGTTGCAGAACTTGTTGTGATATTAGTTACTGAAAAACTTGAAGGTCCGGTACATTGTGGTACAGTAGCGTCATCATCATTGCTACAGGATAGAATTGTAACAACAATAAGCAATAAGGTCAAAAACTTTTTCATTTAAACTTGGGTTTAACTTCTCTGATTAATAGCGCTTGTGAAAATACTAAAATTATGTTAAATCACAAGTGTTTGTCGATAAACCACAAGAATATATTGTTATGAATAAGTTTTAGGGTCCAATTATGTTTAAGTTTTGAGTCCTGATATGCGAAAATCTAGTTTTTAATGAATTTAAAACTTGTTACGTTTTGTTCTGAAGTTTGTAAGTTCAGGATGTAAATACCATTGGCTAGGGTATTTATATTAATGTTTTTAGAGTTTTCTATTTGAGATGAAACGATGGTTCTTCCCGAAATATCATAGATTGTATAAGGCATATTAGTTAAGTCGATATCAGAAATAAGCTGTAGTCTTTGCTCTGCCTGTTTATTAATTAGCTTAGTTTTATGCTGACTAACTTCATTGACAGATAAAGGTTGTCTGCGAAATTCCGCAAAGTCTTCATAACCGTTTTCAACATATAGAATGGCGTCATCACCACTTCCATTAATCTCGTATGTGAATATATTTTCCTCTCCTTGTTCGATAAAAAAACTGATAAAAGCCCAATGAAATGCCTGCTCATCTGAAGAGTCAAAGCTGCAGGTATTTTGGGTCCAATTGTTAGTTCTTATGATAAAAGAGCTTTTTTGTACAGGGTTATGATAGGTGCCACTAAAACTATCACAGATGGAACTACCGGTAAATGTACCATGACCATTAGTATTGTCATCATTAAATAGTATGGTTATGTCAGATAGAACAGCGCCCGAATCGAACTGATTTTCATATAGAACATCAAAATCCCAATAACGATGTAGAAACCATTGACCGCTTATAGGGTTAGGAGATGCTTCCTCACGAGAGAAATTGATGACTTCGCCAAGGGCATTGGTCATACTCATATTATGCAAATTATTAGAAAACGAAACGGCAATATTTCCAGGTTGTTGAAGGATTCCAAATAATAAATTTTCAAAATTAGTTTCCTCAGTAGTGTTACAGGTATTATTGGAAGTTTCAAAATAGGGTATGATTCTCATCTCATTATTGGGTTCAGTATCAAAATAACTAGTAAATGTGTTACAAATACCATTGCCAATAATATCTGCTCCCCAATAATCACCATCTATAGGAGGTGTACTAAATATTCCACGAAACTGAATATTAGGAGCTATAGTAGCAGAAGATGGTAGGTTTATGGTGTTTCCATTAGATACGATAGAGACCACGTCCCATTTACCTCTGTAGTTTTGAGAATTTAAGTTTAGAGCTAATAGCACTAATAAAATAAAGCTCAGGTAGTGTTGTTTCATGATTATAAATCGCTTAATGAAAAAAGAATAGGCTTATACGTTTGTTGTGAATTTATAGAATTATGATCAGTAATCCAAACGTTTTTTTAAATAACATATGAGTATTCTTACGATTTGATTGCCGCAAATTACAAGGGTAATCAAAAATTAGAGGTTTGCTTGTGATGAATTACTCACTCTAAGTTAAATGGTTATACTTTTTAACCTGCCACTTCTACAATTAAGCTGTCTTCAGTCTTTGTGACTTTAGTTAGTCCCAATTTAGCCAATCCTTTCATGCCCTTATCCCAGCCTTTATTACTCAAGCCTGCTTGTTGTTTAAGGTCTGCGAGGTTCATGGATTTTTGAGCCTTCAGAATTTCGAAAATAGCCTTCTCATTATCACTTAATTCGATTTTCTTTTGCTCGGGTTTCATTTGCGGGAAGAACAGAACTTCCTGAATGCTTTGGTTGTTAGTTAAGAACATGATCAAACGGTCCATACCAATCCCCATTCCTGAAGTTGGTGGCATACCATATTCTAAAGCTCTTAAGAAGTCAAAATCTATAAATTCTGTAGCTTCATCATCGCCTTTTTGTGCCAGTTTTAACTGGTGCTCAAAGCGTTCACGTTGATCGATAGGGTCATTGAGCTCTGAGTAAGCATTGGCAATTTCTTTACCACAAACCATAAGCTCAAAACGTTCGGTAAGCTCAGGGTTTTCTCTGTGAGCTTTACAAAGTGGACTCATTTCTTTAGGGTAATCGGTAATGAAAGTAGGCTGTATGTAGTTCCCTTCACATTTTTCACCAAAGATCTCGTCGATGAGTTTCCCCTTACCCATAGTGGCATCGACTTCAATACCCATGTCAACGGCTGCGGCTCTGATCTCATCCTCAGACTTACCATTGATATCAAAACCGGTATGTTCCATTATGGAATCGCGCATGGTAATACGCTTGTAAGGTGCTTTAAAACTGATTTTGTGATCTCCGAATATGGCTTCTGCTGTACCATTTACAGCAATAGCACAGTGTTCAAGTAGTTTTTCACAGAAATCCATCATCCAGTTATAGTCTTTATAGGCGACATAAATTTCCATAGCCGTAAATTCAGGGTTGTGAGTACGGTCCATACCTTCATTGCGGAAATTCTTAGAGAATTCGTAAACACCTTCGAAACCACCAACAATCAGACGTTTAAGATATAATTCATTGGCAATTCTCATGTACAATGGAATGTCTAAACTGTTGTGATGTGTAATGAATGGTCGTGCTGCTGCTCCTCCGGGAATGGGTTGTAGAATAGGAGTTTCTACTTCAAAATATCCTGAATCGTTAAAAAACTGACGCATGGCATTAAAAAGCTTCGTGCGTTTTACAAAGACTTCTTTAACATGAGGGTTTACAGCTAAATCGGCATAGCGTTGTCGATAACGTTGTTCAGGGTCTGTAAAGGCATCATAAGTTACACCATCTTTTTGCTTTGGAATTGGTAAAGGTTTTAAGGCTTTACTGAGTAGTTTAAACGCCTTAACCATAACTGTTTTTTCACCTACTTTAGTGGTGAATAATTCGCCTTCAATACCCACAAAATCTCCTAAATCGATAAGTTTTTTGAACACATCATTGTACAGGGATTTGTCTTCTCCGGGACATATTTCATCTCTATTAAAATAGACTTGTATTCGTCCTTCACTGTCTTGGAGTTGCGCAAATGAAGCTTTACCCTGAATATTTATAGCCATTAACCGACCGGCAATAATGACGTTCTTGCCTTCTGAAAAATCGGATTTAATTTGTTTTGAGGTATGATTTACCGGATATAGATCTGCCGGATATGGATTGATACCTAAACGTCTTAATTTTTCTAATTTTTCTCGTCTTACTAGTTCTTGTTCTGAAAGCTGCATTGGTCTTATGTTCTATAAAATTCAGACTGCAAAATTACATTATTTATAACAAGAATAAAATAAAGCGCTGTTGTGATTTTTTACAATCGCAACAGCGCTTATGGAGTAATACGGTGTGACTTACTTTTTAGCTACGATGTTCCCCTTTATTTTGAGGACTTTTTTTCCACCTTTGGCGTTAGACATAACATTAATGGTTTTTGTGAAAGCACCCAACCGTTTAGTGTCATATTTAATTTTAAGCTCTCCTTTAGATCCTGGAAGTATAGGTTCTTTGGAATACTCAGGAACTGTACAGCCACAGCTGGTTTTTACCTTTGAGATGATCAAAGGGGCATCACCTGTATTGGTGAAGGTGAACACTCTTGAGCCATCCGAATGTTGAATGATCGTTCCGTAGTCAATAACTTCGGTTTCGAAGTCAATTACAGCAATTTTGTTATAAGCTTCCGCATACTTTTTTGGAGATAAGCTAAAAAGGCTAGCTGTAAATAAGATTAAAAACATTGTGTTAACTGTTCTTTTCATGATTAAAAGTTTTTATGATTAATACGAAAGCAAACCTCTTATTATTCTGAAGAAAATTTGTGGAAATTGGGTTGGAAATCGGTACTAGTACCTAGGTTGAATTTTACAACTACTTGACAAACAATGACTTTGCTTCGTCTCTGGATTTAACATTTAGCTTTTTGTAAATGTTATTTGTATGCGTTTTTACTGTGCTAACACTTAAAAAAAGCGATTCTGCGATGTCCTTATTGGTCTTGTCTTGAAGTAAATGATCTAAAACAACTTGCTCTTGTTTTGATAAACTGGATTTCAAAATGTTCTTGGAGTGTTTCTTTTTACTATAATTTTTATAGAGAAGATAGATATTCAGAATACTGGAAATTCCTAATAAAATGTATAACAATATATTCCAATTCATACGATCTCCAGAAGATGCTGTCAGCAAGTATTGATCGGCAGCGAGTTCATTGATATATTGTTTGGTATATGATGCGTTGGGATAGGTCTCCTCCAAACGTGTTTTTAGATCGTTGTAATAACTATTTTGTTGTAGGTCTTCAATGTAATAATCATGAAAATCATTACTTCTATCTGATAGGTAGTTGTAAATATAAAGCTCAGCGATAGGCTCGTTAAGCGATCGGCCAAAATCCTGAAGTATTTTGAACCATTTCTTATTGTTTAGTTTCCTGTTGGCCTCACTCCTAAATTCGCTGTAAGCAAAACGCATCTCGCCTTTAAGAGAATCTATTTTTACAAATGCTGAAGCTTTAGGATTGTTAGATTTTATATCACAAAAAACTTGTTTTTCAAAAGAGAATGGGAGTTGTATGGTATCCGTGTTTTTTGCCAAAAACAAAACTTCTCTACTGTCTTCACAGTGCCCGTTAAAATGATTAATGTCTTGTTGTGTGGTATTACAATTGTCTACATGAATACGATAAATACGGTGTTCGTTTTCAAGCATATTACCATTGAATTCGAAATAACCCAGACTGTCGGGCTCCACTCTGGCAATGATTTGCTCAGAATAGACGCCAGATATCTTACGATAATCTTCAACTACAGAGAGGTATACCGAATTTTGCCATTCTTCCTGGTTGATATAACCTGAGAAGGAATGCTGTGCCTGGCAATAGCAGCTAAGCGCAATGAAAAATAAGCATAGTTTCAATCGCATGAAACGAAACTACACAATTTTACAAGACTTTGAAACTGCTTTACTTCAAATGTGTAACATTTTCTATAATTTCACGTCATATCTTTACATCAATCATCAAATTATACCATGAGTATCTGGCGCGTTATTATTTCCATTATTTGTCCACCTATTGCAGTCTTTGATAAAGGTTGTGGTTCTATTCTTATCGTCTTTTTATTATGGCTTTGTGGTTGGGTTCCCGGGGTTATTGCAGCACTGGTAATCCTTAATAATCCTGAACGATAAATCCGTATCTTTGTACCTTATGAAATCAATTCAAGGTACACATGAAAAATAGCATTCTTATTGCCATATGTATTGGATTTTTTACAAGTTGTAATGTAACGGAGTCCATTGTTTTTAATTCAGGAATGGGCGGAAAGTACACCTCATCTTTTGACATGTCTCCCATGATGAAGTATGCCAGTGAGAATAGACCACCTTCTGAAGAAAAAGTTGCAGAAGAGCAAATAGACACCACCATTATTTTTGATGACTTTTTTAAAACTCATGCCGATAGTATTGCTACGCTTTCTCAAGAAGAGCGTACCCGATTTGAAAAGTTAAGAGGCGTGGTTATGGATATAAAGATGGATGAAGCTAATGGTATTTTTGATTTCAATGTCAGTAAGGCTTTTAAAACATTCAATGAATTAGAAACTATGAATGAAGAACTTGATGAGGCCATGAATGTTGTCAAAGATATAGGGGATAAAGATAATCAGGCGTCCGGGCAAATAGATGAACTTACAAAAATAGAAAAGGTAGTTTATACGTTTGATAAAAATACATTTACAAGGGCTGAATCAAGTTCAATACAGAAAGAAGATACAGAAGACGAAGAAAAAGACGAGTTTACCGAACAGTTTGAAATGCAGTTTGAGGAGATATTTTCAACGTCATATTATACGCTGATCTATGAATTTCCAAGGAAAGTGAAGTCCGTATCCAAGGAAAATGCTGTCATTTCCGAAGATGGTAAAACCGTGACTTATAAAGTGGCATGGAATACCATACAAAAGGATGATACGATTATGAATTTAAATGTGATACTAGAAGATTAAGTTTTGAATAAGCAGATACAATTTAAAGATTTAGGAACCAAAGATTTTAAGGCTACGTGGGATTATCAGGAAACCCTTTTTAAAGCCATTTTAGATACCAAAATAAAAAACAGAAGAGAGAATGCTGGTTTGCCGACCAACAACCATTTTTTATTTGTTGAACATCCGCATGTATATACTTTAGGAAAAAGTGGGGATTTGTCTAATTTGTTATTGAGCGAATCGCAATTGGCAGATAAAGGCGCTACGTTTTATAAAATCAATAGGGGTGGAGATATTACATATCATGGTCCCGGACAAATAGTTGGCTATCCTATTTTAGATTTAGATAACTTTTTTACAGATATCCATAAATACCTAAGGTTTTTAGAAGAAGTGATTATTAGAACATTGGCCGAATATGACCTTAAAACGGAGCGTAGTCCCGGAGAAACAGGAGTTTGGTTAGATGTAGGGACACCATTTGCTAGAAAAATTTGTGCTATGGGGGTAAGAGCCAGTCGATGGGTTACTATGCATGGTTTTGCACTTAATGTTAATGCCGATCTGGGGTATTTTGATCATATTATCCCTTGTGGCATTAAGGGGAAAGCTGTAACGTCCTTAAATGTGGAGTTGGGTGTAGAGACTATTGATGAAGCCGAAGTAAAAACAAAGCTATTGAAGCATTTTGAGACTCTTTTTGAAGCTAATTGGGTGTTGAGCTAATTAGATAGTAAAGTGTCTAACGTTTCCGTTTTTTGAATAGCCGCCATATACCATAAACAATTAATGCCTGAAAAAAGGCATTGAGAATAATTACCATCCAGAAGTTAAAGCTTTTACTCGTTGCTCTGAAAACACCATATTCAGGGAAGAGTCTGTTCCACAATACCAAAGGAAATGAAATGATCTCATCAACGATGTGAAGTATTATGTTGGTTCCGGAAATGCTTTGCGCCAAATAAGACATGGAAAAGCCAATAGTAATGTCTGCTAAAAGTACAACGATGAAGATCTTAAATAAGGTTTTCAAAAAAGTAAGAGGTATTTTACGGATGTTTTACTTTAATAGTAATGAATGTCGTTAATATACTATCATTATCATACTTTAGATTTGCTAAAAAATGCTGATCACTGCTATTAACGAAATTTTTGCCCATAGTATCAATATATTGCTTAAAATGAATGTCGTAAGCTTCAGGTTTTGCCCCGAATACCGTAGTGTGAATGTGTCGGTTATCTCCCGAATTTCCATAGTTCCCAGGTAAAATAGTCGCTATATATATTCGTCCTTGACTATCTGTTGTAGCATTGCCATTCAATCTTGCCGTATTTTCATTATTAGGGTCAAGAGGTTCATAATTGCCTTCAGAATTGGTATGATAAAATTTAACTTCGCGATTAGCGATAGGCTTATCATCGGCTTTGTTGACAAAGTCAATACACAATTGAAGCCTTTGCCCAATCTCATTCTCATCGGCTATTTGCAAATGATGTAAAGCATCTAAGTTTTGAAAACTGGTAAGGATTTCCTGCTCTTTAGCTGTAATGGTGTGGATATTGTCATCAGTAGAGCAATTAAATAGCAAAAGTACGACACAAAGAGAAATGATTTTTTTCATAATCTAGTTAATAGGTAACAACCGATAGTATATGACTAAATTACGAATATTATCGAGTTTTCAATACACTAAGCCTCTGCGTTGAAAAAGACCTTATAAAAGTGCATTTTTTTGGATTCATCGTATCCGCGTTCAAGATATTCGGCCGAGGCATCCGGAGCGTCCACATCGAGCTTAATCTGTATGTTCGTGTCGAGTTTTATTTCGGTTTTGATCTTCTGCTTTTGTTTTTTTAAAGCAATTTCCGAAACGTCAAACTGGTTTCGGATAAGCACATTATTGTCGCTTTCGTAGCTTTTTTTATAATTCTCGAATTGTTGAATGAGGTCCTCCTCTTCAAAAACTTCCTCCTTAAAAAGTTCAACGTTAACCACCTCATTTTCTTTAAAGAAATCTACAGTTTTAGCCAAAAAATTACTTTGTTCCTGGCCGCCATAGTTAGGTTGTAATACCTCTTTTGAAAATTCCCGACATAGCTCTATGTAATTTTTAGTGTGCTGATTGCTATCATCGGGGTATTTGATATTGAGAAAGCTTTTAATCCAGTATTGCGTATCGTAATTATTGTTGTCTACACTAAATACGATTTTGCCCTCAGAATCTGAGGTGTTAAGAATTAAACAACCTTTATCAACTTTCTTTGCCTGTATGCCTTTTTGAACTAAAATATCGTAACTGTTCTGTTCTAAATAGGTTTGAAAGAACTCAATTTTATTTTCAATTTTATAGATGCCAATGGCATCTGTGAAGTAATCTTCGTATTGAATATTTTCGAAATAACATACCAAAACATCACCGGTTTTTATCTGTGCAGAGCTGCTCTGTTCAAACAGATGTGTAACGATGTGCTTTGAGGTCTCTATGAAATCAGAATCGTCCTGAAATAACTGATCGCTGTAACTGTTGATTTCATTAAGCCCTACGTCAGAATGGTGATGAAAACGATAGTTTTCAGCAACACTTACAAAAGGTTTTAGTAAGTATGGTAAAATGAGCTCGTAGGTAGCTTCATCAAAATCAATAACAGCATCCGAGAAAGCATTTTTAGTACTATTGAACTTGTTTCCTACTTTGTGAATGATGCACTGCTTAATAGAGGCTTTTTGTCGTTTTATCATGATGACGTCTGATACATTTTGTAAAGATGCAATACTACAAAATGAAACCATGATAATTAAAAAAACGCCAATATTAATTTGACGTTTTTTGGTTTAAATCTTATGACATATAGCAGCTTATATCTTCACAAATTCTACACGTCGGTTTTGTGCTTTCCCATCTGCGGTGGTATTATCGCCTATAGGCTCGCTTTCGCCTTTGCCTTCAGTAGTTAATCGATCTTCAGCGATATTGTAAATGTCTGTTAAAGCTGTTTTTACAGCATCAGCCCTAGCTTTTGATAATTTTAGATTGGCGTTATCCTTACCATCAGAGTCTGTATGTCCAATAATGTTTAGTCGTATACTGTCATCTTGCATAAGTACTTGTGAGATCTGACGAACAATTCCGAGTGATTGTGGTTGAATGTTGGCAGAACCCGAATCAAACAAAATACCATTGGTAGATATCTTGCCATCTGCCATAAGTTTTCGCCTGAGGTCTACGCCACCTTCAGCAATTTTTATATTCTGAATAAAGATACGTTCTTTGCCATCATTCAATCCATAAAGACTAAATTTTACAGTCTTAATTACTGCTCCGGGGGCAACCAATTGAGGGATGTCGATGTATTTTTTTTCATTGATCCATAATCTATAACGACGTTTATTGACAGCAATAGCAATATGTGGCTTGTTTAAAACAGCTTTTCGTATATCGGTTTTTAAAGCACTGTTGATGATAACTGTATTGTCAATTCTATTGCTTACTCTGGTGTTAAATGCACCAAACTGTCCTAATGGTAGCTCGGCAACAGCAGTATTGTTACCACGCTTAAATGTGTCATTGTCTTCTAAGGATATCATTATTCTAGCCGTTGAAGAGGTTTGATTGTCTAATCCGACCGCAAGAAGATCAAATTCTATGGTGTAATCTTCCGGAAGTTTACTGCTAAGAAGTGGGATATAATTAAGACTATATCCTGCTTTTAACTCAAACCATTTCCCTTCAACATTATTTACTTTAACCACTTCTCCCGTACCATTGGTGTTCCATTTGGAAGGGAAATCACCAACAAAATCTTGAGAAAAATCATCAAAAAACAAAAGCTTATCACCGGGCACAAAATCGTACTTACTATAAATTTCTAAGCCATCAGATATGTTAGAAGGTGGCTTTGGAGTTGTAGAATTGTCAGATGTTGACGTGTCTTTGCTTGTGGTATTATCAGAGCTATCTGAATTTGAGTTTTCAGAAGATGAAGATTCATCTTCTTTTTGATTTCCCGATCTGGCGCCAAGAAGCAATTCTTTAGAGGTTTTAACACTGTATTTTAAAGCTTTTTTTGCACGATTAATCTGTAACGTGGCTTTGCCTTGTTTTAATAAACTCTGACCTTCCAGGGCATCCAATATATCAACGGCATTCTCACTCAAGGCCGTAACGTCTTGTAGCGCATCTTCCAACACATCAATATCCTCATCTTCTAATGATTTTCCGGTTTGTGCATAAGTGTCATATTTGTAAACTTTATCATACAAGTCGAAAGACTCGGAAACAAAATTATCTACTGTAGAAATGCCTGTGGGTTTCTTTGGACGCTTTATTCTTTTGGTTTGTGCGCTAATGCTTGCGATAAGGAATAGACTTAAGCACAAAAAAGCAATGCTTCTCTGATATGAAGTTGAGGTTCTCATGGTATAATACTGATTAATAGCTGAGTATAAAACTAAGAATTAGTATTGAGGAATAAAAATATTAGTTGAGCTTATATACAATGATGGTATTATTGTCTGATGTAGTGATCAGTTCTAGGTCTCTACTCCGGTCTAATTTTTCAAGTACAGCTTCGGAAGTACCGAATACGGGAAAATTAGCTATAGGCTTTGCCTGGCTATCAAATAAATATATTTTTTTAGACTGTTTATCGGTAACGGTAACATAAATTTTATCATTCAGATAAAAAATGCTTGGATCTGTATAGCTTCCATAATCCAGATCCAAAGTTTTACTTTTTATGCCTAGTTTATTATCTGTTAGGGTTACCAAAGTCTTACTTGTGGTTACGATATTATGATCTTCAACAAGACCTAAAGGTTTGGTTTTTAGCTCACCTTTAGTATTGACCTGAACCAGTTCCCCTAAGGTGTTTGTAGTAGTAAATCTGTTCTGATATAGGTAAATTTCATTATCAGAGAAACGTATCTTTTGATTTACCGGAACTCTTACTTTTCCTTTACGATTAAGTATGACCAGTTGTTGACCTTTAGAAAACACAATATAATCCTTTCGGGCTACCCTGAAATGTTTAGGTTGCGATGTTATGATTTCTGAATTGTTACTGTATTTAAAGCCTTTAATTGCTTTTCCTCTGGCATCATACATTAATAACGATTTTCCCTGAGTAACTAACAGCCTGTAATTTTTAGTATTATCATAATCAAATACAGAAAGTGGCTGAGTAATATTGTCGTTGAATTTTAATGGAAATGCGCCAACATCCTTACCATTTCTGTCTATGAGGTATACACGGTTTTTAGTGGCAAAAGCAAGTTGTAATCTTCCATTTTTATAACTGTCTATTTGTTCCACAGTTCCCAGTATTTTTCCATTCAGTTGCTTTTTCCATAAAATACTTCCTGAATCTGAGATTAAATAAAGTATGTTATTTACATCCTGCACAATAATATCGTTGGCTTTGGTAATATGGTTTTTTACAGTCTGCGGAGTGCTTAGTATTTCATTGTCTGTAGTGACAGAAAAGGCTTCGGTAACAGATTTGGAAACAGGACGCTTTTTGTAATTCATATAAGCACCGTTGATATGTGCAAAATCATTATCGTAAATGTATTGTACTGCGTTAGTGTTAAAGTTACCAATTGGCTCATTACTGCTTAAAGTAGAAGCCAAATGCTGTTTTAATTGATTTCCGGAACAATAATATAATAAAGATGCTTCGTCGCTCAATTGAGCTTTAACAGATAAATAAGCCTCAGAATCTTTTAAGGTATTGTTACTTTGTGTGTTACTTACTATTGATTTCAAGAAATCAATAGAGTCTGAAAAAATAACAAAATCACCAAACACTATTATATAAGCGGTATTTTCGAATGTAATTAGAGGAGCCAAACGTTGCTTGAAAAATGCAGTAGCTCCAAATTCTAAGATAGCAACATCTCTAAAGGTTTCTACGCTACCCTCAGGAGCTATAGCTTCAAGGACTAATTCAGCATCATTGGTTGTGCAGATCAAAGCCTTTTCTGCGTGTCGTTTTAGTAAACTTATTTCATTGACATAGCTCAAAAAATTATAGGAACTGTCATTTTCAATCTTATTATACAATGCTAGATTTTTTGAAAACACATCATAATCATCGAAAGTTAGGCTTAGTAAACTACTTGAGTCGTAGGGAGCAACTTGATAAGCTTTGTTTTCCTGAGGAATGGTATTTTTAAATACATTGATTAAACTTAAAGAACTGTCTTGGGCTTGAGTAATACCATTAAATAGTATAAGGTCGTTTTGAATGTCAATATCTAAAGTCGATTGTTGAGAAAATCGAATACTGTCTTTATTGAATAAAAAGTCATCAAAGCTATGATTTGATTTATACAGAACAGATAATGGCTTTTCATCATCCAGTGTGTTTAACAGATGATTGGATGTTGAAGGTTTTGAAGCGACAATATTATGTATTAAAGCCTTCTTATTAGAGATGATGTATAATTCATTAGCAATACTATAATAAAGGGTGCTGTCATCTAGTTGAAATGATCTTACATCTTTAGTAGTTGGTGATGTCGTTTTGATTTTTAGAATAGAATCCAATTTATGGTTGCTGGTATCTCTCTTTGTGGTAATGGTATAACTGTCATCATCTACAATAGCGACCATGATTTCATTTGAAAAATTAAAACGATTTAGTTTCGATAGTATTGAGGCATGATTTGAGAGTGTAGCTTTGGCCAAACCATTGGTGTTTAATGTTTGGATGAAACTACTGGCATCGCCAATTCTCATAATGGTATTAGCATTGCTAGGCGTGTAATCTTTAACATCATTAGACCTGTTGTAATTAGATTGGCAACTAAATGTTACTATGGCAAGTAAGGTCAATGCTATTAGATGTTTCATATTACAGATTTTTGCAAATATAAAAGTTATAAGTCGAGTTGATATTGTTCGGGCAGCAAACGAAAGGATTTGCGGTGATATTTTGTGATGCCATATTTTTTTATGGCATTTCTGTGTTCTTGGGTTGGATAGCCTTTGTTTTTCTTCCAGTTGTACATCGGAAACTCTTCATGGATTTTTTCCATGTATAGATCTCTATAGGTTTTAGCAAGTATAGAAGCCGCTGCGATACTTAAAAATTTGCTGTCACCTTTTATAATAGTATTATAAGGTATGGAACCATAGGGCTTAAATTTATTACCATCTACTATTATATGGTTAGGCTTCACTTTTAAGGCATCTATAGAAAGATGCATGGCTTTTATTGAAGCATTAAGAATATTAATGGTGTCAATTTCTTCGGGATAAACATGTGCAACACCATAAGTCGTACTTTCAGATTCTACAATAGGTTTTAAAAGCATGCGTTTAGCTTCGCTTAATTGTTTAGAGTCGTTTAATAAACCATTGCTAAAGTCTGTTGGTAATATTACTGCGGCGGCAGTAACAGGACCTGCTAAACAACCTCTTCCGGCTTCGTCTGTGCCGCATTCTAATGTATTGTACGTTAATGATTGTTTAAGCATGCTAGAATAAAGATGATACAATATATTATAATATTAAAAAAACAGCATGTATTAATAGCACTTTTTTAATGTTTAAAATAATGAATGCAAAATTGCCAAATTATTAAGTTTTATAGTGGTTTTGTTAACATTTTTTTAGCGTATTCGCTTGGATATTTAATATTTTATTAAGATGTTTGCCGTAGACTAACTCAAATAATTGTTTTATGAAATTAAAGTTAACATGGTTATTAACGCTATTCATGGCGTTTGTGATGCAGTTTTCTTTTGCACAAGAGAAAACTATCACAGGTACAGTTACGGCCGCTTCTGACGGTCTGCCATTACCGGGTGTAAATGTAATTGTAAAGGGTACCGCGCGTGGTACGCAAACAGATTTTGACGGTAAGTATTCTGTCAAAGCAAATCAAGGAGATGTTTTGATATTCTCTTACGTCAGTATGACTGACCAAGAAGTCCCAGTTGGAGCATCCAATACTATTGACATTACAATGAGTGAGGATGTATCTGAATTAGATGAGGTCATTGTAACTGCCTATGGGGGTACAACTACTCTTAAAAAGAATGCATCATCTTTGGTTGCCGTAAAGGGTGACGATTTTAAGGAGAGAGCAAATGCTTCTGCATTACAAAACTTACAAGGTAATGTGGCTGGTTTAGCTGTTGCTACAGGTAATGGTCAGCCAGGTGTTGATCCAGTAATATTATTAAGAGGTGTTGGTAGTATTAACAGTAGTACTAACCCATTATTTATTGTTGATGGTATACCTGTTAGTGGAGGTATCAGTGATATAAACCCTCAGGATATTGAATCTTACACGGTGTTAAAAGATGCTGCTGCAGCTAACATCTATGGAACAAGAGCTGCGAACGGCGCAATTATTATAACCACAAAAAAGGCTCAGTTTAACGAATCGTTAAGTTTTACATACAGTACTTCATATGGTTATAGTGAGTTACAAGATCAGCCTTTTGAATTGATGAATACAGGTGAGATCCTTCGTTGGCAAAGAACTAACGGTGATGGATTAGGTAATGGGTTGACTGATGCTGAAATAAATGCTATTGCTGCTCAAACCAATACATCATGGACCGATGTTTTCTTTAGAAGAGGTGTGACTACGTCTCATGATTTAGCAATATCTTCAGGTTCTGAAAAAACAACGAATCGTACATCACTTCAATATTTTGAGCAAGATGGTATTTTCATTGGTTCAGACTATAAACGTTTTTCTTTAAGAAATAACTTTACGGGGCGTTCAGCGAATGAGAAATTCGACTATAATTTAAATATAGGTTTGACATTTTCTAAAACTAATGAAGTTGCTGATAATGCAGGGTCGGGAAGTACATTCTTTAACCCATTTAGTGCGGCGCTACAAGGTTTACCGTACTTGAGTATTTACAACCCTGATGGTAGTCAAACCATTGATGGTGGTATCGCCCCTGGTGATGCAACTGCGATATTAGCTTCAGGAGCAACAAACTTCCCATACGTATTGCTAAACAGTTTAGCATTGAATACAGACCTTGAAGAAGACCTAAGAATACTAGTAGGATTTAATGCCAATTATAACTTTGCTAAAAATCTTACAGCAGGTATTCGTTTAGGAGCTGACCTTTTCACAAGAAGACGATTAGAGATTTTACATCCAGAGAGTATACTTGGACCTTTCCAATCTGCTCAAGGTGTGAATGCACAATTTGGAGGTATCCAAGAAGAAACATACAATAGAGACTTTAGATTTAACTCCGTTACGAAGTTGAATTATAGCAATGTATTTGCTAATAAGCATTCGTTAGATGTTTCTGTATTTTTAGAATACATTAGAGGATTTTCTAATTCAATTGATTATGATCAATTTGGTATAGATCCTAGATTAATTGGTACAGGTTCTGGTTTTATTAGTGGTAATACTACAGAAGTTATCGGTGGTGCTACAACCAACCCTTATATTCCTAACGTTAATTCTACAACATTCAGAGCAGGAACATTATCTGTGTTTGGAACTCTGGATTATGAATATGATGGTAAATATGGTTTTGCTGCTACTGTTAGACGTGATAACTCATTCCGATTTGTTAACGATAATAAATGGGGGACATTCTGGTCTGTAGCTGGTCGTTGGAATATTAGTGAAGAAAAATTCATGGAAGACTCTGCATTCGATTTACTGAAGCTTAGAGCTTCTTACGGAGAGTCTGGTAACGATTTAATTGACGGTGCATTTTACCTGACTAACCCTATTGTAAGAGAAGTATTTACATCTGGTTTAGGTTACAATGGTACTAATGCCACTGTACCAACCGGTAGAGCAAACGTTGCCGCTAAATGGGAAACTACAAAGCTGACCAATATTGGTATAGATTTCGGTGTATGGAATAGCCGATTAAGTGGTTCTTTAGAGGTCTATGAAAAAATAACAGATGACTTATATCAAAGTAATCAGATCAGTTTGATTAATGGTCAAAGAAGCTTACTATCAAATATTGGTACAATATCGAATAAAGGTTTTGAAGTTAACTTAAGATACGATATCATCAGAGATAAAGACTGGTATGTGTCTGTTAATGCTAACGGATCTTTCAATAAGAATGAGGTTGAAGAATTACCACCTTCTACCAATGGACTTGTTTTTGCAGGAGGTTCACAAGCATTAGGAACCGGAGAAGCTTCAAACGAGTTTTATTTGGTAAGATATGCAGGAGTTAACCCATCAAATGGTAATCCGCTTTTCTACACAAGAGATGGTAATTTAACAGAGCAATTAACTGATGATGATCGTGTATTTACGGATAAGTTTTCAATTCCTAGCTGGAATGGAGGTTTTGGTTTCAACGTAAGTTATAAAGACTTTGATTTATCAACACAGTGGTCATTTGCTGCTGATGTTTACAGAAATAACTTAGACTTTGCTAGTTTACAAGAAGTATCTCAGGGATCTGTAGAAGATGGAAGAAACAGATCTGTAACTTTATTTAACGGATGGCAAAATCCAGGAGACATCACCGACATCCCAAGAGTTGGATCTCAATTAAATAGTGTAGATTATATCAACCAAACGGATAGATATTTAGAAGATGCATCATTCTTGAGATTAAGAAACATTACGTTTGGATATACACTTCCAGAAAAAGCGCTTGAAAAGTTACCGATAACTGGTCTTAGACTATATGTGCAAGGTGAAAACTTATTGACCTTTACGAAGTATAGAGGATGGGATCCTGAAGCTGGCTTTAGAGGAACAGATAGAGGTCAATTCCCGACACCAAAAATATACACTTTTGGTGCGACAATAAACTTTTAAAAAAAATATCATGAAAAGAAATAAATATTTAATATTACTAGTTTTAGCTGTAATATTTGGTTGCCAAGATGCTACAGATATCGTGCAACCAAACGAGTTGGGTCTTACAAATGCTTTTCGAAATTTGGATGATGTAGAGAGTGCCATGTTTGGTGTTTATTCTGCATATGGACCAGATTTTGGAAGTAATGGAGTAGGTAACTCTATATACTATAATGCTGTAGGTTCAGATAATATAAAGGCTGGTGTGGCTTCTAACGGTCAGGGATCGTCGGAGTATGCTTATCAGGTAGACATCACAGGATCTACTGCTTCAGATAATGTATGGGCTAACAGATATGCAACAATATTCAGGGCCAATATAGCTTTATCGGCTTTGGATATCCAAACTATCGATCCAGCTGAAGAAACAAGAGCTAACCATATCAGAGGCCAATTGCTTGGTTTAAGAGCGTTATCTCATTTTGACTTATTTCAGTATTACACACCTGACTATCAGGATGCTGATGGATTAGCAGTGATTAATGTAGACTTTATTCCGGTAGCAACAGGGAGTTTTCCAAGAAATACAGTTGCGGAAACCATTGCTTTTATCAGACAAGATCTAAATGACGCTGAAGCTTTACTTGATGATGCCGATGCTAATGCCTCTACAAGATTCTTTATCACTAAGGATGTTATCAAAGTATTGAAGGTGAAGCTAATGCTATTAGAAGGTGATTATGCGAATCCACAATTGATGACGATGATTGATGAATTGTTAGCAGATTATCCGTTAGCAACAACATTACAATACACACTTATGTATTTAGATGCGGATACTACTGAAGTTATTTTCCGACTTTCAAGAGTTCAGGGAACTAATGGGATAGGTGCTTTATTCTATTTCAATCAAGTTGATCCGGATGATGCTTACTTAGAAGCTTCAAATGGATTATACAACACCTTAGATGAGTTAAGTAATGATGTAAGATTAGGAGCTAGTATTAGCCAACCTCTAAGTAATATAGTAGGAGTTAATGATCCTGATAACCTTATCTTAATCAATAAATATCCTGGTTCTGGAGATGGTTTGCAAATCAATGATATTAAAATAATGAGAGCTTCTGAAATTCAGTTGATCAAAGCTGAAGTTCAAGCAAGAAATAATATGTTGACTCAAGCTGCTACAACGATACAAGAATTGAGAAATGTAAGAACAGGTTCTCCTATAGCAGCAGAGAATTATACCGATACCAACGATGCGCTTTTAGATATTATGGAGGAAAGACGTAGAGAGCTTTGTTTTGAAGGTCACAGATGGTTAGATATCAAGAGAATTGGAGGAGATTTAAACCTTGGTATTAATAGATTAGATGTGGATTGTGAATCTTTCGATGCACCATGTTTAATTCCTGCCAATGATTTTAGATTTACTTTAGGTATACCACAAGCTGAATTACAAGGTAACAATGCTATTCAGCAAAACCCCGGTTATCCAACGAATTAGAAATTAAATAATTATTGATTATGAAAAATATATTAAAAATATTCATCCCATTATTTTGCTTGGTTGCTTTCACTTCATGTGATGAAGAGATAGAGCCATCAATACAAAATGGTAATGAAGCACAAAACAGAACGTTTTTGGGCTTTACACAGGCTGCTTATAACCTTCCTGTGACAATAGACGATACAGGTTCATTAACTGTACCTTTAAATGCAAGTACAATATCTAGTGCTGACAGAACCTATAACATTGTTTTAGATGCAGAGGCTTCTACAGCCGATCCTATGACTTATACATTACCTAGTTCAATAACTATTCCTGCTAATTCTTATCAGGGTACCATGGAAATTATAGGTATGGATAATGATTTGGTAGATGCTGAAATCAAAACGATTGTGTTCTCTTTAGAAGGTGCGCCTGATAATGTGGATATGGATACAAACGTTATAACGGTTAATGTTTTTGAAGTATGTCCAGTACCAGACGATTATTTAGTAGGATCTTATACTATTGCAGATAGTAATGGTAATTTCCCTGTAGGAGAAACAGTAACGGTATCTGTAGGTAATACATCAGAAGAGCGCGTTTTTGAAACGACATTCTTACCAGGAACCGGAGTTGCTACAGTTGTACCAGTAAGATTCACTTTAGCATGTAATGTATTTAATTTATCTGCTGATATTGATATCTCAGTATCGTGTACTGCGGGTAACCCACCATTCTATATTTTAACAAGTGCAGCAGCTGATAATTCTACGTACTCGTTAGCATCAGATATGGTACATACTATTAATTATAGAGAAGATCCATTTACTTCATGTGCAGCGACTTCTACAATACAGAATTTTACACTAACTAATAATAATTAATATACTATGAAGAATTTTTATAAAAAGATATTAGTCCCTTTTATCATTGTACTATTAGTTGTTAGTTGTGATGATAGTGAAGGTGATAATGAAGGGAAATTTGATGACAACCCTCAAACAGGATGGGTGCAATTAGTTTCTGATACCCCTTATGAAATTACTTTAGATAATTTTGATAGTTCATCACCACTTAGAGTACCAGTATTTGTAAACGTACCTGTAAGTACAACTCCTTTAAACATTAGCTATGAGCTAGTGCCTGTGTCAGGAGCAAATCCAAATACACTTTTTTCTAATGACGGTGTAGTGACTAATTTAGCTGGAGAATCTGCTCATTTCTTCTTTGATGAACTTGAAGGCGGTGGCTTTGATACGGATGACGCACTTGACAATATTGAAAATATACCTACGGTTAATTTTGATATGACAGAAGCGGCTAACATTACTGAGCCTATGGTTTTTGATCTTGTACTTACATCAACTGACAGATCTACTGTAGGTGTTGGTATAGATGGATCAGAAAGACCAACAACAGTAAGAGTGGAAATTTGCCCTATGTTAGAGACAGCTGTAGCTCCTCTATTAGCAGATTCAACATTCTTTGTTGGAGATTATAACCTTATGGTAACATCTGGAAACAGTTTATTTGGCGGACCGGTTTTTGCTGATCAAGTTATTACCTTATCAGAAGGTGCCGGAGGAAGTTTAACCAGAGAATTCACAGTGGTTTATGAGCCAGGTGGTGCTACTAATGAAATGACTGTATCATTCGCTTTTAACGAAGATGGTTCAATTACAGTTGATGATGGTTTATCAACTAATATCGGATGTACTAACCTTTTAGTTCTAGGAGGCGATCCAGCAAACATCTTTAGTTTCGATGCATGTACTGTAGCTGAAACTAACACGATAACTTTAAATATGTTAGATTTCCAAGGTGGATCTGGAGGATGCGGTGTTGGCGATGTCACACTAACCGTTGTTCTTACAGCAGCAGAATAATCTATACATTATAATAAATGTAAAAGTCACCAGATAATATCTGGTGACTTTTTTTGTTATATCTTATTCGGTTTGATACTTTATTTATAATACATACTTTTACGTCCAATAAGTAAGGAATGAGATATTTATTTAGCTTTTTGTTTTCAATCTGTTTTTTTGCAACGTTCTATGCGCAAGAAGGTAAGTTTAATAAGATTAAAAGGGATCAAAATCAGGTAGTGATTGATACCTCTAGCGCATTTAAAGGACAAAAACCAGGCAAGAATGTTTCAAAGAAAGATGCTACTATTGATATGTATGCTATTATTTCTTACGAGAGGGATACCACATATGTAGATACTACAATATCAATTAAAAAGGAATACAAATACAACTATCTAAGAAAAGATAATTTCAACCTTATACAGTTTGCTAATTTAGGACAAACGTACAATACATTAAGCACAGACCTTTCTACGACATATATAAATCCCTTATTTACAGCCAGAGCAAGGCATTTTAATTATATGGAAATAGGTGATATCAATTATTACCATGTGCCTACACCTTTAACAGAGCTTTTTTATAAGACAGCATTCGAACAAGGGCAACTACTAGACGCTTTTTTTACAGTAAACACTTCAAAGCAATTTAACTTTTCAATAGCATATAAAGGTTTAAGGTCTTTAGGAAAGTATCAACATGCGTTAACCAGTACAGGGAATTTTAGAGTAACTACCAATTATACGACAAAGAACAGACGCTATTTAATGCGAGGACATATTGTAATGCAAGATTTGTTAAATGAAGAAAATGGAGGCATACAGGATGAAGATATAGAACGGTTTACATCAGGAGAAGAAGAATTTTTAGACCGTTCAGTCTTTGATCCTAATTTTGAAAATGCTGAAAACATACTTGAAGGGAAAAGGTTTCATTTAGATCATAGATATGTGCTGATCCCCGCCAATGATTCACTCAAAACACATCAAATCGATATTACCAATATAGTCTCATATGAAGACAAGTTCTTTAGATATAATCAAGGAGCTCCGCAAACAGATTTCTTTGGGAATGCATTTACCAGTGCCATTAATGATAGAGTAACATTAGAAGACTTCTACACTAATCTGGGTGTTGTATATAATAATAGAACGATAGGAAAATTAGATTTTAATGTGGGGTATCATGATATAAATTATGGATATAATAGTGTAGTAGTACTAAATGGACAGACCATAAGAAATAGAATAAAAACCAATTATTTTTCTGTAGCAGGAGGTTACCATAAAACAATCAAAGATCTAAAAGTAGAAGGACAGTTTGGTATTAATTTATCAGATGAAATAAAAGGGAACTATCTAAATGGTAGTTTGAGTTATACTATTAATGATGCTACAGTTTTAAGAGGTGGTATAAATATCAATTCAAGATTGCCTAACTATAACCAGTTATTATATCAAAGTGATTACATTAATTACAATTGGGATAATTTTGATGCGTACGAAACAATAAATACACAGCAACTATCTTTTGCCATAGAATCTGAAAAATACTTAAATGCCTATTTTGATGTATCTAATGTAGATAATTATACATTTTTTAGTTTAACTAATACATTAGATGGCGTTAGAATCGTTAGACCAGAACAATATAACGAGTCACTACAGTATTTAAGAGTTAAAGTTCAAAAGGAATTTAAAGTAGGAAAGTTTGCTTTAGACAATACAATAATGTATCAAAATGTTACGAGTGATGCAGATGTTTTAAACGTACCAGAGCTTGTTACCAGAAATACTTTATATTTTACAGACCAGCTTTTTAGGAAAGCATTGACATTACAAACAGGTATTGTATTCAATTATTTTAGTGAGTATAATATGAATAGGTACGATCCGCTACTGGCTGAATTCTATGTTCAAAATGAAACCAAACTTGGCGGTTACCCAAGACTAGATTTCTTTATCAATGCAAAAGTTAGACAGACACGAATATTTCTAAAAGCTGAACATTTCAATTCTTCATTTACAGGATACGATTATTTCTCTGCACCGAATCATCCATACAGAGACTTTACAGTTAGGTTTGGTTTAGTATGGAACTTCTTTTTATAGTACTTACAATATTCTGTATTGTTTTTTGAATGTAACGATTGCTCATATAGAATAATTTATTTCTCTGATAGTTGCTGTATTGCATTTTTGAGTTGCCATATTCTTGTTAAGAGCAATAAAAAGGTATCAATGCTTCCAATAAGAATCTTCTTATACAGATTTTAACTTCTTTTATCAAGAATCATAAAAAAAGTTATAATCATATGAAAAGAATTTTATTTGTTTTAATTGTTATCTCAAATTTGAATAATACCAATGCGCAGTCTATTGATTGGCTTAATAGTTTTGGTGGAACTGAGGAAGATGTTGTTTGGTCATTAGATGTAGATGACTCGGGTAATACCTATACAACAGGATATTTTACGGGTAGTATGCAGATAGGCTCAATTACCTTAACATCAGAGCAAAATATGTTTGAGTCATTTGTAGTAAAGACAGATGCTAACGGAGTTCCTGTTTGGGCAAAACAGTTTGGAAGAGCACAAAGTCAATTGCCTAATGAAGATTCATCGCTTTTTAAAGCAGTTGCAGTAGATCAAAGCGGAAATGTTTTTATTGGAGGATATTTTTCAGGAAACTTTGATGCAGACCCAAATGATAACGAACAGTTGTTGGCAAGTAATGGCGCATACGATAACTTAATAATTAAGCTTAATTCTGATGGAGATTTTGTTTGGGCACAATCATTTGGGTCAACTGAAGCATCAGATTTTGAAGAAGTATATAGTTTAGATACCGATGCCGACGGAAATGTATATGCCGTAGGTCACTATAATACTTCGATGAGTTTTGTTACACCATTCGGAACTCAACAAATAACTTCTAATGGGTCATTAGATATTTATGCCATAAAGTTTACATCAGAGGGCTTCTTTGATTGGGTAAGAACTGCTGGCGGATCTGGACCGGACCTATCCATCAAAGTAAAGGTATCAGGAAATAATGTTTTTCTTACAGGCGCCTATGAAGGGACTGCTATTTTTGAATCAAGTATACTTGGAGAAGTATCACTTGTCAATCAAGAATTCAATAGAGGCATGTATCTCCTAAATATTAATACAGATGGTTTTTTTGTTAATGTTGTTAAAATAGGCGAGTCTAATTCAGAATGTATAGCAAATGATATTGTGATTAGTGAAGAAGAAAACGATATCGTGTATGTTACAGGTACATTCGGACTCACAATGACTTTAAATGAAAATACACCCGATGAATTTGAGATAAGTTCAAATAATTTCGCTGGGCTTGTTGCAAAAGTTAGTATTAGTACCAATAAAGTGGAATGGGCAAAACCATTTACTGCCGATGAAGATTCTGTGTTTTCTTATGCTATAGGCATTGATCTTGATGGCAATGTGTTCCTTTCTGGCTTTTATGATGGTACATTAACAATGGGTGATTTTTCAATCACAAAGCTGAGTTCCCTTGCTTTAGAGAACTTTTTGTTAAAAGTAAGCTCAGATGGCAATCCTCTTGGATTGTATCAACATGGCGGATCTAATAATATAGATACACAGTGTCTTAAGATAGATGCAAACAATAATATTATAATCTCAGGTTCATATGCAGGAACCGTAGATTTAAGCCCATTAGTGTCTGAAGAGCTAGAAGCTTCATCTCTCGGCTTTAGGGACAACTATATTTTGAAATTAGAAGCTAGTACATTATCAACTCAAGATATTGAATTTCAAAAGGGAATGTTTAGTATACATCCAAACCCGACAGAAGATGTTTTACACATTTCATCATCAAATAAGCCTTTGTTTGGAGAAACATTCAAAGTATATGACCTTACAGGAAAGATTGTGAATAGCGGAATTATAGGAATGGAACAGCAAGTAAGTTTTGAAGGCTTATCTAAAGGAGTTTATGTATTAAGTGTCAAAGATGATGTAGAATTTAAGGTGGTTAAGAAATAACATAAAAAGATGACATTCTCAATTAATTCTTTGGACGACATTTTTTTCCTTGTTATTTTCGAATTATGGAAAAATGGGAAATGTTGTTCGATTTTTTATTAATCTTGGGAATGTCACTTTTAGCATTTCTCACTCTAATCTTAATAAAATCTAAAGTTTCTTTTACAAAAAAGCTGTTAAGTGTATTTCT
>OZ252283.1:452500-1085000 GCA_965250025.1 Winogradskyella sp.
ACTGTTGATATACATAACACCACTAGTTGGGTTAGGAAAAATAGTAAGAGTATCGTTTACAGGCGCTTCCTCTTCAATAGTCAACGTTGAGAACATATAAGAGGTTGTTCCCGATAATGCACTGGTATTAGGATCAACTACGTTAGGAAACATCGCCATACCATCGTCAACCATATCTGCGGACATGAAACTTTTTAAGGCTGTTACCGTTGTAGCCAGAGGGGAGTCATTGGCTAGTATACTTATCGATCCACTAGTAGGCGAACCATTGACTTGCAGGGTAACAATATTAGAGTTTGTAGCGGCCGAAGGTGCAGGCAGAGTAACAGGGCTTCCTAAAACTTCTGTAACTAAATAACCATCTATAGCAGATTGACCAACATTGTTGCCATCAAAAAAGGTAGCATCTGCTCCACTGCCTAATGATGATGTTATACTGGCTGTAATCCCATCTGTTAAGATTATAGTAAAACCATAACTCTGAACTGAAGTAGAAAAATTAGATGTACTTGCATTAGGAACGGCTTGAACCGTATAGCTGTAACCGCCATTATCTACAAGTGTGTATGTATAACCATCCTGAGCAAAAGATTTATATGCAAAGATGAAAATTAAAATAAGTGTTATATTAAAGTTTTTCATGATTTTTAGTTTTCTGGTAATTGTTCTTCTATTTGATATGTGCTAAAGTTTAAGAAATTATCTGGGTGCGCTAACACGTTTTGTAACAATAGAGGAGTATCTGGATTTGTACCGGTATATTGTGTCCTTCCGTCCATATTAACATCCGTATTTAGATAGCCGGTTGATATAAAAGTTGGAAAGTTCAATATATTACCTGGATCATTTAATACTTGTGATAAAATGACCGGTGAATCGGCACTTGTTCCTGAGTATTGAATGGCAAAGTCGTTATTAGCATTTCCTGCCCATAATCCTAAACTTTTATCAGGTAGTTGTACCTGAGCATTGTTCCCAAAAGTAGGGATACTACCGTTGATAAAGTTTAAAGTGCTTGTGCTGGTTGAGAGTGCTTGTGGTAAATTAGACATTATACCGTTGTGATTTCTGTGATTTACTACAACATAATAAGGGGCTGTAACTCCTCTCAGGACGATATCTGATACACCATCTAAGTCAACAATATCACCATCTCTTTGTAGTAAAGCAGAAACACCATCTACAAATAATAAATTGTTAGCACTACTTCTAATTTCTATCCAAACCCAATCTACAATATCATCTGAAGGCAGACCTGTTCCGTCAATACCACCTTGATCAAATACAGAACTGTTTGCTACTGCTGCATCTATATAAGGACTGGTTGTTGGAAGTAATCCATCAGCGCGTAGGATATCATTCATTAACCCCTCATTTGTAGGGTTAATAGTTGCTCCTTGAAGCTTGACTTTAACATTAAGCCTTAAATCTACCAAAGCGTTAGGGTCTAGGAATGATGATATAAGATCATTATCAAACCCATCGCCATTACTGCCCTCGTATAATACAGTTAGTGTTGTATTGTCAAGCGTGGTAGCCGTAAGTAGTCTGCGATCAAACCCATCACCATTACTGCCCTCGTATAATACAGCCAGCGAAGTATTGTCAAGCGTTGTAGCCGCCAGTAATTGATTGTCAAACCCATCGCCATTACTGCCATCATATAATACAGCTAGTGAAGTATTGTCAAGCGTGGTAGCTGTAAGCAATCTACGATCAAACCCATCACCATTACTACCTTCATATAATGCCGTCAATTGTGTATTATCTAATGTGGTAGCCGCAAGTAGTCTGCGATCAAAACCATCACCATTACTACCTTCGTATAATACGGTCAAAGAGATATTATCCAAAGTGGTAGCTAACAGCAATTGATTATCGTATCCATCACCATTACTGCCTTCATATAGTACTTCAAGAGAAAGATTTGTGAGTGTTATGGATGATACCATTCGATGATCATATCCATCACCATTACTACCTTCAAATTGGGCATTGACCTGCATACCATATAGTAGAGAAATGGATAATAAGAAAATAATTCTTTGTTTCATTTCCTTGGTCTTACGGTGCAGTTCTTACAGCTCTAAAACCTAAGCGGTTATTTCCTGATGCGATCACAGATGCGCCATCAAATCTGTCAGAAATCCGAATAAAATCAGATCCATTTAGCCAGCTTCCACCACGATAACTATAACCATCACCAGTAGTATTGTTTGGCCAGTTAATAGCTGTTCCATTTCCGGTAGAGCTAATAATGCCGTTACCATGAACACCTGTGAAGCTTCTACCTTGAGCAGTTCCAACGGTCACACATCGCTCATATAGGTTTCCAGACATTTCCATAATACCATAATAAGTGCCACCGGTTTCCTCACGGTTATTATTTATAGCACTTGCTGCAAAAATCCCATTTCTTAAAGGACCGCTTATTGTACCATTAGTGTCGGCATAAATTGCATTTCCTGTATTGGTTTCCGGATTAGTAACGCGTTCACTCGAAAATCCTGAATTTACTAATGAGTAAGCATTAGAAGCAATATTAGCACTTCCCCACGCAAATTCTCCTGGTTTTGGTAGTATAGGGCCCCGACACGCTTTTTCGTATTCCAGTTCTGTCATTGGGCGCATCCCTGTCCAATCCATGTAAGCATTCATATCTCCAGGACTCAAATAACTTATTGCTCTATCCGGAGCAGTTGTAGTAGCACTGGCAGACCCTCCTGTCCATGAAATGGTATTTCTACTTATTTCAGCATCACTGTTTTTATGAGTAGCGTCGGTGACATCTCTATTGGTTTTTTGAGTTTCTGTCAAACTATTAAAAAATCCTAACCATTGTGCTTCCGTAACTTCATACTTCATACAGTAGAATGCTCCAAAGCCTTTGGGGTATGATGTACTCAATGTTCCTGTTTGGTCTCCTCCACTGGCATTATCTCCGACGTAGTATAGATTTCCGGATGTATTGGCAATAGTTATTGCGGCTTCTGACGTTACTTGATACGAAGAGCTCGTTGAAAATCCTCCCGAATGAAACTTATTAGATTCATCCCCTGTGGTACCGCCTAGATAAAATGCGCCTTCCGGAACATATACCATTTCTATGGCAAATACCTGAATATCTATAATGTCATCGGTATCAGTGGCACCAAAGTTCCATCTTAATTGAACATTTTGAAAGTTGACATTGCCACTGCCATCAGCATCCCGATATATAAAAGCGCCCATCCCGTCAGGAGTGACATCTAAAGTAGAACCTGGTGCTGCAACAGAACTAGCCTGGCTTACAATACCATGTGTCCAAGAGCCGTTATTGACTCTGTATTTTATAAATACCCAAGCGGCATCCCAATTCGATGGGCCAGAGCTAATTCTCCACGAATTTTCCCAAAAAAGATCAAATTCTACATGTACCCAGTTTGATACCTCATTTAAGTTTTCTAATGAGATATTAGTTACTCTGATATTATTAGAGTAAACAACAGTAAACATCATTGTAAGTAATAAAGAAGTAAATGCTTTTTTCATAATGATTGATTTAGATTAATGTGCTGTAAATGTTATTAGTAGCTATAAAATTATAAACTGTAAGACGTAGTAGGCTTTCAGTTTGTATAAATGGTAACAAATAGTGTATAATTGGGAATTTAGTTATTGAACCCTTGAAATTTCAGTAAAAACAGTTTTCTATGCCAGATACACACATTTTATGGCTATCTGTACGTTGCTGTAGATAGGTTCTCTTTTAAAAGATTATATTTATAAATTAAAGATCATAATATCATTACTTATGCTTAAAGCAATTCTTGTCGATGATGAACCAAAGGCTATAGAGAGTTTATTGTGGGAATTAGAAAACTTTAGCGATAAAGTCGAAGTCGTTGGAAAATTTACCGAACCGGAAAGGGCCTTGGAATTCATAAAGAATAACCATATCGATTGTGTTTTTCTTGATATCGAAATGCCTACAATGGATGGATTTCAATTTTTGAAAAATATCGAACTCAAAGACTTTGCAGTTATTATAACTACGGCTTATAATGAGTACGCAATAAAGGCAATTAAAGAACAGGCCGTAGATTATTTATTAAAGCCTGTGGATATAGACGACCTCACACAAGCTATTAATAAAATAAGTGATTATGTATACAAAGGCGATGTTGTATCAGATAAACTGGAACGAATTCTCAAAAATTACAACAATAAGAGTAAGAGAAAAAAAATTACCATAAGTGCTGATGGTAAATTGATGTTTTTGGGTATAGAAGATATTGTTTTTGCTGAATCTGATGGAAATTATACCACATTACACTTAAAAGATTCTAAAGATGTATTGCTGACAAAGAAGTTAAAACAGATGGATGAACTTCTTCCGGAGGAACACTTTTTTAGAATTCATAATTCATATATTGTGAACTTAGATAAAATCAAAGAATACATTAAAGCAGACGGATACGTTGTTTTGGAAGGCAATTATAAGATTCCAATTTCAAGACAAAAACGATCAGAGTTTCTAAAAAAAGTAGAATGACCATACCTTTTAAAAATAGAAGCTGTATTCTTTTAATTGTTATTTTTCTCGGACTTTCTTCTTCATTTAGTATTGCACAAAATAAGGTTAGGAAAACGCCTAATATAGATAGTATCATTGCTGTTGAAACGGTCGATTATCAAACTATAAGATCACTATTGTGGCCAATTTCAAGAGACTCTGCCGCCATAGCACAATTTTACAACAAAGCTTCAAAGAATAATTACAAGTATGGCGAAGCCTATGCGCTCAATATGCTTGGTAGTTATTGCAGAAACACATCACAATACGATGAAGCCATTGACTATCATCAACACGCTCTGGATTTAGCGAGACTATCAAATTATATTGATTTAGAAATCGCAAGTCTAAATATGTTAGGTGTTGTATACAGGCGTATGGATGCTGTAAGATCAGCATTAGATTATCATCAGGAAGCACTGACAATTGCAGATAAAATAACTCCCAAAACAAATGCTATAAAGAAAAGTATAGCTGTTTCACTTAATAGTATGGGGAATATTTACCTGACCTTAGACCAGTTTGATCTTGCTATTGAACGTTTTACGAGATCATTAAAGATTGAGCAGGAGGTTGATAACAAGCTTGGCTTGGCTATTAATTATCATAATATAGGTTATGCAAAAGAAGGATTAGGAGCGTTGGATGTAGCATTAGATTACTATCAAAAGTCGCTGTTCTATAATACAGAAATCAACTCAGATCTGGGTAAAGTAATTTGTAACGGTAGTATTGGTAAGTTATATATTAAACAAAACAAAGACAAGGAAGCTATTAAGCTTTTGAGTACTACCATTGAAAGCGCGAAGCATTTAAGAGACAAGTTTCACCTCACGGCTTTGTATAGTAATTTGGGGTGGGCATATTTAAAGTTGAATAATCTCGAATTGGCGAAAACAAATATAAATAAGAGTCTTGAGATAGCTTTAGAATACAATTTTAAGAGTAGTCTCGAAGAAAATTACAAGCATTTAACCGCTATTGCAAAAAAACAGGAAGATTATAAAAATGCATTGTTCTATGCAGAACAGTCAAAATCGTACTCGGACCAACTTACAAAAGAGAAGAATCTACAGTATGTAAACGATAATATTATAAGGTACGATACAGAAAAGAAATCGGATAAAATTGCCTTACTGGAAAAAGAGAATGAAATCGTAACATTAAAATTCAGGAAAAATAAAAACATTCTAATTGCCAGTATTATTGTTTTTGGTTTAGGGCTTATTATAACTTATATCCTTTACAGGCAGCGTTCATTAAATAATGAAAAAAGGATTTTAACGTTGCAACAGGATATTTTAAGAAGTCAAATGAACCCCCATTTTGTGTTTAACTCTTTAAACTCCATCAAGCAATATATTATTGCTAATGAGCAAAAAAATGCTGTTTATTATTTAAATAAATTTGCTAAACTAATGCGAAAAATACTAGAGGCATCCAAAGCCAAAGAAGTGTCTTTAGCGGAAGAATTAGAAACCTTAAAGCTTTATTTTAGTATTGAAAATATCAGGTTTTCGAACGAAATCGTTCTAAATACTCAAATTGATGAACATATTGATTTAAATACGATTAAAGTACCCTCTTTAATATTGCAACCGTTTGTAGAGAATTCTATTTGGCATGGGTTATCTTCTAAAAAGGGGACCAAAAGAATTGATCTGGAACTTATAAAGAAATCTGAAGATTATATAATAATCCATATTATAGACAATGGTATCGGTAGAGAAAGGTCGGCACAAATCAAAGAAAACAAAATTATTAAAAGGCGATCAGTAGGGTTGTCATTAACCAAAGACAGGCTCACCAATTTTGTAAAGGATTATAAAAATAAGTTTTCACTTAGCTTTGTGGATTTAAAGGATGATCATCAAGAGTCCTTGGGGACGAAGGTGATTTTAGAGCTTCCCGTTAGATAATAAATAAATCAAAAAGGCCATGTTTATTACATGGCCTTTTTGATTACAATCGATTATTATTTTTATTGCTACAGGATCAATTCAGCTTTATAATGATTTGATATATGTAGCTATATTATTAGTTAGTCTTTCAGGACACTTCTGGAAATAACGATCTTTTGAATTTCAGATGTACCTTCATAGATCTGAGTAATTTTAGCATCACGCATTAAGCGTTCAACATGATACTCTTTTACGAAACCATTTCCGCCATGAATCTGAACTGCTTCAACGGTTTGTTCCATAGCGACTTTAGAAGCATATAACTTAGCCATGGCGCTAGACAGGTCATGGTTTTTACCTTGATCTTTTTCCCATGCAGCTTTCATTACCAAGTGTCTGGCAGCTTCAATTTCCGTAGCCATGTCTGCCAATTTAAAAGCGATGGCCTGATGGTTACATATTTCTGTTCCAAAAGCCTTACGTTCTTTAGAATATTTTAAAGCCAAATCATAAGCACCTCCGGCTATACCTAAAGCTTGAGCAGCAATACCGATACGCCCACCAGATAATGTTTTCATGGCAAACTTAAAGCCAAAACCATCTTCACCAATTCGGTTTTCTTTCGGCACCTTAACATCGTTAAACTGTAAGGTGTGAGTATCACTCCCTCTAATGCCCAGTTTATCTTCTTTAGGGCCTATATCAAATCCAGGCATTCCTTTTTCAACGATGAAGGCGTTAATACCTCTGTGCCCTTTATCTCTATCAGTTTGCGCAATTACTAAGTATACATCACTACGCCCACCATTGGTGATCCAGTTTTTAGTACCATTTAAGAGGTAATGATCGCCCATATCAATAGCGGTGGTCTTTTGAGAAGTAGCATCACTACCGGCTTCAGGCTCACTCAGGCAAAACGCGCCAATATATTCGCCGGTAGCCAGTTTGGTTAAATATTTTTGTTTTTGTGCTTCAGTACCATATGATTCTAAACCATAACATACCAAAGAATTGTTTACAGAAACCATAACAGAGGCAGAAGCATCTATTTTTGATAATTCTTCCATGATAAGTACATATGAGATAGCATCCATACCACTTCCGCCATATTTAGGATCTACCATAACTCCCATAAATCCAAGTTCTCCCATTTTTTTAACTAATTCGTCTGGGAATGATTGTTTTTCGTCACGTTCAATAACACCTGGAAGGAGTTCTGTATTTGCAAAATCACGAGCAGCATCTCTAATCATTAAATGCTCTTCTGTTAGGCTAAAATCCATAAATGATGATATAATTATTAATTTGATAAAAAATGATAGCAAAGATAACGGTTTATTGTCGTTTTTTCAATAAGGAATAGTATTTTTACTAATATGACAAATTACAATGTAATAGGCGTTATGTCCGGGACCTCATTAGATGGTATAGATCTGGCATACATCGTGTTTAAATACAGTGACGAATGGACGTTTAACATACAATATGCTGAGACCATTCCTTATAATGATCTTTGGAGTACACAGCTTTCAAGGCTTATCGATTTGGATAAAGAAGAACTGGAAAAAATAGATTGTAATTACACCTTACTATTATCGCAAGTAATAAACGAGTTTATTACTAAAAATAACATAACAGATATAGATGCGGTATGTTCTCATGGACATACGGCAATACATCAACCCGATAAAGGATTCACGTATCAGATAGGCAATCGCGAAGAACTGGCTGAACTTATCAAGCATAAAGTCGTATGCGATTTCAGGGTACAGGACGTTATGCTGGGAGGTCAAGGTGCACCATTGGTGCCGATAGGTGATGCATTATTATTTTATGAATACGATTTTTGCATGAATCTGGGAGGGTTTGCTAATATTTCGTTTAATGATGGCGGTCAGAGGATAGCCTTTGATATTTGCCCCGTTAATATTGTACTAAATCGATATGCGCAAAAGATAGGTTTGGCTTATGATTCCGAAGGAAAGATGGCCTCAACAGGAAAGCTTCACATGCCATTATTAGAAGCATTGAATGCCTTAGATTTCTACAAGCAGAATTTCCCAAAATCATTGGGATTGGAATGGGTAGAATCCACAATGATCCCTGTAATTGAAAGTTATAGTTTGGATGTGAAAGATATCCTAAGAACTGTTCTTGAGCATATGGCTATTCAAATGGCATTCATTTTTAAAGACAGACCCAAAGCTTCTGTTCTTATTAGTGGAGGAGGGGCTTACAATACATTTCTAATCAACCGAATAAAAGTATTAACTGATCATGACCTTGTTATTCCTTCAAGCAATATTATAGAGTTTAAAGAAGCTCTTATTTTTGGATTTTTGGGTGTGCTTAGAATGCGAGGTGAGGTCAATTGTCTGGCAAGCGTTACCGGGGCAACAAAAGATCATTCATCGGGGAAGATATTTACCTATGAACCCCAATTGTAAATGTTTACATACATTTGTAATCTTTGGCTTAGAATTTGACATAAAAAAATCAATTAAAAATCATAAACTACTATTAAATGAAACGTATTACACTAGTACTTGCATTATTAATTACCGCAACAAGTTTTGCTCAAATAGATGATAATTGGGAAGATGCATCAGAGAAATTACCGGGTTATATCATTACTAAGAAAGGTGAAAAGATAGAAGGTTATCTTAAGCGATTTTTAAAAATCAAAAGTCAACGTAAGGTCAAATTCTTTAAAACCTTAGATGATAAGCCGCAAGTTTTCAAAGCTAAAGACCTTAAAGCTTATCAAATTGCAAATGACTATTACGAATCCCACCCTTACGAAGGTTTGAGCGGAAAAACCAAAGTGTTTTTATTACGTACCGTAGAAGGCAAGATAGACTTGTTTGAGTATTATATCAGAGTAGAAGACGACCAAGGAAAAGAACTAACACTTTCTAAAAAAGGAAATACAGAAATATCCTTAGATTTTGATGGTACAAAAATTCAAACAGAGCTATTGGCTGTAAAAGACGAAAAGGATTATTTAAAATTTGCGTCTCCAAAAGTGATGTTCAGTTTTAAAAAAATCATGAGTAAGTACGTTTCAGATTATCCTGAATTGGCCAAAAAAATAAAGAACAAAGAGAAAGGATACAGGATATTAGGCATTCTTAAGATCATTAATGAGTACAATGCCCATTTTGCAGAAAAATAGAATGAAGAGTATTGTTTTTAGCATATGCATATCATTCATACTTACAAATGCATTTGCACAAGAGCCGGCAAGTTTTACCTGGTCTGATCTTTCGGATAAAACATTAGTGGGGACTCAAAACCCTAATTTGGTATTTCCGACGGCATCAGGATTTACAGTATATAGTGTTGAAGAACAGGGCTCTCAATATTATGCACCTAAAGTTATATACATTTCAAAGGTTAATGCTTCTGGAGATCGTGTTTCTAATCTAACCTTCAACCTCCCAAAGCGTTCTAGAAAAGATGCCACACTTTTAAAAGTGATAGAAGGAAATAACAAATTGTACTTTTTCTCTAATGTTGCAGTTAAAAAGGATGGTAAGAATGTGCTGTACGCACAAATCTATGATAACACTACAAATACAGTCTCTGAGACTATCGAAATGTACACCTTGCCTGTAGAGAAGGTAAACAATTCAGGGTTCTTTAAGGTTGCCATATCAGAAGATCGTAACACCTTAGCGGTAATGGTGAATAAGCCCTTTGTTAAAAAGACCAAAGAAGCGATAACCTTGCTGACTTTTGATGCTACACTAAACCCAACATCCGAATCAGAGCATGACTTATCATTTGATAGTAAACGTGCTAACAATGAAACATTATTTGTGGCCAATGATGCTACGATCAATGTCATTAAGAAGACCAACTTAAAAAAGAAGGAACCAGTCACATCAATTATTACGTTAAAAGCAGGGCAACTTACGGAACAGCAGTTGTCCTCAAAGGGTTTTTACATTTCAGATAGTAAAGTTGTTACCATTGGGGGAGAGCAATACGTGTTAGGTTTTGCTACAGATAATGCAAAGCCGGCTATCTCAGTAGGTGGCGCTAAGGATAACAGCTATTTTATCTATAACATAACTGATGAAACGTTGATAAAACATCAGGAGTGGTCTAAAGAGACGATAAAACGTGTTTTAGGAAAAGGCTATATTGATCTTAAAGTAAAAAACATTTTAACAGATAAAGAAGATATATATCTTATAGGCGATTGCTATTCTAAAGACAGTGAAGCTATTGAAGGTAAAAACTTTGAGTACAATTATACCCATAGATTTGGCCCTGGAGTGGTTATAAAATTGAATACATCGGGCGATGTCCTGTATGAAATACCTTTGAGCTACGGTGAAGAGTACCTCAATGATATGTCATACTTAGGGTCGTTCTATCCGTTTTTAAAAGATGGACAATTGATGCTATTGGCCAATGCGAAAGAATCTAAACTAAAAAACAAGAAGATTGTAGCAGGATATAAAAAGATCAATGCTAAAGTTATTGTATTGAGAACTGTTGATGCCCAAGGCAATATAGAAACATTACCTTTTTGGAATAGCAATACGGGAGGAGCAAAACGGCTTACAAAATTTGCGCCTACGCAAACTTTAATGCTGTCTGATAAGGTTTTTTATATGTATGCCAGAGGTGGAGAATCTCATAAATTTGGCAAGATGGTATTGAACTAAAATTTAATATGCTTTTAACAATAATAAAATGTTTTAAGTTTCAAAGCCATCTATAGTTTTTTATTTTTGTCTACTACTAAATTAGCTAACTAACTAAATTCAAAATATTGATAAAGGAATTACTTCAAAAGTATGAAAACAAATCTCCGGAAATTGTTTTTAATTGGAAAGACCCTGAAACAGATGCCGAAGGTTGGACAGTCATAAATTCATTAAGAGGAGGTGCTGCAGGAGGTGGCACCAGAATGAGAAAAGGTTTGGATATGAATGAAGTATTGTCTTTGGCCAAGACCATGGAAATTAAATTCACAGTATCCGGTCCGGCCATAGGTGGTGCTAAATCAGGAATTAATTTTGACCCCCGAGATCCAAGAAAAAAAGGCGTTTTAGAACGTTGGTATAAAGCCGTTTCGCCATTATTGAAAAGTTATTATGGTACAGGCGGGGATCTTAATGTTGATGAAATTCATGAAGTCATCCCCATAACAGAAGACAGTGGCGTTTGGCATCCTCAGGAAGGAGTTTTTGAAGGTCATTTTAAGCCCACTTCTGCGGATAAAATAAATAGAATAGGCCAGTTAAGGCATGGCGTTATTAAAGTTATTGAAAACCCTAACTATTCTCCAGATGTCAATAAGAAATATACCATAGCAGATATGATCACAGGCTTTGGTGTTGCAGAAGCTGCAAAGCATTTTTATGAGATTCATAACGACACTATAGCCGGAAAGAGAGCTATAGTTCAAGGCTTTGGAAATGTAGGTGCAGCAGCAGCATTTTACCTGTCTCAAATGGGCGCTAAAATTGTTGGGATCATTGACAGAGTAGGAGGCGTTATTAATGAAGAAGGCTTCTCTTTTGAAGACATAAGAGCATTATACTTAAGAAAGAATGGTAATACGTTAGTTAGTGATCAATTGATTCCATTCGAAGAAATCAACGAAAAGATATGGTCTCTGGAAACTGAGGTTTTTGCGCCATGTGCAGCGTCAAGATTGATCACACAAACACAAATAGATGAAATGATCAGCACAGGCCTGGAAGTTATTTCCTGTGGTGCTAATGTGCCGTTTGCAGATAAAGAGATTTTCTTTGGACCGATTATGGAACATACAGACAAAAAGGTTAGTCTAATTCCAGATTTTATCTCTAACTGTGGTATGGCCAGAGTATTTGCCTATTTCATGGAACGAAAAGTACAAATGACTGATGAAGCTATTTTTAACGATACTTCCGAAGTCATAAAAGAAGCACTGTTTGATGTATATAAAAACAATACTACGAAAACAGGCATAAGCGAAACCGCATTTGAGATTGCATTAAAACAACTGATATAAAATAAACACATATGGAAACTGTTATCATCCTCGTATTTGTATTTGGCTACTTGGCAATTACATTAGAGCACAGCATTAAAATAGATAAATTAATTCCGGCATTGGTTATGATGGCCATAAGCTGGGCGCTTATCTCTTTGGGCATTGATAACTTTCCACAATGGTTTGATTCAGCAAAACACACCCTATTAGATAACTTCGGATTATTACCTCATGAAGAAAAGATGCATTTAATGGAAGAAACCCTATTGCATCATTTAGGTAAAACAGCCGAAATATTAGTTTTTCTCTTAGGCGCAATGACCATCGTTGAGATCATTGATTATTTCGATGGATTCTCTACCATTAAGTCTGTCGTAAAAACCAAAAGTAAACGCAAAATATTATGGATTTTCTCCATACTGGCGTTCATCTTATCTGCAATAATAGATAACCTTACAGCAACAATTGTATTGATTTCTATTTTGCAAAAGATCGTAAAAGACAGAAATGTCAGAATATGGTATGCAGGATTAATTATTATAGCAGCAAATGCTGGAGGCGCATGGTCTCCAATAGGAGATGTTACAACAACCATGTTATGGATAGGCGATAAAGTCTCTACAGGAAAATTATTCTTATACCTCTTTTTACCCTCTGTAATATGTATGGTTGTACCATCATTGATAGCGTCATTTTTACCGGCTTTCAAAGGTAATCTGGAACTTCAGGAAGAAGAAGAGGATAAACCAAGAAGTCGATTCAGTTCAACCATGTTATTCTTAGGGTTAGGAGCTATTGTATTTGTGCCATTCTTTAAAGTTATTACACACTTACCACCGTATGTTGGTATGATGCTGTCACTGGGTATAGTGGCCATATTTGCAGAAATATACACAAGCTCAAGATTCACCATGTCTCAGGTAGAAAGTGGTGAAAGTGTAGCTCATGAACATCACAGTCCGGTACACCGATCACTGTCAAGAATAGAAATGCCAAGCATCTTATTCTTCTTAGGAATATTAATGGCGGTAGCAGCTTTAGAATCTTTAGGAATACTGTTCGGTTTTGCTAATTCATTACAAGATAGCATGCCGATGCTAGGTACCGAGTTACATCACGAAGGCGTTTCAGATTTGGTGGTATTGATGTTGGGTGTTGGATCCGCAGTTATTGATAACGTACCATTAGTAGCCGCCAGTTTAGGAATGTTCTCGGAACCGATAGATAATGAACTGTGGCATTTTATTGCCTATTCTGCAGGAACAGGAGGAAGTATGCTTATTATTGGATCTGCAGCCGGTGTTGTAGCTATGGGGATGGAAAAGATAGATTTCTTCTGGTACCTTAAAAAGATTTCTTGGTTAGCATTGCTTGGGTTTGTAGCAGGTGCAGCAGCCTTTATGGTAACAAGAACACTCTTTTAACATACTTTTGGCGCAATCCTTGCGTTATTAAACTAAATTGAAACTAACTTTTAACGACTTAAATATGATATTACAAGTTAATGGTCAAGATGATGCGCAATTGTTAGCAGATGGCGAATCGGTAGAAAAAACATTATCTATTATTGAACTTATCAGTAGTGGTGGTACGGCCGGAATGGTAATTATAGCCATTTTATTTGTGCTTATGGTAGTTGCCATATACATCTATTTTGAACGTTTATTTGCAATTAAAGCAGCGTCAAAAGTAGACGCCAACTTTATGAATCAAATCAAAGATCATGTCAGTCATGGTAAAATAGAATCGGCGCAGCTATTATGTGCGCAGGTCAATTCGCCTGTTTCCCGACTGATCAATAAAGGCATTTCGCGTATAGGTAAACCTCTTGAAGATATCAATACCGCTATAGAGAATGCAGGACGACTGGAGATCTATGGATTGGAGAAGAACGTAAGTATTTTAGCCACCATATCCGGAGCAGCGCCAATGATCGGGTTCCTCGGAACCGTAATAGGGATGATATTGTCCATTTTTGAAATTGCCAATTCTGGCGGTTCCATAGACATTAAAACTCTGGCAGACGGATTATACACAGCGATGACCACTACGGTAGGTGGATTGATCGTAGGTATAATTGCTTATGTAGCCTATAACCATTTGGTCGTAAAAACCAATAAGGTGGTGTACCAAATGGAAGCCAATTCGGTAGAATTTTTAGATCACTTAAACGAGCCTATCTAATGGATATTAGAGGAAGAAATAAAATCACACCGGAATTCAATATGTCGTCCATGACCGATATTGTATTCCTATTGCTCATATTTTTTATGATCGCCTCTACGTTGGTATCTGCAGAAGCTATAGATCTATTGCTCCCGAAATCGAGTAGTAAGACCACGCAAACCAAAAATGTTTCGGTGAGCGTAAACAAAAAAAATCAGTATTTTGTAGATACTAAAATGGTGCCTAAATCGCAATTGGAAAGTGAAATACTAAGTAAGGTAGGCGGTTCCAGTTCGCCAACCATTATTATCCGATCCGATCAGGACGTAGAGATGAAACATGTGGTATACATTATGGATATCGCTAATAGAAATAGAATAAAATCAACATTAGCCGTACGATCAAAATAAAATGAAGTACTTCAAAACCAAATACGAAAAGCAATCGGCACGATTAACAGCATTGATCACTCTGATCATTCTTTTGCTGCTGTTCGTTATTGGCGGGAAGTATATGGATCCACCCGAAGAGTATGGTGTAGCGGTTAATTTTGGAACCACAGACTATGGCAGTGGAAATAAGCCTTTGAGTGAGCCCAAAAAGGCAGAAACTCAAAAAGTAGTAGAAGAATCACAGCCTGAAGAAACCAAAGTAGAACCCCAGCAATCTACCGAGAAACCGGAAGAGCTCATGACTCAGGAAACTGAGGAAGCATTGGCCATTAAGAAGCAAAAAGAAGCCGAAGCTAAAGCTAAGGCCGAGGCCGAACGTATAGAACGAGAGCGTAAGGAAGCTGAGGAAAAAAAGCGCAGGGAAGAAGAAGAGAAGCGAAAGAAATTAGATAACCTTATAGGTGGTGTTAAGAATTCCACCAGTAATAGTGATGGTGGTGAAGGTCCCGACAATCAGCCCGGTAACAAAGGCCAGTTAGATGGCAATCCGTATGCACCAAGCTATTTTGGAGGTTCAGGACCAGGTAAAGGCGGCGTAGGTTACGGACTTGGCGGTAGAGGTAAACCAAGCAGGCAGATCTATAAACAAGATTGTAACGAATACGGTTTGGTTGTGGTTGAAATAGAAGTGAACCGCCAAGGAAAAGTGATAAAAGCTGTGCCAGGTACAAAAGGAACGACTAATCCGCACCCATGTTTACTGGCTCCGGCCAAAAAAATAGCCTTATCCCATAAGTGGCCGGCAGACCCTAAAGCACCGGCAAAACAAAAAGGCTTTGTAAGCATCAGTTTTGATGTCAGTCAATAGTTTTTATGGATTACCAAACCACCATAGATTGGCTGTTCGGGCAATTGCCGATGTATCAAAATCAAGGCAAAACAGCCTATAAAAAAGACTTAAGCAATACCATAACCTTAGCCAATTATCTCGGGAATCCGCAGCAACGGTTTAAAACCATACACGTAGGTGGTACTAACGGTAAAGGCTCCACAAGCCACATTCTGGCTTCCGTACTTCAGGAAGCAGGCTATAAAGTAGGTTTATACACCTCGCCACACCTTAAAGATTTCAGAGAACGTATTAAGATCAATGGCCAACCCATAAGCAAACAGTTTGTAATGGGGTTTGTGAGGAAGCATAAGGCTTTTTTTGAAGCACGATCCCTATCCTTCTTTGAAATGACCGTAGGTATGGCTTTCGACTATTTTCTAAAGACAAAGGTAGATGTCGCCATTATAGAAGTAGGACTCGGTGGGCGTTTAGATTCTACAAATATTATCAGGCCAGAGCTGTCAGTCATTACCAATATAGGTTATGACCATATGCAATTTTTAGGCGATACCCTCCCTAAAATTGCAACAGAGAAAGCTGGAATCATTAAATCCGAAACCCCTGTTGTCATTGGAGAAACGCAAGCTGAGGTAGCTGAAGTATTTAAGGATACAGCCGCCACTAAGAAAGCCCCTATTGTTTTTGCAGATCAGATTAACAAAGAAGGCAATTACGTATCGGACCTTAAAGGCCTTTACCAGCAAAGGAATATACAAACAGCATTGGCCGCCATAGCAGAGCTTAATAAACTAGGCTATGGCGTTGAACAGAATCATATACAAAGGGGTTTATTACAGGTTGCCCGGAATACGGGACTTAAAGGCCGTTGGCAGGTTTTAGGGCAACAGCCTACCATTGTATGCGATACGGCACACAATAAAGAAGGGCTTAGCTATATCGTTGAGCAGTTACAGGGCGAAACCTATGATACCTTACATATGGTTTTTGGTGTGGTTAACGATAAGGATTTGGACCGTATCATTCCAATACTACCCAAACAGGCAAAGTACTATTTCTGCAAGCCTAAAATAGAAAGAGGTTTGGACGCCGATGAACTGAAAGCGGCATTCCTAAGCCATGGCATGGAAGGCGCGTCATACAGCAGTAGCTATGAAGCATTAAAGGCGGCAGTTTTTGCAGCTACAGAAAGGGATTTTGTTTACGTTGGGGGCAGTACTTTTGTAGTGGCAGAAATTATTTAACTTTTTTGCAAAAAATCTTTTGAGGTATCAAAAACTAATTTATATTTGCAATCCGATTTGGGGCGCGTAGCTCAGTTGGTTCAGAGCACTTGGTTTACACCCAAGGGGTCAGGGGTTCGAATCCCTTCGCGCCCACATCAAATAGACATCCCGATGCCAGTGGCATCGGGATTTTTTGTTCCACTAATATTAAGCATTAACTTATAAATTAAGGGAACAAAATATACCAGACGCGAAGCGTTGGGGTGTACATGATTTGCAGTAGTGGTTTCGTTAAGGGAACTGTAATCCCTTCACGCCCACAAATAGATAAAGTCTGTACAGCATGTACAGACTTTTTTTATGCCATAAGGTGAAGGTATTTAATATTAAGGTATTAAGTAAGTTGCCACAAGCATTATTTTTAGATCGGAACACGTTAATCCTGAATACTGAAGGGTCAAGACCTTCTTTTGACAGCACAAGGACGCTGTTAGATGGGTTGCTAAACTATACAAAAAGATAGCGATAAGCTGTTAGACTTATCGCTATTCTTCAATATAAACACATCCTCATACAAGGGTTACATAACAACTTCCGGTTTATGCAAACTTACGACAGTAAGTACTGCGGCACCATTGATCCAATAGAAGTAGGCATCAATGCCTTCAAAAGAAAAGATAAAAGGAGCTGTTAGAAATACAATGCCAACGATAAGGTCTACAAGTAAGTGCAGCTTATAAGAAATAATACGGAATACGCCCAGATGATGATCCGTAAGCAATGTTAAGATGAATGCAGCAACTCCGGTTGCAACAGACAAATACAAGGCTAAAGCGTTTGAATTCCCAAGGTTCAGTAAGAACGGTAAAACAATTAATCCTAAGGCTACCGGATAATCTAAAAAAGCATGTATTCTTTTGGTGACGAACTTCATAATCGTAACGTTTTTAGTTATGCGTTTTACTTAACTTTTGCCAATTCTTATCGGCAACACGCTTTAATTTACTATGATTGTTTTCTGCTAACCATAATTGCTTGGCATCCAGCTCTACATTATTCAAGAACAGATAGTATTTACCGTCTTTTACCAAAAACTTATTAGGGTCAACTCTAAACTTTGCACCGGCATAGGTTCCGAAAGCACAAAAGCCACCATATTGAGGAACATACTTGGACGGATTACTGTCAAAAGTTGATTTCTGAGCTTCAGAAGTAAAGTAATACACTACTTTTTTGTACTCTGATTTAAAGTTTTTGCTTCCTTTTTGAGCCAGACCTAAATCTAAGTAAGATACCGGACTGTAGCCTTGTAAGGCAATGTTGCTATTATCTATATTGTTGGCCATCTTATCCTGAGCAGATAATGACCCGGTTAATATAAAAGCTAATACAATTAATGTTGTTTTTATGGTTTTCATGTTTTTGTTTTTTATGGGTTATTTTAAAAATTATTATTCGGCATTAAAGTATGTCTCCTGAATGACTTTGCCGTCTTCATTCCAAATTCTGCGAATGATCTCATGCCAGTAGATTTTACTGCCGTCTTTCATGTCAAAATCAAATGTGAACTCTGATGCTGAGACATTACCATCTACAATAGAGTGGTGGTGGGTGATGCCATTGACTTTGGCAATGGCATTAGCAAACCCTTCCATTTTAGTAATCATTTCAGGTTTTCCGTTTGTTTTGCCATTACCATAGTCGGAGGTTACGGCATCGTCTGCAAAAAATTCTTTTACAGCATCTACAATAGCACCCTGACTTACTACTGTATCCATTTGTGTTACTTGCGATTTAATATTCATCTTTTTAATTTTAGTGATTATTACACTGCAAAGATGAGCCAAGATTAAGCGTGAGGTGCTACAAAAAAAGGACTAAGAATTGTACTTTTTTAATTTGAAATCAGATGGTGTTGTTCCAGAATAATGCTTGAAGAATCTCGTGAAATGATTAGGTTCCTCAAATCCCAACCTTCTTGATATGGCAGAAACCGATTCGCCTTCAATAAGCATCAGTTTTGCAGTATTGATAAGTTCTAGTCTGATGAGTTTACCAAGAGAAGTGTTCATTTTAGACTGTACTTTTTTCGATAAGGTTTTTATGGAGAGGTTCATTTTATCGGCATAAAACTTAAGAGACCTCTCTTCAGTATGGTACTGTTGCAGAAGGTTTAACAGATCTTGAGAAAAGAGATCACGATTTTCAAAATCAAAGTTGTCCCGAAACTGTTTAGGGCTTTGTCCTGTATGATTTTTGAAGACTCTGTTAAAGTAAGCATCATCTTTAAAACCCAAATCATAAGAGATCTCCTGAATGGTTTTATCTGTAAATGCCACATCTTTTAAACCTTCCTGAAGTCTTTTGGAATGCATTAGTTTTTTTACGGATAAGCCAATTTTGTTTTTAATTAAAGCCTGGGCATTATAACCACGATCATTAATAAGATTTGCCAGATCATTACTGCTCAAATTATTAGAATATTCGTTATCAATGATGTCCTTAGCATCAAAAATGACCTGATATTCTTCTTTGTTAGCATTAAAAGGGTTTTGCCAATACCATTGTTTAGAGGATACATCGATAATATTGGCAGAATTATTGGTTAAAGCCGATTGAGATAAGAAAGTATTACAATCCTCGCATTCCAGTAAATTAATATAGCCTAAAGAGATAAGGTGCTTAAACAATACCCTGACATCATTATTATAAAATTTAGGCTCGTAAGCGAATACGATCTTTCTAACAGTAAAATCATCTGATAAAAACTTAATGTATTGGCCTTCTTCTAAAAATATGGCTTTGTCTTGCCAGTCGGAATAGTTTTTGAAATCTACCTGAATACTGCCCTTACCAGATAAAATGTGTATTAGGGTATGACTTTCTATAAAGTATACCTTGTTAATTTTTGGTGAGAATTTTTCAACACGCTGCATTCAGATATATAATATTGATTAACAATAGAATAAAACCCGGTTAAAACCTATTCAAATGTAATGAAAGTGAATGATAGACGGCATGTTCAATTATAAAAAAAGCCAGACAATTGTCTGGCTTTTTTGCAAATAGAAAGAAAATTAAGTAGGCTTCATCCATAGCAGATGCTTCCATTTTTCCTTCTCTTTCATGACTAAAACAATATTAACGGTAAACAATAGTCCAGTTTGGATCAGCTCTCCTATTTCATCAGCTTCCAAGAAGAGATGAAATAAAAAGATATGTAAAGTGATAGGTAATAGTAATAATGCGCCTATAAAACCTGTGCCTTGCAGAACAAGAAGCAGTCCAAATAGAAGTTCGCATATCCCTAATACCTGCCAGAAGTATCCGGTTTGTTTGGCACCGCTGATGTAAAGGATCTTTTGCAGTGTTTGTTTTTTTTCCGGAGAAGAGAACTGATTTGCTTTTTCAACGACTTCAATAGGGCTCGGTATAGGCTTTTGAAATTTTTGAATTCCGCCATATATCATAAAGCCACCTAAAGCCAAACGTAAAACAATAAATAAGATTTTCATAACATTTAATTTAAGATGAGTTTCTTTACAATGCTTTGGTTTCCTGAAGTAAATGTCAGGGTATATATACCATTTGCCAAAGCTGATAAATCTAAGGATTTACGGTTGCTGTCTATGGTGGTATTATAAACTTTTTGTCCGGTCATGGAATAGATAATCACTTCATTTTCACCTTCGTTTGTATTGACATTGTAAACTAAATTAACGTGTTTATCTGTTGAAGGATTAGGATAAATCCTAAACGTTGTCTGTTCTGAAAAGTTCTCTATGCTTAAGGTTTGACGGGTTGCTTCGTCAGAGAACACAAATGCAGTATCAACAGCACTAACTGACCAATAATAATTAGTGTTCCCTAGGTTATTGATGGTCCATGAAGTTCCGTATACTTTATAAGAAGCGATATCGGCAGTACCTGCTGAAGTCCCCACTTTTAAATAATAAAACAGACCATTAGATGGGGTGAAGTCGTCTGAAGCAACATTCCATGAAAATGTAATTGAATCATCACTATTTATAACATTCATCAAATTGGTTGGTGCGCTAGGTTTGGCATTGACTGTAGCAACAGTATTGTCAAAAAATCGAGTCAATGCGGTGTAGTTATGCGCATCTGATGCACCAGATATAAGTATATCTAAATCATGATCATTATCAAAATCAATAAATTTTAAGCTTGTACTAGAGCCCAAATTAATTAAACCTTCAGAGGCTAATGCGAACCCCGAGCCAGTATTGGTATACAGGTAAGTAATATCATCATAATCGTTATTGGAACCTGCGTATAACAGATCGAGGTCTCCATCATTGTCATAATCTCCCCAGACAATAGGGTCGGTACCACTAAAAGTTGTAACACCTTCTAAACTATACGAAGCTTCGGTGAAACTTCCGGTACCATCATTGTTAAGAATTTTAGTAACATTATCATAATTTTCATCATAACCTATGTAGGCAATATCAATATCACCATCGTTGTCATAATCCCCGATTGTAGCCCAACTTTCTGCAGTCTCAAAAGGTGTGGTACCTTGAGAATAAGTTCCGTTTTCATTAGTGTAGATGACTCCAAAATTATCAGTATTAGTATCATATCCGTGAATTAAGATATCAAGATCCTGATCTTTGTCAAAGTCTCCAAACATGGCGTTTCCCTGTTGAACAGCAGGCAATCCGGCATTAGCATCAGAAAAGACACCATTGTTATTATTATAAATTCTTGTATACATTGAAGCGCCTCCTGAAGATTGATACGCACCGGATACTAATAAATCCAGATCCCCATCATTATCATAGTCTCCAGTATCAATAGAACTGAAAATGACACCCTCTAATTGTTGTATGGCACTAAAAGTACCATTGGTGTTTTCATATACAGTAAGATAGTATGTTGTGATGCTACTATAGTTTTGACCAGAAACGATTAAGTCTAAATCATTATCATAATCAATGTCCACAAATTTTACGGTACCCAGATGCAAATCGATAACATTAGATTGTGTGCTGAGTATTAAAGTACCGTTTACATTTTCATAAAAATCTACTTTACTCGTGTCAGGAGATTCGTCATTGTCATTGTCTAATGCGCCTGATATGACAAGATCCAAATCGCCATCATTATCATAATCACCCCAATCTGAAGTGGCAAAATAATAATTGTTGAGGTTAGTGCTTTGTTCTACAAAAATATCGGTTTGTCCGTTTACGATTTGAACTGCAAATACGGTTAGGACTATAATTTGGGCAATACGTTTCATTGTGCTTTAAATTTGGAGTTTAAAAAAGGCAACCTTAAGTTGCCTTTCTTACTTAAAATCAAATAATCTATTTTAGAATTACTTTTCTTGTTATTGTAGATTCGCCAGAGGTAAATTGGAGCACATAGACACCATCTGAAAGCGATGAAAGGTCTAATGTTTTATTAAAAAATCCGGAATTGTTATTTAATACGGTTTGATATACCTTTTTTCCTGTTGTAGAATAAATGACAACTTGGTTCTGAAGACTGCCATTGATATTCGAAACATCATAGACCAGATTAATTTTTTTATCTGTTGAAGGGTTTGGATAGATACCAAAAGACACATTTTCATTAACATCCTCAACATTTAGGATACTGGTAACGTCACCAAATGTGAAGGATAGATTTCCTGAGGTACTACCGCCAAACGTATTAAAATACAATCTGTACACAGTGCCGACAGTATATTTTACATAGTATGCTTTATCTGAATCGACTACAAATCCCATACCTCCAAAAGTTTTCCAATCGTGTCCTATGGTGTTGATGTCATCAGAGTAAGTTAATGAAGGATTTGCTGGTATACCACCCGGCTCGTCATTTTCTGCCACTTCAACATTAGGATTATGCAGAGCACCGGTCACGTTATAATATTGCCCAGGACCTACCAAATAAGAATCGTATTTTCTAAACACGAAATCCCAATCTGTTGCTGCAGGTTCTGCAACTACTTCCGCTTCATTTTCTAAACTGTAATAGTTGAATCTGTTATTAGGGTTATTGGTGTTAGGAATGTTCTCTGTAATATCTGCAGTCCATGCAGTACCTGTCCATGAAGCGTATTTGAAAGTATAGCCTCCAAAATAAGATTCGATAAAGAATTTTTTGTATGAACCATCTTGGTATTTCAATACAAAGACGATTTGCCCCTCTACAGTATTATTAGCAGTGTTATAGTTTCCGAATCCGAAAGCTAATGGACCGGTTAAAGAGGTTTGCATAAAAGCACCATTACTCCAATTGGTATCGTCGTTATACAATCTTGTCCAAGTAGCCTCTTCAGTTACATCTACGGTATCATAACCTGCAGGGGTATTAGCTGCTTCATAAACTATAATTCCTCTACCATCATTAACTCTAACACCCAAGTCAAAAACGCTGACCCTAAGGAAGGCAACATCCCACGAATCTTTATCAAAAGTGGTCTCGGTTTCGGTACTTAGTTTGTAATATACCTGGTCCGCATAACCAGGGTTTAATGTCAAGTTAACTGTCGTTTCTTGTGCATTTAAGATAAATGCACTAAAAAGAAATGCTATTAGGGCGTGTAATTTTGTTTTCATTATGTTCATTTTTTGTTAATAGTTTTATTGTAAAAGTTCATATTCAAATTCCGGGTAACCGCGCTCACCATTGCTATTGGTTAATGCTAAAAACTTAATCTTATAGATATTGCCATTAGGATCTTTGAGTACGTAAAACCTATCACTGAAAGGCACGCCGTCAAATACATTACGCCAACTACTACCAATGATAGTTTGGTCTTCGGAGAAGTTAGATTCAACAACATTCGCGATTTCAAAGGACTCATAGTCATAATCCGGTTCATCTAATCGGTAAACCAAAGCGCCTCCTTTTCTGTTATGCATTACAAAATCGGAAAACCCGTAACTACCCGCACCCACGAGTACATTTGTGAATACTGTAAAGCTAATGTCCCACTTGGCTTTTTCAGGTTCTACATTGACCAGTGTGTTGGTATTGAAACTAAAGTGGCTAAAATTGAATGCTGGATTTTTATGGATCGTAATGCTTTGGTGTGTAGTGTCATTGAGGTTGGCATATTGTAGGATATAATTATCACCATCTCTTAGAATTCTAATTTTGCGCCATCCTCTTTGATCACCTGCTATAGCAACACTTCCTATTGTTGGAGTATCAGTACCAACTTCATACCCTAAATTAACCAAGTATACGGGGTTATCATCATCATTTTCTGAGATTTCATCAATAGCCGTCTCTAAAATACTCCCATTAGGTGCATCTATATAATTTGCATTATTAGGGTCAAAAGTGCCGACTGCTACCAGAGGTTGAATACTGGCAACATCTGCAGCATTGACGTCATCAATGTTTGTGACATTCAAGGCTCTTGTAGCCATATAAATAGAGCCGTTAATGGTTACTCTAAACGCATCACCATTATAGAACCCCAAATCCCAGGAGTCTCTTTGAATTTCAGTCGTATTTCCAGTGCTTAAATCTATAAAAACCTGATTACCCTCATTAGGGCCGCCCAATTGTGGTTCTATGCTACCTCCTAAAGAGGCGCCGCTATTCAATAACAAGTTGGTATTACCTTGTATATTAGAATCTATATAATCAATAGCTGTAATTATGAATTCAATTTCTGAGTTTTCATCAAAGTTGTTGTTTAACTTTTTGAATGTAAATGTATTGCTGTTTTCCCCGGGGTTTATTGGTAATCTGATCTCATTAGTGCTCGCTTCAGGAATGGTAATGAAATCTATGCCATATACAGCATCATTGGAGTTAATCATAATGACTATTTCCCCGGATATTGTTGAGTTTCTTGAATAGACAATAGGTATAATTTCTTCATTAACAATCTCTTGTAGATTTATTGAAGGTGTTTCAAAAGCAGCTACAAAAGGGTCTTCCATGATATTATCGTCTTCACTACAAGAAAAAATTATAGCAACCAAGAATAAAATGACGATAGGCCTGAATTTGAGTTTCATAAATTAGAGATTAAGATTATAGTTAAGCTTTAAGAAAAAGGAACGTCCATAAGCTAATGGCAACTGAGTTGGCGCATCACTATGCGCACCGCCATCAAAAGCGTTCGTGTTTACGGTATCGATGTCAAGCAGATTTCTAGCCCCTACAGTCGCAATAAATTTGTTATTTAAGAATGATGTTCTTATTGAAGCATCTAACCAACTGATAGGATCAGTTTCACCACGTTCAAAGGTGAAGTCGCCCTGCGCATTTTGTTTTTGTACAAATTGCTGCTGGGTGCCGACATGTTTAAAATATAATGTGGCACTGGTATTCCACTTGGGTAAAGTGTAAGTTAAGTTTGAATTGAATTGAATATTATATAAAAAATCATCGTTAGAGTTAACCTCACTATCTAATATTTTAGAAACACCTTGTACCGCAAATCCAAAAACACCTTGTAGGTTCCCCTGGCGGTATGAATTCTCAAAGAATAAGCTAGCCGACTTAAAACTGTCAATATTATTGAATTGAGACTCCAAAGGATTTACATTAACAACAATAAGTTCAATACGATCTTTAAGATCGATGTAAGAAGCACTTAATTTGCTTTTTAATACCGCATTGTTCTTGAATTTGAAAGTCTTTTTTAAGTGATTAAATATTGAGTACCCATGTTCAGGATCCAATGCCGGGTTACCTTGAAAATTATGATTGACGTCAACAAAAAAAGTATAGAGTTCCGTATAACTTGGCGTTCTATTCGAAGAACCAATAATGGTTCTCAGTTCGTAATCGTTTCCAAGATCTAATTTAGAGCTCAGTGATACCATATATTGTGGACTAAACAAATTAGCAAAGGAAACACGTGCACCCGGTTTTAATGACCAGTTTTTAAAAGCCTGGATTTCTGAAGAAACAAAAACATCATAATTGTTAAGCCTTTGAGATACCGAAGCGTTTTCAAAATCCCCTATGGTTGAAGAAAAAGGAGAGCCTTTACCTTTGAATAAACCGATTTCGTAACCGGTTTGTAAATTGAATTTTTCGGATTTGAATATATTATTCAAAGTTCCTCTGGAGAACCATGAGGTTCTAGACAAAAATTCTGTATTCAATACATTTTCTCTGGTTTCTGGTCTTATGAAAAAGGTATAACGTTCAAAGTCTTTAGTTTGTTCCTGATACGATAAAGAGACATCATAACTAAGTTCTTCTCCAATTTTTCCTAAAGCATTTAAATTGTGAATAAATCTGTTATTGGTAAAAATTTCATCAATAGCAGATGGATTACTGGTGTCGGTTTCTGAGTTTTCGTTAAGGGTAACAATACTATTGTAACGGTCTATACGTTCGTTTAAATAATCGAATTTGTAAAACGCCTGAAAATTCTCATTGTTATCAAACTTTAAAGTCAGTTTGGCATTTTGCTGATTTTTGGGGAGCCAATCGTGACCTCTCAATCCATCATTTACATCATAAATTTCGCCCTGCCTATCGTTCCAGTAACCTCCAAAATCATTTCTAAAATAACTAACAGAACCAAACAGTTTATCATTAAAATTATGACTGATACTTACAGATTGGATATGACGTCCCTGGTCAAACAGTTCATACTCACTTCCCACGGTTTCTTCTTGGGTAAATACTGAAATTTTAGTGTTTAAACGGAGTGATTTTTTAGTAATAATATTTATAATACCAGAAACCGCATTGGCGCCATATTGAACACCCATAGCGCCTTCAACAACCTCTATACGCTCTACATCGTCCAGATTTATTAAGGTTAAATCGACATTATTCCCAAAGCCCTCTTCGTTAATTACAGGAATATTATCTATAAGAACCTTGAAGTATTGTGCATCTAAACCAAACAGATTTACACCGGATTTACCATTACTGGTATTGGGAATTATGTTGATATTGAGCGATTGATTTAAAAGATCAGCCAAGTTATTGCCAGCTCTTAGTTCAATATCTCGTCGTGTTATCACCTTAACTTCAAATACCGATTTTTTTACAGATTGTGGACTAATTTGTCCGGTAACCACAACTTCATCTAAGGTTTGAGTTTTTACAGTATCATTAGCGACTTCCTTTTTTATCTGAGCTTGTGACCAAAATGTTGAAAGAAGTATAAAATAAGTGATAAAATTATTTTTATTTAGACTCATTCTTGATTAATTTTGTCGCAAATATATAAGTTATTTTAATTCAATCTAAATAAGAATTAATTTTTTATTCAAAAAAATAATCAGTGTAAAACATGAAAAGAGTAGTCGTATTAATCAGTTTAATTTTAGTTAGTTCTTTAGGTGTCAATGCCCAAAAGAAAAAGAAACAAGACCGTGAAGCCATTAAAAAAATGTGTGGCTGTTTTGAAGTGACTTTCAATTTTGCAGAAACCTTTCAGTATAGTCAGGATTCATTGTATAAGCCATCAGAAACAAAAACAGATAGAGGTTTAGAATGGGCAGAATTGGTGGAAGATGATAAGAATAAGGTATCAATCCAACATATTTTACAAGTTGGACGCGCAGATGACCCTTATATCGTAAAGCACTGGCGACAAGATTGGCTGTATGAAAATCAGGATTTCTATATGTTCGATGGCGATAATAAGTGGAATTATCAAAAGAAATCTAAGGATGAAGTGGACGGTCAATGGACCCAAAAAGTATATCAGGTAGATGATAGCCCACGATATGAAGGTTCTTCAACCTGGGTACATGTAGATGGTAAAAGCTTCTGGGAAAATACAACACCCGCACCATTGCCAAGACGCGAATATACCAAGCGTAGCGATTATAATATTACTATGAGAGGAAACAGACATGAAATCACAAAGGAAGGCTGGGTACACGATCAGGATAATCATAAAGTATTGAGAACATCTGGAAAAAAAGATGTAGTAATTGCAGAGGAAAAGGGGTATAATACATACAAAAAAGTAGATGATAGTCGCTGTCAGGCAGCTCAAGATTGGTGGAAAGAGCACCATAATAAGTGGGCCGTGATAAGATCTAAATGGGATGAGGTTTATGGAAGATCTAAAAATTTAGCTTTGGAAGCTAAAGTGAACAATAAAGTGTTGTACAAGCATTTGTTTGATGATAAAATGACTGAAGCAACTAAAATTGATGAGGTCATTGAATCTTTTGTGAAAAAGTAATGCTATGAATACTAATAGAATCTCACTTTTGGTGTCGTTGTTCATCGTGATTCCTATAGCTATAGCTGCACAAGGGAACAATGTCTTTCTGAATCGCGATTATTGGAAAGCCAATCCTTCTATTGAAGAAATAGAATCCAAAATAGCTCAAGGACATAGTATTTCCGAGCTGAATCGATTTGCCTTTGACGCTGTTTCTTGGGCTTTAATTGAAAATGTTGATAATGAAACGGTCAAACATCTTTTATCAAAAGAAGGTAATGGTGTAAATAAATTGACACACGACGGTAGAACCTATATATTTTGGGCCGCTTACAGAAGCAATCTGGAGATGATGAAATATCTGGTAGATAATGGAGCGAAGACTGATATTATTGATAGTCATGGCTATTCCTTAATGAATTTTGCTGCGGTAACCGGTCAACTTGATACTGAACTGTACGATTTTTGTATCAAGAATGGCGCAGACATTACTTTGGAAAAAAACCATGATGGGGCAAATGCCATGCTATTGGTAGCACCGTTTTTAAAAGACATGGCACTCATAGAGTATTTTATTTCTAAAGGCGCTACTATTAATGACACAGACGATAACGGTAATGGCCTTTTTAACTATGCTACTAAAGGGGGCAATATAGAGATGCTCAAATTATTGATATCAAACGGATTACCATATAAGGAAGGTAATGCTATGTTATTTGCAAGTCAGGGAACACGAGGCTCTCAAAACACTATAGAAGTTTACAGGTTTTTAAAACAACAAGGTGTATCAGCCAACGTTATAGGGCGTGAGGGGCAAAACCCTCTTCATGCTATTGCATGGAAGAATAAAAATATTGAGATATTTAAGTTTTTCATGGATGAAGGTGTGGATGTCAATTTACAGGATAATGAAGGGCGTTCGCCATTTATGAATGCCGTTAATGGCAATACTTTAGAGGTTGTTAAGTTTTTAATGCCCCATGCTAGTGATATTAACACTAAGGATCGCAAAGGGCGTACAGCATTGGCTATGGCTGTAAGTCGAAACTCAACAAGTGTGGTTGCGTTTTTATTAGAAAATGGTGCTGACACTCATAGTATAGATAAAGAAGGCAATACCATTATGGTTGATCTCTTAAATACGTTTGGGTCAAAGAAAGACCCTGAAGCATTTGAGAAGAAATTGAAGCTATTAACTGCTAAAGGATTAGACTTAACATTGTCTCAGGCAAAAGGCAATACATTATATCATCTTGCTATTGAAAAAAATAACTTGGATCTTCTCAAGAGGATTTATCAATTTGGTGTCGATGTTAATGCAAAAAATAAAGACGGGATATCGCCATTACATTTGGCTGCAATGAAAACTAAAGACAAGTCAATTCTAAAATATTTATTAGAAATAGGCGCAGATAAAACCGCAAAAACAGATTTTGAAGAATCAGCTTATGATTTGGCGTCAGAAAATGAATTGCTTCAAAAACATCATGTCGATATTGAGTTTTTAAAATAATTGAAATTATATGAAAGAAAGAGTATTAAAAAGCATAAGTTTTGTTGTAATTGTATGTGCAACATTCGTATTAACCAGTTTTAAATCGTTTAACAGTCCAGCGTCTTCGTATAAATGTATGATACAATTGACCAATTATACAGGCGAAGGTGCTTACATTGTGATTTCGTTAATCAATCCGAAAGGCGAATATGAAAAAACATTATATGTTTTGGGTGATGATGATGAATGGTATTTTGATATTACGGAGTGGTGGCAATTTCAGGGAAAAGTAAGAGCAGATATCGATGCTATAACCGGAGCTACAATAAGTGGAGGAGAACGTTCCATATCTGTTATAGAAATTGAAGATGATAAAATAGATGCCGGGTATAAAATACGTTTTGAAACTGCTGTTGAAGATCAGGAATATTTTGTAGACGATGTTGAATTTGAATTGACTTCCGAATCTATAAATGGCAAGTTTGAAGGCAAAGGTTTCATACGGTATGTAAGAATGTTGCCTCAGTAGAAAATGACTATTTCTATATGGAGATATAGTCATCTTATTCTAGCGTTGTCATCGGCCATTTTTGTGTTCGTAGCTTCTGTTACTGGCGCTATATTGGCATTTGAACCGATTTCTAATCAGCTATACGATTACCAGGTACAAGATGCCCAAAAACTTTCTGTTGCTGAAACATTAGTTGCATTAGAACAGGAGTATGATGAGGTCGTGAGCATTGAAGTCGATGAGAATGGTTTCGTCAAAGCATCGGTTGTTACAAAATCTGGTAAGGCAAAAACGTTTTATGTAGACCCTTTTACGGGTAAGAAATTGGGAGATCTTATTCAAAAGGCACCGCTATTTGAATTTGCAACAAACCTTCATCGGTCACTGTTTTTAAAATCCACAGGTCGTTTTATCATTGGATTTGTATCGTTGTTACTATGTCTTATAGCCATTACAGGAATGCAGCTGATAGCCAAACGTCAGGGTGGTATTAAGCGTTGGTTTTCAAAAGTGATTAATGAAAATTTTGAGCAATATTATCATGTTGTTCTTGGACGTTATGCACTATTACCAATACTGATTATTACTGTAACCGGGGTGTTCTTGTCTCTAGAGCGATTTTCAGTGCTACCTGATGCCGATTTACAACACGAAGTTTTGGTAATGGACCCGATCGAAAAGTCAATTTCTATTGACCAATTTGAGGTGTTTAAAACCACAACTTTAAATGAAGTTGAACGTCTGGAATTTCCGTTTTCTGACGATGAAGAGGATTACTTTATTTTAAAACTGGTTGACCGGGAACTTTGGATACATCAATATACGGGTAGTATTATAAGTAAAGCTGAGGTGCCTATATTATCAATGCTTTTGAGATGGAGTATTGTGTTGCATACTGGTCATGGTACTATGGTATGGGCACTGGTGTTGTTACTATCCTGTATTGGGATACTGTTCTTTATGTACTCGGGGTTTGCAATGACATTAAATCGTCGTAAAAGCAGTAAAAAACTTAAAAATGTATACACTGAAGATGAAGCAGAATACATTCTGTTATATGGTTCGGAAACTGGAAGCACTTATAGTTTTGCCAAGCAGTTTTATGAGGCGCTGATTGAAAAAAAACAGAAAGTATATATGGATGATTTAAATAATTACACCTTATATCAAAACGCCAAACAATTAATTGTTTTTACAGCAACTTATGGAGAAGGGGAATCACCCACAAATGCTAAACGTTTTGAAGTGCATCTGAAAAATGTTAAACAAGATCATGATATCAATTATGCAGTTCTGGGGTTTGGGTCTTTAATGTATCCGGATTACTGTAAGTATGCTATCGACGTTGAGGCTTTATTAAGTAAGGCTCATAATTTCACCTCTATTTTACCCTTGTTTAAAATTAATAATCAATCCGCTGAAGCATTTAAAGACTGGGTTAATCAATGGCGAGATGCTACACAAATAGATGTCAAGGTTAAGCTGCCAAGACCAAAGGTAAATTTCAAAAGCCTGAAGCCATTTGATGTGATTAATACCACAGCGGTCAATATAGATAACACTTTCGTGATTCGGCTTCAGCCAAAACGTAAAGTCAAATTCACTTCCGGAGATTTGCTTGCAATTTACCCTGAAGCAGATGGTATTGAACGTTTATATTCTATTGCCAAAATAAAGAACGACATTGTACTTAGTGTCAAAAAGCACGACTTAGGGGTGTGTTCTAAATACTTAAGTACTCTTAAACCAAATGATATGATTAAAGCCAAAATAAAACGTAATCCAAACTTTCATTTTCCAAGACATGCAAAGGAAGTTATTATGATATCTAATGGTACCGGAATAGCACCCTTTCTGGGAATGATAAATGATAACACACATAATGTGAAAACGCATTTGTTTTGGGGAGGCCGCGCTCAAGAGTCTTTAGTATTGTATTCAAAGATTATCGATATAGCTTTTGAAAGTAAGAAGCTATCGAGTTTTCATATTGCATATTCTCAAGAACAGGAGGATAAAGTATACGTTCAGGATTTGATATCAGAACATGCGACGTTGGTTGCTGAAGTCCTTAGTAATGATGGTGTTATTATGATATGTGGTGCCATTGCCATGCAAAACAGGGTGTTAGAGATTGTTGAACGTATAACACTGTCAGTACTTAATGAACCTTTGAGCACTTTTGAGAATAATGAACAAATTAAAATGGATTGCTATTAAATTAAAAAACAATGTGTCACAATATAAAACTTTTATCAAGGACAAAAAGTGGAGAGTTATCTTTCTGTAAGGCGTGCAACGTATTTCATCTGGTTTTTAATAACCTGTTTTTTGAGTTAAATGTTAAGGAGTTTAACCGGTTGAGATCGTACATCTATACTATTAAGGTAGACTATTGGGAACATAAATATGCATGCCCCAAAATAAGACGTAAAATCCCTTTGCCATCTATGCAAGACAACCTTATTATAATGTTTAACAGAAAAGAGATAAAAGAACTTAGACTATTGCTTTCTGCGAACCCTGTAGGAATTGATAATTTGTTGAGTGTGGACGATATAGATTATGCTATGATTATCAATTAATTTGAGTTCGGCGTAATGTTAAGTCATAATTTTGTTTTTAATGTGTTGAAATATAATGAATTGTCATGTCGATAGAGCGAAGAATGAGCGGTGAGATATCTCACTTGTTATGAGATTCCTTCTCTTTCCTCGCTCGGAATGACTACATTTTTCGTGGTTTTTTCGCAAACTATTAATATTGAGTGTTTTAGTTGCCGATCTAACATCAATTAGAAAGATGTGGGCGATTATCTTTAAAAGCAAAAAACCATTAGTGCAAACTAATGGTTTTTTTATTTTAAAAAGGTATTGTCTTAAAACTCATAGAAGTCAACTTTACCGGTTTTTATATTATACATGCCTCCAATAAGTTTTATTTCCTCGGAGTCTTCCATTTCTGCCAAAACAGGACTCAGTTTTCTGATGTTTTGAATAGACAATTCTACATTCTTTAGTGCAACAGTATCCACAAATTCAAGGTTCTTTGAGTTTCTCATGTTTTCATCCTTGGGCTCGCTAACCGCATCTACAGCAGGCTCAATTTTATTGATTAACCAAGTTAGGTTACCTAGTCTGGCATGATCACAAGCACCTTTCACAGCACCACAACTGGTATGCCCTAAAACCACTATAACTTTAGTGCCTGCAAGCTTACAAGCAAATTCCATACTGCCTAGAATATCCTGATTAATAAAATTACCAGCAATTCTAACACTGAATATATCACCAATTCCCTGATCAAATATAAGCTCAGATGAGACTCTGGAATCAATGCAACTCAAAATTGTGGCAAAGGGGTATTGCCCGGTACTGGTATCATTTACTTGCTCCAAAAGATCACGTTCAGCTTTCTGGTTATTTACGAATCTTTGGTTGCCTTCTTTCAAGAGTGCAATAGACGCCTCAGGAGTCATTGCATCTTGCATTTCTTTTGTTTGTGCTTTCATTATGTTGTGCTTTTCTTTATTGTAGTTGTTGTTTTAAAATTAAATATTATTGTTGAAACTTAATTACCTAAAACCAAAATGGGAACATTTAACCGGTTCATCATTACGTGAAAATCTGGTGTAATGACTTTTTTCAAGCCTTTTTTAAAGGCATTAGCTTTTTTAACACACAGCAGACTTATGTTGTTTTTATGAATATAATTAGAAACACGTCTTACAGTATTACTGTTATTTTCAAAAACATATTCAATAGTAGTATGATCTTTCTTGTCAGGAGTTTTATAAGTGTCATTCACTATATTGAATGACTTTAAAGGCGATTGACTTTTTTGAAAGAGTGTTTTTGCCAAAGCAGTATTAAGAATTTCTTTTGAACTGTTTAAAATACCTAAGGCTAGCTGTTGTTCCATATTCTGGTACTGCGCATTACCGGTAATGAAAATCATCCCTTTATGTTGTTTAAAAATAAACGGCGTAATACCATCACCTAAGAAATCCATCAGCTTTTTTCTCTTTTTACCTAATACTACAATATCAGGTTCCTGAGCGTCTAGATAGTTTTTCATTTCTTTTTTTACGTTACCAAACGAGAGACTATAGCCAATAGGGGTATTTTCAGATATTGAGATATCTTTGATTATAGTTTTTAGTTGTTGCTTGGCTTTACCATAAGCTTCGTCCATAGCACGTAAAGACGACATTTGATTCTCATAACTCATGATGTCTTTAGAAGACCTTGTATGGAATACGTGAACTTTCCCGTCAATTAATTTTGCCAGATTAATGGCACTTTTTATCGTTGATTTAGCAGTCTCAGAAAGGTCTGTAAATACTGCTATTTTATATGATTTTGTTGTTTTCATAATGCGAGTTTTAAACAGATTTTGGTCTCAATTTGAAAAATTCAATAAAACTGTCTGGGTTTTCTACTGTACCACGTTGCGAAATGAGTTTAATATCAATATTTCTTTTGCGTGCTTTTTCTGAAAAGTCTTCAAGGATTTCTATGATATCATTGTCTAAATAGCGAGTTCTTGAGACATCTAACTCTAAGAACGTATCTCTTGGAAGGCTATCCAATTCATTTAATATGGCCCCTTTATTAAAGAAAGTAACTTCCTCTGCTAAGGTCATTTTTATTTTGTGTTTACCGTTGCTTTTATCCTCGATATGTAGGAAGTGTGAGTTTTGAAAGCTTTTATAGAGGACGACGATAATACCTACGGCCAATCCCAGGCCAATCCCCCATAAAAGGTCTTTAAATACGATAACAGATACAGTAACCATAAAAGGAAGCCATTGCTGCCATCCACCTTTGAACATGGCTTTGAATGTAGAAGGCTTGGCCAATTTATAGCCTACCAGTAAAAGTACTGCAGCTAGAACGGATAATGGAATTTTATTAAGCAATACAGGGATTAACATTACGGAGATCAATAAAAAGAAACCGTGGATGACTGCAGAAGCTTTGGTTTTACCACCAGACTGAATATTAGCAGAACTTCTTACAATAACCTGTGTAATGGGCAAGCCTCCGATTAAACCAGATAACATATTTCCTGTACCCTGAGCAATCAGTTCGCGATTGGTTGGCGTAACACGTTTTAGAGGGTCTAGTTTATCTGTAGCTTCAACACACAATAGCGTTTCTAAGCTTGCTACCAGAGCAATTACAAATGCAGTAACCCATATGTCCTGTTGAGTTATAACATTCCAGTTAGGGAAGGTAAAAACACTAAGAAAATCTGAAGCACTTTCCGGAACAGGAACATTTACTAAACTTTTCGGATCAATACCAAATGTACCTGAATTGCCAAAACTTACAAAGAAAATAATACCAACGATTACAGCAACCAAAGGCCCTTGTATGAGTTTAAATATTTTAGATTTCTTAGAAAGCACTTTTTCCCATAAAATTAAAATGCCAAGACCTAAAATAGCTACTATAGTACTTCCCCAACTAATATCTAAAAATGAGTTATATATTTGAGTGTAAGTACCCTCACCTTCGCCGGCAACATAGCCAAAGAAGTATGGAATTTGCTTTAATATGATAATGATACCGATACCTGTAAGCATGCCTTTAATCACCGAAGATGGAAAGTAATACCCAATAATACCGAGTTTAACCACACCAAAGATGATTTGAATGAGACCTCCTAGCACAACAGCAACCAGGAAATTCTCAAATCCTCCAAGTGCTGTGATAGCAGTCAAAACAATAACAGCCAAGCCTGCTGCCGGGCCACTAACACCTACTTGAGAACCACTAACGCTACCGACAACAATACCGCCTACGATACCAGCAATAAGGCCAGAAAATAATGGTGCACCACTAGCTAACGCAATACCCAGACATAATGGTAATGCTACAAAGAACACCACAATACTAGCAGGAATATCGGATTTAAAATTTTTAAAGGGATTAGAACTATTCATAATGATTTTATTTTGATTGGTACAATGAATTGTGAACCAAACGAGTTTTTAATGTATTTGAACGATTGATAATGTGTGCTAAGGTCTGTTGTGAGGACCTTTTAAAACGAAAGTATTATACGATCTCCGGAGGGGGAATAAGAATTTCAATATCGTAAGACAGAACATGAAGTGTTTTGAATGTGCTTAGTATTTGGTTCAGATCTGTATTGATATTATAATTTGTCTGTACGATTTGTAATTCTATTTTCTCGTCTTTACTGTCTTCTTCGCTTTTGTCTTCACTGTCTGTTTCTTTTTCATTGTCCAGATCCGTAAGCTCAATAGAATAATCATCAAAAAGTATTAGAGTATTAAATACTGGTTTTAATGCCAGAGAAAAGATAACTAAGACAAAGAATATTAGCCTGACACAATATATAGTATTTATAGAATTCTTCTTCATCTATTGAATGGCTTTAAAAACTAAAGTGGTATAAAAGTTAACAACAGTATCTTTTCCTTTTTTTACATCAGTAAGTGACGGTAAATGTTCTGAGAAATAACGCTGTTGGTGAGCGCCCTCTATAATTGTTGAAATAAGCATATGTGGAAATTCATAACTTTTGTTGATTTCCAAAACAATATCACTAACACGTTGCACTACTCTTTTATAGGTTTTGAAATACCCTTTTTCATTTTCCTTGTCTACATCTTTAGTATGATAAGCTTTGGACGATTCTGCAATGATAATACGACCTAAAACAACTTCATTAATATAGGAGAATGCGTTATCTACGTCAATCTTGCGAGTTAATATATTGATGGCCGATTCTAAACGTTCTTTTGGACATTCAATATTGTTGGTGGCAAACACAAGTTGGTATTCCATCCAGCTCCAATACCAGCAAATAAGATACACCAGCAATTGGTGTTTACTTTCAAAATACCGATATATAGAACTTTCGTTAGAGCCTATTTCTAAGCCAAGCTTTTTGAATGTAAAAGATTCAAAACCTAAAGCATCGATCATTTCTATACTGTGAGACACTATGTTACGCCCCAATTCTGAAGAATCAGGATTCTTGGTATATAGCCGCTCATCTATCTTAATATGTATAGGAAGGTGCTTCATAGGTTAAATATACTAATTTAAAAGTAATACTATCAATATTTGATAGTTTAACTTATTTTTAACGAGCGATACATTTTAGGATTTTGTGGGCTATTGAGTTGCTTAGAAAAGCACTAATAATTACATTTGCGAACAGAGAAGGGTCATTAACTCAGTTGGTTTAGAGTGTTACCTTGACAGGGTAGAAGTCACTGGTTCGAATCCAGTATGACCCACATCAAGCAGTATCCCGATACCGTACGGTATCGGGATATGTTGTTTTTAGAGCAAAGAGTTTACACTTTTGCTTATAAAACAACATATCCCATTTAGCGAAGCTAAAAAGGGATACTATTTGCAGGAGCGTGTCTGTTCTGGATCACGCTAGTAATCCGAAACTATTTTCATGCTTCTTCTTTGAGGTAATCCATTTAGCGAAGCTAAAAAGGGATACTATTTGCAGAAGTGTGTCTGTTTTGGACGATCGCAGATAATCCTTTTTCAGATGAGGAGTCATTGCGAGAAAAACAAAATAGAATGATGTTTTTTGTGGCCATCTTTCCCATGACATAAAGATAGGTATTAAAAAGCCTTTCGGGTTCTTATATAACTTCCAAAACCCGTTCTAAAGCCATACCTCTGGAACCTTTTATCAATAACTGACTGTCGTTTAAGACAAGTGTTTGAATATAAGTTTTTAAATCCTCAAAAGTTTCGAAAGCTTTTATATGTGATGCAGATACTTTGGTATTGAAGAAATTCGAGCCGCAAACTATAGCATCGCCTTTGTAATGCATTTCTAGGTAGTCAACAATAGCTTGATGTTCTTTAGCGGCATCTTTGCCCAATTCAAACATATCGCCCAGAATGACCATTTTTTTTGTAGCATTGAGCTGATTAAAGTTTTGTAGCGCAGCCATCATACTGGTAGGATTAGCATTATAAGCATCGAGGATAATGCGTATAGTTCCTTTGGTGATGATTTGTGACCGATTATTATCGGGGTTGTAACTTTCTATAGCATTTTTTATATGATCAGGACTTACATTAAAATAGGCACCTATAGCAATAGCTACAGCAATATTCCCAAAATTGTAATGACCTATTAGCTGTGTGTCCATGTTCAATGTTTTATAATTAACACTTACAAACGGATCAGCATTAATCAACTGGATCGAATAGGTATTGTTTGTGGCAGAACCAAAGGTTACAACCTTATCGTAATTACCAATTTGACGTACTTGTAATACATCGTCAGCATTGATGAATACTGTTTTTTGATGGTCCTTTAAATAACTGTAGAGTTCGGATTTTCCTTTTATAACACCTTCTACACCACCAAAACCTTCAAGGTGAGCTTTCCCAAAATTAGTAATAAGACCGTAGTCGGGCTCTGCTATACGCGATAAAAATTCAATTTCTTTCTGATGATTGGCACCCATTTCTATAATGCCGAAATCGTCTTCAGGTTTTAACCTTAAAAGCGATAAAGGCACACCTATATGATTGTTTAAGTTTCCAATTGTGGCTTTAACAGTATAAGTAGATTTAAGAACTGTATATATGAGTTCTTTCGTTGTGGTTTTACCATTGCTGCCTGTCAGCGCTATGATAGGAATGTTTACATGATGCCTATGATAATTCGCCAGTTCTTGCAATGTTTTTAAAACATCATTTACTAAAATAAAGGCTTTGGATTTTACTACAGTAGCATCATCAACCACACAGTATCTGGCACCTTTTTCAAGAGCATCTTTGGCGAATTGATTGCCATCAAAATTACCACCTTTAAGGGCAAAGTACATGCAGTTTTTCGATAACTTTCGGGTATCTGTGCAAGCTTCACTACAATCAAGGAATTTAAGGTATATATCAGAAATATTCATAATTCAAAAATAAAAAAGTCCTGACAAAATTTGTCAGGACTTTTCACATAATTATTATGCTTATAATTTAGTTTCTTTTTTTCTTCTTGTTTGAAGATTTTGAACCAACACGAGATACAGCACATCTAAATCCAATATAATCTGTAGCCATATCTTGTGGGAAATGACGTCTTTGCGCAGGATCAATCCAATACGCACGGTCTCTCCAAGAACCACCTTTATATACTCTAGTTTCGTCATTGATCAAGGAGGTTCTGTTGTTAGACTCATCATAGACACGTATCATTTTACCATCTAACGAATCGACTCCTACAAAGTGATCAGGAGAGTTATACATTTTTCGGGTTTCATCAGCATTATCAATGTCACCTTCATCAAAATTCTCTCTATAATAACGCGATGAGTTTTTATCACCATCTCTATAGTTTCTGTTATCACTAGTATCGAAGTTTGTTCTTAAGTAGGTTTCTTCTTCATCAACAGGAACTTTTTCTATTTCTCCAGGCAATACTTTGGCAACAACTTTACCATTGCTTAAGGTATCGTATACAGCTTCCTGAACTATTTTTACAGTACCATCTTCATTAATGGCATTTTTGTAGTATTGATTACCTCTGTAGTAGTTGAAATCATTAAACTCATCGTCAACGATCGGTCTGTAAACATCAGCTACCCACTCTGCAACATTACCTGCCATGTCATATATACCATAATCGTTTGGTTGGTACGATTTAACTTCGGCAGTAATATCTGCACCATCATCTGACCATCCTGCAATTCCACCGTAATCACCTTTACCTTGCTTAAAGTTAGCCAATTGATCGCCACGGTTTACACGTTTACCAGATCTTGTATATTGACCATCCCAAGGGTATTTTTTACGCCCTCTGTAAACATTATAACTTCTTAACTCACTTAAACCTAAAGCTGCATATTCCCATTCGGCTTCAGTTGGAAGTCGATATTTTACGGGGATTACTCCGTCTTCTCTCTTAGCATATAAGTTGATAGGGTTACCTTCAGCATCAGTTTGCGGTTTACGTCTTCCGCCTTCTAGGACTTCCGAATTACCTCCATAAGTTTGAGAAGGAGCATTAATATAGGTGTCTGTACTGAATGTACTTCCTGCACTTACATCAGTGATATGAGCATCACGTTTGGCATATCCGGCTTCTTGAATAGCTATTTCAGCAACTCTGTCCGTTCTCCAGTCAGCATATTCTACAGCCTGAATCCAACTTACACCTACAACAGGGTAGTTGGCGTATCCTGGATGACGTAAATAGTTTTCTGTCATCATCTCACTATAACCTAATCGGTTTCGCCATACTAAAGTATCTGGCAGAGCACCTTTATAAATATTAGCATAATTAGGATCGTCTGGAGGGTAAACACCTTTTAACCAATGTAAATACATTAAATAATTAACGTTGGTGACCTCTGTTTCATCCATATAAAAGGATTGTATGTGCTGCTGATTTGGGGAATTATTCCAATCGTGCATGGGGTCATCCTGTACTTTTCCCATGGTAAAAGTTCCACCTTCTACAAAAACAGTACCGGGAGGTGTTTCTTGTTCTTTATACTTGGTATTGTATTGAAAACCACCGTTTTTATCGTTGATTTTCCAACCCGTGGCACTATCCACATTACCAGAACCTGATGATCTTTTACAGCTAACCATTGCTGCAGAAAATGCAAGAATCATTAAGATTTTTAGGTTTGAGACATTTTTCATATCCATACGTTTAAGTAAGCTCGTTAAATTTTAGACACGCAATATATAATAATTAAAGATAAATAAGCAACTTTTTTGCATCAAATCACAAAAAAAGCATGTATTTCATCCTGTTTTTTGTGCTTTATATCGGATTTTTGATCTTTTCTTCGATATAATTCACTCATAATAAACGAGTACAGAAATAAATTATTGTTGTATTTTTGAAATAAAAATTGAAATCTTATAATAAGCCAAATCAATAGGCGTTATTTTACTATGAAAAATTGCTTTACTCTTATCTTTTTTTGTTGGAGCGTGATCTGTTTTTCGCAACAGAAACAGTTCTCAATTGAATGGGACGGTTCCGTTGTGCTTGAAACTGCTTATGGCAAAATAGAAGTGCCTAAATTTCAAACCAATCACTTCTCTTATGATACGAAAAATGGACTTAGGTTTTTTGCGCAATGGGATAACAATACTATTGTTAATGAAGACTCCGCAGTAATTAATAACATCGTTTACGAAGATTTGTCAGCTTCTCAAATAAAAGATATTAAAGCTGCTACACTACCTGCCACACCACAATATCGATTGAATAATACAAATGCCAGAGGAAAAAGGGGGCTTTATCTTGAGCTAACACCACTTATTAACAGTAACGGAACAATAAAGAGAATCAGGTCTTTTACTTTAAATTATAGTTCTAATTTGGGTAGAAATGCAAATGCCTTTAATTCACAAATGGTTGTTGAGAATTCAGCATTAGCCTCAGGAGATTGGTACAGATTTTATGTGGAAGATACGGGTATATTTCAATTGACTAAAGGCTTTTTGAACCAATTAGGGATTAATACCAATGCTGTAGATCCAAGATCAATAAAAATCTATGGTAATGGAGGGCAGATGGTGCCATTATCAAATGCTGTAAATTACCCTATTGATCCCGAAGAGAATGCGATAAAAGTCGTTGGCGAAGAAGATGGTAGCTTCGACGATAATGATTATGTATTGTTTTATGCTGAAGGACCTAACGGTTACCATCAAAGGGATTATAATCAGTTATTCAATTCTAATGTCAATTTATTTGCTGATAAAATCTATTATTATATTAATATAAGTCCGGGTAATGGTAAACGTATCCAAACATTAAACCAGCCAATCGGGACACCGGATATTCAGATCAACACATTTCAGGACTATCAATTTTATGAAGTGGACGAACATAATATGGTTAAGATAGGACGTCGATGGTTTGGCGATGATTTTGATATTGAGAATGAAAGAAACTATACCTTTTCATTTCCCAATTTAGTAACTACTGAACCAGCAATAGTTGAAGTTTCTATTGGATCCGTAGCTGAAGCGCCCTCAACCTTGGCAATAACTATAAACGGAAATCCGATATCTACATTAAATTTACCTCAAGTAGATTTGAGTAGTTCCGTTTTAGGGTCTATAGCCAACTTTAATAATAATGTTAATTTAAATGGTGATGAGGTTTCTTTTGATTTGGTCTATGATAATTCAGGGAATCCCGTCTCAAAAGCCTATTTGGACTATATCAATATTGAAGCTACAAGAAATCTTATATTTAGTGGTACTCAGATGCCTTTTAAAAATACAACTGTAGCAACAATAGCAGGTATAGCCGAGTATACAATATCTGATGCATCTAATGTTGTTGAAGTTTGGGATGTTACAGACAAATTTAACGTTGGGTCGTATTCCAATAGCGATCAGGAAGCTACATTTTCATTCAAGACGTCTGCTGGACAACTGAAGAATTACATCGCATATACGAATGCTAATTTTTTACAACCGGGAATTGATAATACTGCAAGAGTCGTTAATCAAAACCTAAAAGGGACTATCTTTCAAAACAGTCAGGGTAGTTTTGAAGATGTAGATTATATCATCTTGGCAAAGAATGGTTTTGTGTCTCAAGCTGAACGTTTAGCACAAATCAATAGGGACCAATACGGTTTAAAAGTTAAAGTGGTACGTTTAGATCAAATTTATAATGAATTCAGTACAGGGAATCAGGATGTGGCAGCAATCAGAAACTTTGTACGTTATGTTTATGATAATGCAAGCACACCAGATAGGCGAATAAAGTATTTGTGTCTTTTTGGAGACGCTTCGTACGATTATAAAGATAGGCTAAGTAACAATACAAATATTGTGCCGCCATGGTATTCTGAAAATAGTGTGAGTTTGACAAACTCTTTCGTTTCTGATGATTTCTATGGCATGATGGATGCTAATGAAGGAATGATGGGAAATGGAGATCGATTAGACATAGCTGTCGGCCGTATTTTAGCTGAAGATGTACAACGTGCCAAGGAGATGGTAGATAAAATTAATGCCTATTATCAAGAAGAGGCCTATGGAAGCTGGCGAAATAATATTTTATTGGTATCTGATGATGTTGATATAGCTTGGGAACGAATATTACAAGAAACTACAGATGGTATTGGTGTTACTTTAGAGCAAGAAAAACCATTCCTGAATGTTATTAAAATCCATTCGGATGCCTTTCAACAAGAATCATCATCTGCAGGGGACCGTTATCCAGCTGTAAATAAAGCATTGGTAGATGCTATAGAGGTAGGCGCATTAGTTGTAAATTATTTTGGCCATGGAGGAGAAGATGGCTTAGCCAAAGAGAGAATTTTTGATAAAGATGATGCTCAGGAAGTTAATAACATTTGTAAGTTCAATTGTTTTGTCACAGTAACATGCGAGTATACAAAATTTGATGACCCCGGAAGAGAAACAGCCGGAGAGTTTACTTTTTGGAATAAGAATGGTGGAGCAATTGGCTTAATTACTACGACACGACAAATTTTTGTAACAGTGGGTGTTTCGTATAATGAAATTTTAGAAGATTATATGTTTGCCATAGGCTCAAATGATTACCCGACTATGGCAGAAGCACTGAGACTAACAAAAATTGATAATAGTATAGCTGGGATTTCACAAAAGCGATTAGTATTCTTTATTGGAGATCCGGCAATGAAATTAGCATTTCCTGATCCAGATATAAGGCTAACAGCTATTAATGATGTGCCATTAGGCCAACAAACAGATGTTCTTGAAGCCTTGAGTTACACAAAATTGTCAGGTGAGGTCACAGATGAAGCAGGTAATTTATTGTCAAATTACAATGGGATAGTAACGGTTACGGTATTCGATAAACCAATAGACAGACAAACATTGGCTAATGATGGTATTTCCGATGGCGGTCAACTTATACGACTGGATTATCAGACCTTAGGAGAGATCATTTTTAGGGGTCAGGCAACGGTAGAGAGCGGTAAGTTTGATGTGGATTTTGTAGTGCCTAGAGACATAGGGATTCCGGTAGGTAATGGAAGAGTAAACTTTTACAGTCAAACATCAAGCCCTCTGTCAGATCAGGCAGGTGCTAGTTTTGATATACAAGTTGGAGGCATTAATGAAAATGCAGCAGAGGATAATCAGGGGCCGTTGATAGAATTGTTTATGAATGATGAAAACTTTGTGTCTGGCGGTATCACCAATGAATCACCAACACTACTGGCAAAACTACAAGATGATAATGGAATTAATACAGCAAGTGGAATTGGACACGATATTACAGCCATCCTTGATGGTGATGAAACCAATCCATTTGTACTCAATGATTACTATCAGGCTGATGTAGATAATTATCAAAGGGGGTCATTAGCATATCCTTTTAGGGATTTGAAACCTGGTTTACATACTTTAACCCTCAAAGCTTGGGATGTATACAACAACTCTTCCACAGCAGAAATACAATTTACAGTATTTGATGAAGATGAAGAGTTGGTGATTACTAATGTGTTAAATTATCCTAACCCTTTTGTTAATTACACCGAGTTTTGGTTCAATCATAACAGTTCGGAAGCACTCGATGTTTCGGTGCAAATTTTCACTATTTCCGGTAAGCTGGTTAGAACATTAAATGGGCAAACTACGGGCGGGAGTAAAACAACAAGCTCACTTTCCAAGGATATTGTATGGGACGGAAGAGATGATTTTGGAGATAAAATAGGAAAAGGCGTATATGTTTATAAACTAAAAGTGAGATCTAACCGTTTAAATAAGCAAGTTGAAAAGATTCAAAAACTTGTCATACTCTAATAAAAAATTATATTTGCTAATGAATTAATACTCACTCGAGTATTTATATGAACACTGAATTACTTATGAAGAATTACATCTTAACCTTTATTGTACTTATCACACTTAACATAACCTATGCTCAGGATAATACAGTAGTTATTCCAAGAGCCGATGATAGTAGAGTGATTACTACTGGGGTGCCTTTTATGTTGATAGCGCCAGATGCAAGAGCAGCCGGTATGGGAGATATTGGAGTAGCAACCTCAGTAGACGGGTTTTCTCAACAATGGAATCCATCAAAATATGTGTTTTCTGAATCAAAATCAGGAGTAGGACTAAGTTATACACCCTATTTGAGTCGACTTGTTAACGATATATCAATAGGATATTTAACCTATTATAATAGACTAACAGAGTATAGTGCCATATCTGCAAGTTTTAAATACTTTAGTTTAGGAGAAATTACATTAACGCAAGATGAAAACGATCCTGGGGTTAATGTAAAGCCTAATGAATTTACTGCAGATGTAGCATATACATTACGACTGGCAGATCAGTTTGCAATGTCAGTTGCGGTACGATTTTTACGTTCAGATTTACGTATAGATCAAGTGCCTGGGAATAATGCCAGACCGGCAAACACTTTTGGAGCAGATATTACAGGATATTACCAAAGTGAAGAAGAGGCATATAATGACTTCAACGGAAGATGGAGAGCAGGTTTTGCAATTCAGAATCTTGGGCCTAAGTTCAAATATGATGATGGTGGACGTGAAAATTTCCAGCCAACAACATTAAGACTAGGAGGAGGATTCGATTTTATCTTTGATGAGTTTAATAAATTAGCGATTACAGCAGAAGCTTCAAAACTATTAGTGCCAACTCCACCTATACTTGGTGATGAGTATGAGTTTACAGATAATAATGGTAATGGCACCTATGAAGAAGATGAAGATGATTTGGTTGGATTTCCAAATAGTCCAACACGAAGCGACATTATAATAGAAGGGCAAGATAATGACGTAAGCTTCTTATCAGGCGTTTTCCAATCTTTTGGAGATGCACCTGGTGGATTTAGTGAAGAGCTAAAAGAGTTTACTTGGGCTATAGGTGCGGAATATACCTACCAGAACTCCTTTGCATTCAGAGCAGGATATTTTAATGAGTCCGAAGATAAAGGGGCGCGAAAGTTTTTTGCGTTGGGCGCCGGATTTAAGTACACCACTATTAATATAGATCTTTCTTATCTATTCTCAGCGTCTAAGGTACAAAGCCCATTAGAAAATACGTTGAGATTCTCTCTAACCTTCAATTTTGGTGATGGAGAATACAGTGAGTATTAAAATGTAAATAACCAGAATACATTTAAACTATTGTTGAAAAGCAATAGTTTTTTTGTCTAAAAAAGGGAAGTAAAATGAAGCCATTGAAAATTGAAACCGAATTAGAAGTCTATGACAATTTGGAAGAACTTCCTGCTGAAATTAAAAGCTTGATGTATAAGGCCATTGAAGCAAGGGAAAAGGCTTATGCGCCGTACTCTAAATTTAATGTGGGTGCCGCTGTATTATTAGAAAATGGAGAAGTCATAACAGGAAGTAATCAGGAAAATGCATCATACCCATCAGGGTTATGTGCCGAACGTACGGCGGTTTACTATGCCGGAGCAAAATTTCCAGATTCAAAACTACAGATCATGGCTATTTCAGCATCGTCGCAAAAGCAAGTCACAGATCAGCCCATACCACCATGCGGTGCCTGTCGACAAGCAATTGCAGAATACGAATTAAAACAGGAATCGCCAATTGAGATTTATTTTATGGGGGCTAAAGGAAAAGTTGTGAAATCGAAATCATTAGCAAACTTATTACCTATGCTTTTTAAAAACTCAGTACTATAACGATATCGTATCTTTTTAAAGATCAATTACCACTTTTTTTACCTGTTAGTGTTTTTTGATTACTAACTATTGTCTTATTTTTGTTATTCGTTTATTAAGATAGAAATAGGCAATGCAAAAAGTAACTAAAGAAACATATCTTAAATGGTATGAAGACATGCTGTTTTGGCGAAAATTCGAAGACAAACTGGCAGCAGTATACATTCAACAAAAAGTTAGAGGGTTTTTACACTTGTATAATGGGCAAGAGGCTGTATTAGCTGGAGCGTTACATGCCATGGACCTTACCAAAGATAAAATGATTACTGCGTACCGTAACCACGTTCAGCCTATCGGTATGGGCGAAGACCCAAAACGCGTTATGGCAGAATTGTATGGTAAAGCAACAGGAACTTCTCAAGGGCTCGGAGGCTCAATGCACATATTCTCTAAAGAGCATAGGTTCTATGGAGGTCATGGTATTGTCGGAGGTCAAATACCTCTAGGTGCCGGAATAGCATTTGGAGATAAATATCACGATAGTGATGCTGTAACATTATGTTGTTTTGGAGATGGAGCTGCTAGGCAAGGATCATTACATGAAACCTTTAACTTGGCAATGCTTTGGAAACTACCTGTGGTGTTTGTTTGCGAAAATAACGGTTATGCAATGGGAACCTCAGTAGAGCGTACGGCTAATCATACGGAGATATGGAAATTGGGCTTAGGTTATGAAATGCCATGCGGTCCTGTAGATGGGATGAATCCTGTGAAGGTTGCTGAGGCGTTTGATGAAGCCATTCAGCGTGCACGACGAGGAGATGGACCAACATTTTTAGAACTTAAGACATACCGATATAGAGGGCATTCAATGAGTGATGCTCAACACTATAGAACAAAAGAAGAAGTAGAGGAATACAAAAAGATTGATCCTATAACTCAGGTAAAAGATATTATACTTGAAAATAAGTATGCCTCTGAAGAAGATATAAAAGTAATTGACAAGCGTGTGAAAGATTTGGTAAGCGAATGCGAAAAGTTTGCGGAAGAATCTCCATATCCTGAAAAGCAGGTGATGTACGATTCGGTATACGAGCAAGAAGATTATCCATTTTTACCTCATAAATTATAAGTTATGGCAGAAGTAATAAACATGCCTCGATTGAGTGATACCATGGAGGAAGGTACAGTAGCTGCATGGTTGAAAAACGTTGGAGATAAAGTAGAAGAAGGTGATATCTTAGCCGAGATCGAAACAGACAAGGCTACTATGGAGTTTGAGTCTTTTTATGAAGGTACACTACTGCATATAGGCGTACAGGAAGGCGAAACTACTAAAGTAGATGAATTGCTCGCTATAATAGGAGAAGAAGGTGAAGATATTTCAGGATTGTTAAACGGAAAGATTACAACATCCGAAACTAAGCCAGAGACTACTGAAGCTACTCAAGATGTTTCTGATGTAGACTTTTCAGAAGAAAATGTTGAGATTCCTGAAGGCGTAACAGTAGTTACCATGCCTCGATTGAGTGATACTATGGAAGAAGGTACAGTAGCTTCATGGTTAAAGAAAGTTGGAGATGCTGTTGAAGAAGGCGATATATTGGCCGAGATTGAGACAGATAAAGCCACTATGGAGTTTGAATCTTTTCAGTCAGGAACCTTACTGTACGTGGGATTAGAAGAAGGAGATTCTGCCAAAGTAGATGCCTTATTGGCCATAATAGGTCCAGAAGGTACCGACGTTTCTAACATTGCTAAGAATTTTAAAGTATCTGATAGTACTTCTGAGTCGAAAGAAATAGCTGAACCTGTACAACAAGAAGTGTCTGTATCAGTTTCAGAAGAAAAGACTCCTAAAGAAACCGTCAATACAGTTGTAACTAATTCTGCAAATGGCAGAATATTAGCTTCGCCATTAGCTAAAAAAATAGCAGAAGAGAAAGGCATTCAGTTATCTCAAGTTAGAGGTACAGGTGAAAACGGACGTATTATAAAACGAGATGTAGAAAGCTTTAAGCCAGAGCAAGCAACGACATCATCTGCGCCGGTAGCTAAGTTTGTGCCAACCGGTCAGGAAGACTTTGACGAAGTGGCTAACTCAAACATGCGTAAGGCTATTGCAAAGAACTTAGCGAAATCTAAGTTCACAGCACCACATTATTATCTCAATGTGGAATTTGACATGGATAATGCCATAGCATTTAGAAAACAATACAATTCGTTACCGGATACAAAAATATCATTTAATGATATGATCGTTAAAGCATGTGCTTTAGCATTGCGTCAACACCCTCAGGTGAATTCACAATGGTTCGATGATAAAATGCGATTGAATAATCATGTGCATATCGGAGTAGCAGTAGCTGTACCTGATGGTCTGGTAGTTCCGGTAGTACGTTTTGCAAATGAGCAAAGCTTACCGCAAATAGGAGCAGCAGTTAAAGATTATGCAGTACGTGCAAGAAATAAAAAGCTGACTTTAGATGAAATGGAAGGTAGTACCTTTACCATTTCTAATTTAGGAATGTTTGGTATTGAAAGCTTTACTTCAATAATCAATCAACCTAATTCAGCAATATTATCTGTAGGAGCAATAGTTCAGAAACCAGTAGTGAAAGATGGACAGATTGTTGCAGGTAACACGATGAAGTTAACTATGGCATGCGATCATAGAACTGTCGATGGCGCTACAGGTGCGGAGTTCCTGCAAACTTTAAAAGGTTACATCGAGAATCCAGTTACCATGTTGGTATAGGGACCTTGTTAGTATAAATGAATATTAAATCCTATTTCATTGTTTTGAAATGGGATTTTTTATATTTAAGACTATAAAAACAAAAAAATGAGGAGAATTTTAGGATTAATAGTACCAGCTGTATTATTTATGAGCTATACAAGTTGTAGATCCATGCAGGTTTCTGAGCATGAACTAAAGGCTATTGTGGAGTACTTGGCATCAGATGAAATTAATGGAAGAGACACTGGCTCTGAAGGTATAGAAAAGGCAGCAACTTATGTAGAAAACTATTTTAAAAAAAGTGGGATACCCCCATTTTATGATTCGTACAGAGATGAATTTAAGGTCGAAGAGATTGAAGCATTTAACGTTATTGGTGTCATCGAAGGCAGTGATCCTAAACTGAAAGACGAGTACATTATTATTGGTGCTCACTATGACCATATTGGGAATAAAGCTAAAATAATTGATGGTGATAAAATTGCTAATGGCGCGAATGATAATGCATCAGGAACAGCAACAGCAATGGTAATTGGAAAATATTTTGCAAAGACAAGGTCAAACAAAAGAAGTATCATTATAGCACTATTCTCAGCAGAAGAAGTAGGGCTGAAAGGATCAACACACTTAGCAGATCGGTTAAAATCACAGCATATTGATCTGTATGCAATGCTAAATTTTGAGATGACAGGAGTGCCATTTAAAGATAGAGCCTATGAAGCCCTTTTAACAGGTTATGATAAGTCTAATATGGCAGAAAAGATCAATGAATATGTTGGTGATACTTTTGTGGGAAGATCAGAAGTATCTGTTAAATATGATCTGTTCAAAAGGTCAGATAACTATCCGTTTTATGAAGTGTTTAAAGTACCATGTCAGACAATATCTAGTTGTGATCTTTCTAATTTTGATTATTACCATCACGTAGATGATGAAGCCGATAAGATAGATTATGCGCACATGTCTGGTATAACAAATACGATTATTCCGGCTATAGAAACTATTGCAAATTCAGAAACAAAAGAAATAAAACTAAATGGAGAGTAAGAACATCATCATTACAGGAACAAGCCGAGGTATAGGTTTTGAGCTTGTGAAACTATTTGCAGAAAAGGGGCATCATGTTTTGGCGCTTTCCAGAAATACTAAGAGTATTAATAGTTTAGGGTTATCCAATGTGAAATCCTTACCCTGTGATCTATGTAAGAATGAAGATTATGAAAAAGTGAGAGCATACATTGAAACACATTGGGAAAAGGTCGATGTTTTAATCAATAATGCAGGAATGCTTCTCAATAAAACCTTTGCAGAGACCACAATTCAAGATTTTGAATTGGTCTACAGAACCAATGTGTTTGGAGTTTCTGAAATGACAAGAGTGGTTATTCCATACATGCGTAAAACCGGACATATAGTTACAATAAGTTCTATGGGAGGTGTGCAAGGCAGTATGAAATTCCCTGGATTAGCAGCATACAGTTCAAGTAAAGGTGCGGTGATAACATTGACCGAGTTATTGGCAGAAGAATATAAGGATTCTGGTCCAAGTTTTAATGTATTGGCTTTAGGAGCTGTACAAACCGAAATGTTGGAAGAAGCCTTTCCTGGTTATAAAGCGTCAACAAGTGCTTTAGAAATGGCAGAATACATCTATGATTTTTCATTGCAAGGACATCAATATTACAATGGTAAGCTGTTACAAGTATCCAATTCTACACCTTAAATATGTCCAAGTATAAATGCATCATATTCGATTGCGATGGCGTGTTAGTGGATAGTGAAATTATTGGTAATAGTGTCATGGTGGCTATCGCTAATGAGTATGGCGCATCCATAGATTTAGATTATGCACTGCGTTATTTCAAAGGCAATGCTTTAGAGTACTGTTATCGACAGATAGAAGCCATTATTACAAAACCATTAGACTTCGACGATTTTGAAAACGAATATCGTAAACGTTCGTATGAGGCTTTTAGAGCGCAGATTACACCTATTAAAGGCATTAAGAACGTCATAAAACAATTAGATATTCCTTTTTGCGTGGCATCCAGTGGGCCAAATAAGAAGATAGAACTGAATCTGGAGCTTACGGGCCTGTTGCCATATTTCAAAGACAAGATATTCAGCTGCTATACGATACAGAAGTGGAAGCCAGACCCTGCCGTATTCTTATGGGCAGCAAAAACCATGGGGTATTCACCATCAGAATGCTTGGTTATAGAAGATAGTCTGACTGGAGTTAGTGCAGCTATTAATGGAGGTTTTGATGTTTACGGATATACGGCATATGATTATAGAGAAGAATTGAAAACGAAGGCTACTAAAGTATTTAATGATATGAATAGCCTGATAAATCTTATTAATAATGCCTGACAATTTTTATATTTATGTAAAAATTGTTGAATGCTAGCAAGGACATTAACCGACAGACTAATACTAAGTGTCGTACTACTCATTACTTTTTCCATAAAAGCTCAGACTTTTGAGCATGCTGAAACTGTAGCAGGATTAGGTGCTCTTCAAGAGAACAATGGTGTGGCTGTAGCAGATTATGATGGCGATAATGATCTGGATATTTTCGTTGTGGCGAAATCAAAAGACGATCCTGAAGATGCCAAAACTTATAGTAGATTATTTAGAAATAATAATGATGGGTCATTTACAGATGTTACCGATGAAGCAGGGTTATTAGGGCTATTGTCTCAGGAAGAAGGTGGCGAAGAATACTTTGGTTTAGACGGTAATAAAAGTGGGGCATCATGGGGCGATTATAATAATGATGGCTTTCCAGACCTGTTTTTAACCTATTCGTATAAGGTGCAGTTATGGCGCAATCTAGGTAATGGTACATTCTTTAATGTCACAGATTTATCAGGATTTAATGTAACCAACAATTGTAGAAATACAGGAGCAACATGGTTTGATTATGATAACGATGGATTCTTAGATATTTACATTAGCGATTGGGATGAATGTGATAGTAATACCCTATATAAAAATAATGGTAATGGCACATTCACAGATGTTACCCAGACCACCGGAATTCAGGCGCAAAGTAATCTTGCAAGTTATACCGCATTACCATTCGATTTTAACGAGGACGGATTCATGGATTTGTACATATCCAATGATTTTGATGAAGCCAACGATCTCTATATTAATAATAGCGGAACAACATTTAGCCAACAAGCAGCAACTTATGGCGTGAATACCATGGGAGACGATATGGGAATTACCATAGGTGATTACAATAGAGATGGCTTTTTTGACCTATTTATTACAGCCATCGATGATAATTTTTTATTAACTAATAATGGCGATAATACGTTTACTGAAACTGCAGATCAGTTTAATGTAGGTAATACGTTGTGGGCTTGGGGGACACGATTTTCAGATTTTGATTTGGACGGTGACGAAGATCTGTATGTTGTTAATGGCTATGTGTTTGAAGACCGCAGTGTAGAACCCAATTATTATTTTAGAAACTTAAATGTAGAAGGGCAAAACACTTTCGAAGATGTATCTTCACAACTAGGTTTGGATGAACAAACAGTAAGTGTAGAAGTCATAGATTTTGACTATGATAATGACGGAGATATAGATTTATTTGTCACGAATAGTGATGGCCCTTCCTTTCTATATGAAAATCGCTTACTGAATTTTGATGATGCGGAGGACACATTAAACTGGTTTAAAATTGTGTTGGAAGGCACTACTTCAAACCGAAGTGCTATAGGAACCATAATTAATCTGACAACGGCAGATGGTACTATAAGACGTTACTATTCCGGAGTAGGGTTTTTAAGCCAAAGCCTGCAACCTGTTCATTTTGGACTCAATGATATTACTGACATATTGGAGGTAGAAATACAGTGGCCTTCAGGCTTGGTAGAGAGTTATACAGACCTTACTTCAAACATAACGATCAAAGCTACAGAAGGTCAGGGTTATGAAGTCTTAGACATTCAGCCCAGTCAAAAAATATATGGATGTACCGATCCCAGTTCTTGTACATATAACCCTGAAGCCACATTAAATGACGGGTCTTGTACCTATTTAGAGTCACAAAGTATTAATGGTAATTCTAATGTATCATTTTTAAGCACTCAAACTTATACCTATAATATTGCTCCGGGATCAACAGCAAGCTGGCAGGTTAATGGAGGTGAGTTGTTAACAGGTCAAGGCACGAACTCTATTACTGTAAAGTGGCATATAGAAGCATCAGGTTCAGTTTCTGTTACAGAATCTAACAGCGAATGCTCAAGTTTACCAGAGACCCTAAACGTAAATATAAATGCGGATCAATTACCAGAAAATATTTCAGTTGCGCGATTGTGGAATGAAGTTTTGCTTGAAGCCATAAGAAATGATTTTGCCAGACCAACAATTCATGCTCGTAATCTGTTTCATTCTAGTGTTATTATGTATGATATTTGGGCAGTATATGATGAAATCGCATCACCTTATTTGCTAGGTAATACCGTTAATGGTTTTACCAGTGAATTGGAAAGCTTTATACCAATAAGTAGTATTGAAGCTTCTAGGAATGAGGCTATAAGTTACGCTATGTATCGCCTATTGACACATCGCTTTCAAAATTCACCAGGCGTAGAATCGTCTCAGGAGCGCTTCGATCTTTTAATGGAACGCTTAGGTTATGATACCTCAAACACGTCAACCCTATATCAATTTGGTAACGCTGCAGCTTTTGGAAATTATGCAGCTCAGACAATGATTAATTATGGACTTATAGATGGTTCAAGAGAAGCAACAGGTTATGATAATGCTTATTACCTGCCAATTAATCAGGCTTATGGTTTGGAACTAGACAATAACCCGCCAGTGGTAGATCCTAACCGTTGGCAACCGTTAGGGCTAGATATATTTATTGATCAAGGGGGCAATGTGGTAGATGGTAATGTGCCTGAATTCTTAAGTCCGGAATGGGGTAACGTGTTTGGTTTTGCACTTAGTGAAGAAGATATGGTAACCTACACCAGAGACGGAAATTCGTATCAGGTATTTCATGACCCATTAGATCCACCATATATTAATCTTACAGAAGAAGATGAGAGAAGTGAGGCCTACAAATGGGGGTTCACTATGGTATCCGTATGGCAATCACATTTAGATCAAAGTGACGGCGTTATGTGGGACATATCGCCTGGAGCTATAGGAAATGTGGATCTCGAAAATTTTCCAACGGATTATTTAGAATACCCTGAGTTTTATAATTTTTTCGAAGGCGGCGATATAGGAGAAGGTCATAATATTAATCCGGTTACAGGAAGTCCATATGAGCCCAATATTGTTCCTAGAGCAGATTATGCAAGAGTATTAGCAGAGTTTTGGGCTGATGGCCCCGATTCTGAAACACCACCGGGACATTGGTTTACCATATTGAATTATGTGAATGACCACCCTCAATTCGAAAAACGATTCGAAGGTCAAGGAGAAGTATTAGACGCTTTGGAATGGGATGTTAAGGCGTATTTTATATTGGGAGGCGCTATGCATGATGCGGCGATATCGGCATGGAGTGTCAAAGGATGGTACGATTATATCCGACCCATATCAGCATTGCGATATATGGGTGCGGAGCAAGGACAAAGTACAGACCCTACATTAGATAACTATAGTGTAACTGGACTGCCATTGATTCCGGGGTATATAGAAGTGGTCGAAGCTGGAGATCCGTTGGCAGGGTTTGTAAACCAAAATGTGGGAAAGATAAAATTGTATACCTGGAGGGGGCATGACTATATAGACGATACAGAAACCGATCAGGCAGGAGTTGGGTGGATATTAGCTAAAGACTGGTACCCGTATCAGCGTCCTACATTTGTAACACCACCGTTTGCAGGGTACGTTTCCGGACATTCGACCTATTCGAGAGCAGCTGCAGAGATTATGACAAAAATTACCGGAGACCCCTTCTTCCCTGGGGGAATTGGAGAGTTTGTGGCCAAAAAGAATGAATTCCTAGTTTTTGAAGAGGGACCATCCGTAGATGTGGTATTACAATGGGCAACATACAGAGACGCTTCTGATCAAACCAGTTTGTCCAGAATATGGGGAGGCATACATCCTCCGGCAGATGATATCCCCGGACGTTTTATAGGTCAGCAGGTTGCAGAAGATGTGTTTGACTTAGCTGTGCCTTATTTTAGAGGAGAGCCTGGAGCTGTTGATCCGAATATTGAAGCACAAGTGATTTATCCAAATCCAACAACCAATAGAGCGTTATTTATTACTAATACCAATGCAACAGATACCATTGAAGTCTTTGATATTAGGGGCAGAAAAGTTAATATTCAGTCAAAGCAATACGATACCTTGGGCCGTGTAACAAATATAAAGTTGGGCACTACCATAGCCTCAGGATTGTATATGTTGAGTGTTAATAATACTTCGACAATGATAGTGGTTAAGGATTGATAAATATTAATTTTGCATCAATGCAAGAACCCATAGACCGTTACATTCCGAAACAGGCATTACCAAAAGTGAAAATATTGCTGGCAAAGGAGGATCTGATTGTAAAAGTTAAAAATGAGCGTAAAACAAGACACGGAGATTATCGCAGATTAGCGAGTGGCAAGCATCAAATTACGGTGAACTCTAATCTTAATAACTACCGATTTTTGATCACTTTGATACACGAAATAGCACATTTTGAAGCTTACAAAACCTATGGTAAAGCCATAAAACCACATGGAAAGGAGTGGAAGCATACGTTTCAGCATCTCATGTTACCGTTTTTAAACCCTGAAATCTTTCCATCAACATTATTGCCGCTTTTGGCACGTCATTTTAAAAACCCGAAAGCATCAAGCGATACAGATGAGCATCTGGCCTTAGCTTTAAAGCAATTCGACGAACCTAACGGTAAGAATTATGTTTTTGAAATACCTTTGGGTCAGACGTTTAAACTTTATAATGGTAGAATTTTTAAAAGAGGTATTAAAAGAAGAAAACGTTACGAATGTGTAGAGATAAAAACAGGAAAGTTATATCTTTTCAACCCCAATGCAGAAGTCGAACTATTAGAACAAGAAACTGATGAGTAATCATAAAAATTATTATGCCATTTTGATGGCAGGAGGAGTAGGGTCGCGTTTTTGGCCTGTAAGCACACAGAACTTTCCTAAGCAATTTCATGATATGCTTGGGACCGGAGAAACATTAATTCAAAAAACATTTCATCGTTTAGCCAAGCTCATTCCGGTAGAGAATATTTTTATTCTCACCAATGAGCGTTATAACGATTTAGTATTTGAGCAATTACCACAAGTTACAGCGCGGCAAGTGGTTTTGGAACCAGCCATGAGAAATACTGCACCTTGTATTCTGTATGCGGCGTTAAAGATCCAAAAAGAAAATGAAGATGCGGTTATGATAGTTGCCCCGAGTGACCATTGGATTGAGGATGAAGATGCTTTTTCGAATAATGTCTCAGAAGCTTTCGACTATTGTGCCAATAATAATGCCTTGATGACTTTGGGAATAACACCGACATTTCCAAATACAGGATATGGCTATATAGAGTATGACAAATCAGTAGAAAATGCCATAAAACCGGTACACCAGTTTAGAGAAAAGCCCAATTATGAAACAGCAAAGTCTTTTATACAACAAGGCAATTTTTTATGGAATGCAGGGATATTTATGTGGCGTGTAAAAACAGTATTAACAGCATTTAAAAATAATCAGCCGGAATTGTATCAATTATTCGAAGCGGGTTATAACGTTTATAATACAGATGCTGAAGATGCTTTCATAAAAGTAAATTATGCCAAGGCAGAAAACATATCGGTGGATTATGCCATAATGGAAAAGAGTAGCAACGTTTTTGTGATTCCGGCAACTTTTGATTGGAATGATCTCGGGACTTGGGGAAGCTTATACGATAAGCTCGATAAAGACACGACTAAGAATGCCGTTGTGAATGCTAAAGTGTTATTGAATGAAGCTTCAGGAAATATGATTAGAACCAATCCTGATAAAATTGTAGTCGTTGATGGTCTTAAAGACTATATAATTGTTGATAAAAACGAAGTTTTGCTTATCTTTCCTAAAACAAAAGAACAAGATATAAAGCAAGTACTCCAAAATGTTAAAGCCAGTTTTGGAGAAGAATATACATAGTGATCTATGGAAGAAAACAAATTTAATTTTTCTGAAGAAGAGCAACAGCAAGCCGATAAGGATAAAGCTGTTGAAGATAAAAAACAAGCCGTAAAACAAGATGCTAAAGGTTTATTTGAAAGTGTAAAAACATTTTTAAGTGAACTTTTAGACTTTAGAGATGATACGGATAGGGATGCCACTATTACAGCTATAAAGGGTGATATTCCGTTTAAAGGAGCTACGGCATGGATTTTAATATGTTCCATCTTTGTAGCTTCTGTAGGTCTAAATGCCGACTCTACAGCAGTAGTGATTGGAGCTATGTTAATTTCGCCTCTAATGGGGCCAATTTTAGGTGTGGGAATGTCCATAGCAATTAATGACATAGATACACTCAAGAAGTCAATGATCAATTTGGCGACCATGATCGTACTGAGCTTATTAACGGCCTTCTTGTTTTTTAAATTTTTTCCGTTAAATGATGATACATCAGAATTATTAGGGCGTGTAAAACCAGATATTAGGGATGTTCTGATTGCTTTCTTTGGAGGCTTGGCATTAATCATAGCCCGTACAAAAAAAGGGACTATAGCTTCAGTAATTTTTGGAGTGGCAATTGCTACGGCTTTAATGCCTCCATTGTGTACGGCAGGATATGGACTGGCAGAGGGTAATTTTAAATATTTTGCAGGCGCTATGAATTTATTCATTATCAATACCATATTTATAGCTTTGGCTACATTTATAGTATTGAAAGTATTGCGTTTTCCAATGCTTAAATACGCCAATTCTAAAAAGCGCAGACGTATAGCAAGATTGGCCGCTTTAGTAGCGATCCTGGTAATGATTTGGCCAACCATTACATTTTTAACGGTACTCCGAGAAAGTAGATTTGAGAATGCCGCTGACGCGTTTATTAAGAATGAATTAAAAACCCTTCCGAATCACAATTATATTGAGAAAAACGCAACGCCCATTTACGATCCTAACGGTAAATCTATTATTGAGCTTATTCCCTTTGGCACTGATGAAATTTCAGAAGATACTAGAAGGTTTCTGGAAGCAAGATTTGAAGACCCAAAATACGCGGCCTTAAAAGGAACTCACTTATTAATTAATCAGGTTAAAAACAGGACGATCAACAATCTGGAGTATATGGAAGAGTTACGTACCAGAGACTCTCTTGATCTGTTGTCTCAAGGTCAAAAGATTTCGTTTCTCGAAAATAGAGTAAGAGTACTATCCAGATTAGAACGTGATCAGATTCCGTTTAAAGATGTTGTTCAGGAAGCAAAAATAAACTATGAAAATTTAGAAAGTATAACGTATGCCAGAGAGGTAACAACAAATTTTTCTAAAATAGATACCTTGTCTGTGTTTACACTGAAATGGATTGATTCTTTGTCCACATCAGAATCTATTGCTAAAGATTCTAAAAAGCTGGAAGAATGGCTTAAGGTTAAACTAAAAAATAATGCTCTGGTCGTTAAGCAGAAGTAACGATTATCAGATTGTTACTGATTTTCTTCAAGGTACATACGTCTTACCTTCTTAAATAAGTTTGAAGAATACACAAAGTCAGTAACTGTTTCATTATCGGTTTTAAAGATGTTTTTATTAGAGCCTTCCCAAGCCTTTAAACCGTCTTTCAAGAACACGATTTTCTCACCGATTTCCATAACAGAATTCATATCGTGAGAGTTAATGACTGTAGTCATTTGATATTCATCTGTAATCTCCTGAATAAGATTATCGATAACGATGGCTGTTTTAGGATCTAATCCAGAGTTAGGTTCATCACAAAACAGGTATTTTGGATTGTTAACTATGGCACGGGCAATAGCCACTCGTTTTTGCATACCACCAGAAGCTTCGCTTGGCATTTTATGATGCGCACCTTCAAGATTAACACGTTTTAAAACAAAATCAGCCCGATCTTCCATTTCACTTTTACTCATTTTGGTAAACATGCGAAGCGGAAACATCACGTTCTCAACAATAGTCATGGAATCAAACAAAGCACTACCTTGAAATACCATACCAATCTTTGCCCTTAAATCGCGCTTCTCATCAGGACTTAGCTGACCAAAAACTTTACCCTCATATGCAATGGTACCTTTTTCGTAATCAAACAATCCCAGTAAGCATTTTAAAAATACAGTTTTACCCGAACCACTTTGTCCAATAATGAGGTTTGTTTTTCCTTTTTCAAAAGATGTGGAAATGCCTTTCAAAATATGAGCATCACCAAAGGATTTATGTAAGTCTTTAACCTCTATCATTAGCCCAATAATAAACTGGTTAGTAAATAATTTAATAGAATGATAACCACACTGGTCCACACAAAAGAAGTCGTACTAGCTTTTCCAACTTCTAAAGCACCGCCTTTCATAAAATAACCGTAAAACGATGGTATGGTAGCTAATATGAATGCAAAAACTAGTGTTTTAATAAACGCATAAATTACATGAAATACAATAAAATCGGTCTGTATGCCCTCAATATAATCCTCAAGAGTACCATAACCACCATAAACACAAGCTGCCAAACCTCCAAGAATACCCAAAAACATGGCTATAGAAATGACAAAGGGGTAAAGGGTCAAAGCAATAAACTTAGGGAATACTAAATAATTAATAGCATTTATGCCCATAACCTCTAAGGCATCAATTTGCTCAGTAACTCGCATTGTTCCTATGCTAGATGTAATGAATGAGCCAACCTTACCAGCCATAATAATAGAAATAAAAGTTGGGGCAAATTCTAATATAATAGATTGACGTGTCGCAAAACCTACAAGATATTTTGGTATTAGTGGATTACTGATATTCAGTGAAGTTTGAATAGCAACAACGCCACCAACAAAAAACGAAATGAAGGCTACAATACCTAACGATCCTATGATAAGATCCTCGAAATCTTTCAGAATTAAAGTTTTCATCACAGACCATTTGGTAGGTTTGCGAAACATGTCTTTAATCATTATAAAGTAAGCGCCAATATTATGAAGGTACTTCATGCAAAAATTTGTTAGTGCTAAAGTATAAAAAATGATTAGTTATTTAATGATAATTTAAATTAAGATGGTCCAAAAAACGTATTTTTGCGGCATTACATAATCGCTACTATAATGAAGAATTTCTCTAAGATTTTAACCCTGTGGATGTGTTTTGGATGCTGTTTTGCTCAAACCAAAGTAAAGCAAAACGGCAGGTCAACAAAGCAAGATAATCCCAAATTAATTGTTGGTATAGTAGTCGATCAGATGCGCTATGATTACCTCACCAGATTTGAAGACAAGTATGGCGAAAATGGTTTCAAACGCATGATGCGAGAGGGGTTTAATTGCAAGAACAATCACTTTAATTATATTCCAACATATACAGGGCCAGGTCATGCAGCCGTATACACAGGAACCACGCCTAAGTACCATGGTATTATAGCCAATAACTGGTATGATAAAGTAGAAAAGAAATCGGTTTACTGTGTTAATGACAATAGTTATGGACCGGTAGGAACCTCAAGCAATTACAGTAGAGTATCTCCAAACCGAATGACAGTTACTACAGTTACAGACCAATTGCGTTTGCATACACAACAACGGTCAAAAGTTATAGGTATAGCTCTAAAGGATAGAGGCGCAGTATTGCCCGCCGGGCACTCTGCAACTGCAGCGTATTGGTTTCAGGGTAAAGATGAAGGTAGCTGGGTAACAAGTAGTTATTACATGAATGAATTACCCGAGTGGGTTAAAGCATTTAATGCTTCTAATGCTGCAGAGCAATATTTTAAAGCATGGAATACGTTGTATAACATTGATACCTATACAGAAAGTGGTAATGATCTTAACGATTTTGAACGTGGATTTAAAGGCAAAACTACAGCTACTTTTCCTTATGATCTGAAAGCTTTAAAAGATGAGAATGGTAATTTTGATATTTTAAAAGCAACACCATATGGAAATAGCCTGACTACAGATTTTGCAATAGCTGCAATAGATGCTGAAGATATGGGCGGCGATGAGGTTACTGATTTTTTAACGTTGAGTTATTCCAGTACAGATTATGTGGGGCATAATTTTGGGGTAAATGCAAAAGAAACTGAAGATACTTACCTAAGATTGGATAAAGATCTGGAGCGATTATTTTCAAAGTTAGATGCAAAGGTTGGAAAAGGAAACTATACGGTTTTTTTAACAGCAGATCATGCCGCTGTACAAGTGCCTGCGTACTTGCAATCGCAACGAATTGCAGCAGACTACTACGATCTGGGTGCTTTTAAGAAGCAGCTTGAGCACTTTCTAGAAACCACTTATGGGGCATCCGATTTACTGGAGTATGCAGGAGACTTTCAAATATTCTTAAATAGAGAAAAACTAAGGACTTTAGGCCTTAATCTTGCCGAAGTACAGGAAGCTATTGTTAATGAAATTATAGAATATGAGCTTATAGATAAGGCGTATTCTGCTACTGCTATGCGTAATAATTCATATGGATTTGGTATTGAGCACCTGCTTCAAAACGGTTATCATCAAAAACGTTCTGGAGATGTTTTGGTCGTTTTAAGTCCTTCAGTAATTTCATATTCAAAAAAGGGAACTACACATGGTTCAGGCTATTTGTATGATACTCATGTGCCATTATTGCTTTTTGGACATGGTATTAAGCATGGAGAAACTTTAAAGAGAACAAGAATAACTGATATAGCACCTACCATATCTGCCATGTTGGGCATTGCATTTCCAAATGCTGCTACCGGAGAGCCATTGGAGTTTGTTTTGGATTAAAGCATAAAAATTGAAGAGAAGATCTGTATATAGTGGCATTGCCATTCTTATTTTAATTGCTGTTTTTGCATACGAGCATATGCAGAAAGATGAAATACGTCAAGAGGTTATTGACAAGGGAACTGTACCTAAATCGCATACAAATCATTATTTTTTACCAACAAGTACTACGGGACAAATAGTGCACCATGAGTATTATTCGTTATCCTACAGTGAGCCTCATGAACAGGCAGAATGGGTAGCCTATGAACTTAAAGCATCACATTTATCTAATGCTAACCATAAACGCCCCTACTTTGAAATAGATGATGCTGTAAAAAGTGGAGCAGCACATTGGCGTAATTATAAGAATTCAGGGTATGACAGAGGGCATTTATGTCCTGCCGGTGACCGGCGTTTTAGCCAAACAGCTCATGACGAAACGTTTTTAACCAGTAACATATCGCCTCAAAAACACGATTTCAATGCAGGAATATGGAATAGGTTAGAACAAAAAGTAAGGTATTGGGCCCGGAAGTATGATGGTGTATATGTTGTAACAGGAGGCATATTAAAGTCAGGTTTAAAATCTATAGGTAGTGAAGATGTTGATATCCCGGAGCAATTTTATAAGATCGTTTTAGATTATAACAATGGTAAGCCCAAAGCCATAGCCTTTTTATTACCGCATAAAGATTCTGATCGACCATTGTATGAATTTGTAGTAACTATTGATAAAGTAGAGCAGCTTACTGGGATAGACTTTTTTTCCGAGTTGGAAGATAATGATGAAGATAAACTGGAAGCTTCAAATAGTTATAAAAACTGGAGTTTTTAAAAGATTTTATCTTTGATACCTTTCCAGCGTAATTTCCGTATGAATTGGCCTTGATCCTTATTGACAAGAAAATCAGACTTGTTTTTTTGAGCTATAAAATAACCTTGAAGATAGTCCTTAAAAAGCCGGAAGCTTTTTTTTCTTGTAGCCAATTTAATCGAGGAAATTAAAGTGATCCAAAACCCGTAACGCATTTTATACATGGCCTCACCTTGTAAGTGCTTTGATGAAGCATTGTAATTGTAGCCGGTAGGTTTTAAATGTTTTACCAGTAACGAATCATCAGTTTTAATAGTCCAGCCATAATATTTCGCTAGAAGTTCATCAACAGTATCCCAGCCCATAGATGATTTTAGTTTTCCTATTTGTAAAAAACACGCCTTACGATATGCTTTTAAAGCGCCTCTGATATGATCCTTTCGGGTCAGGTTTTCTATTATCCAATTTGTATCCTTTTCAATAGTGCAAAACCCTGAAGCCATACCCAATTGTTTATCGTTTTCAAAGTGCAATGCCAGTTGTTCCAAATAGTTTTCGGGAAAAATAAGATCAGCATCAAATTTGCACATAATATCATAGGTTTCATCCAGAGTACCGTAACCTTTGTAGAACGCATTGATAATTTTTGCTCCGGGAACATGTGCATCGGTTGAGGTTGAATTGACCAATGTGATGAAAGAGAATTTGCTGCAAAAGTCTTCAGCAATAGCTTTTGTTTGATCCGTAGAATTATCATTAACCACGACAATTTTAGAAGGCTTTAAAGTTTGATTTACTAAAGACTCTAAAGTTTTACCAATGTACTTGGCTTCATTATGCGCAGGAATAACAATGTAGAATCTCATTATGTATTAGCTTTAGTCGCATAAACAATATAGTAGCGCGGTGTAAACCATCGCAGTATGGGGCGAATACCTATTTTTCGAGTAGGGTTGGTCCATTTTTCCCGATCTAATACCGTCCATCCTGTTTTTTCTAATAACCAATCCAATTGCCAATCTTCAAATTCGTGATAATGTCGATCTCTAGGATCTGTTTTACTTCTGTAAGCTTTGGCAAACCATAATTTTAAAGGTACACTGATAACTAAGTGTTCGGCTTTAATAGATTTTAGAACCTCATATGGGGAAAGCAAGTGTTCAAATATTTCAAAAGCAGTAACTACATTAGCATCAGAGTTTTCAATTATCGATCTGTCCTCATCCAGATCTTCGCCTTTGGTGTTATCTACACGATACCCTTCATTGCTCATGATCTCAGAGAATGGATTTTTTACGCCTAGATCAAGAATATGACATGGCGCTTTAATATGACGCTTTAAAAACAGAAGCGTATGCTTATATCTTTTAGTTGGGAGTTTGCCGTTATACATAATATTTCCTATATAAACAGGAATCTTTTAAGGTTCGGCCCCAAATTTAAAAATAAAACCTCTATACTGTAAATTAATACCTGTAAACTATTGCATTGATATGCATGCCGGCACCAACACTGGCAAAAATAACAGCGTCGCCTTTTTCTAACTGATGGCCATCAAGTTTATTTTTCTGTACAAGGTCAAATAAAGTGGGCACGGTTGCTACAGAGCTATTGCCAAACTTATGAATACTCATGGGCATAATGCCATCCGGTATTTCTGTCTTGTACAGTCTGTAAAAACGTTTTAAAATGGCTTCGTCCATTTTTTCATTGGCCTGATGAATGAATATTTTCTTTACTTCGGTAATGTCGACATTACTTTTATCTAAACAAGCTTTCATAGCAGCAGGAACATTGGTCAATGCAAATTCATAGATTTTGCGACCATCCATTTTAATATATCTGGTGTCCGGGCATAATGTTTTATTGTTTGAATTTCCGAAGTATAAATAGTAAGCTTCATCGTAGGTGTGACTTGCAGATTCGTGAGAAAGAATACCAAAAGTATTGTCATCGTCGACTTTCTCAATGATGGATGCTCCGGCACCATCAGAATAGATCATGGAGTCCCTATCGTGTTTATCTACAACCCTCGATAGCGTTTCGGCACCGATAACCAGACATTTTTCAGCCATTCCTGCTTTTATAAATGCTTGGGCCTGAATAACACCTTCAACCCATCCGGGGCAGCCGTATAGAATATCATAAGCCACACATTTTGGGTTTTTTATTCTAAGGCTGTGTTTAACTCTGGAGGCCAGACATGGAAGAATATCGCTCTGTATGGTGTTGTGTTTTACGTCACCAAAATTATGAGCTACAATAATATAATCAAGTGTTTCGGGATCGATGTCAGCATCTTCTATAGCCTTTTCAGCAGCAAAAAAACCTAGGTCAGATGCTGTGAGGTGATCATAAGCATATCTGCGTTCACCAATGCCTGTTATGGCTTTAAACTTTTCAATGATTACATCATTTTCATATTTGAAATGTGACCCGTCAGAATTTAAGAATTGATGCTGTTGAAAATCTTCATTCTTTTCGATACTACTTGGGATATAACTCCCTGTTCCTGTGATTTTAATAGCCATAGCAAACGTGGTTGTATTGATACGAATCTAATACATTAATAACGGTTAGAGATAGATATTCATATGAAATGAAGAATTTTTGCCATATTCTTAAAAATAGGTGGATTATAAAATGATATTATAAAAAAAAGCGCCTTTTTTTAGGCGCTTTAGAACTTTTATTAAGCTTCTATATAATCTTCTATGGGAGCACAAGTGCATATTAAATTACGATCCCCATGAGCATCATCAACCCGACGTACAGAAGGCCAAAATTTGTTTTCGGCAACAAAACTAAGCGGGTAAGCAGCTTGTGTTCGGGTATATGGTAACAACCACTCGTCCGATGTAAGCATGTCTAAAGTATGGGGCGCATTTTTAAGAATATTATTGCTGTCATCCTTGGTAACGCTATCAATTTCTGATCGAATAGCAATCATGGCATCACAAAAACGATCCATTTCAGCTTTGTTTTCACTTTCAGTAGGTTCAATCATCATAGTTCCTGCTACCGGGAATGAAACCGTTGGCGCATGAAATCCATAATCCATTAAACGCTTTGCAATATCAACCACTTCAATACCATGAGCTTTAAAAGGTCTGCAATCTATGATCATCTCATGAGCTGCGCGTCCATTTTCTCCAGTATAAAGGGTATCGAAATGACCTTCTAAACGTTCTTTAATATAATTGGCATTTAATATGGCAACTTTTGTTGCTTTGGTTAACCCTTCAGTACCTAACATCTTTATATAACCATAAGATATAAGGCAAGCCAATGCAGAGCCAAAAGGTGCTGCTGAAATAGCAGTGATGGCTTTTTTACCACCTGTCTTTATCACAGGATTCCCCGGTAAAAATGGCACCAATTGCTCGGCAACACATATAGGGCCTACGCCAGGTCCGCCGCCACCATGAGGAATAGCAAAAGTTTTATGTAAGTTTAGGTGGCATACATCAGCACCGATATTTCCCGGGTTGGTGAGACCTACCTGAGCATTCATATTAGCACCATCCATATATACCTGACCGCCGTTATCGTGAATAATGGTGGTGATTTCTTGTATGGCAGATTCGTAAACACCATGAGTCGATGGATACGTTACCATTAATGCCGCAAGATTATCTTTATGCAGAATGGCTTTTTCTCTAAGATCTTCAACATCAATATTACCTTCTTCTGTAGCTTTAGTGACCACTACTTTCATACCAGCCATAACAGCACTTGCCGGATTAGTACCATGCGCAGATGATGGAATGAGGCATATGTTTCTATGATGATCATTTCGTGATTCGTGATAAGCCTTTATAACCATTAAGCCGGCAAACTCACCCTGAGCTCCGGAGTTTGGTTGTAAGGAAGTGCCAGCAAATCCTGTGATCTTTGTCAATTGATCTTCCAGTGCCTTCAGAACAATTTGATAGCCTTTGGCTTGTTTTAGTGGTGCGAAAGGATGGATGTTTCCCCATTTAAACCAGCTCAATGGTAACATTTCAGAAGCCGCATTTAATTTCATGGTACATGATCCTAAAGATATCATGGAGTGATTTAAAGATAGATCCTTACGTTCTAATCTTTTGATGTAACGCATTAATTCAGTTTCCGAATGGTAAGAATTAAAGACTTCCAGCTCCATAAATGACGATTCACGTCTTAAGCCTTCAGGAATGACATTAACCGTGTTTTCAATGATTTTATGATCCTTACTGCGATTAAGTTTTGAAAATATTTTTAAAATATAATCAATATCATGTTCTGTGGTAGTTTCGTTCACAGATATAGAGACCGTATTATCATCGATATAATTGAAATTATTCTTATGTTTTTCGGCAATCTTTTTCAGTTTTTTAGCATCGGCCCCTATTTTGATGGTGTCAAAATAAGCTGAGTTTAATTGTTTGAAGCCTAAAGCCTCTAAAGATGCAGACAGCTTCTTAGCATTGTTATGAACGCTGTTTGCTATAAATTTAAGACCATCAGGACCGTGATATACAGCATACATGCTCGCCATTACAGCCAATAGCACTTGTGCTGTACAAATGTTTGATGTAGCCTTATCTCTTTTAATATGTTGTTCTCTGGTTTGCAGTGCCATTCGCAAGGCTCTGTTACCATTTTTATCTTTGGTAACCCCTATGATGCGACCAGGAATATCACGTTTGTAAGCTTCTCTTGTTGCAAAATAAGCCGCATGTGGACCTCCATAGCCCATAGGAATACCGAAGCGTTGCGTTGTGCCTACGACAACGTCAGCACCAAATTTACCCGGAGCTTCTAAAGTTATTAAGCTTAGAATATCAGCAGCTACAGCGACTTTGATGTTTGATGCTTTTGCTTTATTAATAAATGTTTTAATATCTGTAATTTGACCATACTTTCCAGGGTATTGTAGCATGGCTCCAAAATACCCTTCAGAGAAATCAAACGACGCTTCATCACCAATAACAAGTTCAATACCTATTGGAAGAGCTCTTGTTTTTAAGACGGATAATGTCTGTGGTAAAATAGCATCGGAAACAAAAAACTTATGAATACCTGCTTTTTTCTGTGCCCGATCTCTTACGGCAAACAATAAGCTCATGGCTTCAGCAGCGGCTGTACTTTCGTCAAGTAATGAAGCATTGGCCAATTCCATACCTGTAAGATCGGTAATCATGGTTTGGAAATTTAACAGTGCTTCTAAACGCCCCTGAGCAATTTCAGCCTGATATGGGGTGTAAGCCGTATACCATCCCGGGTTTTCAAGAATATTTCTTTGTATAACTGCTGGCATGATCGTAGGGTGATAGCCAAGACCGATATAAGTTTTGAAAACCTTATTCTTTTTTGACAGCTCGTTAATATGTACCAGATATTCTTGTTCACTCATTGCAGGATCAAGATCAAGCTCCTTTTTTAAGCGAATGTTATCAGGAACAGTTTGGTTAATTAACTGATCAATACTAGTGGCACCTATAAGGTTTAACATGTCCTTTTGTTCTTTAGAATTAGGACCAATGTGTCTGTTTGCAAAAGAGGTTGTATTCATGCTTATTGTAGCGCTATTTTTTTGATATGCAAAAATACGGATTTAGAGCATTTCTTTTGTTAAGGATCACTAAAGTTTTTAACGTTGAAGCAGGGTTATTAACACTTTAATTATTTTTGTTAAGTGAAGTTTTTAAAAGATGTTTTTGATTTTTATATCAATGCTAGCGTTCATGTTGCATTAGCAGTATCTGCTTTTGTAATGGTAACGTACATTGAGTTTAATCTTGAGGTGGATAAATACATGCTTTGTTTTGTGTTTTTTGCCACAGTTACAGGCTATAATTTTGTAAAGTATTTTGGGCTGGCAAAATTTCACCATAGAAGTCTTGCCACCTGGTTAAAAGTCATACAATTATTTTCTCTGATATGTTTTTTGTTAATGTGTTATTACTTAAATAAACTACAATGGCGCACCATAATGGTAATTATGACGCTTGCAGTAATTACATTTTTATATGCCATTCCTTTTTTACCAAATAAAGTTCTGTACGATGAGCATAGAAATTTACGGCAAATAAGTGGGGTGAAGGTTTATGTAATAGCATTAGTATGGGCGATTGTAGGCGTTGTTTTACCTTTGGTTAATGTAGATTCCGTTATTAGTATGGATGTTATGATTACTGTTCTGCAACGCTATGTCCTAGTGGTTGTTCTAATGCTACCTTTTGAAATTCGAGATCTTAATTATGACAGTTTGAAGTTATCTACCATACCACAACGTATTGGGATTGTAAATACCAAAATTATAGGAGTACTGTTGCTTTTATCATTCTTTTTTGCTGAATACTTTAAAGATGAATTGCAGCTAAATGTTATAATGTCTAATATATTTCTTGTAGTACTAACGCTAGGATTTGTACTATTTAGTAAAAAAGATCAATCTAAATATTACAGTGCGTTTTGGGTAGAAAGTATTCCTGTAATGTGGGGCGTTGTATTATTTTTGCTTAGCTAATTCTTCCTGAAATTGCTTTCGCATAGCTTAGCGTTCGTCAGTTTTTAAGACTTTAAGTTCAGCCTGATCAATAGCATCAGTTAATTTTCTGTTGCGTTTAGTATAAGCTCGTGTTATCTTACACCAACATAACCTAAGATTAAGTTTAAATTTTTCCCATGAAGTTGCTTCACCATACTGCGATTTATCGCAGATATGCTTTGCTTCATCACAACTCACAAATAAAAAACTTTTTTTCATTATTAAAACCAATTTTTTTCCATGCAATCCGCCAGAGCTGTTCGTGCTCTATGGATGATTACCCAAAGGTTAGACGCAGTAATGTTTAATTCATTACAAATTGTTTCTGTCTCATAGCCAAGAATACTTTTCATCTTAAAAACATCAGCTTGCTTTTGAGGCAGCTTACCTAAACAATCCTGAATAGCATCGCCCAATTCAGTGTTTTCTAACTGATCTTCGGCAGTTTTGTCAAAAGGGTCCGAAACACGTTCCTCTAACCAGTCGCCTTCAGATTCGGCATCACTGTTATAGCTCATCCTTACTTCGGCTTTCCCTTTATTAGAGTTGATCTTACGATAATAATCTATGATCTTTCGTTTTAGAATGGATATCAACCAAGTGCGCTCGCTGGCCTGACCTTTAAAATTGGACATGGATTTTAAGCCTGCCAAAAAGGTTTCCTGAACAAGATCTTGTGCGATCTCACGATCACTTACACGAGTAATGGTGTAGTTAAATAGATAATCAGAATATAAATCTATCCAATTATTAGGATTTAACTGATGGTTTGCCATATGGTCGAAAATTCTTTCACCAAAAATAGGATAAAAAAGTGAATTTACGATATACTTCTAATTACAATTGTATAACTGTTTAATGATACCGTCTGTACTATGCTTTTTCAGCTGTAATAATGTAATAGCCAAAACTTTTTAAATGCAAACCGGATAGCAAAGCGTAGAAAGATCCTTTAAGATTGTGAAAACTTTCTTTTTTTAAAGGTTTGAGTGTTAAAAGCGTTTTAAAAAAGAATCCAAATATGGCAAAAGGAACATGTAAAACCGAAGGTGCAACTCGCATAGAAACATCTTCAATAGTAATGTTCGTAAAGCCTATGGCTTTAAGATGTTTTTTAATCTGCTTAGGTGTTTCTAATTTTTCAAGACTCCAGTGATTGCAAAGTCGTTTGTATGTGTAGTTAGCACCTTTGCATAGTTCATTGGCTTCTTTTTTTAAAAAAGCATCAGCGATTACTAAACGGCCATTAGGCTTTAAGATCCTGTAAGCTTCTTTTAGTGTTTTCTTATCATGACCAGCGTGGCAAAAGCTTTCTATGGCAATAGCAGAATTAAATGTCTGCGGTTGAAATGAAGTTTGATTATAGTTTTCCTTTAAAATGATGCCATTGTGTGTCTTTAAAAGCGTGTTACCATGTTTCCACTGAAAATCTGAAAGTGTTACACCATAAGCTGTAAGGTTTTTATAGTGCTTTAAGGCATAGCGCATGGTGCCACCCATACCACATCCCATGTCTATAAGTCTGTGCTTATCGTTACCTATATTCAGACGTTTGATGACTTGACGATTCATCTCATTGAGCATGGTATCTCTTTTGAAGGGATTGGTTTTGAAGGGTATAAAGTAACCAAAGTGCATGTTGTAATCACGACTCCAAAATTCATAATCCTCTGTGGCTTCATTATAAAAGTCGGTAATGTCTATAGTGTTCTGTTCGGGTTGAGCATTGAGAGTAAGGGTTTGTGCTTTCATGAGTTTAGATTTTTGGAAATTTCCAGTTTGTTTTTACGTTCGTCAGAGCAGTAGGTTTCAGATTATCGTCAGGGATTTTGACCCCGTTTATGATATTAAGCTTTTGTAATAATAAGATTAGAGTCCAGCCAAAGTCTATTTCATACCATGTTAGGGAAAACTTAGCAGATGTGGGGTGAGCGTGATGATTATTGTGAAAACCCTCGCCAAACGATATTAAACCCAAGAGAACATCATTAAACCCGCTTTCATCTGCATCTTGTATCGTATATTTTGAGTAACCGTATTTATGTGATGCATAGCCAATGTACCAATGTCCTAGTATGATTATTGAAGATCTCAAACATGTAGCAATAAGCATACTGTTCAGACCTACGGTAAAGTAGAGTATTATCATAAAACCGATATAGTATAAAAACCATGTTTTACTTAACCATAATAGCGTAGGATCTTTCAAATCTTTATGTGGAATACGATATCTTTTAGAATCATTAGGAATAAATGTTAAATGTAGATTCCACCAAAAATCCATCAACAAAGAATGTTTGTATTGAAAGTATCTGGGGCAGTCTCTTCTATTTTGCCAGTAATCACGATAATAGTGTTGTTTCAACCAGGTTAAGGGGTTACCCAAACCCGTTAAGACAAAGAGGTATAAACTTAATTTTCTGAATTTTTTTGAGGTTTTATATGCATTGTGAATTATGCCTCTATGTAGGCCGACTGAGTGCCCAATGCCTACAGTAAGAATAAGTAAAAATGTATTTAAAGCGATATCTTTCCAAGTTATCAATGAAAAATCAATGCACCAAATGGGAAGAATCATACCATATAACCAAAGGCACTTTTTCCAGGATATATGAACTTTACCGACCGGTGAATTAAGTGTTTTGTACATTTTCTTTTTTTATTAAGTAGGTGATGTATAAGTGTAAAAAGGCCAAGGTCATGGGGATAATGATCCACAAGATTACCCAGCTCCAACTCATATTTGAATCGTAATAGTTGCCTGTGACAATGAGTAATAGAACAACAGCAGTACATATGGTGTATTTTATAAATAGAACCTTTGTGGTTTTATTCATGGTTTTGTAATGGTATCCAATGAATAAACTCATGATAACCTGAATGCCTCCCAGTACCACCTGAAATAGTAAACCGTAAAAAAAGGTAAGATACAGTAGCAATGTTATGATGATAAGCCATTTGTTTATAGTGAATAGATTTTTCATTTTTATTTATTTTTAAACTTTCAGAAAAAATTGAAAGATTGAATTAAAAAAATTATTTCATAAGTTTTAATACAGATTTCGTTAGCCAGTTTTGCTTTTGCTCTACAAGTTTATTGATCATGCTGTCGGCGTCTTTTGTAAGGTCGTGCAAGGCTTTAGTTTGTTTGATTAACTCTTTGGTTTTCTCTGAACCATCATTTTTTATGGATGAAATTTCATCCAGAACTTTAATGACCGGTTGAATCTCTCTTCGACTGCGTTCTTTAGCAATTATTTTAGCCAATTCCTGTACATCTTTTTCTGTAGTGAAAAACTCTCTGCGTTCTCCAGGAATCAAAGTTTTAGAAACGATTCCCCAGTCCATAAGTTGCCTTAAATTCATGCTGGTATTACCACGCGATATTTTTAACTCAGCCATAATATCTTCCATAGAAAGCGGTTCGGTCGATACAAAGAGCAGCGCCTGAATTTGAGCCATCGCTTTGTTAATGCCCCAAAGACTACCTAGGCTTCCCCAGGTACTGATAAATCTTTCTTTCGCGTCTTGGTAATTCATAGTACAAATATATAAAAATTTTTAAACTTTCAATAATTATTGAAAGTTTATTTTATTTGCAAATGTATATGATCATCATGTCTTACCGATTGACAACCATGGAAGCGTATTTTTTGTTGTTGACTTAACCCTAAAACGTATTTAAGATGAGGCTCAATAAACAGTTTTTGAGTTTTTGGATGGTTTGATAGTGTTTCAGTCAGTTTTTTAGTGTGTTTAAAATCTAATTTCAAAGTGTTGATTCTCCCAAAGCTTAAGTATTTTGAAAAATCATATTGCCAATAACCATTACCGATACATTGCTTTAAAGTTTGATTTTTATTGCTTTCAGCATAAATTCCATAACCGCTAACTGAAGGTTTTTTATCAGTGGGATTACCATTCTTGTCAAGATACATAAAACTTAAATCCACTTTTTTACCATCGTCATGACTAAGATGAGGTAATAAAGGATAGCCATCAAAAAACGGGAAATTAGCATCTAAATATGTAATTGAAACTCCTGAATTTTTCGAGGTCTCATATAGAAGGTGGTATAACTCTGGATGAACATAATTTCTAAAAGATAAGGGGTAAAACCAATTTCTGGGTTTTATATTTTTGTCAAACCAAGGTAATTGTTCCCTTCCATAAACTTTTGCAATAGGAGGTACAATAATGAGATTACAAAACAAGTAGAGTATTGGAAATACATATCTTTTCCGCAATGAGAAATGTTTAGAAATTCTCAAGCCGATGAGCCATATAATACCACCAACTTGAGTAACTATAGTTAAAATTACGATGATTAATAAATGTCCAATGAGCTTAGCATATTTCATAAACTGCTAACGCCATTTTATATGACTTATTTTAACAACCCGGCACGTCTTAGTAAAGCTTCGGGCTGTGGTTCCTGACCTCTGAATCTCTTGTACAACACCATAGGGTCTTCTGTACCACCTTGGGAAAGTACATGACTCTTAAACTTATCAGCCACGGTTTTATTAAAAATGCCCTCTGCTTTAAAATATTCAAAAGCATCAGCATCTAAAACCTCTGCCCATTTGTAGCTGTAATATCCTGAAGAATATCCACCTTGAAAAATATGAGCAAAAGAGGTACTCATACAATTCTCTGGCACATCAGGGTATAAACTTGTGGTAGAAAAGGCTTTCAATTCGTGAGCCTTAACATCGGTAATATTAGTTGGATCCTGACCATGCCAACTCATATCTAATAAGCCAAAACTCAATTGACGTAGCGTTTGCATGCCTTCATGAAATGTGGCAGAAGCTTTAATTTTTTCGACCAATGCCATAGGAATAAGCTCCCCCGTTTTGTAATGCGTAGCAAAGAGTCTTAAAGTATCTTCCTCATAACACCAATTTTCCAGAATTTGACTCGGCAATTCTACAAAATCCCAATACACATTGGTCCCCGATAAACTTGGATACGTTGTATTGGCCAACATGCCATGTAATGCATGCCCAAATTCATGAAACAAAGTCGTAACCTCATTAAAGGTTAATAAAGAAGGTTTGCTTTTTGTAGGTTTGGTAAAATTACACACAATGGATACGTGTGGTCTTTCATTAACCCCATTTTTAATCATTTGAGGTTTAAATGAGGTCATCCATGCGCCATTGCGTTTTCCTGCTCTTGGAAAAAAGTCAGCATAAAAAATAGAAACCAGTTCTCCTTCCTGATCTACAACCTCGTAGGTCATTACATCATCGTGATATTTGTCAATAGTATCGATGGGCTTGAACTGTAGTCCAAATAATTTTTCAGCTACAGTAAAAGCGCCTTGAATCACATTTTCTAATTTGAAATAAGGTTTTAGTTGCTCGTCGTCAAGATCGAATAATTTTTGTTTGAGTTTTTCAGCATAATATGCCGAATCCCATTTTTGAAAATCATCAACACCATCTAAGGTTTTAGCAAATGTTTTGAGATGTTCAAATTCTTCATTGGCAGCAGGTTTTGACTTTTCCAAAAGATCATTCAAAAACCGATTGACCTGTTCAGGTGTTTTTGCCATACGTTCTTCTAATACAAAATGAGCATGCGTATCATAACCTAGCAATTGAGCGCGTTCGTGACGAAGATTAGCAATGCGTAGTACAATGGCTTTATTATCCAAAGCATTGCCTTTAAATGCTTTGCTGCCAAAAGCTTTTGATAAGGTTTCTCTGTGAGATCTGTTATCAGCATAAGTCATAAAAGGGATATAACTTGGGTAATCTAAAGTAATGATCCAACCTTCTTTTCCTTTATGTTCTGCCAGTTGTTTGGCAGCTTCCTTAGCGCCTTCTGGCAAACCTGATACCTCTTCTTCATTGGTAATATGCAGTTCATAAGCATTGGTCTCAGCTAAAACATGCTCTCCGAACTTTAGTTTGAGTTGACTTAATTCCTTATCAATAGCTCTAAGTTGTTCTTTTTTAGCTTCGGGAAGGTTTGCACCGTTTCTAGAAAAGCCTTTGTATTTTTTATCGAGTAAGGTCTGCTGCTCAGTAGTAAGGTCAAGATCAGATCTATGATCATAGACTGTTTTTACCTTTTTAAATAGTGCTTTATTTAATGTAATATCGTTACTAAATTCTGATAGTAATGGCGAAACTTCCTGAGCGATTTTTTGAATTTCGTCATTGGTTTCAGCAGAGTTTAAGTTGAAAAAAATTGAGGAAATCCTATCCAATTCTTCACCGGAATAATCCAATGCTTCAATAGTATTTTCAAAGCTCGGTGCTTCCGTATTGTCAACAATAGCTTGTATGTCTTGTCGGGCATTATCTATTGCTGTCTTAAAAGCAGGAAGATAATCTTCAGTATTTATTTTTGAAAAAGGCGCAGTGTTATATGGGGTTTGAAATTTTTGATTTAAAGGCGTCATGTTTACTTCTTAATTTTGATATTCAACGTAAGATTATTCTTTAGTTGGTTGATTATCTGAATTTTAACGTATTTTAATAGTGTGAGCGCAAAATAAATATGTACATTTGCGCATCTTTTTAGAGATACAATGACTCTAAGAATTGATTAATAGCTATAGCTCCGATTTTATCGGAGCTTTTTTTATAGTTCCTTTGCAGAATCTATAACTTTGACTTTCAGTCCTTCTTTGTAGACCTTGATCTTATCCAGAATGCATTGGTCAGCACTTCCTAGGATTTGTGCGGCTAAGATACCGGCATTTTTAGCACCATTAAGCGCAACAGTTGCTACCGGTACACCACCAGGCATTTGTAAAATGGATAGAACAGAGTCCCAGCCATCAATTGAGTTGCTGCTTTTTACAGGAACACCAATGACAGGAAGCGGGGATAAAGAAGCTACCATTCCAGGTAAGTGTGCTGCACCTCCGGCGCCTGCGATGATAACCTTAATGCCTCTTTCATGAGCATTTTTTCCATAATCAAAAAGCTTTTCCGGGGTACGATGTGCCGAAACAATATCGACTTCAGTTTCAATATCGAAACCTTTTAAGATGTCAATTGCGTCTTGCATCACCGGCAAGTCACTTTTACTACCCATAATAACGCCTACTTTACTCATAACATTTAATCTTCACTAATAACTTCAATTTTATTTTTAACGCTTTCCGCGATTTGTCTCGCTACGTTTATATCTTTATTTACAATAGTAACATGGCCCATTTTACGAAACGGGCGTGTTTGTTTTTTGCCGTAGATATGAGGTGTTACACCATTCATAGCCATAATATCTTCAATATGCTTATATACTACATTTCCGGAATGATCTTCAGCGCCTACCAAATTTACCATAACCCCGGCAACTGTACTTTCTGTATTACCAAGAGGTAAACTTAGTATGGCTCTAAGGTGTTGTTCAAATTGTGAAGTGTAGCTGGCTTCAATACTATAATGTCCCGAATTATGTGGTCGTGGTGCGACCTCATTAACCAAAATCTCATCATCTTGAGTCTGAAACATCTCCACAGCAAGAAGGCCCACATGATTAAAGGCTGCAGCGGTTTTTAGCGCTACTAATTCGGCTTTTTTAGCAATGTCATCAGGAATTCTGGCAGGGCATATGACATATTCTACCTGATTGGCTTCAGGGTGAAATTCCATTTCCACTACTGGATAGGTCTTCAGATCTCCTTTTTCATTACGGGCAACAATAACAGCCAATTCATTTTTAAAAGGGATCAATGTTTCGGCAATGCATTCTACATTAGGCAGGTCGATCAAATCTGTATAGCGTTTTACCACCTTAACGCCGGTACCATCATAACCAAAACGCGCACTTTTCCATACGAAAGGATAGCTTAGTCCTCCGTTCTCTATGGCTTCATCGATCTGAGAAGTATGCGCAAAACGGACAAAATCTGCAGTGGGGATGTTATGATCACGATAGAATAGTTTTTGCTGTACTTTACTCTGTATGGTACGTAATGTTTTTGACGAAGGAAAAACACTTACACCTTCATTTTCTAGAGTCTCCAGAGCATCAACATTGACATTTTCTATTTCTATGGTGAGTACATCCACCTTTTTTCCAAAATTAACTACAGTGTCATAGTCTAATAGATCACCGACATTAAATTCATCGCATGCCAGCCTGGCCGGAGCTTCTTTACTCGGATCCAAAACACAAGTGTAGATGTCAAATTTTCGCGTATTGTATAGCAGCATTTTTCCCAATTGGCCACCTCCCAATATGCCTAGCTTAAAACCTGAAGAGAAATAATTCATTAATTTTTCATTTTCAGTACAAAAATACACTTAAAAATGAGATAAGGTTCTAAAATGCCATGTCAAAAATGGGGATTGCTCATTCTATTGATTATCTTTGCGTTTCTAAAAAAATGATGACCGTGATCAAGCTTCATGATTTGTATTTTAAACCTTTCATTTCTGAGCAGGAAATTGATAGTGCCGTGCAGCGCATGGTCGATGAAATTGCAAAGGATTTTAAAGACGAGATGCCGGTTTTTATCGGAATTTTAAACGGCTCTTTCATGTTTGTTAGTGATTTTGTAAAGAAATATCCACACCCTTGTGAAGTGACGTTCATAAAACTGGCTTCCTATGAAGGTGTGAAATCTTCAGATGACATTCAGCGTCTTATTGGACTTACAAAAGACCTTACAGGCAGAACGGTTATTATTTTAGAAGACATCATCGATTCAGGAAAAACTTTGGCTGAGGTACATCGTATCTTTAAGCAAGAAAAGGTGAAAACGCTAAAAATAGCCACCTTGTTCTTCAAGCCTGAAGCATATAAAAAAGATTTTAAATTACACTATGTAGGGATCGAAATACCGGATAAGTTTATTGTAGGTTATGGATTAGACTATGATGGCTTAGGTAGAGACCTTACAGAGGTGTATCAACTCAAAACCACACAACACATGACTAACTTAGTGCTTTTTGGACCTCCGGGAGCAGGTAAAGGAACGCAAGCCAATTTCTTAAAAGAAAAATACAATTTGGTACACATCTCAACAGGCGATGTATTCAGATACAACATTAAAAATGAAACGGCACTTGGCATGCTCGCTAAGTCATATATGGATAAAGGCGATTTAGTCCCGGATAAAGTGACTATTGACATGCTCAATAATGAAGTGGAAAAGAATGCCGATGCTAACGGGTTTATTTTTGATGGCTTTCCTCGTACTGATGCTCAAGCTAAGGCACTAGATACTTTAATGGACGGTAAGGACTCACAGATCAATGCGATGATCGCACTTGAAGTAGATGACGAAGTATTGGTAGCCCGATTGTTAGAACGTGGTAAAACCAGTGGAAGACCAGATGATGCTGATGAATCCATTATTAGAAACAGAATTAATGAGTACTACCAAAAAACAGCCATACTGAAAGAGTACTATTCTGCACAGGATAAATATTATGGTGTTGATGGAGTAGGTAGTATTTCTGAAATCACTGAGCGTTTGAGTGAGGTGATTGATAAGCTTTAATCTGTAACAGATTAAAATTTACGTGTATTGTACAATGGTTTTCAATATTTGAGAAAGGAATATGACTGAAGGTAATTTTGTAGATTATGTTAAGATTTATGCTGCTTCCGGTAATGGAGGTAAAGGGTCTGTACATTTACATCGTGAAAAATATATTACCAAAGGCGGTCCAGATGGTGGTGATGGTGGTAGAGGCGGTCATGTGATCATTCGAGGCAATAGTAATTTATGGACCTTATACCACTTAAAATTTAAAAAGCACTTCAGAGCAGGTCATGGTGCTCATGGAAGTAAAAGTAGGAGTACAGGCGCTGATGGCGAAGATGTATATATTGATGTGCCCTTGGGAACTGTGGTAAGAGATACAGAAACAGATGCTGTTTTATTTGAGATCACAGAGGATAAAGAAGAAAAGATCGTATGCCAAGGTGGTAAAGGAGGCTTAGGTAACTGGCATTTTAAAAGTGCTACCAATCAGACCCCTCGTTATGCACAACCCGGACTGCCCTTAGAAGAAAAACGCATTACGATAGAGTTAAAAGTACTTGCCGATGTGGGCTTGGTTGGATTTCCAAATGCAGGGAAGTCTACACTATTATCCGTTATTACATCAGCAAAACCTAAGATTGCTGATTACGAGTTTACGACATTAAAACCCAATTTAGGTATTGTTGAATATCGTGACTTTCAGTCGTTTGTGATGGCAGATATTCCCGGAATTATAGAAGGTGCTGCTGAGGGAAAAGGCTTGGGGCATTATTTCTTAAGACACATAGAGCGTAATTCTATCTTATTATTTTTAATTCCTGCCGATGCCGATGATATTGCAGGCCAATATCGCATCCTTTTGGACGAATTAAGACGTTATAATCCTGAGATGCTAGATAAAGAGCGCTTCATTGCAATTTCTAAATCAGACATGTTAGATGATGAACTTAAAGCAGAATTAAAGGCAGAATTAGATGAAAGCTTACCCATAGAATACTTGTTTTTATCATCTGTAGCGCAGCAAGGGATTAAAGAACTTAAAGATAAGTTATGGGCCATGTTAAATGATTAAGCATTACGATCATGAGGCAGTATATAAAATCCATTGTAGAGTATAATGACAATAAGCCGAGTAAACGGTTTGCGTTCTTCATTCAGTTCTTAATTATACTCTCGGTAATTACCTTTTCCATTGAGACTTTACCTGATCTGAAGCCTCAAGCTAAAACATTATTAAATACTATAGAAGTTATTTGTGTCATTGTGTTTTCCTTAGAATATTTGGCGCGAATATACGTTTCGGATAAAAAGCTCAAATTCATTTTTAGTTTTTATGGGCTAATAGACCTATTTGCCATTTTACCATTTTACCTGTCTTTCGGAGTAGACCTACGTTCTTTAAGATTGTTGCGCATGTTCAGGTTGTTTCGCCTTTTAAAACTGGTCCGTTACAATAAGGCTATGCAGCACTTCACCAAGGCAATGATAATGGCCAAAGAACAAATCATATTATTTATGGTTATCACTTTGATCCTTATTTATTTTGCCGCAGTGGGCATATACTATTTTGAGAATGAGGCACAACCAGAACATTTTTCTTCAATATTTGATAGCTTATGGTGGTCAATAGTAACCTTAACCACTGTAGGTTATGGCGATGTGTATCCGATTACTGTTGGGGGTAGAATCTTTACGTTTTTTATCTTATTGATAGGCTTAGGTATTGTAGCCATACCTACAGGTATTATTTCATCATCACTGACCAAGGCTGTAGAATCAAAATCGGAGACCGAATAGTTAAAAACTACGTTAACCCTATTTTTTTTAATATCTTTAAAATAAAAAAGATGAAAGCTGTCAAATTTGCCTTTATTGCATTACTTTTTATGTCTTGTGGTGCCGTCGTGAATTACGATTACGAAAAGACTACGGATTTTTCTAAATACAAGACCTATAATTATTATGGCGATATGAAAACGGGTTTGAGTGAATTAGATACGAAACGCCTGTTAAAAGCAGTAGATGAAAAGCTAAGTGCTTTGGGATTAGAGTTGTCGGATACGCCCGATTTTTTTATTGATATACAAAGTTCAGACTATGTTGACCAGCGAAATAGTAACGTAGGTGTTGGACTTGGTGGCGGAGGACGTAATGTAGGTGGCGGAATATCTGTAGGTATTCCTGTAGGCCAATCCAATCATAACAGACGGGTCATTTTTGAATTTGTAAACGAAAACAAAGGCGGCTTGTTTTGGCAGGCGGTAAGTGAAGGTCGTTACAATCCTAAAGCATCTCCTGAAAAACGAGAAGCAGCATTCAAAACTCTGGTAGAAAAAGTATTCAGTAAGTATCCGCCAAAATCATAAAAAAAAAGCGCCTTTGGATTCAAAGGCGCTTTTGTATTTATTCAATTCAACAAATCTTTGTATTTATCCTTATAGCCATACAATACAAGTATATTAAGTAGGATTAATACAACTGAACCTCCAATACCTCCCGGGTCCAGAACAGCGTGGAAAAGGAAAGCGTTCACGGAGATACTCATTAAGATCAAAGCCATTAATGCGCCAAACTTATTAACTATCAATGCCAATCCGGCAACAATCTCCACTACGGCAACGAGGGTCATCGTTTTTGAATTCATTAAAGCGCCAAAATAAGCGCCAGCATCACCACCCAATTCAGGCATGGGTAAAAAGCTATAAAACTTATTGACTCCAAAAACCAGGATAAAAATTCCAAGAAGTATTCTCAGAACCATAAAAACTTTTGCGTTCATAATCTCTGTAATTTAGTTGTTAGTAGTTATAAATGTACGAAAAATAAATTCCAGAGTATAGTCGCTATTTTTTATTATGCCTTACGTAACTGTCTAATCTACAGTGATTCTAATGCCTTCGCTATGACTGCTGAACTCAGGAGCATACATATTCTGTATGGTAGTAATGCCATTACTCATATCACCTGCATTATTAACTCTCAGGTCGTATTCAAACACATAAACACCCTTTGGCAGGTAATCAAAAAAGAAATGTGTTGCGGCATCTCTGGTGCTTTGATAATACCCCAAACCATCTTGCCATTTGTATTTCGATAATACATCAATAGGTTCCAGTCCTGAAGCCCTCATATCTTTCATGTGTACAAATTCCATAGGCCGATCGGCACGCAACTCAATACGTACTTTGATAAGGTCGCCAACATTAAGCGTTGTATGGTTATCAATTTCAGTAATTACTTCACCAGTATCCGTATTGGATTTTAAGAATAGCTTTTTCTTTAACTTGAGAGGTGTTTCCGCAGAAGTGATCTTATCCAGGTCTTCAAAATACTGCCAGTAAACCCCGCCCCAGGCAATGCCTTCGCCTTTTTTAGTTAATGTTACTTCTGCCATATCTGGTTGGATATCGCCTTCATTCCATGAAGTTTTGTAATAACCGGTACCGGCTTCAACAGTGACATTATCCAGTGTCTCAGGAGATACTTGCTTGCCTCCAATAGTTACCTCTGCCATGTCGGTTTCACTCAGCCAGTCACTGCCTTGTAGTAACAATGCATAAACCGCTTCAGTCGTTGCCTTTGTAGTTTCCCATTTGTTGGTTTGCTTGTTTTTAAGCAACCATATCTTTAGATTGTCGATGGTTTTAGTATCATTTTCAATTTCAGAAAAAGCTTCAATCATTAGCGCCTGAGTTTCAATTGGAGCCTGATACCAATACCAAGAACTCGTGTTCTCTTTCCAGTACATGCCCAACTCATCAGAAGTGATGCTGTTTTCTTTCAATGATCTAAGGATCTTATTAGCCGTTTTAGTATCCTCTAATCTATGAGCTGTTAAGGCCATAAGCCCTTTAGCATATAGTGATTTTGATAACCAATAGCTCTTAATTTGAGAATGGTAGTATGCCATAATATCTTTGACTTTTTTCGAAGCTTTTAATTCTGGGAAAAAGCTTCTGACATACAGATAATGCATTTGCATATAGCTTAAATGATCTTTACTAAGATCGATATCCTTATGATATCGTGTAAGCCTTTCGTAGTCTTCAACAAATTGCTGGTCCAGATAAACAATGGCCCGAGCGATCATTTCTTGGTCCTGCCGCTCAGGAATAGCCACATTTAACTGTTTTAAATGTCCAAAACCTGCCAGGATATGCTGCGTGATAAATCGATTGGTACGCCCGCCATTAAACCATGCCCATCCTCCGGTTGAAGATTGGTTTCTTTGAAGTTTTTGTTTTGCCTTTTGCAATTCGTTTTTCATGGTATTCAAATCAAATAGCAAGGCAATACGTTTTTTCTGCTCGGTTTCAGATTGCGCATCTCTTAACCAAGGTGTTTCTTCTATAAGTAATGATTTTAATTCCTGGTTTTTTTCGAGATTGCTCAATAAGGCATCCTGAGATTTCCATTGATCAAATACAGCTTCTATTTTGGGGTTGGTACTTACAATATGCTGTGCTAAGGTATTGGCATAATATCTCGAAAAGGTCTGCTCATTACATTCGTATGGGTACTCCATAAGGTATGGTAAAGCCTGTACGGCATACCATGCCGGGTTAGAGGTGATTTCTAGTGTGAGCTTGTGATGCTTTAAGCTATTAGAGGTATTCGCCTTTAGCTTATCTAATGTAAATGTTCGGGTTTCGTTACTACGTACCCACATGGTCATAGTCTCGGTGACCAGCATTCTGTTACTCAGTACCGGTAATGCATTTTGTTCGCCATCACTAAAGTCATCGCTAACAGCCAAAACCTTATACTGAACGGCTTGTAGATCATCAGGAATGCTGAGGTTCCAGGAGACTTGTGTATTGCCTTTGGCGTCAATGGTGAATGTTTTGGTAGAATCCGAGTTGCTCAACTCGGCATCAATGGATTTCCCGGAAACAGGATCTGTAAGTTCCAGTTTGGCTTTACCGTTTAGTACTTTGTCCGTTAAATTTGCAATTTTTGAACTGATGGTGATCTTATCGCCTGTTCTTAAAAAACGAGGTGCATTAGGAATGACCATGAGTTCTTTTTGGGTTACAGCCTCGAGTTGAGTTACGGCACTTTCCAGAGATTTGGTATGTGCCAATAACTGTAATTTCCATGTGGTCATAGCCTCAGGTGCTGTAAAATTAAAACTTACATGACCTTCGGCATCCGTTTGCAATTGTGGAAAGAAAAAGGCCGTTTCCTGGAGGTTTTTTCGAATTTGAATGTTATCAAAATCTTTAGGGTTTTGTTGTTTTTGGTTGTTAGAGTTGATGCCTTCAAGTTTTTTAATATGATTTTCAGTTTTTAGATTACCTTCTCTATACCCTTTTTTTGAATCGACATTTGGCACCAATTTTACTTTATTTCTTAAAAATTGTTCTTCGGTATCTTTTAGTTCATAAGCAGCTATATTAGTTTCGTCTAAAACAGCACTTTCATCAGATTCTACGATAACACCCGCAGCCTGACCTCGTATCATGTACTGAACATTAACAGGTTGTCCAAAATAAAAACCAAACCAATTCAGCTGGTCATAAGCTTGTTTCGGATAAGCATAGATGTGAGCAAAGTCATGGTGTATCCTAAACGCTGAGTTTCGAAAACTACCATATGCCCTTTTTTGATATCTGGAGTTATATATGGGCTTGGTAAATGGGTTAAAGTACCAGTCATGCGATTTGAACTCGTCTAACGAAGCATCGTACATGCTGGCTAATAACTCGGCAGACACTTTATCGCCCATAGGTCCTTTGATGGTAAAACTCCAGGTTTCATCCTGTCCTGGTTTTAACTGATCTCTAAAGGTTTTGGTTTCAATCTGTAGATCGGTTTTTGGGTAAGCTACTGGGACCAATAAGGACTGTGAGCCGTATTGATTAAAAGCAGCATAGCTGTAGTTCACCCTGAAGCCACCTACATCTTCCGGATTTACAGGGATGCTTATCGTAGCTTTAGAGTTGTTGAGTTTAAGAACTTGAGTGCTGATGATTTTGCCTGCTTTTTCGATGTCTACAGTGACGTAAAGCGATTGGGCTGCCGAAGCAAAAGTTACTTTTGCCATGCTATTCGTTGTGTAATTGTCTTTGTCTAATTGCACTGAGAATAAGGCGTTGTCTAGTGTTGAAGGGTCTTTATCACTGTATAATGTTACATAGGTTTCATCTTTTATGGGTTGATCAAACGGATCTTCACTCTCCACTACGACAATATATTTTCCGGAATCCCATTTTTTGGTACGTTTTACAGTCACTATTTTTGATTGCTCAGTATCGAAATCAGCAGTAAAAACACGTTTGCCTTTTTTCCAATGCTTGAGGTCGTCTTCATTGCCATAGGGGTCGTTAGGAAAAAATGTTTTGAAGTCTGTTTCCGAAATGACTTGGTAATCGGGCGAGTTCCATGGTCTATGTCTCAGTACCCGGTCGGGAGCTTCAAGCTTGTAAATACTCACAGTTCCTTTTGCAGGCGCATACTCGCCATTTAAATTTTTTGACGCTATGGTGATTTCGTGTGTTTTCTTCGTTTTATCGAGTTTTTCAGGCATCACAATATTGATAGTCATGCTGTGATAGCCCACATTAACTACAGTGGTTGTGCTTCTGGTTTCGCCATTGATATCAGTGACATCAGCCGTAACTTCGTATCGGAATATCGGTAAATTGGTTTTATTGGCAGTATCATCGGGAATGGCTTTGAAAGTAATTTCAAATTCACCTTTGGCATTCGTTGTAGTCTCTCCGTGAGTGATCTCCTGTGCCTCATAATTTCGGTATGGCGCTCTCCAGTAATACCATCTGGGGAATTGTACGTTTCGCTTAACCCGATAAACCACTTTAGCATCGGTGATATGACTCCCCGCAAATGCTAGAGCATGACCTGTTACGGTGATGTCATCATTGATCTTAAAGGTTTCCGTGATGGGCAAAAACTCAGTTTTGAACTTAGGGCGTTTATACGCTTCTACAGAAAAATAATGATTGGCATTAAGGTTGTTGTTCTTTGAACTTGCATTAATACGGAATGATCCTGTTAAACCAGTATCGGAGATGATAAATTTACCATGGAACGATCCGTAATCGTTAGTTACAGCCTTGAGTTCTGAGATCTTTTGACGATTAGCATCATATAAGCTGATGGTAACTTCAGTGTTTTCAGCAATTTCTGTTTTTTTATCGTAGGTTTTGGTTGCAATACCTTTAAAATAAATCGTTTGACCGGGTCTGTAAATGCTGCGGTCAGAGAATAAGTGTGCTCTGTAATCGGTATGATCTTTTGGTTTTTGGTTGCGTAGCCTATAAATGTAGTAATTACCAAAATAACCAGATTCTTTATCTGCTGTTATAATGATTTCTACATTTCTATAATACTTATGATCTTTCTTGAATTCAAATCTTCCGTAGCGATCTGTAGTGAAGCTTTTAGTCCATGTTTTCTCAGAGTCATTAAGGGCATAAGACATGTCTACTTTTGCACCTTCAATGGGTTTGCCGGAGTTTCTGTCAATGACCTGATACATCTGTTTGCCATGTTCTTCACCTTCTATCAAAGCAAAGTTTGTGGCCTGTATAAATCCTTCAGCAAATGTCTTTGGAGCTGTCTCAGGTCTTGCAGTAATAATGTATAAGCCGTTTTCTAACTCAGGGACTATAATTTCGGTTTGGTGCCTCTGAAGATCGTTTTCGTTCTTTAATTGGCTTTTCCATGTTTTGTATACAGATAGTCTTTTTAAAAGTGCCTCTTTGTCTTCTGTGTTATAGGCCTTGTTGTACGTATCGAGTTGTTTTTTGGAGATTTTATAGATGCTGAAGTTCAAAGTCTCTAAGTTGGTGTAACTCACTAAAATTCTTGATTTTTTTAGTAAAGGAATATGGTTCTCTGATTGTAATTGTAATGATGGATTTAACAATTGTTCCTTTAAAGCCTCACACCGTTTCGCGCCTTCACTAGAGGGATATTTTTCAATGATAGTATTGCAAATTTTAAGAGCATCCTTCAGTTTCCAGCGTAAGGATTCATTTTTAGTATCGTAAACATACCTGTTGCCTTGTTTTTTATAGCGTTTTGCAATTTCATACTGATACAGACCAGATAAAGGAGAGTTTCCCAGTTGTTGAGAAGACGATTGTAAAGTCTCTAAAACACGTGCTTCTTTATCTGCGACTACAGCATGTTTTTGAATGTAGTTTAGGCGTTCCAGATCAACATCGACATAAGCTTTTGAATGGTCTTTATGATGGGCTTTTAATAGGTTTTGATAGATCTTTATAGCGTTAAGTTGTAAAGATGTGCTGTCTTTTGAATTCAACGTTATATTCATAAAACGATCTCCGGAACTCAAAAGATCAGAATCTTCAATTTTAAATTGATATGTAGGTTTGGTAATACTATGCTCGTCAGTTTTATAAAATAAGAGGGCATTATGACTTAACAAGTCATAGAGCGTGGGTCTGTAAGTTTTAGAGTTTTTAACAGCGATCAAAAGCTCATTGTAATTCTCTAAAGGTTCTTGTTGTAGTAATAATCCATTTTCTAAGGATTTTTGATAGTACAGGTGAATCTCATTAAAAAGTGTTTCAAGATCCCAGGTTCTAAAATCTTTAGCGTCTACTATTTCACGGGTTTTAGTACGATCATAAAACCTGTAACGGTTTTGTTGAAAATATTGCCAATACATGGTTGCCAGCATGTTTTCTAATAAGTGCCGGGTTACCGTATTGCTCCGTTCTATTTCGGTTTTAAAATCATTGACGATCTTGAGCTGCGCATCTTCTTCTAAAACTAAAGCATAGCGACTGAGGTATACAAGACTCTTAATACGCTGAACAGTGTTGTTCTCCTTAAGCGCTTGCGCTGCAATATCTTTGACAACCTCAAGCGCAGATTTAGTGAGGCCTTCATTTTCCAGTTGTTGGACGTTTTGCCATGCTTTGGCATAATCAGCCATAGAACCGTCTTGAGCATTACTAAAGTTAGCAAAGAGAATGATCATTATTAATGTGATGTAATTTTTCATGAATTAGATTTTTCAGCAAGTTACCTTCAAAAGGCGTTCCAAAACTATACGAATTGAGTAACTCATAACGTTTGATGAGTGAAGTTAAACATTTTATAAGTGAAACTCATATTAACATTTTTTAAAATTGAGTTTTTAAATATCTGATTTTGAAAATGTATTTTTGTAGAAAACTTCTTATTTATTTTGAATCTATGAATATGAAACTTATCATAATTTTTTTTATTGTGCCATTATTCTGTTTTGGGCAATCTTCATATGATAAGGCTCAAAAATTAATCACTAATAAGCAGTTCGTACAAGCTGAACAATTATTGGGTGCCTATGTGGCTGACCATAAGGAGGACCTAAATGCCATTGAACTTTTAGGCGATGCTTATGGGCATCAAAAAAAATGGGACGAAGCTATAGAGCAATATGAGTTGCTTAAAGAAACACAACCCGATAATGCAAATTACCATTACAAGTATGGTGGTGCTTTAGGAATGAAAGCGTTAAGTGTAAGTAAGTTTAGGGCTTTGGGCTTGATAGGTGATATTAAAAAATCGTTTAAGAAAGCAGTAGCGTTAGATCCAAAACATATTGATGCGCATTGGGCATTGGTAGAATTGTATATCCAATTGCCAGGTATAGTAGGAGGTAGTAAATCCAAATCACTTAAATATGCTGAAGATTTGCAACATCTTTCCTTAGTGGATGGCTATTTAGCTAAAGGCTATATTTATGAGTATGATGACGAGCCGGAATTGGCTGAGCGTTATTATTTAAAAGCGATTAAAGTTGGAGGGTCTCTTACCTGTTATGATAAACTTACTAAATTGTATGAAGCTGAAGACCAGCCACAGAAAGCCATTGGCAATATAGAATCTGCACAACAAAAACATCAGCGTAATGCGCTTCATTATCAAATAGGTAAGGTCTGCGCTGATTATAATGTACAACTCGATAAGGGTGCCAGGTGCTTAACTATTTATCTTGATAATTACTCCGCTGCTGATGGTGTGCCAAAAGAATGGGCATATTATAGACTGGCACAAATCTATAAGCACAAGAATGATAAAACCAAAGCTTTGGCATATATTGATAAAGCTCTGGAAATTCGCTCAGACTTCAAACAGGCTTTAAAAGAAAGAACGACCATCCATAAATTGTAGCCATTACAAGTTATTCAAAGTAATGATAAATCGGTTTTTAATATGCTGATTTATTGACTGTTTTATATTTCTGATAATACATACAGGAACGTTTTATTGTACTCCTAAATATTTGTTAATTGTTTTAAATTAATAGTAATACTATTATATTTGCAATCAAAATATTTAATAATGATAAATTTACTATCAAATTTAAAAATTAGTGTGCCTGATAAAATCTATATCAAGGACCCGGAATCGTCCGATTTGGGCAAGCGGATCATTCAGCATAGCATTTTGTTGATTGACGATATAGGCTTTGACGATTTTACATTTAAGAAGCTAGGCGTTAAAATAGGCTCTAATGAGAGTTCTATTTATCGCTATTTTGAAAGTAAACACAAACTGTTACTATATCTTACATCATGGTATTGGGCTTGGATAGAATATCAGTTGGTGTTCGCAACGTTCAACTTGCCGAATCCTGAAGAGCAATTGCTTAAGGCCATAGAGATCATAACAAGAACAGTAAAGGAAGATGTGACGTTTTCTCATATCAATGAGATCGCATTGAACAAAATCATTATTAATGAGTATTCAAAATCATATCTGACGAAGAAAGTAGATAATGAAAATAAGGAAGGCTATTTTGTGATATACAAACGCCTGATTTTAAGATTAAGGGATATGATATTAAAGATCAACCCCCAATATCAATATGCATCCAGTATGGCAAGTACTATAGTTGAAGGGGCATTGCATCAGCATTATTTAAAAGATCATTTCAGTTCCATTACAGATTGTGACGATAAAGTTACACCTACTAATTTTTTTACAGACTTAACGATGAACATTTTAAAACAAGATAAACGATGAAGATATCAAAGAGTATCATGTCACCATGGCAACGCCTGGTCGGTCTTTTGAAATTAGAAAAAAGAGATTTATTACAGGTCATATATTATGCGGTATTTTCAGGGTTGGTAGCATTGACTTTACCTTTAGGGATTCAGGCCATTATTAATTTGATCCAAGGTGCTCAGGTTAGCACATCATGGATTGTGTTAGTTGTTTTAGTAACTATAGGTGTTGCATTTGTAGGTGTATTGCAGTTGATGCAAATGCGCATTATAGAGACCATACAACAGCGTATATTTACCAGGGCTTCGTTTGAGTTTACATACCGATTCCCCAAGATCCAAATGCACGAACTCCGAAATTATTATCCACCAGAGTTAGCCAACCGATTTTTTGATACACTAAACATTCAGAAGGGGTTGGCTAAAATACTGATAGATATTCCGGCTGCAATATTGCAAATCATCTTTGCTTTAATATTGCTGTCCTTTTATCATCCGTTTTTCATAGCATTTGGCTTTCTGTTATTGTTACTCATCTTTGTTGTCTTCAAGTATACGGCACAGCGCGGTATGCAAACCAGTTTGTTAGAGTCCAAGCATAAGTATAGGGTAGCACATTGGATACAGGAAGTTGCAAGAGCTGTAGTAAGCTTTAAGTTGTCGGGAAAAACCAGTTTAGCGATAACCAAAAATGATGGTCTGGTAGAAGATTACTTGAAAGCTAGAGAGAGTCACTTTAAAATACTGGTCATTCAATTTATCCAAATGGTAGGATTCAAAGTTATTGTGACTGCCGGTTTATTAATTATTGGGGGATTATTGGTACTGAATCAGGAAATGAATATTGGCCAATTCGTAGCAGCAGAGATCATTATTTTATTGGTCATCACATCTGTAGAAAAGCTAATACTGGGGTTGGAATCTTTTTATGATGTCCTGACCTCTCTGGAAAAAATGGGACAGGTAGTCGATAAAGACATAGAGCCTCAAAATGGTGAAACACCAGTATTTGAAAATGATTTTAATTTGGAATTGGATCAGGTGGAATATAGCGTGCCTAATAAGTCATTTAACATTCTCAATAATATTTCTTTCAAGATAAATACAAAAAGTAGAATATTGATCAGAGGCGAAAGTGGTTCTGGTAAGTCCAGTCTATTACGTTTAATTGCTGGTGTTATTCAACCAACAAAAGGCAAAATCTATCTTAATGAATATTCCTTGAACACGATAAACTTAAATTACTACCGTTCAAATCTCGGATTATCATTGGCAGATGAAACACCCTTTGAAGGGACCATCAGGGAGAACATCACTTTTGGAGATGCTTCAATATCAGATGAGCAATTGATGTGGGCCATTCAAAATGTTGGGTTGTCAAAATTCATTAAGGAGAGTGACGATGGCCTCAATACAGTACTGTACCCGGAAGGGAAGCAAATTTCATTTACCGTGACTAAGAAAATTGTTTTGGCAAGAGCTATTGTAAGCAAACCAAAGCTATTAATATTAGAAGATCCGTTAGAGCATTTTGAGACCGACGAAGCACAACAAATTATAAAGTTTTTAACCGATAGTAAAAATCCTTGGGCTTTAATCGTGGTGAGTATCAATGACGATTGGTCTCGAGAATGTACCGAAGTGATTACTCTAAAAAAAGGTGAAATTATCTAAAACGACACATTATGCTTAATATATCTAATAATCAATTACATAAGTCTGTGGATATAAGTACATATAAGTCCGGCAGGCGGGTATTTCACAAACGATACTATAAGTATTTTAATCGCTTTTTGGGTGCGTTTGCTATTGTGGGTGTTATTATTCTGTTTTTGCCCTGGACCCAAAATATTACAGGCAGAGGTAAAGTAACAACGCTAACGCCAGATCAAAGACCGCAAACCATACAGTCACCAATTCCAGGACGTATTGAAAAATGGTTTGTGCGCGAAGGAGATTTTGTATCTAAAGGTGATACGATTATGCAGATCTCAGAAATCAAAAGCGAATATTTTGATCCTGCCCTTGTGGAGCGTACTGCACAGCAACGTGATGCTAAAGCTTTTGCAGCAAAATCTTATGGTGAAAAAATCAAAGCACAAGAAGTAAGGATAGGTGCTTTAACTAATGAACGTCGTTTAAAATTAGAACAAGCCAAAAATAAGCTCAAACAATCAAAGCTTAAAGTGCAAAGTGACAGTATCGATTTGGAAGCTGCGAAAACCAATAAACGTATTGCGCAAACCAAGTATAATCGTGCAGATACTTTATATCAGGAAGGTTTTGCTGCTCTTAAAAATGTAGAAGATGCACGTTTAAAACTTCAGGAAACTGAAGCCAAACTTATATCTCAAGAAGCTAAATTATTGGCCAGCAAGAATCAGGTTATTAATGCAGAGGTAGAGATCTCAAGGGTGCAGGCAGAATATGCCGATAAGATTTCTAAAGCAGAAAGCGATAAATATACAGCACAATCAAGTCAGTTTGATACCGAAGCACAAGTGACCAAATTAGAGAATCAATATTCTAACTATAAGCTCAGAAATAGTCTACAGTATGTTACAGCACCTCAGGATGGGTTTATTAATAAAGCACTAAGAGGTGGTTTGGGACAAACGTTCAAAGAAGGCGAGGAGTTGGTAGGTATTATGCCATCTATGGTAGATTTAGCTGTTGAAACCTTTGTGAGACCTATTGATTTACCACTATTGCATTTGGGCGAAAAAGTACGTGTGCAATTCGACGGTTGGCCGGCAATAGTATTCAGTGGCTGGCCCAATGTATCGTACGGTACTTATGGCGCTAAGGTTGTTGCTATAGAAAATTTTATAAGTGAAAATGGAAAGTTCAGAGTGCTTCTGGCTCCGGATGACGACGATCATGAATGGCCAAAAGACATAAGAGCAGGTTCGGGAGCATTTACCATGGCATTGCTTGAAGATGTGCCCATATGGTTTGAATTGTGGCGACAACTTAACGGCTTCCCGCCAAATTACTATCAACCGGAAAATACAACAGCAAAAGCAAAAAAATAGAACATGAGAATCATACTTTCAATGCTTTTAATAAGCTGTGCCTGTTTAGGATTTTCACAAGCAGATAACATTCCTAATGTGCTTAGGTTTGATGAATATCTGGGTTATGTAAAAAAGTTTCATCCCATAGTCAAACAAGCTGAGTTAGTGATCAACGAAAGCCAGGCCAAACTGATGAAATCCAGAGGTGCTTTTGACCCCAAGATAGAAGTAGATTACGATAGAAAAAAATTCAAAAACTCTGAATATTTTGACAAGCTCAACGGAACCTTTAAAGTGCCAACCTGGTTTGGTGTGGAATTGAAGGCAACCTTTGAGGAGAATACAGGCGATTTTTTGAATCCTGAAGCCTTTGTTCCGGAGGATGGTTTGTATTCAGCAGGAGTTTCTGTTTCAGTAGCTCAGGGCTTACTAATTAACGATCGTATGGCATCTTTGAAGCAAGCTAAATTGTTCAGAGAACAAGCTAAGGCAGACCGTGATATTTTTGTGAATAATATCTTATATGAAGCTTCTGTAGTTTACTTTAAATGGTTACGAGCATACAACGAATTGAAATTATTTGAGAATTTTCTGGCTAATGCTGAGCTACGCTACAGGGGTGTGCAAAGAGGTGTTGATGTCGGGGAGAATGCAGAGATAGATGCTGTAGAAGCCCGTATTGCTGTAAATAATAGAAAGCTAAGCCTAGAGCAATCAAAAGTGAAGCTTATGAAAGCAGCATTGGAGATGTCCACTTTTTTATGGTTAGATGGCAATATCCCGGTAGAATTGCAGCCAGATGTTGTTCCTGATGTTAATAGCGAACCGGTTATAGATGTTATTTTTGATATTAACCAGCTTAGAGATGATGAGGTTGTTATTGATACACATCCTAAACTATTATCATTAGATTACAAACTGCAAAGTTTAGAAGTTGAAAAAAGGTTAAAAGCCAATAAGTTATTGCCCAGGATCGATTTGGAGTATAACTTTCTGACCGAAACTCCTGATGTGGCGCGTACATTTAATACTGCAGAGTATAAAGGCGGAATAAATTTTAGCTTTCCATTATTTCTCAGGAAAGAACGTGGTGACCTAAAACTGGCAAAACTCAAATTACAGGATACTGAGTTCGAGATTAATGCCACCAGGGTTAACCTTCAAAATAAAATCAGTGCCTTGAAACAGGAGTTAGAATCTTATGTGGCTCAAAACGAATTAACGTTAAATATAGTCTCTGACTATACCCGAATGTTAGAAGCTGAAGAACGAAAGTTTCAGTTGGGGGAGAGCTCATTATTTTTAGTAAATTCTCGCGAATCTAAACTGATAGATGGGCAATTGAAGGCTATAGAGGTTCAGAATAAGTTCTTTGTTACAAAAGCCAAATTGTTTAATAGTCTGGCTGTAAATCCAGATATTTAATAGACTGCAAAAACCTGTCAGGTTTCTAAGATCTGGCAGGTTTAAATAAAAAACTTATAGTATTTTTACGGTATTCAGATCATGATACTATGAATGTACATTTTATTGCCATTGGCGGTGCAGCAATGCATAATTTAGCCATTGCATTGCATAATAAAGGCTATCAAGTCACAGGCAGTGACGACACCATCTTTGACCCTTCAAAATCCAGATTAGAAGCTAAAGGTTTATTGCCAAAGGCGTTTGGTTGGTATCCCGAAAAAATAACCGATGCATTAGATGCTATTGTTTTGGGGATGCATGCCAAAGCAGATAATCCGGAGTTGCTGAAAGCTCAGGAATTGGGTTTAAAAATCTATAGCTATCCAGAGTTCTTATATGAGCAATCCAAACATAAAACCCGTGTGGTTATAGGAGGTAGCCATGGCAAAACAACGATTACATCAATGATCTTACATGTCATGCATTATCATGATCGGGATGTTGATTTTATGGTAGGTGCTCAACTTGAAGGTTTTGATGTTATGGTAAAGCTTACCGAAGAAAATGACTTCATAGTATTGGAAGGTGATGAGTATTTGAGTTCCCCGATAGACCGACGTCCAAAATTTCATCTATACCAACCCAATATAGCGCTTTTGAGTGGGATAGCCTGGGACCATATTAATGTGTTTCCTACTTATGAAAACTATGTAGAACAGTTCAGTATTTTTGTAGATTCTATAGTAAGGGGAGGAAGTATCAATTACAATGAAGAAGACGAAGCGGTGAAAGATGTTGTGGAAGCTTCAGAAAATCAGATACGTAAATTGCCTTATCAAACACCGTCGTATACTGTTGAAGATGGTGTGACCTTATTGGAAACAGAAGAAGGGCCAATGCCAATAGAGATTTTTGGAACACACAACTTAAACAATCTTGCGGGTGCCAAATGGATCTGCCAACATATGGGAGTAGATGAAGATGATTTTTATGAAGCTATCGCCACATTTAAAGGTGCCAGCAAGCGTTTAGAAAAGATAGCAGAATCCGGGGATTGTGTCGTGTATAAAGATTTTGCACACTCACCAAGCAAAGTAGAAGCGACCACAAAAGCCGTAAAAGCACAGTATCCGAACCGTTCATTGTTAGCTTGTTTAGAATTACATACCTATAGTAGCCTTAATGCAGAATTCTTAAAAGAGTATAAAGGTGCTTTGGATGCAGCCGACAAAGCTGTGGTTTTTTATTCACCACATGCAGTCGCAATCAAGCAACTGGATGAAGTTACAACACAACAAATAGCATCTGCTTTTGAGCGAGATGACCTAATCATTTATACCAATCCTGAAGATTTTAAAGCGTTCTTGTTTTCTCAGAACTATAGTAACTTGTCACTACTGTTAATGAGCTCTGGTAATTATGGTGGACTGGATTTTGATGAGGTAAAAACCTTAATAAAATAATAGCTGCTTTTTAATACATAGTATTAGGATTGGCCGATTGTTTAGGGATTTGCTGAATGGCATCCCAATGTTCGCAAATTTTACCTTGCTCATCAAATCTGAAAAAATCCATCGTTACATATTGATCGTTATCCGGCCAAATCTGATGGGTGTGTAAGGCTACCAAATTACCTTCGGCGATACATTTTACAAACTCAATAGATTTATTTGGGTATTCCCTTTGCATACGCTCAAAATAATTAATAAACCCTTCAGTGCCATCAGCCACATCGGGATTGTGTTGAATATATGTTTTTCCTATATACAGGTCTACAGCTTCTTTAGGATTACCTTCATAAGCCATTTTATAAAAGGCAATAGCATTGTTTTTGTTGTGTTCTAAGTTCATCTTGTGGTTGTAGTTTTAGTTAGGTAATCCTAAAATATAGTAACCTAAAGGTTTACCATTTTCTTTTTTTGCCTGATCCATTTCCCAGGTATAATCATCATTTTTAATGTCTGTCAATAACTGCTCAACGTCTTTAAAAGTGTACATTCTCACTAACGAAGCCTGACCATCCCATGCATAGCATATGGGAATGATAGGAATGATGTAAGTAAACAGCAATTGCTTCCAGGTAAGTCCTTTGGTAAAAGGTGTCATAAAAAGCACCATGATGAACAGGATACTTAAAGATAAGGGAAGTAACAACCACCACAATACCGTGGGGATCTTATTTTCAGCAATCTCATAGATGAATAAAGGTTGTTTATTATTCTGAGCCGACTTCAAAATGCCTTTGGCAATAGCAGGAGGCATATGGTGAAAACTGTTGATCATTGTTTTTAACCCTTCTGATAAATCGCTAAAGTTTGTAGCGTCTATCGAACTTTCATGATAAGATATGTAATCCTCATGTTCATTATTAATTCGGTGTACGACCTTTGGATTCGGGTGTAAATCCGTTAAACGTAACTTCAAAGGACTTGATGGGTTTGTATCGTTAATCGTTTGAATTACTTCGGGCATAATTCCGCCGGAACCCGATCCTAAATCAATAACCTGATGAAAATCATATCGCTTTTTTATGGATATGATTAGATTAGAAATAACCCGACTGGTACCTAATAGCTTGTGTAGCACAATGATTAAATTGGTCATGCCAGTTCTAATTGGTTTTGGAAACCAATTAAAGTCTTCAAATTCAAAAAGCTGAATGCGTTTCATGATTAAATGTTAGGACAAAAATACTTTATCTAAAAACTCTCGGATGCTTTTTTTATGAGCAGCTATCAATTCATTTCTTGCTGCTTCAGTATCACTTGGCTTTTTATCTTGAGAGAGTTTAAATTTTCCCTCCCAATCGGTAATGTCAATTTCAAACATTTCAATATAATCCAAATTACGATCAAGTCTTGGGTTGTCAGGTTCTAAAGTGTATTTATGTTCTGGAGCTTCTAAAAAATCGGTCATATCAATCAAAGATTGCTTCAAAGCAGCTTTACTTTCAATACGCTTTACAATGCCTTTTAAATGCACTCTGATATAATTCCAGGTAGGTAACTGAGTTGTACTGTATACACTTGGAGAAATGTAACATTGAGGCCCGTAGAAAATTATGGTAACACTATGGTTGCCTCTCAAAAGCTGTGCCTGTGGATTGTAAATGTCGATATGGCCAATGAGCTTATCATTTTTATAAACCAAAGGTAAATGCGTAACAAGAGGTTGGTTGTCTTTGACCGATATAAGCGTAGCCAAAGGGTACGATTTAATAACTTCCAGCATGTGCTGCTTGTCATTGTCCTGATGCTTTTTTGGAGGATAACTCATAAAATTAAACCCCAAATTGTCTGAGGTGATGATCTAAGTGTTTGTATTGCATTTGCCCCCATTGCTGTTTTGTGAAATACCCAAATCCCGGATGCGGCTTCCAGGAGTCTTTTTCACGATGCGAATAAGCTTCGTCAATTAAAGCGATAAGCTGTTTGCGTTCTTCATCAAGATTTTTATCCTCAGCAGGTTTTAAAAATTTTGCAGTTGGTAGGTTTTTTCGCCATGGCTTATCATTATATAAAGACTTTTTAAAGAAGACTTTAACCAGCCAATTTGGCTTCATACCATAATCGTTCTTTTCCAACATGATGTTAAGAGGTCCCTGACAATGCCATACCATTTGCCCTACAGACATCTTTCCCCATTGGGCGGAAGCATTTTCATTGAGTTGATGAATTCTTGAGGTGACCTCAGAATAGGCGTCTTCTTCAAAAAATGATTTCATGATGATTAAATTTATGAGTTTTAATACAACTTGAAATTTACAATTTTTTATCTTTAAACCATGTCAGATAAATCCGTTTCTTTTTCAATAAAAAATTGGTCGCAAGACGATCGCCCCAGAGAAAAAATGAGAAGTAAGGGGAAGACAGCACTCAGTGATGCTGAGTTGGTTGCTATTCTTATAGGTTCTGGGAACCGGGAAGAAAGTGCTGTAAAATTAAGTCAGCGTATTTTAGCCAGTACTGAAAATAATCTCAATGCTTTGGGCAAGCTCTCTGTAACACAATTGATGCAATTTAAAGGTGTTGGAGAAGCTAAAGCGGTAACTATTGCTGCTGCATTAGAGTTGGGACGACGCCGACGCTTAGAAGAAGTAAAGCATCTTAGTAAGATTACTTCGAGCAAACATGTATTTGAAATGATGCAACCTATAATAGGAGAGTTGCCTCATGAAGAATTTTGGATCGTATACCTTAATAATTCCAATACCGTTTTACAAAACGATCAATTGAGTAAAGGTGGTATTACCGGAACTTTGGTAGATGTAAGACTGGTCTTAAAAACGGCTTTAGAGGTTGGTGCTACCTCTCTTATTTTGGTACATAATCATCCCTCAGGGACTTTAAAACCAAGTCGGGCAGACCAAGAAATTACACAGAAACTTAAATCAGCTTCAGAAAGTTTAGATATAAAAGTCTTAGATCATGTAATTATCACAGAAAACGCTTACTTTAGTTTTGCCGATGAAGCGCTTATCTAAAACCATAAGATGCTCTTAGTTTATACTCATAAAATTACGCCGCGCTTAACATATACCATTAAACATATATGTAAGCGTATATTGGGTATTGAAGTTGGTTTTACTTCTAAAGTTGAAGATTTTATTGCTCATGATACTATTAAAATGTCTTACACCAGGCAACCTCTGAGTAATGAGATATTTGTGAGAAGCCATAGTCTTCTGTTCGAACAAGGACTTTCGGATATAGATATCAATGTTCAAAAATGGGAGCATACCAAAGGGTTTTTTGTTACCGGAGAGCGTAGCCATTTACCTTTTGATATTTTTGCGGCATCCTTTTATTTACTAAGTAGGTATGAAGAATATTTACCACATGTTAAGGATGATTATGGGCGTTTTATAGCTTCAGAAAGTTTAGCATACAAGAATGAGTTCTTACACCAACCTGTTATAGATATTTGGGCCGATAAATTGAAAGCAGTTATAGCAAATCGATTTCCGGAGTATGAATTTCCCAAGCGCAAGTATAAAGTACGACCAATTATAGATGTGCCAATGGCATTCTATTTTAAGCAAAAAGGCTTGTTAAGAACTCTAGGAGGAACTTTAAATGATATTGGGCGATTTAAACTAAAACAATTGTATCAGCGTTATCTGGTTTTAGCGGGGTTTAAGAGAGATCCTTATGACACGTTTAAATGGATTATTAGAAAGCAAAAGCAATGCAGTTATAAATTCAATGTGTTTTTTTTAATAGGCGATTATTCTACTTACGATAAGAATATTAACATCAACAGAAAGCAGTTTGTATCACTGATAAAATCAGTAGCAGATTACAGCAATGTTGGTTTAAAAGCCTCGTATTTCTCCTTAGATGATCTTAAGGTATTAAAGCAAGAAAAACAGAAGATGGAATCCATAATTAATAATGATTTGAAAATGGTTAGGAATTCGTTTTCAAAACTCAACCTTCCCAATACTTATCGCAACCTTATAGAATTAGAAGTTCATCAGGATTTTACTATGGGGTATACAAGTGAGATGGGTTTTAGAGCCGGTACATGTACCCCATTTCAGTTTTACGATCTGGACTATGAGGTACAAACACCATTACAAATTAATCCCTATCACTGTTTGGATCATACTTTGTTGAAGTACCAATCGCAGCTCGATAAAAAGGAACATTTGTTACGATTAATAGCGGAAGTGAAGTCCGTAAATGGTACATTTACACCCGTATTCCATAACTACGCCTTTGGGAGTGTTGAACGCTGGCAAGGATTTAAAGACTTATTTAACATTGTATTAGAATCTGAGAATGAATAACACCATAAAACATGTTTTTTTTGATCTTGATCATACCTTATGGGATTTTGATAAAAACTCAGGGCTGGCTTTTGAAAAAATATTTGGTTTACATAATTTGAATGTCAATTTACCTGCTTTTTTAAAAGTTTATGAGCCTATTAATTTTGAGTACTGGAAAATGTATAGGGAAGAGCGTGTTACTAAGTCTGATTTGCGTTACGGAAGATTAAAAGACACTTTTGATCATATAAATTTTGAAGTTACTGATGAGATCATTCATCAATTGTCAGAAGACTATATTACTCATCTTACCACTTTTAATCATTTGTTTGAGGGAACCGATGAGATTCTTCAGTATTTGAGTGTCAAATACCAGCTTCACATTATTACCAATGGTTTTGAAGAAGCACAAGAAAAGAAAATGGCATCGTCTAATATAAAACATCATTTTACAACCGTTACAAATTCAGAAATGGTAGGCGTAAAAAAACCTAATCCCAGAATTTTTAATTTTGCGCTTAATTATGCTAAAGCCTTGCCTGAAGAAAGTATCATGATTGGCGATAATGTGGAAGCAGATATTGAAGGCGCTTTAGGTGTGGGGATGGATGTGATTCTATTTGATTACAAAAAAGATCACAGAGATAATGGTTATAAAACCATATCACATTTAAAAGATTTAGAACGTTACCTCTAAAAAAGTAGCATTACAATTTAAAAAGACACAATGATCAAGAAAATTATTATAGCTGTTATGTTGTGCGTTTTTACTTATGGTAATACGCAACAAAATATAAATCATTACAAATATGTAGTTGTACCACTTCAGTTCGACTTTGTAAAAGGTAAGGATACGTATAGAATTAATACATTGACCAGACACCTTTTTAAACAAAATGGTTATACGGCTTATTTCGACGAACAAGAATTACCTCAGGACCTATTTCAAAATAGATGTTTGGGAATGTATGCTGATGTAAAACGTATTAAAGGTGGATTCCTAAGGATACAATTACAGATAGAACTCAGGGATTGTAAAGGCAATCTCATAATGGCATCTAAAATTGGGAAAACAAAAGAAAAATCATTTGAAAAAGCTTATAAAATAGCCATAAGAGAAGCCTTTGAAACCTTTGAAAATATAAATCATAAGTACGACCCCACAGGATTACAGCATGAGACGAATGCCATAACTAATACAGAAGATTTAAAAATTGTTGAGGAGGAATCCAAAGAGGCAAAGGCAAAAATTCAACGTTTGGAAAAGGAGATAGAAACACTCAAGCAACAGCAACAAAAAGAAAAAGTAGAAGTAGTTGCTGAAAAGAAACAAGAAGCGAAAAAAAGAGCTTTACCTTCAGATGTTAAATCTGAAAAAGTTATAGAAAAAACCAAAGTAGATTACCTTTATGCTCAGCCCATAGCCAATGGATATCAATTGGTAGATACAGCACCTAAAAAAGTAATGGTGATACTTAAGACTTCAGCCAAAGATGTGTTTGTTGTAAAAGGACTGGATGCTATTGTTTTTAAACGTAATGGTGTTTGGATATATTCAGAAAATAAAGCTGGTAAGCTCACAGAAAAGTCTCTGAATATTAAATTCTAATAGCCGTATTTATCTTTCCAGCGTTGTTTTAAAAACTGACGTTGTGCATTTTCTCTGGCATTATTTCCCGGATTATAAAGTGTTGTATGTTTGATTTCTTCGGGCATAAATTCGTGAGCTGCAAAGTTGTGATCATAATTATGAGCATACTTGTAATCTTCACCATAACCCAGTTCTTTCATGAGTTTAGTAGGAGCATTTCTAATAGACATTGGGACAGATAAATCTCCTGTTTCTCTTACAAGCTGTTGCGCTTTACCAATAGCCTCATAAGCCGCATTGCTTTTAGGAGAACTTGCTAGATATGTAGCGCATTGGCTTAAGATAATCCGCGACTCAGGATTACCAATTACAGAAACCGCCTGAAAAGTATTGTTGGCAATAACCAATGCTGTGGGATTGGCATTACCAATATCCTCACTGGCTAAGATTAATAAGCGTCGGGCGATAAACTTTACATCCTCACCACCTTCTATCATTCGGGCTAACCAATATACCGCGGCATTAGGATCACTGCCTCGAATCGATTTGATAAAAGCAGAGATAATATCATAATGCTGTTCACCCGTTTTATCATACCTTGCTGTATTGTTCTGTACTTGTTTTAAAACCGTATCATTGGTAATAACAATAGATTCAGTACTATTAGCAGAGATTATCAATTCGAAAATATTCAATAGCTTTCTGGCATCACCTCCAGAAAGACGAAGTAAAGCACTGGTCTCTTTTAACTCAATCTGTTTTTTGGATAGGACTTCATCAGTTGTAATGGCACGCGCTAACAAAGCCTCTAAATCGCCTTTAGAAAAGGCATTTAAAGTGTACACTTGACAACGTGAGAGTAGTGCAGGAATAACTTCAAAACTAGGGTTTTCGGTTGTTGCACCAATGAGTGTCACCCAGCCTTTTTCAACAGCTTCTAAAAGAGAATCCTGTTGCGATTTACTAAAACGGTGAATTTCATCAATGAAAAGAATAGGGTTTTTAGAAGTAAACAAACCGCCACTCTTTTTGGCCTTATCGATCACCTCTCTAATATCTTTAACTCCAGAATTAATGGCACTAAGTTTATAAAAAGGACGCTCAGATTCATTAGCAATTATATTTGCTAAAGTCGTTTTTCCAGTACCGGGAGGTCCCCAAAGAATGAGCGAAGGGATGATACCGTTTTTAATCTGTTCGTATAAAGTGCCGCCTTTTCCAACCAAATGATTTTGACTGAGATAGTCTTCTAAATATTTAGGACGTAAGCGTTCTGCTAAAGGAATATTCATGGCTCTAAATTACAAAAAGGTGTAAAAACAGCTTGTGAGATGGATGACAATATTTCATGAAATCTGAAATTGGAAAAGATTTTGATTAAAGACTACTAAATTTGCATATGAGTCAGCAACAATTCAAATATTCAACAGGAGTAATTGCTTATCCGATACTTTTAGTGTTGACGATCTGGCTGGTGTTCTGGACTCAGGTTAGATTCTTTCCCGGAATTAAATCGTATGGGGTGCATCCACAAAAAATAGAAGGATTACTCGGAATCTTTACCAGTCCGTTCATTCATTCCGATATTGAACATTTATATCATAACTCAATTCCATTGTTTGTGTTGTCTATGGCATTGTTCTATTTCTACAAAAGAATATCATGGCGGGTCATTATCTATGGAATCTTGTTATCTGGAATATTGACTTGGATAATAGGGCGCTCAGGAAATCATATCGGTGCCAGTGGTTTAATATACGTTTTGGTAAGCTTCATTTTTTTTAAAGGCATTTTTGCAAAACACTATAGACTGATCGCTTTATCCTTAATGGTTGTATTTCTGTATGGTAGTATGATATGGTATGTGTTTCCTGTGAAGGCAGGCATGTCTTGGGAAGGACATTTAGGGGGCTTGATTACCGGGTTTGTCTTTGCATTAATTTTTAGAAAACAAGTGGCAAAACCAGAGCGTTACGTTTGGGAAGATCCTAATTATAATGAAGAAGAGGACGAGTTCATGAAACATTTTGATGAAAATGGTAATTTCATTGAGCATATAGAATCACAGGCGGAAACCGAAGAGCCCGAAAAAACCCCTGTTATTACAGTTAAGTACGTATTTAAGAAAAAAGAAAATTAAAGCCGCTGTCTTACAACTTCATATAAGAACGCTCCACAAGCGACAGATACATTTAATGATTCAATCTCCCCAACAATAGGAAGTTTAGCATTTTCATCTGATACTTTAAGTACAGAAGGGTTGATGCCTCGCCCTTCAGAGCCCATAACAATAGCAGTAGGAGTTTTTAAATCAACGTCATAGATGGTTTTTTGAGCTTTTTCAGTGGCAGCAACAACTTTAATTCCGGAAGCTTGCATGTGAAAAACAGCATCTTTGATATGATCTACTTTGCATATCGGAATTTTAAAAATAGCGCCAGCACTGGTTTTTATAGTATCTCCGTTGATTGGAGCACCTCCTTTTTTTTGAATGATAATACCTGAAACACCTGTACATTCAGCAGTTCTGATAATGGCCCCAAAATTTCTAACATCACTCAATTGATCTAAAAGTAAAAATAGAGGGGTATTGCCAGATTCAATAACCGATAATACCAACGTTTCAATATCATGAAAGGCAATAGGTGAAATATGGGCAACAACGCCCTGATGGTTACCTTTGCTTAAGCGATTCAGTTTTTCAATAGGAACATACGAAGTGTTAAGGCTTTCTTGGCGTAGTAGATATTCTAACTCCTGAAACAATTCACCTCTAAGCCCTTTTTGAACAAAAACTTTATCAATATTTTTGCCAGATTTTATGGCTTCAATAACGGCGCGTATTCCAAAGATAACTGTGTCTGTTTTCATGGGGTCAAAGGTATGAAAAACCAAGTTCTGTTTACAGAGAATAATTTCACAAAATCAATAAGGCTTATCGTTTGATTATTTTTTTACTAACAGCGGCATTACCACTGTATATTTTTAGAAAGTAAACGCCCGATGTTGACGAGGAAAAGTCAACCCTTTTAGAATCATTGATCTCACCAACTTTAGCGCCTAGAATATTATAAATCTCAATACGATCAATATGACGTTCTGAGTTAATAGTAACGTAATTTGTAGTCGGATTTGGATAAATATTCACGCTCGATAATTCAAAAGTGTCAATGCTTAAATTATTACAAGGTGAGAGGTCGGGATTCAATTCTAAAGGAAGTCCAGGGGTAAGATCCCTTCCTGTAAAAGCAGAATAATCAGGGGTATATTTGATGGCTCTAAAAAGAATGTTGTTAGAAGGTCTTGAATTGCCTTGTACAGTCGATGAGCCATCGACATTGCTTATCGGATTCACATAATCCCAAACAATGGTATTGCTGTTACTAGGATCTATTTCAAAAATATGACCTTCTCTGCCTTCACAAATGAGGATATTACCATTAGGTAATTCTTGAGCGCTACTTACTATAGCCGAGAAAAATTCAGACGGGTCAGAAGACATGTCAGAATAACTAAAGTCTAAATTGGCAGGGCCATAAGCAGTATTAGGCGTGTAGGTGTAAATTCCGGGTGCGGTAGTCGGTGGAGTGAGCATGTCTACTTGGGAAAAACTAGGCGTACGTCCAAAACCATTATTAAAGACCAGTATTTTTCCGGCATTTGGTAATCCCGATTCAATAAAGTGAGGGTAATGCTGTCCGTATAATTGCCGGTCTGTTTCGGTACCTTGTCCGTAAGATTGCGGATTACCCCAACGGTATAAAAGGTCGCCGCCTTTTCCGTATACCCCACCAGAGCCGGTAGCAGCCTGAGCGGTAGTGGTAGAATGATCTATAATCCATACTTCGCTTAAATTGCGAGAGCTTAATACGATTTGATCTAAAGCTTCATTATACTGCATAGAGTTTATATGAAGCCAGTTATTACTGCCGTTTCCTCCATTTAAAAAGTTAAGATCTACTTTTTCGGGATGCTCACTAATAACACCAAAATTTTCTTTAGTATTATCAAAGTCTTGAATGACATGATCAATAACATTCCATTCCCATACAATATTAGCCTGATCACTACCCACAGGTTCTAGTTCTATAACCTGTTCGTTATAGAGTTCATTACTTGCCAGTAAACCGGGGTTTCTACCTGCTTGTATGGCGTTGAATCCGGAAACAACCGTTGCTGCCAATACTAAAACATTACCATTGGGCATGGGATATATGTCGTGATGCTGTCTGAATTGATTGCTACTGTAGGTATAGGACCATAATATATTGCCGTCCCAGTCAAAAAGCTCAATAATACCTCCTTGTCCGCCAAACGCAATGTTACTGCTACCATCATCCAATCTTCCAGCACGGAGAAGATTGCCATTTGGAAGCAGGTATACTGAGCTGCCCGGCACATGAGTACTATTCCATTCGTTGATCACTTCTCCACAATTATTAATGAGGTAAGCTTTAGTATTAATTGAAATTAAGGTATAGGCTTCAAAAGCATCTTCAGTAATAGAAATGGCGCCTACAGTATTTTGAGCATGGGCATATTTCAATAGCACTAATAGAATGAATATTTTTTTGAGCATAATCAGATTCTTAAGGCAAAATGATTGAGGGTATTGACTGCAAACCTAACTATAAAATTTTTACCAGAGGCATTATGATCAGAATGTGGCAGTGAGGCTGACATGGATTTTAGAATCCGAAAGCTTAAATTGACGCCCTTCGGTTTTTCCACTGGAGTAGTTGAATTTAAATAATCCGGCTTTGGTAAGTAATCCAAAACCAAAACCAAAACCAAAAAGCTTGGTCTTGGTGTCTAATGTTTGGTTTTCAGTATAGGCAGCATCCACTACAGAATGTACATATATATTACTGCTAAGTCTGTATCGGTATTCGGTATTCAATACAGCAAAAAGGTTACCAACTAAACTATTCTCTTCAAACCCTCTGATAGAATTAATACCTCCGAAGCGATACAGCTCATTATCAAAATAATCATCCGAAAGAAGTATGGCGCCATTTAACCTGGTGTAGATACTGTTGCGGTCATTGAGATTAAAGATCTTATAAGTGTTGAGATTGAAGGCATTTTGATCTAAAGACATTTCATCATTTTTTCTTTGACCAATACTAGCAGTTAAATCGAACAGAAAATTAATAGGAAATAAGGGATCGTAGAATTGTGGTTCTATAAAATTATAGTTTAATAAATAGTAGGTGGACTTATAATCGTTTAACAGGCTGGTGTCCTCATCCAGTAGGTTGCTCGAGTTTATAGCATTAATACCAACCCCAACCTTGTGTTTGGCATTGATTTGATATGCGATTTTTGCTTGTTGTTGCGTGGTGATAAATGTAGAATCCTTTCGAAATATATTTAAGCCTACATCTAAAGCTACAGGAGATCCAAAGATGTAAGGCATGCCTAATTTAATATCAAAAGTTTGCTGATCGATCTCATCACTCTTGTATAATATGGAAAGAGATTCGCCAAAGTTTAAGTTGTTGTTGAGTTGCAAATTCAGGTAACCATCAAATTCAAGTTTGTTAGTATCTTCATTAGTGCCAAAACCAAGGAAACCATCAAAACTGTTGCTTCGTCTTTTTTCGAGATATAAATAAAGTACAGTTGAATCCCTTGAAAATAGTACTTCAGGATCTCTGATTTGATTGGCAAAACTTAAATTTTCTAATAATTGTGTTTTGCTTTTAATGTCCTCAAGGTTAAATGAAGATTCGACCTGCAATTTCAAAAAACGCTTGATGAATGATTTAGGGAATTTTTCATAACCTTTAACGACAATCTTATCAATGGTCCGTTTTTGATTTCGCGTAATGATTAGGTTTGCAGAGATGGTTTGATCATTTAATTTTACAAGATCAACAAGTTTTAATGTAGAAAACGGATCGCCGAGTTCAGCAATTTTTTGGTTGATCAGCTCTAAGGCACTTTCAAGGATGCTGATATCGATTTCAAAGTAACCTGTCTGAAGTTTGGTGTCAATGAATTTTAACAGGGAAGTGTCAAAATCAGAATCGTAATACACTCTGACTGTGGCTATTTTGTTACCTAAATAAAATTGAGCTTTAAAGGTGCTATCGTTTTCCTTTTGTAGCGCCTCAATACGTGTATCGATATATCCGAGACGCGTAAGCTTATGTTTTAAACGAAAAGCTTCACTTTCAACTTGCGCATAGTCCTCGTGTATTTTTTTATAAGATACAGAATCAATAATTTTGGTGGCGTTGGCCGTTTCGCCACTAGCGACTAATGAAATGGATTGAGCGTTGGCCCAATGGACAAAACATATTGAAATGAAAAGTATCTTTAAATAAAGTCTTTGGACCATAAACACAAAACTACAATCACCAAATCTAACGCAAAAAAATGGCTTAGTGTATATGGTAAATTAGAATCTGATTTTTTCTTAGTAAAATAAATGAGTTACTATTTGAATTATTCATTTAAATTTCTACCTTTGCAGCCCTCAAAAGTGAGGGTTTTTAAATTTTATATTAAAAATATATGCCAACAATTTCACAATTAGTACGAAAAGGAAGAGCCAAAATAACTAAGAAGAGTAAATCGGCTGCTTTGGATTCGTGTCCGCAAAGACGTGGTGTATGTACTCGTGTTTATACAACGACACCTAAGAAACCTAACTCAGCAATGCGTAAGGTAGCAAGGGTTCGTTTAACAAACGGAAATGAGGTTAATGCATACATCGGTGGTGAAGGTCACAATTTACAAGAGCACTCGATAGTATTAGTTAGAGGTGGAAGGGTAAAAGATTTACCAGGAGTTAGATATCACATTGTGCGTGGAGCCTTAGATACAGCAGGTGTATCTGGAAGAACGCAACGTAGATCTAAGTATGGTGCAAAACGCCCTAAAAAGTAATTCAAAAACTTTAAGAAGAAGACATGAGAAAAAGACAAGCGAAAAAAAGACCGCTTTTACCAGATCCACGATTTAACGATCAGTTAGTAACACGTTTCGTTAATATGATGATGTGGGACGGGAAAAAGTCTGTGGCGTTCAAAGTATTCTATGACGCGATTGATATCGTTGAAGAGAAAAAGAATGATGACGAAAAAACAGCTTTAGAAACCTGGAAAGATGCTTTATCTAATGTGATGCCGCACGTAGAAGTGCGTAGCCGTCGTGTTGGAGGTGCAACATTCCAGATTCCAATGCAAATTCGTCCAGATCGTAAGGTGTCAACAGCAATGAAATGGTTAATAGGTTATGCTCGTAAAAGAAACGAGAAATCTATGGCTCAAAAATTAGCTGCAGAGATTTTAGCTGCTGCTAAAGAAGAAGGTGCTGCTGTTAAGAAAAGAGTAGATACACACAAAATGGCAGAAGCCAATAAAGCATTCTCACACTTTAGATTTTAATAACAAATGGCAAGAGATTTAAAATATACAAGAAATATAGGTATTGCAGCACATATCGATGCTGGTAAAACTACAACTACAGAGCGTATTCTTTATTATACAGGTGTATCGCACAAAATAGGTGAAGTACATGACGGTGCGGCTACTATGGACTGGATGGAGCAAGAGCAGGAAAGAGGTATTACTATTACTTCTGCGGCTACCACTTGTACGTGGAACTTCCCTACAGAAAATGGTAAACCTACAGCTGATGCTAAAGGTTACCACTTTAATATTATAGATACTCCGGGTCACGTTGATTTTACGGTTGAGGTAAACCGTTCATTACGTGTTTTAGACGGTTTAGTATTCTTATTCTCAGCAGTTGATGGTGTTGAGCCACAATCAGAAACTAACTGGAGACTTGCAGATAACTATAAAGTTCCAAGAATGGGATTTGTTAATAAGATGGACCGTCAGGGATCTAACTTCTTAGCAGTATGTCAACAGGTGAAAGATATGTTAGGATCTAATGCAGTGCCAATCGTTCTTCCTATTGGAGAAGAAGCAGATTTTAAAGGTATTGTTGATTTGGTGAAGAACAGAGCAATTGTATGGCACGATGAAACTCAAGGTGCTACATTTGATGTTATTGATATACCAGAAGATCTAAAAGCAGAAGCTGCTGAACTTAGAGCAAACCTTATTGAAGAAGTAGCAGGTTATGATGAACATCTTCTTGAAAAATTCATGGAAGATGAAGATTCAATTACTGAAGATGAGATCCACGCTGCATTAAGAGCTGCTGTTATGGACATGTCTATCATTCCAATGGTAGCTGGTTCTGCATTCAAAAATAAAGGGGTGCAATTTTTATTAGATGCTGTTTGTCGTTACTTACCATCTCCAATCGATAAAGATGCGATTGTAGGTACTGATCCAAATACAGATACTGAGATTTCTCGTAAACCAGATGTTAAAGAGCCGTTTTCAGCTTTAGCATTTAAAATTGCAACCGATCCTTTCGTAGGGCGTTTAGCATTCTTTAGAGCTTACTCTGGTCGTTTAGATGCAGGATCTTATGTATTGAATAACAGATCAGGTAAGAAAGAGCGTATTTCTCGTATCTATCAAATGCACTCTAATAAGCAAAATGCTATCGAATATATCGAAGCAGGAGATATTGGAGCTGCAGTAGGATTTAAAGACATTAAAACCGGAGATACATTATCAGATGAAAAGAATCCAATAGTTTTAGAATCTATGGATTTCCCAGATCCGGTAATTGGTATCGCAGTTGAGCCTAAAACTAAGGCTGATGTTGATAAGTTAGGAATGTCATTAGCAAAATTAGCTGAAGAAGATCCAACATTTACTGTAAGAACTGATGAAGCTTCAGGACAGACAATTATTTCTGGAATGGGTGAGCTTCACTTAGATATTATTGTTGATCGTTTAAAGCGTGAATTCAAAGTAGAAGTAAATCAAGGACAACCTCAGGTAGAGTACAAAGAAGCAATTACGCAACGTGCTCAACACAGAGAAGTTTACAAGAAACAATCTGGTGGACGTGGTAAATTCGCAGATATTGTATTTACTATTGAGCCTGCAGAAGAAGGTAAACAAGGTCTTGAGTTTGTTTCTGAAATCAAAGGTGGTAATGTTCCTAAAGAATTTATACCATCAGTAGAGAAAGGATTCAAAATGGCGATGATCAATGGTCCGTTAGCAGGATATGAAGTAGATGCTATGAAAGTAACGCTAACTGATGGATCTTACCACGATGTGGATTCTGATCAGTTATCATTCGAGTTGGCTGCTAAATTAGGATTTAAAGCTGCTGCAAAAGCTGCAAAAGCTGTGATCATGGAGCCAATGATGAAATTAGAAGTGTTAACTCCTGAAGAAAATATGGGAGATATTGTAGGTGACCTTAACCGTCGTCGTGGTCAAGTAAATGACATGAGTGACAGAGCAGGGTCTAAAGTTGTAAGAGCCATAGTGCCGTTATCAGAAATGTTTGGTTACGTAACATCATTACGTACATTATCATCTGGTAGAGCAACATCAACAATGGAATTTTCTCACTATGCTGAAACACCTTCAAACATATCTGAAGAGGTTATCAAAGCAGCAAAAGGAGTTGAAGCTTAAATTTTAAGAAAATGAGTCAAAAAATTAGAATAAAGTTAAAGTCTTACGATCACAATTTAGTAGATAAATCTGCGGATAAGATTGTAAAAACAGTAAAGAGTACTGGTGCAGTGGTAACAGGACCAATCCCTTTACCAACACACAAGAAGATATTTACTGTATTACGTTCACCTCACGTGAATAAGAAGTCGAGAGAGCAGTTTCAGTTAAGCTCATATAAGAGGTTATTAGATATCTATTCATCGTCTTCTAAAACTATCGATGCTTTAATGAAACTGGAATTACCTAGTGGTGTTGAAGTAGAGATTAAAGTGTGATCTAAAGGCTGAGCATAGTCTCAATAACATGTCCGGAGCTGCGTGCGAAGGAAAAACGGAAAAAATACAATTCAGGGCGAAGGGTATTTTGCCCTGAATTTTTTTAATGATTTAATAAGAGTAAATGAAAAAAATAAATTTAATATTAGGATTAACTGCGTTATTAGTGTTTGGATGTAGTAGTGATGATGACTCAAATGGAGGAGGAGTTACGATTTTCGGAACTTACACATTGACCAGCCTTGTGCCAAGCTCTACAATTGATGCAGATGCTAATGGTACTTTTGATACTTCTGATATTATAGATCTAATCGATTGTAACTTCGTAATCGTATTGTCTGATGATAATACCTTTACTGCCAATTTACAAGAGTTTGGTATTTTTCAAGGGGCCACTATATCGTCTGGACCTGGTGGTGTTGATTTAGATTTAGATCCTGTAGAATGTGATGCTTTTGCTGAGTCAGGGACATTCACAGTAAACGATGGAAGTATTGTATTGAGTTATGGTGGTGATCCTGAAGATCAGGAGATCATATCTATAAGTAATAATGTGATCACTTTGATATATACAGAATTTTTCCATACTAGTGAGAATTCGTTAAACAGTAGCAGTGTTCAATTTACGGCTAGGTTTACAAAACAATAATAAATAATAGTTTAAATAAATAATTAATAATTATGTCTGGGTTAATAGGAAAGAAAATCGGTATGACCAGCATTTTCGATGAAAATGGAAAGAATATTCCATGTACAGTAATCGAAGCTGGACCATGTATCGTTACCCAAGTCAGAACTGAGGAAGTAGATGGCTATAGTGCTATCCAATTAGGTTTCGATGACGCGACAGAAAAAAGTGCTACAAAAGCTGACATCGGTCACGCTAAAAAGGCAGGTACTTCTGTAAAGCGTAAAGTTGCTGAATTCAAAGGTTTTGATGAGGAGTACAAATTAGGAGATGCTATCACTGTAGAGCATTTTGCTGAAGGTGAATTTGTTGACGTTTCAGGAACGTCAAAAGGAAAAGGATTCCAAGGGGTTGTAAAACGTCATGGATTTGGTGGTGTAGGTCAGGCTACGCATGGTCAACACAACCGTTTAAGAGCTCCAGGTTCTATTGGTGCAGCTTCATATCCTGCAAGAGTATTTAAAGGAATGAAGATGGCCGGAAGAATGGGTGGCGAAAAAGTGAAAGTTCAAAATTTAAGAGTGTACAAAGTTGTACCTGAAAAAAACCTTCTTGTTGTAAAAGGTTGTGTTCCGGGACATAAAAACTCTTATGTAATTATTCAGAAGTAATGAAGGTAGCAGTTTTAGATATCAACGGAAAAGACACTGGAAGAAAAGCTGAGCTTTCTAATGAAGTGTTTGCTATAGAGCCTAATAATCATGCCGTATACTTGGATGTAAAGCAGTATTTAGCAAATCAAAGACAAGGTACGCACAAGGCTAAAGAAAGAGGAGAAATAGCAGGAAGTACACGTAAGATTAAAAAACAAAAAGGTACAGGTACTGCCAGAGCAGGAAGTATCAAGTCTGGTGTATTTAAAGGTGGTGGTCGTATGTTTGGTCCAAGACCAAGAAATTACGGTTTTAAATTAAATAAAAACGTAAAGCGATTAGCACGTAAATCTGCATTAAGTATCAAAGCAAACGAAAAGTCAATAGTTGTATTAGAAGATTTCAATTTTGATGCACCAAAGACTAAAAGTTTCATTGATATTTTAAAGGCATTAGAGATTGAAAACAAAAAATCTCTCTTTGTGTTGGGTGGCTCAAATAATAACGTATATTTGTCGTCACGCAATTTAAAAAGTTCTGATGTTGTAACTAACTCGGAATTAAGCACTTATAAAATAATGAACGCTAATAAAGTAGTGGTTCTAGAGAGTGCATTAGAAGGAATTGAATCGAATTTAAGTAAATAGAACAACGATGAGTATCTTAATAAAACCGATAATCACGGAAAAAGCAACAACAGATAGTGAGTTGAATAACTGCTATAGCTTTCAGGTGAATACAAAGGCGAACAAGGTAGAAATCAAAAAAGCAGTAGAAGCTGCTTATGGTGTTTCTGTTGAAAAAGTTCGTACTATAAATGTCCGTCCAGATAGAAGAACCCGTTATACAAAAACAGGGATTCAACATGGTAAAACAAATGCCACTAAAAAGGCAATTGTACAACTGGCGGAAGGTGAGACAATTGATTTATACGCTAACATGTAATTAGACACTAATGTCAGTAAGAAAATTAAAACCGATCACATCAGCTCAGCGATTTAGAGTAGTAAATGGATTTGACGCCATCACTACTGATAAGCCGGAGAAAAGTTTATTAGCTCCGAAAAAAAGATCTGGTGGTAGAAACAGTCAAGGAAAAATGACCATGCGCTATATCGGTGGTGGTCATAAGAAGAAGTATCGTATTATAGACTTTAAAAGAAATAAAGCAGGAATTCCTGCTGAAGTTAAGTCTATACAGTACGATCCAAACAGAACAGCATTTATCGCTTTATTGAATTATCAAGATGGAGAGAAGCGTTACATTATTGCTCAAAACGGATTACAGGTTGGGCAAAATGTTGTATCTGGTGAAAAAGGAATTGCTCCTGAAATTGGAAACGCAATGCCATTAAGTCAAATACCTTTGGGTACTATTATTTCTTGTATTGAATTACGTCCTGGACAAGGAGCTGTTATGGCTCGTAGTGCGGGAGCTTTTGCTCAGTTAATGGCAAGAGATGGTAAGTTTGCTACGGTAAAATTACCTTCAGGTGAAACAAGAATGATACTTGTAGATTGTATGGCTACAGTAGGTGTGGTGTCTAACTCAGATCATCAGTTAATCGTATCTGGTAAAGCAGGTCGTAGCAGATGGCTAGGAAGACGTCCACGTACAAGACCAGTAGTAATGAACCCGGTTGATCACCCAATGGGTGGTGGAGAAGGACGTTCTTCTGGAGGTCACCCAAGATCAAGAAAAGGCATACCTGCTAAAGGTTATAGAACGCGTTCTAAAACCAAAGCAAGTAACAAGTATATTGTAGAACGTAGAAAGAAATAATTAAGATAGTATGGCACGTTCATTAAAGAAAGGACCTTATATCCATTATAAATTAGAAAAGAAAGTTGCAGAAAATGTAGCTTCAAACAAAAAGACAGTGATCAAAACATGGTCTAGAGCATCTATGATCTCGCCAGATTTCGTAGGTCAAACCATAGCTGTACATAATGGTCGTCAATTTGTTCCGGTATACGTTACTGAGAACATGGTAGGTCATAAGTTAGGAGAATTTTCACCAACACGATCTTTTAGAGGTCATGCAGGTGCTAAGAATAAAGGTAAAAAATAAGAAGCGCTATGGGAAGTCGTAAAAAACAAATGGCAGAAGCTATCAAAGCAGAGAAGAAGCAAGTTGCTTTTGCAAAGCTTAATAACTGTCCTACATCACCAAGAAAAATGCGTTTAGTAGCGGATTTGGTAAGAGGTGAAAAGGCTGAAAAAGCTCTTCAGATTCTTAGATTTAGTCAAAAAGAAGCATCACGTCGTTTAGAAAAATTATTGCTGTCTGCAATTGCAAACTGGCAAGCCAAAAACGAAGATGCCGATATCGAAAGTGCTGATTTATATGTAAAAGAAATCAGAGTAGATGGCGGAACAATGTTGAAACGTTTGCGTCCGGCACCTCAGGGAAGAGCACATAGAATAAGAAAAAGATCTAACCACGTTACCATTGTGGTAGATGCATTAAATAAAACACAAAGCTAAGATAGAAGTATGGGACAAAAGACAAATCCAATCGGAAATCGTTTAGGTATTATCAGAGGATGGGAATCTAACTGGTACGGTGGCAATGATTATGGAGATAAGCTTGCTGAGGACGATAAGATTAGAAAATATGTTCACGCTCGTTTATCAAAAGCAAGTGTGTCTAGAGTAATTATTGAGCGTACGCTTAAACTTGTAACCGTTACTATCACTACTGCAAGACCAGGTATTATTATTGGTAAAGGCGGACAAGAGGTAGACAAGTTAAAAGAAGAGCTTAAGAAAATTACAGGAAAAGAAGTTCAATTGAACATCTTTGAAATTAAAAGACCAGAGTTGGATGCGCATTTAGTTGCTGCTAGTATTGCTCGTCAGATTGAAAGTAGAATTTCATACAGACGTGCAATAAAAATGGCTATTGCTGCAGCAATGCGTATGAATGCTGAAGGAATTAAAGTTCAGATTAGTGGGCGTTTGAATGGTGCTGAAATGGCACGTTCTGAGCACTATAAAGAAGGACGTATTCCTTTATCTACATTTAGAGCCGATATCGATTATGCTTTAGTAGAAGCACATACTACTTACGGTAGATTAGGTGTTAAAGTATGGATCATGAAAGGTGAAGTGTATGGTAAGAGAGAACTTTCACCATTAGTAGGTCTTTCCAAGAAGCAAGGTAAAGGAGGCGCACGTGGAGGTAACAAAAGAGGTAACCAACAACGTCGCAGAAAGTAATTTTTTAAAGAACAAAAGAAATGTTACAGCCTAAAAGAACAAAATTCCGTAAGCAGCAAAAAGGACGCATGAAAGGAAATGCCGGAAGAGGACATGTGTTGTCTAACGGAACTTTCGGAATCAAATCATTAGATTCTAGTTTTATAACTGCACGTCAGATAGAAGCAGCGCGTATCGCCGCTACACGTTATATGAAAAGAGAAGGGGCATTATGGATTAAAATATTTCCAGACAAGCCTATAACAAAGAAACCTCTTGAAGTACGTATGGGTAAAGGTAAAGGTGCTGTTGAGTATTGGGCAGCAGTAGTGAAGCCAGGTCGTATACTATTTGAAGTAAGTGGAGTGCCATTAGATGTTGCTAAAGAAGCATTGCGTTTAGCGGCTCAGAAACTACCAGTTAAAACTAAGTTTATAATAGCTAGAGATTACGAAGCTTAATAGAATAATATTATGAAGCAATCAGAAATTAAACAGCTATCTACAGCTGAGTTACAAGAGAAACTTGGTGAAACTAAAAAGAGTTATGCAGACCTTAAAATGGCTCATGCTATATCTCCTTTAGATAACCCAATTCAGTTAAGACACCTTAGACGTGACGTAGCTAGAATTGCAACAGAATTAACTAATAGAGATTCACAATAACTGTATTCTGCTGAAAGATGGAAAAAAGAAATTTAAGAAAAGAACGTATAGGAGTAGTTACTAGTAACAAGATGCAGAAATCTATTGTGGTTTCTGAAGTTAAAAAAGTTAAACACCCTATGTATGGTAAATTCGTGTTAAAGACAAAGAAATATGTCGCACACGATGAGAAAAACGACTGCAACGAAGGCGATACTGTAAAGATCATGGAAACAAGACCTATGAGTAAGTCTAAATGTTGGAGATTAGTAGAAATAATTGAAAGAGCGAAGTAATTATGGTACAACAAGAATCAAGATTAAAAGTAGCTGACAACACCGGAGCAAAAGAAGTATTAACGATCAGAGTTCTGGGAGGTACAAAAAGAAGATATGCATCTGTTGGTGATAAAATTGTAGTTTCTGTAAAAGATGCTACACCAAACGGAAACATCAAAAAAGGTGCGGTATCAACAGCAGTTGTTGTTCGTACTGTAAAAGAAGTGAGACGTCCAGACGGATCATACATCAGATTTGATGACAATGCATGTGTGCTTTTAAACCCACAAGGTGAGATGAGAGGTACTCGTGTATTTGGACCGGTAGCCAGAGAACTTCGCGACAAACAATTTATGAAAATTGTATCATTAGCACCAGAAGTGCTTTAATACATTATTAAGATGACAAAGCTTAAAATAAAATCAGGAGATACAGTACAAGTGATTGCTGGAGACCATAAAGGTTCGGAAGGTAAAGTACTTAAAGTATTAAAAGATAAGAACAAAGCCATCGTTGAAGGTGTTAATATGATAAAAAAGCATATGAAGCCTAGTGCGCAAAACCCTCAAGGTGGTATTATAGAGAAAGAAGCAGCTATTCATATTTCTAATTTATCATTATTGACAGGTAAAGGCGAAACAACCAGAGTAGGTTACAGAATGAATGGTGATAAAAAAGAACGATTTTCTAAAAAATCTAACGAAGTAATATAGTTATGGCTTACGTTTCAAGATTAAAACAAGAGTATAAGGAAAAAGTAGTTCCAGCTCTTACAGAAGAATTTGGATATAAAAATGTAATGCAAGTACCTAAACTTCAAAAGATAGTTATATCTAAAGGTGTAGGTGCAGCTGTTGCAGATAAAAAATTAATTGATCACGCTGTTGATGAATTAACTAAAATATCAGGACAAAAAGCAGTAGCAACATTGTCTAAAAAAGACGTTGCTTCTTTTAAGTTACGTAAAGGTATGCCAATTGGTGCTAAAGTAACTTTAAGAGGTGAGCAAATGTATGAGTTTTTAGATCGATTAATTACATCTGCATTACCACGAGTTAGAGATTTTAGCGGTATCAAAGCTACAGGTTTTGATGGTAGAGGAAACTATAACTTAGGTGTAACGGAACAAATCATTTTCCCAGAAATTGATATTGATAAAATCAATAAAATTTCGGGTATGGATATTACTTTCGTAACATCTGCAGATACAGATAAAGAAGCAAAATCATTATTAACAGAACTAGGTTTACCTTTTAAAAAGAATTAATTATGGCTAAAGAATCAATGAAAGCCCGTGAGGTAAAAAGAGCAAAAACGGTTGCTAAGTATGCGGCTAAGCGTAAAGCTTTAAAAGAAGCTGGAGATTACGAAGCATTACAAAAGTTGCCAAAAAACGCTTCGCCAATTCGTATGCACAATCGTTGCAAACTAACAGGTAGACCAAAAGGGTATATGAGACAATTTGGTATTTCTCGTGTAACATTCAGAGAAATGGCTAACCAAGGTCTTATCCCAGGAGTTAAAAAAGCTAGTTGGTAATAGTTATTATAAAATAATCAGATTTCAGGTTCGGTACCAACCCGAAAACCAAAATCACAAAATCAAAGAGTTATGTATACAGATCCAATTGCGGATTACTTAACTAGAATTAGAAATGCGGTGAAGGCCAACCATAGAGTGGTTGAAATTCCTGCTTCTAATGTTAAGAAAGAAATGACTAAAATATTATTCGACCAAGGATATATTTTAAGTTATAAATTTGACGATTCTACAACTCAGGGTACGATTAAGATTGCTCTTAAGTACACTCAGGATACCAAAGAATCAGTCATAAGAAAAATACAAAGAATCAGTAAACCAGGTTTACGTAAATACGCAGGAGCTAAAGAAATGCCAAGAATATTAAATGGTCTTGGTATTGCTATAGTATCTACCTCTCATGGAGTAATGACAGGTAAGCAAGCCACAAGAGAAAATGTGGGCGGCGAATTATTGTGTTACGTATACTAAAAAGGAAGAATTATGTCAAGAGTAGGTAATAACCCAATAACAATTCCTGAAGGTGTAACTGTTGAAGTTAACGATGATGTAGTAACCGTAAAAGGTAAACTAGGTGAGTTAACTCAAGATATTTCAGGTGTAGAATTAAAAATAGAAGACGCAAATGTAACTTTAAGTCGTGCGTCTGAAAAGAAAGAACATAAAGCTAAACATGGTCTTTACAGAGCATTGATAGCAAATATGGTAGAAGGTGTTTCTAAAGGATTTACTAAAGAATTAGAATTAGTAGGTGTTGGATACAGAGCATCTAACCAAGGACAGAAGTTAGATTTAGCATTAGGATTTTCTCATAATATAGTGATGGACATTGCTCCGGAAGTTAAAATTGAGACGGTATCTGAAAAAGGTAAAAACCCAATAGTTAAGTTAACATCTCATGACAAACAATTAGTTGGACAGGTAGCCGCTAAGATTCGAAGCTTTAGAAAGCCAGAGCCTTACAAAGGAAAAGGAATTAAGTTTGTTGGTGAAGAAATAAGAAGAAAAGCAGGTAAATCAGCTTAATAGTTTAGTTATGGCATTAACAAAGAACGAAAGAAGAATAAGAATTAAGAACAGAATCCGTAAGGTAGTATCTGGTACAGAATCAAGACCAAGATTATCTGTTTTTAGAAGTAATAAAGAGATCTATGCTCAAATTGTAGATGATGTAACCGGTAAAACTATCGCTGCTGCATCTTCAAGAGATAAAGATATTAATGCAAAAGGTACTAAATCTGAAGTAGCTGCATTAGTAGGTAAGGCTGTTGCTGAGAAAGCAATGAAAGCTGGTGTGGAAACGATCTCTTTCGATAGAGGTGGATACTTATATCACGGAAGAGTAAAATCATTAGCAGACGGTGCTAGAGAAGCAGGACTTAAATTTTAAGACATTATGTATCAAAAATATAAAAACGCAGAGCTTGTAAAGCCAGGAGGATTAGAATTAAAAGATCGCTTAGTTGGTGTACAGCGTGTAACTAAAGTAACAAAAGGTGGTAGAGCATTTGGTTTTTCTGCTATTGTAGTTGTTGGAGACGAAGCAGGTGTGGTAGGTCATGGATTAGGAAAATCTAAAGATGTCGCTACTGCAATTGCTAAAGCTGTAGAAGATGCTAAGAAAAACTTAGTACGTATACCAATCATCAAAGGAACTTTACCTCACGAACAAAAAGGTAAATACGGTGGCGCAAGAGTAAACATTATTCCAGCTGCACCAGGTACCGGGGTTATTGCCGGAGGTGCTGTAAGAACAGTATTGGAAGCTGTAGGGGTGCATGATGTACTTTCAAAATCTCAAGGTTCATCTAACCCTCACAACGTGGTAAAAGCAACATTTGATGCTCTATTACAATTAAGAGACGCAAGAACTGTAGCCAGAGATCGAGGAATCTCATTAGAGAAAGTTTTTAACGGTTAATCTATAGGATAAGATGGCAAAGATTAAAGTAACTAAAGTAAAAAGTGCAATCAACCGCACTAAGAACCAAAAGCTAACATTAGAGGCATTAGGTTTAAAACGAATAGGTCAGGTTGTTGAGCACGACGCCACACCAAATATCCTTGGTATGGTAAGAAAAGTTGAACATTTAGTTTCTGTAGAAGAAACAAAATAATATAACACTTAAAAATGGATTTAAGTAATTTAAAACCTGCAGAAGGGTCAGTAAAAAATAAAGGGAAGCGTGTAGGACGTGGACAAGGTTCTGGTAAAGGTGGCACTGCAACAAGAGGTCACAAAGGTGCCAAGTCGCGTTCAGGATACTCTAAGAAATTAGGATTTGAAGGTGGTCAAATGCCATTACAAAGACGTGTACCTAAATACGGATTTAAAAATATCAATAGAGTTGAGTATCAAGGTGTAAACATTGATACGCTACAACAATTGGTAGATGATAAGAAAATAAAAGATGCTGTAGACTTTGAAACTCTGGTATCCTTAGGATTAGCTGGTAAAAACGAACTGGTTAAAATATTAGGAAGAGGCGAATTGAAATCTAAATTAAAAGTATCAGCTCATAAGTTTACTGCAACAGCAAAAGCAGCAATTGAAGCTGCAGGAGGAGAAGCCGTAACTTTATAAGATTTATATATCGAATGAAATTAATAGAAACATTAAAGAACGTCTGGAAAATAACTGAACTTAAAGATAGAATAGTTCTAACTTTAGGATTACTTCTTGTATACCGTTTTGGAGCACAAGTCGTATTACCAGGTATTGACGCAGGACAATTAGGAGGTTTACAAGATACAACCGAAGGTGGTATACTTGGATTATTAAATGCTTTTACAGGAGGTGCCTTTGCAAATGCATCGGTATTTGCACTAGGTATTATGCCTTATATTTCTGCTTCAATTGTAGTTCAGTTAATGGGTATTGCTATACCTTATCTACAGAAACTTCAGAAAGAAGGGGAAAGTGGACGTAAAAAGATTAATCAGATTACCAGATGGTTAACCATAGCAATATGTTTGGTTCAAGCCCCTGGATATTTGGCTAGTTTACCATCTTTAGGAATCCCACCAAGTGCATTTTTATTAGGTACTGGAGGATTATTCTATTTTTCTTCAATAGTGATCTTGGTAACAGGCTGTATTTTTGCCATGTGGTTAGGAGAAAAGATTACAGACAAAGGCATCGGAAACGGTATATCTTTATTAATTATGGTTGGTATCATTGCAACATTACCACAATCCTTCCTTTTAAACGCAGCTTCGCGTACAGAAGGTGCTGGAAATGGAGGTCCTATGATGATATTAATCGAATTGGTAATATGGTTCTTAATCATTTTAGCATCAGTATTCTTGGTAATGGCAGTACGAAAAATACCTGTACAATATGCCAGAAGAACGGCATCAGGAGGTTATGAAAAGAATGTTTTCGGATCGCGCCAGTTTTTACCGTTAAAGCTTAATGCTTCTGGAGTTATGCCAATTATATTTGCTCAAGCTATTATGTTCGTGCCAAGTCTAATAGGAGGTTCATCGTTGTTAAAAGATTCAGCAACCGGACAATGGATGCAATCTAATTTTTCAGATATTTTTGGCCTTTGGTACAATGTTGTATTTGCATTGTTGATCATTGTGTTCACATACTTTTATACAGCGATCACAGTACCTACCAATAAAATGGCAGACGATTTGAAACGTAGTGGAGGTTTTATTCCCGGAATCAGACCAGGAGGAGAAACATCCGAGTACTTAGATAAGATTATGTCTCAAATTACCCTACCAGGTTCAATATTCTTAGCATTGGTAGCAGTGTTCCCTGCAATCATTGTAAAGCTGATGAACGTACAACAAGGATGGGCATTATTCTTTGGAGGTACATCACTACTGATTATGGTAGGAGTTGCAATTGACACGATGCAACAAGTAAACTCATACTTGTTGAATAAGCACTATGATGGCTTGATGAAGACTGGTAAAAACAGAAAAGCAGTAGCATAACTATATACTATGGCAAAACAAGCAGCAATAGAACAAGACGGAACCATAATTGAAGCATTATCTAATGCGATGTTCCGTGTAGAATTAGAGAATGGTCACATTGTGACTGCTCACATATCTGGTAAAATGCGCATGCATTATATTAAATTATTACCAGGAGATAAAGTGAAATTAGAAATGAGTCCTTATGATTTAACTAAGGCTCGTATAACTTATAGATACTAATTAGTATTTAAAAATTAGAACAGATGAAAGTAAGAGCATCAGTTAAAAAAAGAAGTGCAGATTGTAAGTTGGTCCGCAGAAAAGGAAGACTTTACGTAATTAACAAAAAGAATCCAAGATTCAAACAAAGACAAGGATAACAGTAAAGAAAAGTCATTAGTAATTAGTAGTTAGATGAATCTGTTTGAAATGTAAAAGTTTAGGATTCTAACAACTAAAAGCTAACAGCTAAAAACTAAAAAATATGGCAAGAATTGCAGGTGTAGACATACCAAAACAAAAAAGAGGAGTAATCTCTTTAACTTATATCTATGGAATAGGTAGAAGTAGAGCAAAAGAAATTTTAGCTACAGCTAAAGTTGATGAAAGCACAAAAGTACAGGACTGGACTGATGACGAAATCGGTAAGATTCGTGAAGCAGTAGGTACTTATACTATTGAAGGTGAATTACGTTCTGAAACACAATTGAACATTAAGCGTTTAATGGATATCGGATGTTACAGAGGTATTCGTCATAGAGCTGGATTGCCTTTAAGAGGTCAGCGTACTAAGAACAACTCCAGAACAAGAAAAGGAAGAAGAAAAACAGTTGCTAACAAGAAAAAAGTAACTAAATAATAACAGACATTAGTCATTAGTAATTAGAAGTTAGATGAATCTGTTTGAAATGTAAAAGTTTAGGATTCTAACAACTAAAAGCTAACAACTAGAAACTAAAAAATATGGCAAAGTCAAGTACTAAAAAACGTAAAGTTATAGTAGATGCAATTGGTGAAGCACACATTTCAGCTTCATTCAACAACATCATTATTTCATTAACCAATAAGAAGGGCGATGTAATTTCATGGTCATCTGCTGGTAAAATGGGATTCAGAGGTTCTAAAAAGAACACGCCTTATGCTGCACAGTTAGCTGCTGAAGATGCTGCTGGTGTTGCAAAAGAAGCAGGCTTAAAGAAAGTAAAAGTTTACGTTAAAGGTCCTGGAAATGGTAGAGAATCTGCCATCAGATCTATACACAACTCTGGAATCGAAGTTTCAGAAATCATAGATGTAACTCCATTACCACATAACGGTTGTCGTCCTCCAAAGAGACGTCGCGTATAATTATTGAGATATATAAGAGTTAATATCAAATCTAATGTATTTGATATTAACTTTTTATGTATTTTTGCACACTGAAAAATTAAAACAAGTATCAACGAGAGACTAACGATATAGAAGGATAAGCTTAAGACCTTAATTCTATATTACTCTCAAAACAAATTAGAAATGGCAAGATATACTGGTCCTAAAACTAAAATAGCTCGTAAATTCGGACAAGCTATTTTCGGAGATGATAAAGCTTTTGAAAAAAGAAATTATCCTCCGGGTCAACACGGAAACAATAGAAGACGTGGAAAAAAATCTGAATATGCAATCCAGTTAATGGAAAAGCAAAAAGCAAAATATACTTATGGTGTATTAGAGCGTCAATTCAGAAACATGTTCAAAAAAGCAACAGCAGCACAAGGTATTACTGGTGAAGTATTATTACAATTATGTGAATCGCGTTTAGATAACGTAGTTTACAGAATGGGAATAGCACCTACAAGAAGTGCGGCAAGACAATTAGTTTCTCACAGACACATTACTGTAAATGGAGAGAAAGTAAATATCCCGTCATACAGCTTAAAAGCAGGCGATGTTGTTGGAGTAAGAGAGAAATCAAAATCTTTGGAAGCTATTCAAAACTCATTAGCAAATGCTAGTAATGTTTACGAATGGATTACTTGGAATAGCGATACTATGGAAGGTACTTATGTAGCTGTTCCTGCCAGAATCCAAATTCCAGAACAGATCAACGAACAGTTCATCGTCGAATTATATTCTAAATAATAAACTAATCATATTGGGATTTAGCCAAAGGGTTTATAGTCTTCTTCACACTTGTAGACCGCGCAACTAAATAACAATTAAAACGAAGACAACATGGCAATATTAAATTTTCAGAAGCCCGACAAAGTAATCATGATTGATTCTACTGATTTTGAAGGTAAGTTTGAATTCAGACCTTTAGAACCAGGATACGGATTAACAGTAGGTAATGCCCTTAGAAGAGTTTTATTATCTTCTTTAGAAGGTTTTGCAATTACATCTGTTAGAATAGAAGGTGTAGATCATGAATTTTCTACAATTGCAGGCGTAGTTGAAGATGTTACTGAAATGATCTTAAACTTAAAGCAAGTTAACTTTAAGCGTCAGATCGATGAGATTGATAATGAAACTGTAACCATTTCAATTTCTGGACAAGAGCAAATTACTGCAGGAGATTTTCAAAAATTTATCTCAGGATTCCAGGTATTAAACACAGATTTAGTTATTTGTAACCTAGATCCAAAGGTAAACATCAACATGGAATTGACTATTGAAAAAGGTAGAGGGTATGTGCCAGCAGAAGAGAACAAAAAAGCCTCTGCGCCAATGGCAACTATCTTTACAGATTCAATATACACACCAATAAAAAATGTTAAGTATAGTATCGAGAACTATCGTGTAGAACAAAAAACAGACTACGAAAAACTAGTATTCGAAATTATTACTGACGGATCAATAAATCCTAAAGATGCTTTAACTGAAGCAGCTAAAATCTTAATCCATCACTTTATGTTATTCTCAGATGAGCGTATTACTCTTGAAGCTGATGAGATCGCACAAACAGAAACTTATGATGAAGAGTCACTTCACATGAGACAATTATTGAAAACCAAATTGGTAGATATGGACCTTTCTGTACGTGCTTTAAATTGTTTAAAAGCTGCAGAAGTAGATACATTAGGAGATCTAGTATCATTCAACAAAAATGATTTAATGAAATTCAGAAACTTTGGTAAAAAATCATTAACAGAGCTTGAAGAGCTTGTAAATGTTAAAGGACTAAATTTCGGAATGGATTTAAGCAAATATAAATTAGATAAAGACTAACACGTCATAGTTTGCTCCTCTATAGAGAGTAGAAGCAAGATGATGGTTAAAACAAAGAGTCATGAGACACGGAAAAAAATTCAATCACTTAGGTAGAAAGACTGCACATAGAAAAGCAATGTTAGCTAATATGGCATGTTCTTTAATAGAGCACAAACGTATTAATACTACTGTTGCTAAAGCAAAAGCTCTAAAGCAGTTTATAGAACCAATGATTACAAAATCTAAAGAAGATACAACGCATAACAGACGTATCGTATTTTCAAGATTAAGACAGAAAGAAGCAGTTGCTGAATTATTCAGAGATGTTGCAGCCAAAGTTGGAGATCGACCAGGAGGTTACACACGTATTATCAAGTTGGGTAACAGGTTAGGTGACAACGCTGATATGGCCATGATTGAGTTAGTAGATTATAATGAGTTGTATAATGCAGGCAAGCCAGCTAAGAAGTCTACACGTAGAAGTCGACGTGGAAAAGGAGCCAAAGCGGCAGCCGCTGTAGCAGCTACAGAAACTAAAGCGACTAACGAAGAAGAATAAATGTTAATAAGCATTAATAAATATAAAGGATAAACTGTTTCAGTTTATCCTTTTTTTTTGGAATTTTGCGAAACCGAGATTTTAAGCTGAGACTTAAAAGATCAAAAACAATAGGTAATTCATGAAATACACACAACGAAAAAAGGCATTAGTTTTATTAGCTGACGGTACTATTTTTTATGGTAAGTCTATAGGCAAAGAAGGAACAGCATTTGGAGAAGTTTGTTTTAATACAGGAACTACAGGTTATCAGGAGATATTTACTGATCCATCTTATTATGGACAATTAATGGTCACTACCAATGCACATATAGGAAACTATGGAACTTTGGGAGAGGAAGTAGAATCCGATTCTGTTAAGATCGCTGGATTGATCTGTAGAAATTTTAGTTTTGATTATTCCAGACCGGCAGCAGACGCTTCATTACAGGATTTTTTCGAGAAGCATAACACATTAGCCATATCGGATGTAGATACTAGAGCATTGGTAAGCTATATTAGAGAAAATGGCGCTATGAATGCAGTGATTTCTACAGAGGTAGACGACATTGATAAACTAAAGAAGCAACTGGCTGAAGTACCTTCAATGCATGGTTTAGAGTTGGCCTCTAAAGTATCTACCAAAACACCATATTATTTTGGAAACGAGAATGCTAAATACAAAATAGCTGCCTTAGACATAGGCATTAAGAAGAATATACTAAGAAATCTGGCAAAACGAGATGCTTACATAAAAGTATTTCCATACAATGCTAAGTTTGAGGATTTGGAAAACTGGAATCCGGATGGATATTTTTTATCTAATGGCCCTGGAGACCCGGAACCATTAGTTGAGGCTCAAGCCGTAGCAAAAGAAATTATTGATAGAGATTTACCACTTTTCGGAATATGTTTGGGCCATCAGGTTATAGCATTGGCTAATGGTATATCAACTTACAAAATGCACAATGGTCATAGAGGCATTAACCATCCGGTTAAAAATTTAGAAACAGGAAGAGGAGAGATCACATCACAAAACCATGGGTTTGCCATAAGCAGAGAAGATACAGAATCCAATCCGGAAGTGGAAATAACTCATGTTCATCTTAACGACAATACAGTAGCAGGAATCAAATTGAAAAATAAAAATTGTTTCTCAGTACAATACCATCCGGAAGCAAGTCCGGGACCCCACGATTCCATGTATTTGTTTGATCAATTTATAGCGAATATTGAAAAAGCATAATAGAAAAATGGCAATGAAATTAAAGTTTTATTGCCATTTTTTTGTTCCGAAAACATTATCGTAAATATTAATCGCAATAATGCTAAAAGCACTAACAGAACGGTAGAGTTTTTCGTAAATTTGATAAGGTAAAACACTAATTTAAATACAATAAAATGAGTATCATCATTAACATTCATGCACGACAAATTTTAGACTCAAGAGGGAATCCAACAGTAGAGGTAGATGTTTTAACAGAAAATGGTATTATGGGTAGAGCAGCAGTACCATCAGGAGCGTCTACAGGAGAACACGAGGCTGTAGAATTAAGAGATGGTGGCGATGCATATATGGGAAAAGGCGTGTTTAAGGCCGTGGAAAATGTGAATAGTATTATCGCTCAGGAGTTGCTAGGAGTTTCTGTATTTGAGCAGAATATGATCGATCAACTCATGATAGAACTGGATGGTACAAATAATAAGGGAAATCTTGGTGCCAATGCAATTTTGGGAGTCTCTCTCGCTGTTGCTAAGGCAGCGGCAAATGAATTAGGTCTGCCATTATATCGTTATGTGGGAGGCGTATCTGCAAATACCTTGCCTGTGCCAATGATGAATATTATCAATGGTGGTTCGCATAGTGATGCACCAATAGCTTTCCAAGAGTTTATGGTAATGCCGGTAAAAGCAAAGAATTTTACACATGCGATGCAGATGGGAACAGAGATCTTTCATAACCTTAAAAAAGTATTACACGACAGAGGACTTAGTACAGCTGTAGGTGATGAAGGTGGTTTTGCACCAACATTAGATGGTACAGAAGACGCTTTGGATACCATAGGAAAAGCAGTGGAGAAAGCAGGTTATAAGTTAGGCGATGATGTAATGATTGCCTTAGACTGCGCATCAGCAGAATTCTATATCGATGGTAAATACGATTATACAAAGTTTGAAGGCGATTCAGGCGTTGTGAGAACGAGCAAAGAACAAGCAGATTATTTAGCAGAGCTGGCTTCAAAATATCCGATCATATCCATAGAAGATGGTATGGATGAAAACGATTGGGAAGGTTGGAAGTATTTAACAGAAAAGATTGGAGATAAAGTTCAGCTTGTTGGCGACGATTTATTTGTAACTAATGTAGAACGCTTATCCAGAGGTATAGAAAATGGAATCGGAAATTCGATCTTAATTAAAGTAAATCAAATAGGCTCCTTAACAGAGACTATTGCTGCAGTTAACATGGCTAAAAATGCAGGATATACCTGTGTTATGTCTCACAGATCAGGAGAAACAGAAGATAATACGATTGCCGATTTGGCCGTAGCACTCAATACCGGACAAATAAAAACAGGATCGGCTTCACGTAGTGATCGTATGGCGAAATACAATCAATTGCTTCGTATCGAAGAAGAATTGGCCGATACGGCATACTTTCCTCAAGAGAAAGCTTTTAAAGTGAAATAAGTATCATCAGATAAAAATATCTGGATTAACCCTTTTAGAGTTTATACTTTAAAAGGGTTTTTATTTTTTAATCGATCAGCGAATTCTAAATCAAACATCATAAATTCTAATTCAATAAAAGTTTCTAAAAACTAAATCTTTACTTTTAACTTACCTACAGACTTAAAAAAGATGAAAGTAAAAGTAATTTTTTGCCTTATTATATTATTCTCAATAACTGTGAAAGCACAGGTAGAAGTTATTGATAGTTTGAACAATGAATTAATTAAAGCCAAAGCTATTGATAAAGCCAGGTTACTGAATAAGATTTCTAATCAGTATAAGTATTCAGACCCCAATCAAATGGCAAAATACGGAACCAAAGCCTTACAATTTTCTCAGCAAAACAATTACAGGATTGAAGCAGCGAATGCCCATTTGAATATAGGTACGTCTAATATCATTCTAGGCAATTATAAACAAGCATTAGAAGACTTTTCTTCAGCAAAGCTGATATTTGAAAATCATCAAGATAGCAAAACAAACCCAAAAGAAATCACCCAAGGTCTTGCACAAGCCTACGGAAGTATGGGAATCGTTTTTTCAGAACAAAGTAATTATGCCAAGGCCCTCTTGTTTTACCTTAAATCTGTTAAGTTATACGAAGGCTTAAACAATGAAATCAAATGCTCAAGATTGTATAATAACATAGGCGTAGTCTACAAATCGCAAGCATTAGACGATAAGGCACTAGAATACTTTAATAAGTCTAAAGTTCTTCAGGAAAAGCTAGAAGATCCAAACGTGGGCATTACTTTGACCAATATTGCTAATATTTATCAGAAGCAAGGGCATTATGAAAAAGCACTTCAATATTATACCCTAGCAAAAAACAGTTTGGATAATTACCCAAATCCGCGCGCATTAGGTGAGTGGTATAATAATATGGGGTTGTACTATAAATCACAAAAGAACTACAAAAAAGCCATTCTGAATTGGAAAAAAGCCATAACTACTTTTGAAGGTTTTGATGATAAATTTGGCCAGTCGGATACCTACCTGTTTTTAGGACAACTCTATTTTGAGCAAGGGCAATTAGATGAAGCAATAGACGCAACTAACAAAGCATTACGTTTGGCGAAAATCATAAATGTGTTAGATGCTCAATCTATTGCAGAAAAGCTATTAAGTGATATTTACAGTAAAATGAACAATTCCGATTTGGCCTTAATACATTTTAAAAAGCATAGTATTATTAAAGACAGTTTGGTAAATGAAAAAGCCATTAGAAAGTCTATTGAAGCTTCAATGAATTACGAATTTGAAAAGAAAGAGTTGCTCCAAAAAGAAGAAAATGAAAAGAAAGAATTGCTAATGCAACAAGAGACAAAAAGTACCCAAACGAAATTTCTTTTTGGGACACTTATACTGTTTTTATTATTTGGAATGGGGTTTTTAGTTTATAACAGAACACAGCTAAAAAAGAGATTAACACTTCAGAAAGAGTTAGCAGAATATGAACAAAAAGCATTACACTTACAAATGAATCCTCATTTCGTATTTAATTGTCTAGGTTCCATATCAAGTTTTATAGTTCAAAATGGTACAGACTCGGCAATTAAATACTTATCTAAATTTTCCAAATTGATGCGGTTAACTTTAGAGTATTCTAAAGAATCACTTATTCCTATAGATAAAGAAATGGAAAGTCTACAGAACTATCTGGAGTTAGAGCAACTGCGTTTTGATCATGGATTTGATTTCAGTATTACCAAAGATAAAGACATAGAAGATGATGTAGCTTTACCACCATTATTGGTACAACCGTTTGTAGAAAATGCCATTATACACGGTATAATTCCTAAAAAGAGCAAAGGTCATGTAAGTGTGGATTTTTCATTAAGAGATGATGCCTTAATGTGTATAATTGTAGATGATGGTATGGGCATTACAACTTCAAAAAAAAATAAAGAGCATTCTGTTGTAGCACATAAATCAATGGCATTAGATATTATAAAAAAACGTCTTGAGATGATCTCTTCCTCCACATCTCAGGAAGCAACAGTAACTTTAAATGAAATAAACAATAATGGTGAGGTACGAGGCACTAAAGTAGCGTTGAAATTGCCATTACAGTATTTAGAAACCCGAACAACAGTAAGTGTTTAATTTAATAGTTTCAGAAAATGATAACAGCCATTTTGGTAGACGACGATAAAAACCTTAGAGAAGGTACAAAGAAAATGCTGGAGCGCTTTGCACCAAATATAGATATTATTGGTGAAGCCGATAGTGTCGCAACAGGCATAGAGATAATAGATAGACTGAAACCGGAAGTTGTGTTTTTAGACATACAATTGAATGATGGAACAGGTTTTGATATTTTGGAGCAGTTAACCAAAAAAAATGGAGCTATAAAGTCTAATATAGTTTTTATAACAGCTTATGAACAATATGCCATTAAAGCTTTTAGATTTAGTGCGCTGGATTTCTTATTAAAACCGGTCGATCCTGAGGAATTACAAAAGGTGATCGAAAAAATAGAAGCTGTTCTGGAGAAAACTAATGATTACGCACACATTGACTTGCTATTAGAGAATATTAGAAAGAAGGTCGATAACTTTAAACGAATAGCTTTGTCCACATCTGACGGAATACACTTATTTAATATCAGCGATATTATCCGATGCGAAAGTGAAGATAATTATACCCGGTTTTACATCAAAAACAGTAAAACGGTATTAATATCGAAAACTTTAAAAGAGTATGAAGAATTACTCACTGAGCATGGGTTTGAACGCATACACCAATCGCATCTTATTAATTTAAAGTATATGAAGTCATATATAAAAAGTGATGGTGGTTATGTGATCATGGAAGACAATAGCCATTTACCAATCTCTCAACGAAAAAAAGAGCGCTTACAAGAAATACTAAAAACGATATAGATTTTTTGTTTGAAATCGAATTCTAAGTCAAAACCTTGATTTACTCATTGACCACTTAAAAAATAATAAGACCTCATTACTTTTATAATAAAGAAAATCGTCATGAAAAAAATTCCATTTATAATCCTCTTAATTACAGGAGCATTATTTGCCCAACCCAATATAGTTCAACCACCAAATCTTCTGCTATGTAGTGACTCCAATACTGCAGTTTTTGATTTAACAGTAACAGCTCCGGAGTTGTTAAACGGATTGAATCCATCATTGTACACCATAAGATATTTTGAATCGCAAACTGATGCTCAGAACAATACCGATGAAATAGCGAACCCAACCAATTATAGCAATACAGAAACGCCGCAAACCATATATGCTCGTGTATGGGAAAATGCGGATGTTACTAATTTTGCAATTACTAATTTTGATATTATTGTAGCCTTACCTCCAGATATCGTTCAACCACCTGATTTGATTGTTTACCAATATCCATTTACAGGGGTGGCTACATTCGATTTAACAGAGGTAGAAAGCACACTTTTAAATGGAATTAATCCAGCGGAAGTATCCATTACATATTATGAGACTCTATTTGAAGCGGAAGCTATGGTTAATTCTGCTCCCACTATCTACACTAATATTGTTGCTAATTTACAAACAATGTATGTGTCTGTGAGGTTTAATGATAATAACTGTGTAGCGATTGAAAGTTTTGATATTATTGTGAGCGAAGATGTTGTCAATATCCCTGATGCTAATTTTTTGGCACGACTAATTGCTAATGGCGTTGATACAAATAGCAGTGGAAATATTCAATCTTTTGAAGCCACAGCAGTTACTGCACTGACGGTCAATAATGCCAATATTGCCGATTTAACAGGAATTGAAGCATTTCTCAATATAGAGAGTTTGAATTGCCAGTCTAACCAATTGACCACATTAGACATATCACAGAATCTTAATATTGAAGTTTTGAGTTGTGAAGACAATCAAATCACAGGTTTGGATGTATCTCAAAATGTGGCACTAAGAATTTTAAATTGTGCTAATAATCAACTATCTACATTAGATGTATCACAAAATACAGATCTAACAGCATTACGATGTAATGAAAATCAACTGACAGATTTAGATGTTTCAAGCAATACACTTATGACATTGCTTCGATGTCAGGATAACCTCTTAACGGATTTAGATCTATCTCAAAATGTAAATATTGGTGGGTTAAATTGTTCAGATAATCAATTGACGAGTTTAGACTTAAATAATAATATAGCATTACAAGATTTTTCCTGTACCAATAATCAATTAACAGAGCTATTCTTAAAAAACGGTTCCATAGAATCGATAGTAGATTTTTCTAATAATTCTAATCTGGCATTCATATGTGCAGATGAGGGACAGATAACCACACTACAGGCACTAGCTGATGTTTCTACAGTAGTGAGCTCATTCTGTACTTTTACTCCCGGTGGTGATTTTAATACCATAACAGGAAAGATCATCTACGATTTAAATAGTAATGGGTGCGATATAAACGATATGCCTCAGCCACATATAAGAATTGATATAAATGATGGTGCCGATACAGGCGCAACATTTACGAGTCCTAACGGTGATTATCGTTTTTTTACTGAAGCAGGAGATTTTGATGTAACACCAAATGTAGAAAATCCTTCCTGGTTCGATATTTCACCAAATACGATTAGCATTCCTTTTGCAAATGATGACAATAATATAGCGACTCAAGATTTTTGTATCACGGCAAACGGTGTGCGTAATGACGTTGAAGTTGTCATAGCACCAATAGAGTTTGCACGTCCGGGATTTGATGCAGTGTATCAGGTTGTGTATAAAAATAAAGGGAATCAAACCCTGTCAGGAAGTGTAGAGTTTTCATATGACGAAACCGTTTTAGACTTTGTATCTGCAACGGCATTACCCGATACACAATCTAATGGAAGTTTAATCTGGAGTTATAACGATTTATTACCTTTTGAGAATAGAAGTATATATGTGACTTTAAATGTCAATAGCTCAACAGATACTCCTGCAATAAATATTGGTGATCAGCTTAATTTTAACGCCATAATAAACCCTGTTGCAGGTGATGAAACAGAGGAAGACAACAGTTTTGAATACAGTCAGACGGTTGTTGCTTCATATAGCCCTAACAGTATTACCTGTATTCAAGGCGGTATATTACCAACCACAGATATAGGTACATTTTTACATTACATCATTAATTTTGAAAACACAGGTGCTGAAATAGCAGAAAATATTGTCATTGTTATAGAGGTAGACACCGCAAATTTTGATCTTAATACCTTAAGAATTCTAAATGCCTCACATGATGTTGAAGTCAGAATAGAAAACAATATTGTGAAATTTATTTTTGAAGGCGTAAACCTTAATGCCAGTGGTGGGCATGGAAATATTCTATTAAGAGTTAGAACGTCAGGAAATGTGCAATCGGGTGAAGTGGTTTCAAAACAAGCAGATATACATTTTGATTATAGTTTCCCAATAGCAACTGATGATGCCGGTACAGTATTTCAAAGTTTATCAGTGGATGAATACGATAAAGATATCAACGTAACCATATACCCTAATCCAGTAACGGATAAGATCAATATAGGATCAAAACATTTGATGGGATCTATAGAAGTTTATGATGCTCAGGGACGAATAATTCAAACCATAATAAACAAAAGTATAGAGCATAGTTTTGATATCTCTAGTTATAGAACAGGTATTTACTTTATTAAAGTAAAAACAGAAAAGGGATCAGCTGTTTTCAAAGTGCTCAAAGAATAGTAGTATAATTAAGTTAGTGCATACAAGAGCCCTATCTGGATTTTAGATAGGGCTTTTATGATATTAATGATTTAAAGGTATCTTTTTTATCTATGATATTATTGTTAAAAGCGTTATAAATCTTCTTCCGAAATCGTTTGATATTTTGTAAATTTACAATCCTTAAAAATTCACAAAATCAAATAGAATATATGTCAGATAAAGCTACATTAGAAATTAATGGTGAGAAATACGAATTCCCGGTAATTCATGGGACAGAGAAAGAAGTTGCAATAGACGTCAAAGCGCTTAGAGGTGCTACAAATGGTGTTATTACTATAGACCCGGGATATAAGAATACGGGAAGTTGTGAAAGTGCAATTACGTTTTTAGATGGTGAGAAAGGGATTTTAAGATATAGAGGATATTCGATAGAAGAGTTGGCAGAAAAAGCCGATTTCCTTGAAGTAGCTTATTTGTTAATATTTGGAGAGCTGCCTAATGAAGAGCAACTTGAAAAATTCCAGAATGATATCAAATCACATTCTGTAGTGGATGACGATGTTAAAAAGATATTAGATGCTTTTCCAAAATCTGCACATCCTATGGGTGTTTTGTCATCATTAACAAGTGCATTAACAGCATTTAACCCGTCATCAGTTAATATAGATTCTGAAGAAGCCATGTACAATGCTATAGTACGTATAATGGGTAAATTTCCGGTATTAGTAGCATGGGCTATGCGTAAGAAGCAGGGCTTACCATTAGATTATGGTGATAATTCATTAGGTTATGTTGAGAATGTTCTTAAAATGATGTTCAAGAAGCCAAATGAAGAATACACGCAAAACCCTGTAGTTGTTGATGCTTTAGATAAATTGTTGATTCTTCATGCCGATCATGAACAAAATTGCTCAACCTCGACAGTAAGAATTACAGGATCTTCACATGCAGGATTATTTGTGTCATTATCAGCAGGTATTTCTGCCTTATGGGGACCGTTACACGGTGGCGCTAATCAAGCCGTTTTAGAAATGTTGGAGGCCATTAGAGAAGATGGTGGCGATACTAAAAAATACATGGCTAAAGCTAAAGATAAAAACGATCCTTTCAGGCTTATGGGATTTGGACATAGAGTTTATAAGAATTTTGATCCTAGAGCACGTATCATTAAGAAAGCTGCCGATCAGGTTTTGGGAGACTTAGGTATTGAAGATCCAATACTTGACATTGCTAAAGGTCTAGAAAAAGAAGCTTTAGAAGATCAGTATTTTGTAGATAGAAAGCTTTACCCTAATGTAGACTTCTATTCAGGAATCATTTACAGAGCTATGGGTATTCCGGTAGAAATGTTTACAGTGATGTTTGCACTAGGACGTTTGCCAGGATGGATTGCTCAATGGAGAGAAATGCGCTTGAAAAAAGAACCAATTGGTCGCCCAAGACAGTTATATGTTGGTGAAACATACAGGGAATTTAAAACAATTGATAATAGATAAATACCACAATACTATTAAAAAAGCTTCATAGATATATGAGGCTTTTTTATGTGAACTATTTTATGAAGCTTAATATCAAAAATGAAACTTCGAGATTAAGAGCAGTAGTTTTAGGAACTGCTGAAAGTAATGGACCAACACCATCTGTTGAAGATTGCTATGACCCTAAAAGTAAGCAACATGTATTAGCAGGAACTTATCCTATAGAAGAAGACATGACCAAAGAAATGCAGGCCGTAGCAGAAGTACTTAAAAAGTATGATGTTGAGGTATACAGACCTGAGGTTATTAAAGACTATAATCAGATATTTTCCAGAGATATTGCTTTTGTTATAGAAGATAAATTAATAAAGGCTAACATCCTTCCGGATAGAGATAGGGAGTATCGTGCCATTCAGCACGTTACCGATGCGGTAGGAGCAGACCATGTTATTGAATTACCCGAAGAATGTCATGTTGAAGGTGGTGATGTTATGCCATGGAACGACTATATTTTTATAGGAACATATTCAGGAGAAGATTACCCAGATTATATTACAGCGCGGACCAATATGGATGCTGTAATAGCCATTCAGGAATTGTTTCCTCATAAAACTGTAAAATCCTTTGAGCTCAGAAAGTCCAATACCGACCCAAAAGAGAATGCGTTGCATTTAGATTGTTGTTTTCAACCTATAGGAAAGGACAAAGCGATTATACATAAAAACGGATTTTTAGTAGCGAGTGAATACGAATGGCTGGTTGATTTTTTTGGAGCAGAAAATATCTTCGAAATTACAAAAGAGGAAATGTATCATATGAACAGTAATATTTTTTCCATTTCTGAAAATGTTATTATTTCTGAGAAACATTTCACAAGGTTAAATCATTGGCTTAGAGAACATGGATTTACAGTAGAAGAAGTTCCTTATGCTGAGATTGCAAAGCAAGAAGGTCTGCTTAGGTGTTCTACCTTACCACTGATAAGAGACTAATAAATAATGGTATTTATATGTGCTGATCGATGAGCACAGGATTGCCATCAGGATCCATAAGTACAATACTACCGGGACCATTTGCTTCCGGATCAGTTTCAGATTCTAAGGATAAGCCTTTAGATTTTAGATGGTTTTGAATAGCTCTTACATCATCGAATTTTTCTAAAGTTGAAGCATTTTCATCCCAACCCGGATTAAAGGTTAAGATATTTTTTTCAAACATGCCTTGAAATAGACCAATCAATGCATTCCCATTTTTCATAATGAGATATTGCTGTTCAAAAGAACCGGCAAAAACAGAAAACCCTAAAGCTTCATAAAATGTTTTTGAGGTATTAAGATCTTTGACATTGAGACTTACAGAAAAAGCGCCTAATTGCATAATATATAAGATTGATTATTTACGATATAAGAAATAATTTTTAACGAGATCAATGTATATTTGCTTGGCTTCATCCTGAGACACATCTTTTACCTGAAAAAGAGCATTGGTTTTAAATGCGTTTATGATTGGCTTTCTACTGCTAGGTCTGCCATAATCGTTAGTCGCCTTTTTATAATAGGCATAAAGACGCAATAAAAAATCAGCAGGAAAAGGTTCTGTATGATCGTTAATCCTATCTACAGCAGATTTAAATTCTATATCCAGTTCTTCAGAGGTCATGGCATTTCTGCAATTACACTTTCTCCGCCTCGTACTTTTTGGTTGAGTTGTACTTTTATCTCGGCATCTAAAGGTAAAAATAAATCTACTCTTGAACCAAACTTTATGAACCCGGAATCAGCACCTTGCTTAGCTTTAGCATTAACTGTGGCATAATTGACAATACGCTTGGCTAATGCACCGGCAATTTGACGGTAAAGCACTTTTCCAAAGCTATTGTTTTCAACAACTACTGTAGTACGCTCATTTTCTTCACTAGCTTTTGGATGCCAGGCTACTAAATATTTACCAGGGTGATATTTGCTATAGGTGATAGCGCCACCTATAGGGTATCTTGTGACATGTACATTTAGTGGAGACATAAAGACGGATACTTGTATGCGTTTGTCCTTGAAAACTTCGTTCTCGGCAACTTCTTCTATAACCACAACCTTCCCATCTACAGGCGATAAAGCATGTTTGTCGTTGGGGTGAGTATATCGTTTAGGGTTTCTGAAAAATTGAAGAATTAGAATGAAAAAAATCAATAGGACGATCATAAGTCCGGTTCTCAACCATTCTAAAGTAATAAACTTATCAATAACTAAAAAAGTAATAGCCACTATGACCAGTGAGATAAATATAATTTTTTGGCCTTCTTTATGAAACATAACTTAATATTCTTAAAAATAAATAAATAAATGGTGCTGCAAAGATAATACTATCCAACCGGTCTAGCAGTCCCCCATGACCTGGCATGATGACACCACTGTCTTTTACATTAGCCTGTCTTTTAAATTTAGATTCTATAAGATCCCCAAGCGTACCAAATACACTTACAATTATGGCCAGTATCAACCAATTGGTAAAGCTTAAAGTTTCTGTATATTCTGCAATGAAATAACTTGAAACACAAGCAAAGAATAAGCCGCCTAAAAAACCTTCAACGGTTTTTTTTGGAGATATTCGGGGGAAAAGTTTTTGCTTTCCGAAATTTTTGCCCACCAAATAAGCAAAGCTATCGTTAACCCATACCAGTATAAAACCGCCTAACAATAAGAAGGGCGTATAAGCATTGTTATAATTAGTAATAAGCAACATAAATATAAATCCACTAGAGATATAAAAAGTGGTAGTAATGTATCGTTTGGTGACAAATAAGGGTATCTTTTTCTCTGAGAAAAGATCTTTAATCAAAAAGAGATTTACAAAAATGGTAATGACCAGTAAAATTTGTATGGCTTCATCAGTACCTAAGTCAGCATGATATACCAAACACCAATACCAAAAACCAAAATAAAGTAAAACAAATATGAGATAAGGTATAAGGCCTTTAAGTCCAATGAGCTTATTGAACTCCATCAAACTGATAATGCCAAATACAAATAATAGTAAAAGTAAGGCGTTTTGCCAATAAAAGGAAATAATAAGCAACGATACGTAAAGAATACCGGAAAGGGCTCTTGTTGCAAGTTCTTTCATTTATAAATCTTCTAGTAGAAGCAGGTACAGATTTTTCGAGCTACTGCCGTAGGAGAGAAAATCACTGTCATCTGACGCATTAAAGTGTTTAATGGTAGTAATATTAGTTGGGATCTTGTCTTTATTCTTTTCTTTAATGCCTTTTAAGCCTTCACCAATATTTTCAACAAATTGACTGGTAGTCGCATACACGATGAAATTAGAAGGCAATTCTTTTAACTTTTTTTCTGCAATTTGATTGGATGAGATCAATAAAGAGCCATCATCGGAAATCAAATACTCACAAGTCGTTAAAAAGTAAGTGCTATCAGATACTTTTTTTGTTGTCTTAAGCTCAAAAGATTTAAAGAGATCTTCTAGACGATTATCGTATAGGAGCACACGCTTTTCAGCCCATTTATTTTCATCTAAAATATCATTGAGGTTTTGGTGAATCTCATCCATGTTTTCACAATACAGAAATTTACCACCATTAGCTTTAAAATTAATAGTGAAGCGCTCATCAGCAGGCAGCTTAATATCTGGCATATATTTACCACGATCTGCACTAGGAATTTGTTCTTGGGACTTGTTAGATTTTAGTCCAAAGAGTTTTTTAAATAAGCTCATTCAGTTATTGCTATTAATCTTGCTCTTTTAACAATGCTACCAAATATAAAAAAAACTTCGCCTTTGTCTAGGTTAAATCTACTTTTTTCGATAACCATCTTATACGTTATTCTTCCTCATCTGTATTTGAAGAATCTTTTTTGAACGGTCGTTTTCCGAAAATCTTTTCCAAATTGTCTTTAAAGATCACTTCTTTATCAAGTAATACCTCTGCAAGTTCGGTAAGCTTATCTTTATTTTCTTCTAATAGATTAATAGCACGCTGATATTGCTCTTCGATTATATTAGAAATTTCTTTATCGATAAGCTCAGCAGTTTGCTCACTATATGGTTTTGTAAACCCATACTCTGATTGCCCTGATGAATCGTAATAGGTTAGATTTCCTACCTTATCACTCAGACCATAGATAGTTACCATAGCTCTGGCTTGTTTGGTCACTTTTTCCAAATCACTAAGTGCTCCTGTGGAGATCTTGTCGAAGATGACTTTCTCTGCTGCACGTCCTCCCAGAGCAGCGCACATTTCATCTAGCATTTGCTCAGGTCTTACAATTAGACGTTCTTCAGGCAAGTACCAGGCGGCACCTAAGGATCTACCTCTTGGAACAATAGTCACTTTTACTAAAGGTGCAGCATGCTCTAGCATCCAGCTTACGGTAGCATGACCGGCCTCATGGAAAGCTACTGCTCTTTTTTCTTCAGGAGTAATGATTTTATTCTTTTTCTCTAATCCGCCTACGATACGATCTACGGCATCCAGGAAGTCCTGCTTGTTTACCGCTTTTTTACCTTTTCTGGCAGCAATTAAAGCCGCTTCATTACATACATTGGCAATATCAGCACCCGAAAATCCTGGCGTCTGTTTAGCTAAAAAGTCAATATCTAAGGTTTCTTCTTTCTTAAGCGGACGTAAGTGCACTTCAAAAATCTCTTTACGTTCTCTTACATCCGGAAGATCAACAAAAATTTGTCTGTCAAAACGTCCGGCACGCATTAATGCTTTATCTAAAACATCAGCTCTATTGGTTGCCGCCAATACAATAACGTTGGTATTGGTGCCAAAACCATCCATCTCCGTTAGTAACTGGTTTAATGTGTTTTCTCTTTCATCGTTAGACCCTGAGAAATTGCTCTTACCACGAGCTCTACCAATAGCATCAATTTCATCTATAAAGATTATGGAAGGCGATTTTTCCTTGGCTTGTTTAAATAAGTCTCTCACACGAGAAGCTCCAACACCAACAAACATTTCTACGAAATCTGAACCCGATAATGAGAAAAAAGGCACTTTAGCTTCACCGGCAACGGCTTTTGCTAGTAAAGTTTTACCTGTCCCTGGAGGGCCTACTAATAATGCACCTTTGGGTATTTTTCCTCCTAATGAGGTGTATTTTTCAGGGTGTTTTAAAAAGTCTACAATTTCTTGCACTTCTTCTTTGGCACCTTCTAAACCAGCAACATCTTTAAATGTTGTTTTGGTATCTGTTTTTTCATCAAACAATTTGGCTTTAGATTTTCCTATATTGAAAATTTGTCCACCTGCACCGCCACCAGCTCCAGATGACATACGTCTCATAATGAATATCCAAACCCCAATAATCAGAATAAATGGTAATAAGGAAATTAAAAATTCGCCCCAGGCATTATTCTCAATGTCAGCGTCTCTGGTTGTAGATAAATGTTTGTCTTTAATGATAGTATCTATTCTATTCTCAAAGTTTTGCAAATCTCCAAACTTTAGCGTGTAGTTAGGAAGTTTAGACGTTGAAGGAATAATAGAGGATGGTTTAGCGTTTTTGTGAGCCTCTTTTTCCAAAGCCTCTTTGGTAAGATATACTTTGGCGGTTTTTGTATTACTAATGATGATGACTTCTTTAACATCCCCATCTTCGAGGTACTTAATAAACTCAGAAGTCTTTATCTCTTTCGTATTCTGAAATGCACCATTTCCAAACAGTTGAATGGATAGAAATACTGCGATGATGATACCGTAAATCCAATACGGACTAATTTTAGGTTTTTTATTTAGGTTTTTATTGTCTTTTGCCATGGTAGATTTTATCGTTTAGTAACTTGTTTCAATGACTGTTGTTTTTGCATCTCCCCAGAGACTTTCAATATCGTAATAGTCTCTGATATGTTTTTGGAAAACATGGACAACAACATTGACATAGTCTATAAGTACCCATTCTGCATTATCAGTTCCTTCAACATGCCAAGGCTTGTCTTTCTGAACTTTACTGACTTTCTTTTGAATGGAATTGACTATGGCGTTAACCTGAGTGTTTGAAGTACCTTCACAAATGATAAAGTAATCACAAACCGTGTTTTCTATTTCTCGTAGATCTAATATTGTTATTTCTTTTCCTTTGACATCTTCAATACCGCTTAATATGGAAGTTATTAATTGGTCTGCATTACTATTTTCTTTCGTCATTAAATTGGTTTAAATTTATGCAAAGTTATTATTTTTTTAGTTCTTGTAACCGCTATTCGTCATAAGAAAACCATAAAATACACTTAGCTGTTTATATGCATATTATCAAACTTAATGCCATTGATTCTACTAATGCTTACTTAAAAACCTTGAGCATGGAGACTGTACTCGAGGATTATACAACTGTGGTTGCAAATTCGCAAACTAAAGGCAGAGGTCAAATGGGTACAAACTGGCAATCTCAACCGTCTAAAAACCTTACAGCTAGTGTGTTTAAGAGCGTCCAGTTTATAAGAATTGAACAGCAGTTCTACATCAGTATGGCCACTTCATTAGCCATTTGTAAAGCTTTAGGACAGTTCTATATTCCTCAGTTACATATCAAATGGCCTAACGACATTTTGTCAGCAAATAAAAAAATTGCAGGGATTCTTATCGAAAATGTCATAAAACAACAGCGTTTGCAGGGGTGTATTATTGGAATTGGCCTTAATGTCAATCAAAAATATTTTGAAAACTTACCAACGGCAGCTTCAATGCAATTATTAACCGGAGTAGTTTATGATATTGACGAAGTGTTGGCTGTTGTATTAAGGCAATTACAATATTATTTCAAACTGCTGGAGCATAAACGTTTTAAAGACCTTAAAAAAGAATACGAATCTTTAATGTTCAGACGCGAAAAACCATCAACCTTTGTTGATGCCTCGGGTGAACAATTCACAGGTTATATCAAAGGCGTTACTGAAGATGGTAAACTACAGGTAATGGTTGAAGATAATAATATCAACACTTATGACCTTAAAGAAATACAACTGATGTATTAGACAGCTTTAGGCATATTAGATGCCAGAGTTTCTATAAATTTACTAATAGGACCTTTGATCATCATAGCCATCATTGGATTGAAATCGCCTTCAAAAGCCAATTGCACTTCACTTTTGGTACTGTCAATTTCAGTAATCGTACCTGTCAAAGAAAAATCCAGTTTACCACCTGCAGCTCCAAGAACAATTTTTTGATGTGGTATGGCTTCCTTCTTTTTTAGTACAATTTCCGGCATACCTTTTAATGCAAATAAAAACTTATCCGCTTCCAAAACTTCAAACTTACTGATGTTTTCAGGCATAAGTTGCTCAAAATTCTTCACATCCGATAGGAAATTAAATGTGTCTTCTGCGGATTTATCGATGTTTACTTTTGGTGATTCTAAATTCATAATTTATCATTTATAATGTCATGCTATCAATTTGCATTCCATTCACTGGGATTGGCATTCCAACGTGCTAAAATGTCTTGTTGCTGAGTGGTAATATAGTTGGTATCCAGAGCTTGTTCTAATAAGTTTTCATAATTGCCCAACGTATATAATTCAACGCCTGCATCAGAAAAATTAGATTTAGCAATATCAAATCCATAAGAAAAAATTGCGACCATACCTTTGACATTGACTTCGGCTTCCTTGAGCGCATTAACAGCGTTTAAACTGCTTTTTCCTGTGCTGATGAGGTCTTCAATAACCACAACACTTTGTCCTTTTTCGATATAGCCTTCAATTTGATTTTGACGGCCATGCTTTTTAGCTTCCGGACGGACATATACAAATGGGAGGCCTAAATGCTCTGCTACCAAAGCGCCAATACCTATAGCTCCTGTAGCAACACCAGCTATGACATCGGGTTTACCATAATGCTGTTCGATATGATTGGCCATGGCAGACCTGACATAGTTTCTTATGGCCGGAAACGATAGTATAATCCTATTGTCACAATAAATAGGGGACTTCCAGCCAGATGCCCATGTAAAAGGTTCATCAGGTTGTAATTTAATTGCATTGACCTGTAGCAAAAGCTCTGCAGTTTTTTTAGCGGTTTCTTTATTGAAAATCATTTTGCAAAATTAATCAATTTTACAGCGTTGATAATTTTTATTATAAATTAATTTTTAGTCTTTATAGTGTATGCAAAAAAAGAATACATTTACAATAGTGAATGATCAATTATATCAATGATGTATAAAGTATTTGTAGGCGATAAGCCTATAGTTTTGACTACAACAATTGAAAAAGAAAAAGGGTTTAAAAACTTTTTGCTCGAATCTGCAAATATTGGCAAGATCATTAAGTTGCTCAATACGACTTCAATCGAAGCAGTCCATCTTATTGACAAGAATCCGGAAACCCTGATTAAGACATTTTTGAAGAAACTACCAAACGTGGTTGCTGGTGGTGGTAAGGTCTATAATACCAAAGGTGAGGTGTTGTTCATTTACAGAAATGATAAATGGGATCTGCCCAAAGGTAAAGCCGAACGCAAAGAGTCTATAGAAGAAACCGCCATAAGAGAAGTTGAAGAAGAAACCGGTGTAGAAGGACTCAGCATAACCAAACCCATGCAAACCACATATCATATTTTTAAAAGAAATGGACGCCACCGTATTAAGATTACGTATTGGTTTGAAATGATCACAGACTTCAATGGCAAACTTTATCCGCAAGAAAAAGAAGGCATTACTAAAGTCGCTTGGTTAGACGAAAAAGCTTCTCAAAAAGCTTTAGAAAACAGTTATGCTAATATAAAGTTGTTGGTATAATAATTATTTTTTAGATAGTCTTGACTGAATATTGCTTTTTTACTTCAATCTATATACAGGGTATTGTAAATGGGCTTTCTCATAATTTGGGCTGTGCTTATGTAGCCAGTCCAGTTGGGCAAACCAATTGCTGCTAAATGATGAGTCTGCTTGCTTTTTTCGCTCGAATTCTACGTTTAGATTAGGGTTGTTTTTTAATAGTTCCAGTGCCTTATCTTCCCAAACATAAGGTGAAAACCCTTCTTTTTGTTGTAAAATAGTGTCGAAAAAATTCCAGTTAAAAAACGAATCCGGCGCTTCAGGTTCCAGAGTTTCCAATAAATACCTCACAGCATTTTGATCGGTATATGCAATAAGGTCCCCTGCCTTGAACCCAAGAGTTATCTCAGAAGCAGAAATTTTTGTATTATAATGTAAATAATGACCCTCATAAGCATTTCTTCGAGTATCGTAATCATCTATCTTATACGATTGTACAGTGATCGTACTGTCTTTTTTCAAAGGTGACATGGTCACACCATTCAGTTTTAAACGTTCAATGATGTTATGCCAACCTTGAGGTATGATATAAGCTTTAGGGATAGTGACTTCTATATTGGGTTTAAAATAATTCTGATAGGTTACCGCTTTGGTAAAAGGTTTTGAGGTATCAAACTTTAGCCGTTCACGTCCCGTAATTTCACTCGGAATGTTCTCACTCTCATAGCCTTTGAATTGGAGGGTGCTATTTTTGGTAGTGTCAATACGCCAACTTAATGGATAGCGGTTATTTACAGTATAACTTTCCTTAGAAGCTTGTCTTAAAGCTCTGATACGATCACTGTCGGTTTCAATGATCTCTATCATGCTTTTCATTAGTTCATATGTGCCTTCTACACGTTGTTTATAAGGCTTTAGCATGTGGGTTTCAACCATCATACCCAAAGTATTGAATAGTGTTGTGTAACCGGTAGAATATCTTGGTGAATCCATAAATTGAGAGAACCCTAATTCAGGAGGTCGATTAAATACATTGACATATGGTGTAATGTCCCAATGCTTTTCAGCGAGTTTATTTTCTAGTCGTGGCATCATTTCAGTGTGCAAATACTGTCCTAAAGTACCACCCAATTTATTGTGTTGTGTGAATAAGTGTGTTAATGTGTACTGGTAGTCAGCACCATTACTTACATGGTTATCAATAAACACATCAGGCTGTACCCTATGAAATAGCTTGCTGAACGTTTTTGCATTTTTAGTATCGCATTTAATAAAGTCTCTGTTAAGGTCATAATTACGAGCATTACCTCTAAAGCCATACGATTTAGGACCATTTTGATTGGTACGTGTTGTGGAATTCCTATTGAGGCTACCACCAACATTATATACAGGAATGGTTGCAATAACAGTATGTTGCGGTGTTGGTATATTGCCTTGTGCCAAATCTCTGAACATCATCATGGTCGCATCAATACCGTCAGATTCTCCGGGATGAATACCATTATTGATCAGGAGTACACGTTTATTATCTCTAATAGATTTGAAATCAAAAGTAGCGTCAGGATTATACGTTACCAGGTGCAACGGTTCCCCTGCATCTGTTTCTCCAAAGGCTAGTATCGAAATTTGGGCATAGGTCTCAGCCAGATCCTTATAATATTGTATGGTTTGTTCGTAAGTAGCCGTCTCGGTACCCTGACTCTCCTCAAAAACAGTGATAAAATTGTTTTGAGATTTCTTATCACCTGAAGTACATGAAGATAGAATGATAAGAAGAAAAAAGAGTTTTTTCATATGAAAATTTTAGCTAAATTTAAGCATAATTACCAATGTGAATACATTTCAACTTGATTTTGGAAATATAACCATATTGGAGCCCCATTTCGCCGAAGTTATCATTAATGATGGTATTGTAATGAACAAAACCATGGTTGATGCATATCATGATTTTTTACTTTCCCATTTGGAGGCTCCCATCTTTTTGTTAATCAACAAAAAGCATTCGTATACCTATGATTTTGAAGCTCAAAAGTCTATAGCCAACTTAAGTGCTATTAAGGCAATTGCTGTTGTAATCCATTCTCACATTACTGCAATGGCTACAGAAATTGTTATTAATATCAATCGCGAAAATGATTGGAATATTGAACTTTTTGATTCACGGGAAGCCGCCTTACATTGGTTAAAAAATCAGTAAATTTTAGGTATTGTTTTGAATATAAAAAAGAATAACTTTACGCGTTCAAATAAGCCCTTTTAAGAAAGCAAATGCAACAAATTACCAATACGATTTTAATGATACGTCCTATAGGTTTCAGGATGAACGAACAAACGGCCGTAAACAATTACTACCAAAAAGTTCTGGATGATTTATTACCCGAAACTGTTAATACAAAAGCACAGCAGGAATTTGATGCCTATGTAGAACGTTTGAGAAGTATTGGCGTTCATGTTATTGTGGTTAATGATACTAAGGAACACGATACGCCCGATTCTATTTTTCCTAATAACTGGATCTCATTTCATGAAAATGGTACCGTTGGATTGTTTCCTATGTATGCAGAAAACAGACGTTTAGAACGTCGGGAAGATATTTTAGAAACTATTGAATCTGAGGGTTATACCATAGCACATGTTGTGGATTATACGAGTGCTGAAGATGAAGATGTGTTTTTAGAAGGAACAGGTAGTGTTTTGTTGGATCGAGTAAATCGAATAGCGTATTGTGCATTATCACCAAGAGCAGATGAGGGTTTGTTTATAGAGTTTTGTGAGGATTTTGAATATACTCCTGTGGTATTTACCGCATACCAAACTGTGAACGACCAGCGTTTACCAATTTATCATACCAATGTAATGATGTGCCTGGGAGAGACTTTTGCTGTGATATGCTTAGATTGTATTGACGATAAAAGTGAGCGAAAGTTAGTTCTTAAACATCTAAAAGCGAGTGGTAAAGAGGTAATAGCCATAACGGAAGCTCAGGTCAATACATTTGCCGGAAATATGCTTCAGGTTAAAGGCCGTAATAATGAACCTTATCTTATTATGAGTCAGGCAGCATACGACAGTTTAACACCATCTCAAATCTCAGTCATAGAAAAGCATTCTAAAATATTGTCAAGTTCTCTCGATACTATCGAAGCTTGTGGCGGTGGCAGTGCACGTTGTATGATGGCAGAAGTATTCTTGCCAGAAGCTTAATCGAGTTTATTGAAAATGTAACCGCCTTTTTCAGCGCCCCATATGTGTTGACCATTCTCATCAAAACCTCTGTCCCACGAGATGATCTTATCTTCCAGAATTTCAACTTCACTGGTTGCATAAGATGCTCCTCTAAGTGTGCTCTCACAAGTGTTTACACCTGTTTCACCAATATAATGATTGGCCCCCACACGTTTTAAGATGACCTCGCAACCGTCTTTTAATGTGATGTCTTGTAATGATATGCTATCGAAAGCCTTAGGCGTTTTCCATTTGCCAATCCAAACAGAATCTACAGGCAATTTATAAATTGCAGAACTAAATGTGCTATCTGAAAGCCTTGTTACCTCGTAGATACGCTGACGATAAGGTCTATCCTGCATACTGTTTAGTGCTTGTTCTACATAAAGATAATTGCCTTTATCTTTCCAAATAGGATACATATGTAAGGAAATGTTATAGTAAGAAGAATCAACTTGAGCTTGTACTTCCGAATTGTAAGATCCTTTCATAATGCTAAAAAGCTCCGCAAGTTCCGTATCTGTTTTTTCATTGGTTTCAGATGACGAAGCATTAGATTCGGAGGCTTTTGTGTCATTTTTACAACTGGTAATTAATGCTATTATAAATAATAGGAAGATGTAGCGTTTCATAAGAATTATATTTTGACTAAATATAATAAATAAATTAAGCAGAAGGCGCCGCTTTTGGTAATTCTACATAGAATTTACTACCAACATTCTCTGTGCTCTCTACCCAAATTTTACCTTCATTGAGTTCTACTAGGTCTTTACAGATGCTTAATCCCAATCCGGTACCTTTCTCGTTTTTGGTACCTATAGTGGTAAAGGTATTATTCGTTTTGAAGAGTTTATCCAGATTTTCTCTGGAGATACCTACACCCGTATCTTCAACACATATTAAAGATTTACCGTTGTGATCCTGATTAGAAACTGTGATGACATCACCAATTCGGCTAAACTTAACGGCATTGGTAATAAGGTTTTGTATGACGATCTCAACCATACTTTTGTCAGCATACACAAAATCGCGTTGTGATTCATCAATCATAACAATACGTTTATCATCTACCTTTTGTTCTACTAAAGCTATTTTACTATGAAAAACATCTTGAATATTGAAGAGTTCAGGCTTAGGCTCTAAGTTTTGCATTTGAGATTTGGACCAGTTCAATAAATTGAAAAGCAGCGAAGAAGCATTGTTAGCATTTTCACTCAGTTCGGGGATAAGGTCATTGAATTCTTCTTTAGAAATACTGTCTTCTTTAAGCAGGTCTAAAAAAGCTTTAATTGAGGATATGGAATCTTTAAGGTCATGAGATACTATAGAGAACAGTTTATCTTTTACCTGATTGACTTCTTCCAAATGATGTGTTTGCTCTAATATGGCTTCATTCCTTAGACGTTCTTGCTCATTTTTTTCTTTCAACTCGGCAATTTTGACCTTAGAATTTCGTGAACTTAAAACATTAATTAATAATAAAGTAAGTGCTATGGCTAAACCTGCAATGAGCCCGTATATAAGAAAAGGTTTTGATTTTAATACACTATCCTGTTTTGAAGGATCGTCAGTGTTATTAACTGTATTAGTAGCTTCACCATGCCCAAGACTTTCAGTGAGATCTATTTCTTCAATATGCGTTGGAATTTTTGGCTGATCTACTTTTTCCAGATCTTCTTTAAGATCGTAATACTTATTCTGCCAAAAAAATGCATTCTGAAAATAACCTCTGGTCGAATCTAATGCTACATGAAGTTTATAATTTTCCAAAAGCTCAGTTTTGTTATCGATCTTCTGGGCAATATTATAAGCCTCGTCAAGTTGAATTTCGGCCAGCTTTACTTTGTTTTGTTGTAGGTTGAGCTTTCCGATAGCATTAAGCGATCTTAAGATGCCTTCATCATTTTTTTGTTTGCGATTATACTTTAAGCCATCTACCAGATACTCAGCAGCTTTTTCATAATCTTTAAACTGCAGGTATTCGCTACCAATTCTTGGTAAAATCTCACCACGTAATTCCTGATCGGTTTCAGGATTTAACAAATGGAGTACTTTCTCATAATATTCAATGGCTTTACGGTGTTCTTTTCGCATAGAGTATAGCAATGCAATATTTTTTGTAGACCGTTTTATACCAGTACTATCCTTTAGTTTTTCTCTAACGTCTAATGCTTTAACATTAAAATCTAAAGCCTTATCAATCTGATTGGTTTTAAAATAAGCTTCGGCCAAATTGTTATACGCTTTACTGAGCTCATCTCTTAAATTCAGTTCTTCAAAGATATCGATAGCAGATAAGGAGTTTTGAAGACCAACCACATAATTACCCCGTTTGATTTCAATAAGCCCTATACTATTACTCACTTTTGCAATGCCTAAAGTGTCATTAATTTGCTGATAATACTTTCGGGATTTATTGTAATTATCTATAGCATTGTAATAATCATCTCTTTCAGAATAGATTAAGGCTTTGTAATAATTACTTTCTGCTAAGCCTTTAATGTAATTAAGCTGTTTAGATAATTGAACGGTTTGGTTAATAAACAATAGTGCTTTCTTGTAATCTTGAGCATCGTAGAGTTCGCTAATAAGCATCAATGATGTATCCACTTTTGTGGAGTCCTGGTTTTGATACGCTAACTGTACGGTAAGACTATCTATCTTTTCATTTTGTGCAAACATGAAAAGAGAGAGAATACAAGCAGCTAATGTTATTAACTGTTTCATCTCAGTTTAGCGTTAAAACGAATTGTAATGTTGTGGTGATTCTGAATTGCTGTGAGGGAAAGCATTAAGTTCACACAAAACAATAACAACGTGGTTAATGTTCGATTATTAAGCCTCATTAACGTTTTGGGACATTGATTAATAGCTAATCAAAAATGGCTAAATGCTCCTGAAAATGCTAATTTATAGGATTTACTACCAATAAATTAGATAAAATGATGGATGAAATTCACAAAAAAAATGATGTATCGATTAACGGTAAAAATCATAGAAAAACTACACGTTTATCGATAAACGGCATTTTTATTGTATTTGTCTGATTAACAGCTAGTTGTTTTTAAAGGTGTTTAAAGCTGGTAATGCTTTAAAATCAAAGTCAAATAAACATTGATTTTCCCAGGAAGAACCCTGTGTTGAGGTAGCCTCATTACCCGGAAAAGCCACCCAGTCGGGTGCCCAATAGCAAAACCCTAAACCTTTATTGTTTGGAATATTTTTTAGAGTCGTTACTAACCATTCCAAGTATGCTTTTTGACCTTCAGGAGTAGGTGGGAATTCTGTTAATGTTTGACTCGAATCTCCTATAAAATTGGTAAGATTATCATTCCATGTTAAAGTAAATGGGTATGCGACTTCTGTCATTAAAATATCTTGATCAAAAGTCAATGCCAATTCGTTAAGCTTTGACCTTACTTCATTCAAATTCTTAGTATGGAATTGCGGATAGTAAGAAAGACCAATAATATCAAAATTAACCTCATAGGGAATCAGTTCTTCAAAGAAGAATTTAGCATTGCTGAGGTTGCTCACGTGCAGCATAATCTTTATTTCGTTAGTGTCATCTACAGATTTTACAGCTCTCACGGCCTCTTTAACGAGAGCGGCGTAGTTACTCCAATTGTTATCAAAATCGCCCCAGACTCTACCGTAGTTCCATAAAAATCCACTATCGGTCTCGTTGCCAATTTGTACGATATTTGGTAAGGTATTTTGAGCTTTAAGCTGTTGCAAAACATCAAGTGTGTAGTCGTATATGGCAGTTTTAAGGTCTTGGAGACTTAGATTTTGCCATGCGGCCGGAGGTGTTTGATTGGCAGGGTCTGCCCAATAGTCCGAATAATGAAAGTCAAGTAAAAAATCAAACCCTTTGGCTGTTAAACGTTGCGCATAAGTTTTAACATCTTCGATGCCATTTTCACCATTCTGTGATGTGTGCCACAACCTAAGCCTAACCAAATTGACGCCATTATTCTTTACAAGATCTAGTAAATTAACACCATTTCCATTGCTATCCTTGTAGTCAATGTTGTAATCTTGTAATTCGCTTTGAAAAGAAAGGTCCATGCCTTTGTAAAACGAGCGTTCAGTGCCATTACCGGAGTCGGTATCATCCGAAGAATTACATGACCATAGTGCCAATATTAATCCTAATCTTAAAAATGAGAATACCCTATACTTCAAAACTTATAATGCTTGTCCAAATTTAATCATATTTCCATCATTGTCAAGAATAGCAAATTCGCGCATTCCCCAGGGTTTGTCTTCGAGTGAACCGTTGGGATGGATAACTCCAAATGGTTTCAGTTCTTCAAAAAGTGTATCGATATGTTCAACATCGACATAGCAGCTGGTGTTTTCCGGATGAATTTTGTCGTTACATTTCCAAAAGTGTACAACAAACTTATCGCGGGCTATCACAGCATAGTTGTCATCTAAATACCCTACACGATTGAAACCCAGTTTGTTTTTGTAAAAATCTACTGTGGCTTTGATGTTTAAAGATGCCAAAACGGGAATACCTCTCATTAAGTGTTCTTGTCGTTCCATTTTTTGATTGATTTATGACCAATTAAAGGTAACAAATTAAGCAAATACAAAATCTTAATAAAACAATAAAACTGCTATCTTTGCAGGCGTTTATAAAGCTATTGTTACAGTAAAGTAAAACCATAATGAATCTTCAAAAGACTATAGAATTAGAAGCAAAAACAGCAATGAAATCATTGTTTGGAGCAGAGTTGGAATCGGTAGAATTTCAGGCGACCCGTAAAGAGTTTGCTGGAGATATTACTATAGTCGTATTTCCAATGTTGCGTGTGGTTAAGGGTAATCCTGTGGTCATTGGAGAACAACTTGGAGCATATCTAACAGATCATGTTAATGAAGTAAAAGCATTTAATGTGGTAAAAGGATTTTTGAATCTGGAGATAGAGGATGCATATTACCTTAAAGTGTTTAACAGTATAAGAACAAATGCTACTTATGGGTTTTCTGATACTATTTCAGATAACGCGGTTATGGTAGAGTATTCGTCTCCCAATACTAATAAGCCCCTACATTTAGGTCATGTTAGAAATGTACTGCTAGGTTATAGTGTTGCAGAGATCTTGAAAGCATCAGGGAAGAAGGTGTATAAAACTCAGGTCATCAACGACCGTGGGATTCATATTTGTAAAAGCATGCTGGCATGGCAACGTTATGGCAATGGAGAAACGCCTGAGTCTACCGGACAAAAAGGCGACAAACTGGTAGGGAATTACTATGTGAAGTTTGATAAAGCGTATAAAAAAGAAATTGAACAACTAATAGCAGAAGGCCAATCTGATGAAGATGCTAAAAAAAATGCACCAATATTATTAGAAGCTCAAGACATGTTGCGTCGATGGGAAGCAGGTGATGAAGAAGTTGTAGCACTTTGGAAGATGATGAACGGTTGGGTATACGATGGTTTTGAAGTAACTTATAAAGCTATTGGCGTTGATTTTGATACCTATTATTACGAAAGTGATACTTATATATTGGGGAAAGAGTTTATTGCCGAAGGCCTAAAAACCGGAGTGTTCCATGAGAAAGAAGATGGCTCCGTATGGTGTGATCTTACTGAAGATGGTTTGGATGAAAAGCTGGTTCTTAGAGCTGATGGCACGGCAGTTTATATGACTCAGGATATTGGTACGGCCATACAGCGTATTAAGGATTATCCAGATGTTGACGGTATGGTCTACACGGTAGGTAATGAACAGGACTATCATTTTAAAGTATTGTTTTTGATTCTTAAGAAACTGGGCTTTGAATGGGCAGAAAACCTGTACCATTTAAGCTATGGTATGGTAGATTTACCAAGTGGAAAAATGAAGAGTAGAGAAGGAACTGTAGTCGACGCTGATGACCTTATTGTTGAAATGGCGAATACCGCAGAAGATATTTCAAAGGAAAAAGGTAAACTTGAGGGATATAGTGATCAAGAGAAAAAGCAAATTTTTAAAATAATAGGTCTAGGTGCTTTAAAGTATCAGATTTTAAAAGTAGATCCTAAAAAACGTATTTTATTTGACCCTGAAGAATCTATAGATTTTAATGGGGATTCTGGTCCTTTTGTTCAAATGGTTTATGTTAGAACTCAAGCTATTTTAAGGAAATCGAGCTTTGATTTTAAACAAAATATTACTGAAGTTTCTATATTGAAAAAAGAGAAAGAGTTAATAAAGCTTATACAGCAATTTCCTTATATTATTGCTAGTGCTGCAGAACAATATAATCCTTCTTTATTAATTAACTATAGTTATACTTTAGCAAAAGAATATAGCTCTTACTATCAAGTTATTCCTATTCTTGGAGCAGAGGATGAAGTAGAAAAAGCCTTTAGAGTACAACTTTCTGAAACTGTTGGTCTGACCATAAAAAATGCGTTTCGTGTTTTGGGAATAGATGTTCCTGAACGTATGTAGTCGTTTAGAATTTACCTTTGTATTGCAATGCTTGTTGGATATGGGCGAAGTGGTGATTGCTATGCCATGCATAAACACCTATGGTTTCCTCAACAGAAAACCGTTTGCCATGTTCTGGATGGACGAATTCTCTCTGTAGATCTTCCTTACTAAAATGACGCATTAAGAGGCCTAACTTTGCGTGTACACCATCAAGTATAGCGAGTGCATGATTTATGTCGCTATTGTAGTCTACGAGCTCGGCCCAGCGGTCTTCGTAATAAGGTCTTATGGTTGGCGTATCTTCAGTAATAGCCAGTTTAAAGCGTATGATACTGTTCATATGACTGTCAGCGCAGTGATGTACCACTTGTTTAATGGTCCATCCCTCGGGGCGATAATTGTAATTCAGCGCCTTTTCATCTAGTGTGTGTACAAGAGTTTTTAAAGATTTAGGAAAGTCTTCAATAGTAGAGATCCATGTTTCTCTTTGTGTTTTAGTAATAGTGTTGGGCTTTGTAAACGTTCCAATAGGATATCGAAGTTGGTATAGTTCTGAATTTGTCATATGGATTATGAGTCGATATTAAATCTAAAGTTATAGCTTTAATTCTAATTTAGAAATTAACTCTAAAGCTTAAATTAGGGGTAAACTCTAAAGACTGGTTGTCTACCTGAATAATAGTATCATTGGCGTCTTGTGTGTAAAAGCGATTGATAATGTTCTTTTTATTAAAGATATTCCAGATCGATGCGCCTACTTCGGCTTTAATCTTTTTGCTGAGGTTGAACTTGTATATGGCAGAGATGTCTGCTCTGATATAATCATCGAGCCGTTTATTGTTGGGCGAGTCGTATTCTATTTGATTGTTGGTAGTATCTTGGTTTTCAGAGGGTGTGGTGTAAGGTCTTCCGGAATGCCAATTGATGCCAATACCAATTTTAAGTTTATCAATTGCATAAGTACTGGCAAATGTAGCTGTATGAGTGATGTCTATATTGTTTGGAAAGGTAATGCCGTCATTAATAACCTTGAAAGTGTAATCGTTATTACTATATGAGTAGCTTAGCCAGGTGCTGAACTGTTTGAATTGTTTATTGACTAACAGGTCAATGCCTTTAACGTTATACTTTCCTGTATCTTCGATAAACTGGAATTGATTTTGAAAACCCTGACTTCGGGCCGTTATGCCTTCAACATTTTTGGTGTAAGCTTCAGCATTAATCAACCACCCGCGATTACTGTAATTAATTCCCAATGAAAATTGTTGACTCTTAATAATAGGAATAGATTCGTCATTAGAAAGTTGCCAGCGTCGTTTTTCGATTCCAAAAAAGTCTTGTTGTAAATCGATAATCTGGGCTATAGTTTGATTTTTAACTTCTGCTAAAAGCTCCAGTCTAAAATGATCTAGAAATTTTTGACTAAAGGCTAATCGAGGTTCTGTGAGTATCTCACCAAATTTTTCGATATAATTTGCTCTCAACCCTATTCTCGTATATGTGTTTTTAGATAAAGATGTAAACTCGGCCTCGCCATAAAGTACATGCGTTCTTATGATTTCTTTTACCAGACTTCTAAATACAGGATTGACAACATCTTCAAGATTGGTTACGCCTACTTCATTAAATTGATAGCCTGTATTGAGGTTTAAATTTTTATCCAAACGTTTATTGAGGTCTAGTCGTACACCTATATCTTCTACTTTGTTTTCTTGCGTGAGTTGTTGACCGCTGGTTACATTATTATTTACAGCATTGATATCATAATTTGAAAAGGAAACCTGAGCAGAAGTGATCAGATTGTTTCCCCAGTCTTTGGTATAAACAATGCTCGTAGCTAAACTCATTTGGTCTAATTCATTGGAGTTTCGTTCCAGGGTGTCAGCGTTATTGATGAACTCCTGATCGTAATTAAGGCTGTTAAAAATATTTATAAAGTTAACTCTGAGTTTTGAGGTGCTATTGATATCGTATAAGAATTTAGCATTGAGATCGTAAAAATAAAAACGTTCGTCTTGAGAACGAATGGTATTTGAATTACTGAGGTTAAGTTCAGTTTCTCTGAAGATACGCTCAAAATAAGCATCATAGGTAGGCGATAAAAGCACATCGGTATAGGAGCGCCTGGCAGACAACTGTAGTTCTGTATTTTTTGAGGTGGGGATTTTTGCAAATCCATCCACACTAATAAGGTTTGCACCAGCTCCTGCCTTGAATTGATTATCAATATCATCAGAATTTGTAATGCTTATAATGCTAGAAATACCATCGCCATACTTTACTTTGGTGCCATTCTTTGAGATGTCTATTTGCTTTGATAAGTAGGGGTTAAACGCTGAGATCAAACCAAAGAAGTGTCCGGATTGATACATCTTTATGCCTTCAAAAAGTATGAGATTCTGATCGTTGGTACTTCCTCTGATATTAATATTGGAGATGCGTTCGTCAGCACTTAATATGCCAGGTAATGCTTGAATGGCCTGTAACACATCGGGTTCTATAAGACCAGGGAGAATATCAAATTTCTCGGGAGTCAAGCTGATATTACCATCAACAGATTTAGATAACCCTTTGGTTAGGTAGTTCTCTACAATAACCTCATCAAGCTTTTGTAGTACCAATTCCTGTTCATTGTCAGCATTAGTCTTCAGCTCTATAGCTATAAAACGATCGCTAAGTGTATTAAAAAAAAGCCCTGTTTGTTGTTCCAAATACAGAATAGTATTATCTAAAGAAAGCTCTGATTTTGGAGGGATTAGAGTGATATGCTTAACGGTTTTATCCGCAAAAGAAAATTTTACACTAAATCTGGTTTCTATTTGTTGTAAAACATCGGTTAAAGCTACCTTATCCTCCTTTTGACTAAAGGACGAAATTGATAAGAAGAATAATATAATTATAAGTAATCTTCGGCCTAATTTACTCACTTTTAATGATGATCGAACTACCAGTTTTATGATACGTTAAGTTTAGCGGTAAGGTAATGGATTTTAAAGCCAAATCCATATTTTCATGCGTAAAACTACCTGTAAAGAGTAGACTTGTATCAATGCTTTTGGTATTAACTGCTATGTTAAATTGACGTTCAAATTCATTAAAAACATTTTTAATCGGTCTACTCTTAAAGGTACTTTCACTATTTAACCAACTCGGTTCTATGGAGTTTTCTTTTTCATTAGTAATTATTTCCCCATTAATAACGACGTATTTATTACCTGGTTCTAATGTAGTGGTATTGTTATTATATTTAACTGCTACGAGACCTTCATAGCAGGTAACTTCAAAATAATTTAAGCGTTGCTTTACGTTGAACTGAGTTCCTAAAACACTGACAATACCATCTTCGGTATTCACATCAAATTTAGACCCTTTGGCAACTTTAAAAAAGGCTTCACCTTTTAAAAAGACTTCACGTACATTATCCCACTTGCTTTCATTGTAGCTTAGACTGGATGAAGCATTTAGATTTACAGAAGACGCATCGGGAAGCTCTATGACAACATGTTCAGCTGCAAGTGTTTCTATATTGGTGTCAGGATTAGAGGTAAAATAAAAGATACTGAAACCTATAAGCAATACAGCGGCTATTCTAATAAAAGGTTTTAACCAGCTTTTTGATTGTTTTTTATTGTGGTAAATAGTGTCTTTTAGAACCTGATAACTATCATCAATACTATATTCAGGGGCTTTAAAACTCCTGATTTGTTGTGATAATTGTATGAGTTGATCATGATCCTCTAAAGCCTCAAATGCTTTTTGTTCGGCTTCGTTAAGGTCATAATCTAACCATTTTCTTATGAGTTCTTCTCTTTCCATGTTCAAAAACTTATCTATTAAACAATTGAATCGTAAAAATTCCTACCCTTCAATTATAATTCTTCAATATTTTCTTTTAATTTTTTTAAAGCGCCATAAATTCTTTTTTCAACAGCTTTAGTTGAAATGTCTAACAATTCAGCAATTTCTTTAAATCGTTTTCCTTCAACTCTGTTCATCAAAAAAGCGACCCTTTGTGCTTCTGTCAGATTAGAAATTGCAGTTTGAAGCTTTTCATTAAACTCTTTTTCCCTTAAAATGTGTTCAGGAGTGATATGGGTTGAACTCTTATGAGGTTGTTGTTGATATTTTAAAACTACTTTTTTGTGTGTTGCTACATTAAGACTCAGGTTATTTGCAACTGTATAAAGAAACGCTCTGGCTTTATTTGGTGTTACCTTTCCACAATTTTCCCATAATTTAATGAAGGCTTCTTGTACTTTATCACTTGGATTAAAGCTTTCTCCAAACTTATAATAAAGAAAATCATGAAGGTCCTTGGAATGTTTGGTAAAAAGCGATGAGAAGATTTTTTCATCACAAACGTTATCAAAAAGGTTTTTACTCATTGAGATTTTAGTTAGGTAGGGACTTTTATTTTTTGATTGTTTTTGTATAAAAAAGCATAAACCAAAAAAGTACCTTGTGGTATGATGAACAAAAGTAACAATAATAATTTTTTGGTAGTTCTTGTATTTTCACTTGTGTCATCTTAAAAACAAATGAGATGTAGCCATTTGGAGATGAGTTGAATAAAAAACAAGAAAATTAGAACTGAGGTAGGTTTTTTTTAAAGTTGTTTGTTATATAATAAAATTCTTGAAGAAAGATGAAAGTTAAATTTTGCCCCAACTTACTGATTATTATTTTCTTGTCCTTGTTCATGATGGCATGTCAGGAAGAGGAAACGGATACTATTACTGCAGATAATCAGGAAACTATTGCAGCCAATTCTGATTTAGCTCAATTAATGAAGAGCGCTACGGCTAATGACGGATCGATAGATGATTTTCTGGATGAGTCCAGTTGTTTTTCAGTAAGCTTACCCGTTACAATTACTATAGGAAACACAGTGATAACAATTAACTCAGAAGAGGATCTGCATGAGTTAGAAACATTTGTCGAGAGCTTTAATGAGGACGATTACGATATTGAATTTACATTTCCGATAAGCATTGTTTTTGGAGACTTTTCAGAAATAGTGATAGAAAATGAGGAAGCACTTGCAATATTTGTTGAAGATTGTATAGACAGCAATGAAGAGGAAGACATCATTGAATGTATAGATTTCCAATATCCAATTTCATTTTCAGTTTTTGATACCAGTTTTCAAATCATAGATACAGTTACCATAGAAGATGACGAAGGACTATATGTGTTTTTGAATAGTCTTGAAGATGATAACGAAGCCCTTGTGGTTAGTTTGGATTATCCAGTTACTTTAGTATATGCAGATGGCAATACTATTGAAGTAAATTCTAATGAGGAATTGGTTAATGCTATAGATGCTGCTGAAGAAGATTGTAATGATTCTGAAGATGCATGTAATGCAGAAGATGTACAACAGGCACTTGTAGAATGTGTTTGGGAATTAGATTATGATAATACCGAATTGCAATTTGTATTTAATGAAAATGGAGCGGTTATGATTAATGAAGGTATTGCAACTTCAGCTGTAGGAGGTAATTGGATACTCACTACGACAGATGATGGTCTTATATTAACATTTAGCGAGCTTACCGGGTATCAGGATGATTTTGGTGGTGGATGGTTAGTCGTAGAATGTGATGATGATCGTATTAAACTTGTTCGTGGTGACGAAGTGTTGGTGTTTGAACAAAATTGTAACTACCAGGAAGCACAATGTGACTGGAGTCAGATGCAAGTTGCCAATTATCTGATTGAATGTTTACACAAGCCAACCTTAAATGGTCATACGCCAATTCAGACAACATTTAACTTTAAAGAAGATAATACGTTATCAATACTATATGAAGGCGATTTACTGTTCTCAGGAACCTGGGATATTGCCACTATAGATAACCAAATAACTGTATTTATTACTGTGCCGGGATTAGAGGCTTACAGTCAACAATGGCATATTGGAAGTTGTGAGGAAGAAGGTCTGCTGGTGTTGATAAGTGGTCAGGATGAACTGATATTCGAACGAGATTGCGGCGTAAATAATCCTTTCCAATGTTTTCAGGATATCGACGGTGATTATGAGATATGTGATAATGATGGTGACGGTATTGCAGTAATAGACCTCACACAATACTATAGCAATTGTACAGGCAATTCAAATGTAATCGTAAGCTATCACGTTACACAGGCAGATGCAGAAACTGCAGTTGGTCCAATAGCATCCCCTCAAGTATTTACCAATTATGCCAACCCACAGACCATATATGTTAGAGTAGAAGCTAATAATGGCACTTATGAGGTCTTTAACTTTGATGTCATTGTGGAAAATTGCACAAGTGGCTGCGATGATGAAGATATTATGTTCAATTTGATGGAATGTGAATGGAATATTGTCAATTACAATGGCAGTGATAACTTACTGGTGTATGATCTGGATTTTGAAACAGAAGAAGTGTTGATGATTACAAATACTAGTAGTAATGAACCTTTCACAGCATTATGGGATGTGTCGGGATCGACCATTGTGTTTAGTAATGTTGCTGCACCAAACATCCAAGCCATAAATGGTCTTTGGGAAGTTGTAGAGTGTGGTGTTGATAGACTGGAACTGCATAGAGATAATGATATTATGATCCTAGAAAGGGATTGTAATTAAGATAACCGCTTAATAACCATAGTTTTTTAAGTATTAAGTTGAAAAGGGGTTGCTGGGATAGAGCAGCCTCTTTTTTTGTTGATATAATTTACAATCTCAAAGTCATAAAATCACTTGTAAATGCTTAAATTTGCGTCTTTCAAAAACGATTAAGATCATGTTTAATAATTTAAGTGATAAGTTAGATAAAGCGTTACACGTATTAAAAGGACATGGCAGCATCACGGAGGTTAATGTTGCTGAAACTTTAAAAGAAGTAAGACGAGCGCTTTTAGATGCCGATGTAAATTTTAAAATAGCTAAGGAATTTACCAATAAAGTCAAAGAAAAAGCACTGGGGCAAAATGTATTAACAACATTACAGCCAGGGCAATTGATGGTAAAGATCGTTAAGGATGAGCTCACAGAGTTGATGGGAGGTGATGCAGAAGGTATTAATCTTTCTGGTAATCCAAGTGTAATCTTAATGTCTGGATTGCAAGGTTCGGGTAAGACAACATTTTCTGGTAAACTCGCCAATTATCTAAAAAATAAGAAAACCAAAAAACCACTTTTAGTGGCCTGTGATGTTTACCGTCCGGCTGCAATAGATCAGTTACATGTGGTAGGTGATCAGATAGGGGTAGAGGTCTACAGTGATAGAGATAATAATGATCCGGTAGCCATTTCAAAGGCAGGTATAGCCCACGCAAAAGCTAATGGGCATAATGTGGTCATTATTGATACAGCAGGACGTTTAGCCATTGATGAGGCTATGATGACCGAAATCTCTAATATTCATAAAGCTATTGAACCGCAAGAAACACTTTTTGTGGTCGATTCTATGACGGGTCAGGATGCCGTAAATACAGCAAAGGCCTTTAATGATATCCTGAATTTTGATGGTGTAATTCTTACCAAATTAGATGGTGATACACGTGGTGGTGCTGCCATATCGATTAAATCCGTAGTAGATAAGCCAATTAAGTTCATAGGTACTGGAGAAAAAATGGAAGCCATTGATGTGTTCTATCCGGCACGTATGGCAGACAGAATTCTGGGGATGGGAGATGTGGTCTCTTTAGTAGAAAGAGCACAGGAGCAATTTGATGAGCAAGAAGCCAGAAAATTACAGAAAAAAATCGCCAAGAATCAGTTTGGTTTTGATGATTTCCTCAAGCAGATACAGCAGATAAAGAAAATGGGTAACATGAAAGATCTGATAGGCATGATACCCGGAGCAGGAAAAATGATGAAAGATGTGGATATTGATGATGATGCATTTAAGGGTATCGAGGCCATAATTCATTCTATGACACCTGCAGAACGTTCAAACCCTTCAATAATTAATGCCAGTCGTAAAAAGCGAATAGGTAAAGGTTCAGGAACATCTGTACAACAAGTTAACCAATTGCTGAAACAGTTCAATCAGATGAGTAAAATGATGAAAATGATGCAAGGCGGTGGCGGAAAACGTATGATGCAAATGATGAAAGGCATGCGATAACTAATAATTACTAAATACAAGAGAGCAAATGACTATACTAGACGGCAAAAAGATCAGTAATGACATTAAAGATGAGATTACTGAACAAGTAAAACAGATGAAGGAAAGAGGGGAGAAAGTACCTCATCTGGCGGCTGTAATTGTTGGAAATGATGGTGCAAGTTTAACTTACGTTGGAAGTAAGGTTAGGGCTTGTGAACGTATAGGATTTGAATCGACCTTAGTAAAGATGTCTAACACTACCAGCGAAATAGAATTGTTAGACAAAATTGAAGAATTGAATAATAATGATGATATCGATGGGTTTATTATTCAATTGCCACTTCCACCGCAAATAGATACACAAAAAGTTTTAATGGCTGTTGATCCTGACAAGGATGTGGATGGTTTCCACCCTATGAATTTTGGAAAAATGGCATTAGATATGTCTACATTTATTCCGGCAACACCATTTGGAATTTTGGAACTATTAGACCGTTATAATGTTGAAACAAAAGGTAAACATACTGTGGTTATAGGACGATCGCATATCGTAGGCCGCCCTATGAGTATCTTGATGGGTAGAAAAGGCTTCCCGGGAAATTCTACAGTAACATTAACCCATAGCCATACCAAAAATATTACACAAATTACGTCGCAGGCAGATATTATCATTACGGCTCTTGGTGTACCGGGATTTTTAAAAGCAGAAATGGTAAAAGATGATGTGGTTATTATTGATGTCGGGATTACAAGAGTACCAGACGAGACTAAAGCAAAGGGCTATTACATTACAGGTGATGTGGATTTTGAAAATGTAAGTAAAAAAGCAAGTTACATTACACCGGTGCCTGGGGGTGTAGGACCAATGACCATAGCCATGCTACTCAAGAATACACTTTTGGCCAGAGAGCGCCATAGAAGTTCTAAAGCATAATTACTTTGCAAAAAGCTGCTCAGGATCTTTGAAAGCTTTAAACTCCAAGGCATTACCGCAAGGGTCTTTAAAAAACATTGTGGCTTGTTCTCCAACTTGCCCCTCGAATCTTATATAAGGCTCGATCACAAAGTCAATAGTTTTGCTTTTTAGATGACGGGCAAAATCATGAAAGTCATCCCAGGGAAGTACTATGCCAAAGTGGGGTACTGGTACATGTTTACCATCTACGGTATTGGTATGCGTCTCGTATTTTGATTTTGGTTTGTAATGGATGACGAGTTGGTGTCCAAAAAAATTGTAGTCTACCCAATGCTCACTACTTCTGCCTTCTTCAAAATTAAGGGTTTTAGAGTAGAAGGTTCGGCATAATGCCAGATCATAAACAGGAATAGCAAGATGAAAAGGTGCCAGGCTCATAATTAAGTATGCTTTCTTTTAGAGTTATGGTGTTTGGGTTCAAAGGTTTTTTTGGAATCACTAATTAGCACACTCAAGGTTTTAAATTCCTCAGAGGTTAATGCTCTATATTGACCAATAGGAAGATCAAGTTTAATGTTCATAATTCTAACGCGTTTGAGTTGTGTGACCTCATAATCAAGATATTCACACATACGCCTTATTTGGCGATTCAATCCTTGAGTTAAGATAATTCTAAAAGTGTATTTGCTAAGCTTTTCAACCGTACACTTTTTAGTAATAGTATCTAAAACGGGGACACCGTTGGCCATTCTTTGGATAAAGGTTTGAGATATGGGTTTGTTAACGGTTACAACATATTCCTTTTCATGATTATTACTGGCTCTGAGTATTTTATTTACGATGTCGCCATCATCAGTCAATAAGATTAAGCCTTCGCTGGGTTTATCGAGCCGGCCTATAGGAAAGATACGTTTAGGATAATTGATAAAATCAATGATATTATCTTTTTCTACACGTGTATCCGTAGTACAAACAATTCCGACAGGTTTGTTAAACGCTAAATAAACGAAGTCGTTTTTGCGTTGCCCCACAATTTCACCATCCACTTTTACAATATCGTTATTGGCAACTTTAGTTCCCATTTCAGGAATCTTGTCATTAATGGTTACCCTACCGGCTTCAATGAGTCGGTCCGCTTCTCTTCTGGAGCAAAAACCTGCTTCGCTGAGGTATTTGTTTAGACGCTTTAGATCTTCAGACATGAGGTAAAGTTACAATATTCTTTAACGGTTTATAAATGCTATAATTTTTGGAGTAAGCGATTTGTCTTTAAGACCATGGCCGAAACCTTTGGTAGTAATCAATTCCGAGTTTTCATAGCGATTAGCAAATAATAGCGCATCTTCATAAGGAATGATCTTATCCTGTTTGTCATGAATGATTAACCCTTCGGCTTTAATGGCTTTAGTGAAATTTGCAGCCGAAAAATAATCGACAGATTTACCAAAACGTTCCAGGACAATGCGATCCAATCCTTCTGATATACGCTTGTTATAGCCCATCATAATTTTATAACGATCAAAAACACCGGTAAAATGGGCAGGTGCACCAAGTAAGATTAATTTCTTTACACTAGGAAGCTGATGATTGTATTGACAAAACACACTGGCCATACCACCAACAGAGTGACCTATTAATATTTCAGGTTCAAATAATTTGGCAACAGTATGTATGAATTCAGAATACAATACAGCATTAAATTGTCTGCCATCAGATTTACCATGAGCCGGACCATCTAAAGCAATAATATTGTAACCTTGCGCTTGTAAATCCTTTAAGATATATTTCCATCGAGAAGCGTTACTTTCCCAACCATGGATTAATAACACGGTTTTATTAGTTCCGGACCATTGGTATGTGGCAATGTTTAGATTTTCATAACGAAGTACCTGAGATTTGGCTGAACTTACAATAGATTCCTGCTGTTCTGAATAGCGCCCTTTTCTCGGTGAAGCAAATAAGTTCAAAGCCTTATTTGCAGCATAATTGGAGGATATAATACTGGTGGCATTTAAGGCTTTACCAATAGATTTGACAACAAAACTACTCATAATAAATTAATCTTCTCTGTTTACAAGATCTATAGAAAAAGCAGGACGGCAAATAGCAATATATTCACAAGACTCATTAAAGGGGTTAGAATACTGTACTCTTGTATTTTTTAAAACCTTTATAGATTGTCCGGCTTCTAAAACTAAAGTCTCATCTTCAATAACAAATTGTTTTTTGCCTTTAATAATAAAGGTATACTCATCAAATTCCGGGGTTTGAAAAGGTTCACTCCATCCGGGAGGTGCGATCATATGTGCTATGCTGATTTCGGAATTACCATCAGTAGCCAAACCAAAATGTTCATTAATGATTTTACCATCATTTGTAGGCACTGTAAAAGGTGTGTCTTGAATGATATACTTCTGTTTCATTATATCAGTATTTACCAGTGGATCATAAAAAATTTAACCTTTGCATTATCCGGAATTTGCACAGGTGAAATGGTCATGGTATTGTCAAAACGCATGTTTGCCGGGAGCTCCTTTTTATCAATAGTAAATGACGCATTTATTTCATCTACAGTAACGACGATAGAGTTGATAAGGTTATCGACCTTAGAAACTTTATAATTGTCATTAATAGCTTTAAAAGTACTAATTGCAGATATGCCCTTGTCCGTTTTATAACGTTGATCTACAATTCTCACTGTATTGATCAAAGACGTAGAATCGTTAACTTTAATTGGAGAAACGATGAGTAATTTTTTACCACTTTTATCAAATATTTCTATGTTGTTAATGTTGCCGTTAAATTCAGCGCCATCTGTAAATTTTACAATAGAATCATTAATAAAGAGTGTTTTTAGATCTTTTACTTGTGTGGAGTCGGTAAGTAGACCTACATTAGAAGCACCAATATTGTATGGGTCTATTTCCTTTTTACAACCGGTTAAGATCAAAATTAATATTAGGGCAGATAAAGTGTTTTTCATGGTCAATAGAATTATTTAAGCATTTTAGTTAAAATACCAAGCACACTCCTTATAACTGTAGGGCTGCTCAGTACTTTTACTATAGGATTTTGTCTGGTGCTACGTCTCGAAGAAGATCTTGAGCGTTTTTTAGACTCCGCTTTTTTAAGAGCCTCTTTTTCTTTACGAGCTTTTTCTTTAGCTTCTTCGGCTTCAGCATGTTCTATTTTTTCATTTAATAGTTCGTAGGCACTTTCTCTGTCAATTTCCTGATTATATTTTTTAACAAGTTTAGAGCTGGTGTACAGGGCTCCTAATTCTGAAGGGGTTAAAACGTCCATTCTACTCATAGGGGCTCTCATCATAGTGGCGGCCAGTGGTGTAGGTCTTCCCTTTTCATCAAGTGCAGAAACCAGAGCCTCACCAATTCCAAGGGAAGTCAAAACTTCTGTAGTGTCATAATAATCTGTATCAGGATAGTTTTCAGCGGTTAGTTTAATAGCCTTTCTATCCTTAGCAGTAAATGCTCTTAAGGCATGTTGAACTTTGAGCCCTAGTTGTCCGAGTACTTCCTCAGGAACATCAGTAGGATTTTGAGTTACAAAGTATAAACCCACGCCCTTACTGCGTATAAGTTTAACAATACTCTCTATTTGATTTAAAAGTGCTTTTGAAGCTTCGTTAAAAATGAGATGCGCTTCGTCAATAAACATTACTAGTTCCGGTCTTCCACTATCGCCTTGTTCAGGAAATGTAGAATATATTTCGGCCAATAGACTTAACATGAATGTGGAGAATAATTTAGGTTTATCCTGAATGTCTGTTAGTCTTATGATATTAATATAGCCTCTACCGTCATTGTCAATTCGTAACAGGTCTTGCGTGTCAAAAGATTTTTCTCCAAAAAACAGGTCGCCACCTTGTTGTTCTAATTCAACCAGTTTTCTTAAAATAGCACCTGTCGAGGCTGTAGATATTCTGCCATAAGCTTCTTCAAACTCTTTCTTACCTTCACTGGTGGCATATTGTAAGATCTTTTTAAAATCTTTGAGATCTAATAAGGGAAGTTTATTATCATCGCAATACTTAAAAATTACCGATATAATTCCTGCTTGTGTTTCGGTAACATCTAAAATTCTTGATATCAATACTGGACCAAACTCACTAATTGTAGCTCTTAGTCTCACACCATCTTGTTCAGACAAAGACATGAGCTCTACAGGAAAAGGTTTTGGAGTAAATGGTAATCCAATCTTTTCATGTCGTTCATCGATTTTTGGATGGCCGGGGCTAGGTTGTGCTAAACCACTGAGATCTCCCTTTATATCCATAAGCAATACAGGAATACCTTTTTCAGAAAGATTTTCAGCTAAAACCTGCAGGGTTTTTGTTTTTCCTGTGCCAGTTGCGCCAGCGATCAAACCATGTCTGTTCATGGTTTTTAGAGGTACATTAACATAAGCATTCTTTACGGTTTCACCATCTAAAATAGCTGAGCCTAAAGTGATATACTCGCCTTTAAAAGTGTTGCCTTTGGTGATATGATCAAAAAAAGTTTCAGAAGAATCCATTGCTTAGAAAATTTGCATAAAAATAATGTAATTTTAGTCAAGTATAAAATAGAAGTTATGAGATTGATTCGATTATGCGTGGCAATACTATTAGGAATAATTACCACCAATTGTGATGCAAAACCCAATAGGATTATTTTTCATGAGTCTCATGAAGCAAGTAGGTCTAATGCACCATTCAGTGATGCGGTAGAAACTAAGGATTTTTTATTTCTAACGGGTCAAATAGGAAAAGATCACACTACAGGGAAATTAGTAGAAGGAGGGATATCTGAAGAAACAAAACAAGCCATTGAAAATATAAAATCGGTTTTGGAACATCATGAATTGTCCTTAGAGCATGTCGTTAAGTGTACTGTGATACTCAAAGATATCAATGATTTTTCCGCATTCAATTCAGTTTATACAACCTATTTTACAAAAAAACCGGCAAGGACTACCTTTGAAGCGTCAGACTTGGCAGCCAATGCCCGTATTGAGATCGATGTTATCGCCGTTAAAGAATAAGCAAATAAGCGTTTATAAGCGTTCAATATATATGTTCGAAGTACCTACTGATCGCATTCTTGCTGGTGCAGCGTTACCGGTTCTTCGGGTTCGTAAACTAATAGTTTGTCCACTATTAACTTCTATAACTTCGTTAATATGTAATGAAGCTTCAGTATGTCCGTTAGCGTGTCTAACGTAGCCTGTAGAAGCTATAGTACCAGTTCCAGAACCATCAACAGCTAGCTGGGCTTCTACTGCAACACGCTGATCGGAATTTCCGCCTACAGTTGGTACAAAGTATGAAATGTTAACTGTGACTCTGTATCTTCCTGCCGCATTTACAGTTACAGTATTGCCAGAAACGTTATACAAAGCGGTGTTATCATTCCAGTTCACATTACCTAAAATAGGAATGTCTGTGAATGCAGCGGTATTGATATTTGTACCAGTGTTAGTGTTAGAACATTTAATAGAAGCGCTATAAGAAACGTTAACCCATATTGGAGTTCCCGAAGTGCCTGAATTAAACTGAAAGGTGTTAAGATCAGTATTGAATATCATTAATCCTTTAGCGGGATTCGTGATATTGCTACGTTCCGTATTGTCTAATCTAGGAATTAGTAATCCTGAATCGTTAGATTCAATGTGTAGAGCAGATGAGGCATGTGGAGTTGTTGTACCAACGCCTACTTGCGCGTTAATTGCCGGGGTTAGGAATAGAGCAATTAACACTGCCAAGGCAATGTAAGTTTTCATGTCAAGTTATTAATTAATCCGTAGCGAAAGTACTACTAAATTTAATTATTTCAAAATCAATACGATTAAAGGTTAATATTTATCTTTGTCGTGTAATGACAAGAAGAGAGCAACAAGAATTGATAGATAAAGGGCTTCTATTGCCTTTGATGGAAGAATTTTATACCATACAGGGAGAGGGCTACCATAAAGGAACAGCAGCTTATTTTATAAGGATAGGGGGGTGTGACGTTGGTTGCCATTGGTGTGATGTCAAAGAAAGCTGGTTGGCTGAATTGCATCCTCCGACTGCGACACCAAAAATTGTTGAAAATGCCATAAAGTATAGTAACACCATAGTTGTTACTGGTGGTGAACCATTAACCTGGGATATGGGGCCGCTAACCGAGCAACTAAAGAGAAAAGGCGCACAAACACATATTGAAACTTCAGGAGCATATAAGCTATCAGGGACTTGGGATTGGATTTGTCTATCGCCTAAGAAATTAAAATTACCGACAAAAGAGGTCTACGATAGTGCTAATGAGCTAAAAGTTATCATTTATAATAAAGACGATTTTAGGTTTGCTGAAGAACAAGCTCAACAAGTTAACGAAGACTGTATTCTCTACCTTCAACCAGAATGGAGTAAGCGTGAGAAAATGATGCCACATATAGTAGATTATGTGATGGCTAACCCTAAATGGAAAGTATCTCTGCAAACCCATAAGTATCTCAATATACCATAAAAAAAACGCTCAAGACCAATGTGTCTGAGCGTTTATAAGTTATTAGTGTACGATTTATCTATTTAGTAAACGGCACGGCAATTCTGGTGTTACCCCATCCTAAGTGCATATCCATACCATTGTTAGTTTCAGTAAAAGCTATAGAAAAAGCCTCAAGAGACGTTTTGTCTACAGTAACAGGAACACTAATGCGGGCAACATCTTTATCTTTATTATAGAAATAACTGCCCCAAACATTAAGGTCTGTATTTATTATGGCTGTCCATTCTTTTTCACCGGGAATAACATAGAATGTATAAGTGCCAGCTTTAACATTGGTCCCACCAAGCTTCATGTCCTTGTATAATGTTAATTCGGCAGCCTCATTAGCGCCTGTGCGCCATACCTTACCTTTAGGTGCTAACTTATCTAAAGAACGACCCTTAAGTTGTGGACGGCTATATACAATTTTTATAAGCTTGTCAGATTCTTTATAAGAACTTGGATAAGAAGCTGCATCCATAGGGCTTTTGTCTAAGTCACTAAATTCTTGAGCATTCACGGATAGAGAAAGCATAAGGAATAAACAGAAAGAAAAAACTGTAAGTAGTTTTGAATTTTTCATAATCGATCGATTGTTTTTGATTAAAATGCGTTTATAATATTTTACTTGGACGTATAAAGTTTAAGGAGTTTACAGATTTTAAGTAAAAAATCATATTTACTTTTAAAAAGTTTTATTTTGTATTAAATATGAAGTTTATTGTTATTTTTTGAAACTTATTATGAATTTAATGTTTTTAAAATGAAAGTTTAATTACATATTTGACCTCTAAATAATTAAAAAATAGAATTATGTGTGGTATTGTTTGCGCTTTTGATTTGAAGCAAAAAAGTGAGGTATTAAGACCTAAGGTTTTGGATATGGCTAAAAAGATACGTCATAGAGGTCCGGATTGGAGTGGTATATATACCAGTGATAAAGTGTTGATGGCTCATGAACGTTTAGCTATAGTAGATCCGGCTTCAGGAAAACAACCTTTAGTTAGTGATGATAAGAAGATAGTTCTTGCAGCAAATGGTGAAATATACAACCACAGGATACTTCGCGAGCAGTTTGAAGGAAAGTATGAGTTTCAAACTCATAGTGATTGTGAGGTTATTTTAGCACTATATAAAGCTAAAGGAAAAGATTTTGTAGATGAGCTCAATGGTATATTTGGGTTTGCCATATATGATATGGATAAAGATGCGTATTTTATAGCCAGAGATCATATGGGGATTATACCATTATACATAGGCTGGGATCAATACGGCACCTTTTATGTTGCATCAGAATTAAAAGCTTTAGAAGGGGTTTGCTCAAAAATTGAATTGTTTCCTCCGGGACATTACTTGAGTAGTAGTGATGGTGAATTTGTAAAATGGTACGATAGAGATTGGACAGATTATGAAACAGTGAAAGCGAATGAAACATCGATATTAGAATTACAGCAAGCATTAGAAGATGCAGTGCACCGACAACTGATGAGTGATGTGCCATACGGCGTGTTATTATCGGGAGGCTTAGATTCTTCAATAACTTCTGCGATAGCTAAAAAATATTCAGAAATGCGTATTGAAGCTGATGATAAAACAAAAGCATGGTGGCCTCAGTTGCATAGTTTCTCTGTTGGGTTGGAAGGGTCTCCAGATTTGGCTGCGGCACAAAAGGTTGCAGATCATATAGGAACCATACATCACGAAATTAAATTCACCATACAGGAAGGTTTAGATGCTATTAAAGATGTCATCTATCAGTTGGAGACGTATGACATCACAACGGTAAGAGCAAGTACACCAATGTATTTAATGGCAAGGGTGATCAAATCTATGGGTATAAAGATGGTACTTTCGGGTGAAGGTGCCGACGAATTGTTTGGAGGTTATTTGTATTTTCATAAAGCACCTAATGCACAGGAATTCCACGAAGAGACTGTGCGCAAGTTAAGTAAGTTGCATATGTATGATTGTTTGAGAGCTAATAAGAGTCTTGCGGCTTGGGGAATAGAAGGAAGGGTGCCGTTCTTAGATAAAGAATTTATGGAAGTAGCTATGCGAATCAACCCAAAGGATAAAATGATTACTCCAGAGCGCATGGAAAAATGGGTGTTGAGAAAAGCTTTTGAATCGTATTTACCAAAAAGTGTAGCCTGGAGACAAAAGGAACAGTTTAGTGATGGTGTTGGGTATAGTTGGATAGATACATTAAAAGCGATAGTAGAAGATGAAGTGAGTGATGAACAGCTGAGAAATGCACATTTTAGATTTCCGATCCAAACCCCACAAAATAAAGAAGAATATTATTACAGGAGTATTTTCGAAACTCATTTTCCAAGTGATGCCGCAGCATTAAGTGTGCCGCAAGAGCCAAGCGTAGCTTGTAGTACAAAAATAGCTTTAGAATGGGACGAAGCATTTAAGAATATGAATGATCCATCAGGTAGAGCTGTGGCAAAAGTTCATGAAGATGCATATGGCTCATGAATATAGTATTTTAGGTATGTTTTATATAAAGGTCAACTAAAATTTGACCTTTTTTTATGATGGTAAAGGCTTAGCTCTCAATGGTATAAAAAATAGTTAATTTTATTTAGATTAATTAAAAATAAGGATTGTACATTTGCACTCGCAACAACAAAATCCTTAAACCATGAATAAAAAAATATACAGTTTTATTGTTTTACTATTATGTGCGAATTTTACCTTCTCGCAAGTCGCTTCCATAGGTATGGGAGATGAAACAGACGACATACCTATAGATTTATATTACAATTACAATTACTCACAGGCCTTGTATCTGGCTTCAGAAATTGGGGAAACCGGAACTATTTATCGAATTAAATATAAAGGTAAAGCGGGAATATCAATTTCTAATGCTGACAGTTGGGTAGTTTATATGGGACATACCTCATTAACGGCATTCACTTCAAATATTTGGGTGCCAACATCTGAAATGATTCAGGTTTTTTCTGGTACAGTAAGTGTCGTCAATGATAATGTAGAAATAGTATTAGATACACCTTTTGCCTATAATGGTACTGATAATTTAATCATTGCGGTCGATGAAAATGCATCAGGTTATGCAGGTTCTAATTTTGATTTTTTAGCTTCAGATGTAAGTGGAATGAGATCTATCATTTATAGAAATGATAATACGAATCCTGATCCTGAGAATATGGATGGTGTTTCTACCATTGGGAGAAATTCTGTGCCAAATATAGATTTAGATTTTAATGCGATACCCTGTGAAGGGCCTACTGATTTAGGAGTGACCAATTTAATGTCTGATTCTACAGATTTGACTTGGATAGCTGGCGGTTCTGAAACGTCTTGGAATGTAGAATATGGAATGGTTGGTTTTACTTTGGGAACTGGAGCTGCAAATACTGTAAATATGGCAAATCACAGTGTTTCTGGTTTATCTCCTGCTACAGATTATGAGTTTTATGTACAGGCAAACTGTGGAAGTGGAACGAGTGCTTGGGTTGGACCATTTGCATTTACTACTGCATGTGCAACGATCTTAACATTACCTTTTAGTGAAGATTTTAATGCTATAACAAGTGGTCAGCCAAATTGTTGGGGAATCGGAGGGACTACGACAAGTAGTGTTTATGAATGGTCTAGCTATTATGATGGCCAAGAAGGACGAGGAATGCGATTTAACTCCTATTTTAATACTTCAGGGAATACTTCGGAATTAACAACACCGGTAATTGATTTAACAAGTTTAACTAGTGCTCAGCTAAAGTTTTATTTTCAAAATGAATCAGGTGGGGATTTTGAAGTATTGATATCAACAGATGCAGGTGTGAGCTATACAAGCATAGAATCTGGACTCACGGGTTATACAGATTGGACACTTAAAATTTATGATTTAACGTCTTATATTGATAATGATGTTGTAGTACAATTTAAAGGTACAAGTAATGCTAGTAGTGGTGCTTATATTTATCTAGATGACGTTATTGTGCAGGAAACACCATCTTGTGAAGTGCCTTATAATTTGGAAGTGTTAGATATATTAGCAACTTCAGCACAACTAAGTTGGACCGCAGGTACGGGGCAAACCGCATGGGAAGTTGAATATGGCGAAACTGGATTTACACAAGGTGATGGTACAACAGTAACCGCAGGAACAAATCCATTTGAGGTTTCTAGTTTAAGCCCAGAAACAACGTATGAATTTTATGTGCGAGCAAATTGTGGTGGTGAGTATAGTACTTGGGCTGGACCATTTGAATTTTTAACGCCCTGTGAAGCCTATGGAATACCTTATTTTGAAGGTTTTGAGTCTGGATATATTCATAATACTGATGTAGAAGGTTGTTTGGTGCAAGAATCAGATTTTGGATCAGGCAAATGGAAAGCTAATAATACATATACAACATACAATCGTACACCACGAACAGGTGATTGGAATGCGTTCTTAGGATATAATAATCGCGATTGGATATTTATTCCTGTCAGTTTAACTTCTGGTCAATCTTATACGGTTGATGTGTATGCAAGACAAGATGGATCAAATGATTCCAATGCAAGCATTATAATTAGCTATGGTAATGCGCCAAACGAAGCAGCAATGCTTAACGAAATTTTACCAGAAACAGGAATTGTAAATGACGATTACCAAAAATTAAGTAGCCATTTTGTACCTGCTGTCGATGGAGTCTATTATGTGGGAATTAAAGGAGATATTAATAATTCACCATATTATATATCTATTGATGATATCCGTATAGATTTAAGTCCTAATTGTTTAGAGCCTGGTGATTTGTCAGTGTCAAACATTATGGATGTCACAGCAACTTTAAACTGGATACCATCAGGATCTGAACTACTTTGGGATTTAGAATATGGTGAAGATGGTTTTGTTCAGGGGACAGGAACGCTGGTTAATGATATTAATACAAATGTCTATAATGTTTCCGGTTTAACAGGAAATACCAATTACCAGTTTTATGTGCGTGCTAATTGTGGTGCTGAATACAGTATCTGGGCAGGACCATATGACTTTATTACAAACTGTAGTGCGTTTACAGCACCATATTCACAAAACTTTGACGGCACTTCATCTCCCAATGTAGACGCTTGTTGGTCAGTAGATATTATAGATGCTACTTCTAATTTTTCCGCTGTAGAAACGACTACGTTTAATGAACTGTCATCTCCAAACAGTTTGAAATTTCAAAATTCTGATGATAATGATGGAGACTATTATTTGATATCCCCAAGATTTTCTGATTTAGATGCTACAAAACGTATAAAATTCCAAGTGTACAAAAACTTTAATTCTGACGATAATTCAGGTGTGTTTGAACTTGGGGTGATGACAAATACATCAGACTACAACTCTTTTGTAAATGTTTATACATTTGATGTTGCCGATTTTGATGAAGATGCTTGGAAGCAGGTTTATGTAGGTCTTGATGCTTATAGTGGAGGTGCTGGACACATTGTGTTTAAATATCAACCGGGTACTGCAGATTATAAGGTGTTGTATATTGACGATTTTATTTATGAAATAGCACCAGTAACAGTACCAGACTGTGCGACAAATCTACAACAGATGCCAACAGATGCCAACTGTGGCAATAAAGGAACTCAATTATCATGGGATGCCGTTGTGGGTGCAGAAGGTTATAAATTGACTATCGGAACTACTTCTGGAGGTAATGATATTTTAGATCAGGAAGATCTATCAAATGTATTGTCCTATAACTTGGAAGAAACAACAAGTGCTACTACATACTATTGGACCGTTATACCATATAATACAGTTGGAGATGCCAATGGTTGTGGTGAGGAAAGCTTTACAATGGCTTTAGAAGCTTGTGTTTGTACTCCGGTGTTTACAGGGTCTAATTCTGAAAGTACTTATATCAATAACTTTAGTACAGCCAATGCAGCAGTAAATATGGATAATTCTGGAAGTGGTTTTGCTACAAATGGTTATGGGGATTACTATAACGCAATGGGAATTGTTGTGACCGAGAATTCTAATTTTGATTTTACCTTAGAATTAGAAGGTGGATCAGTAGGAATAGCGGTTTGGGTAGACTGGAACAATGATTATATCTTTGACCCTGTGACAGAATTAGTATATGAAACTACAGGTTGGGAATATGGACCAATTACAGAAACAATCACTGTTCCTGCCTCAATTGCTAATGGCGACTATAGACTACGTGTTATTATAGATTATAACGATTCAACCCCGGGCGATAATGCCTGTGAGTTTAATAATACCAGAGCAGAGGCTGAGGATTATAAAATAACTGTAGACAATACCTTAAGTACTGATGATCAGAGTATCACTCAGTTTGGCTATTATCCAAATCCTGTTAAAGACATTTTAAGTATTAGAGCAAAAGAACATATCGTCAATATATCAGTGTTCAATTTGATGGGGCAGGAGGTATTAACTATTAAGAACTCTCCTAAATATGAGCATCAGTTGGACATGTCTGATTTAGATACAGGTGTTTATTTGGTAAAAGTTTCTGATAACAGAACTTCAACAACAGTAAGAATTATAAAAGACTAAGTCGGATGATCATTTAACAGCATAAAAACTGCTGAATGTTTGTGTAGAAAGTGTGATCCATTGGTAATACAATTATCTAGGGTCACATTTTTTATGTTAGGAGCTTATTTTTTATTATATAGTTGTTGTTCAGTTTAAAATTAATGCTTTGTAAGCTCTAAACCCTTATATTTAATGCAGATGACAGCTAGGTGACATTTATATGGCGTGTTAAAAACCAGTAGATCGCTGTAGATTTGTATCACCAAAACACACAAAATGAAAAGCAAGACATTAAGCGAAAATTTAATTTATCAACGAAAGCTAAAAGGCTTCACTCAAGAAGAACTTTCTGATAAGACAACTGTTGGTGTTCGCACAATTCAGCGCATCGAAAAAGGCGAGGTAAAACCGCATTTACAAACGATAAAGTTGTTAGCTGTGGGTTTAGATGTTGAAGTTGATGACCTGTTAATTCTTGATAATCCTAATGAAGAAGTCGTCAAACGAAAATGGATGTTACTAATACATGGTACACCTTTTATCGGTTTAATCATTCCATTTGCTAATGTTTTGGTGCCTTTATTTATTTGGATCAGTAAATCTGAAGACAATAAAATTTACGATGCACATGGTCGTGCAGTTGTAAATTTCCATGGCACAATAAACGTACTGCTTGTAATATCACTTTTAATGTTTTTCCTTTTTCCGGGAATTAACTTTTTTATCACTGGCGCAGTATTTCTTTACGGCATTGTCATAAGTCTTATAAATATATCGTCTGCATTAAATAATCAGACATGTAATTACCCTTGGTCAATTCCTTTTTTGAAACCTAAAACGGTTTAATTTCTTTAATTTTTAAATAATAAATAATGTTAGGATTATTAGTAATAATAGTAATCTCATGGTTACTCTTGTATGTCATTGAAAGAAAAAATATCGAAGCTTTAGGTGTCATACCTAACGCTAAACGCATGGCTCAGTTTTTTATAGCGTTAGTATTTATAATGCTGATAGGTTTGTTAAATGTTTACATAGAAAGCATTGTACTCAAGGTTGATTGGATACTACAGCCTAGTATTAATTATGATTCAATTTTTAATGCAGTTATATATCATTTCAAATCCGCATTAACAGAAGATTTGGTATTCAGAGGTGCTATTCTATACATACTAATAATTAGGTTAGGGGCAAAATGGGCTATTTTGATATCTGCGCTGTTCTTTGGAGTGTATCATGTGTTCTCCTATGGGATGACAGGAGATAGAATAATTGCAATAATCTATGTAGTATTGGTTACTGGATTCGTTGGCTATGTTTGGGCATATACATTTTATAAGACAAAATCAATAATGATGGCTTTAGGCTTTCATTTAGGTGCAAACCTTATAAATACGTTTTTCTTTCAATCGCAACCTTATGGTGAATTGATTTTTTATGAAATATCAAGAGTAGAAGTTAAAGGTTGGGATTGGCTTTGCTTTTACCTCTTTAAAGGTCTTTTTCCAGCATTATTAACTCTGATTTTTGTAAAACTATTATTAAAGTATGACTTAAAACTATTTCAAAAGAGCGTAGCTGTAAGTTGACTTAGATAAAATAGTAAATAGGTATATAACTTAAAATTGGATTGTAGAGCGTTTTATAATTCATGGTAGTGACAAATAAGCTAAATCCATTTTAAGGTGCTTTTTAAGTGATTTAAGACAGTTTAATTTCTTTATTTTTAATATGAAAACAAGATTCATACAGGCATGTTATGCGCTTATTTTACCAATAATTTTTATTGCAATATTAATTCTTCTAAACGCAGTTCCATTGAATGCTTTGAATAAATACAGCTTTGGAGGGGTGCTGATTACAATAATTGCACTTTTGATAACATTTGTAGCTGTAAAAAAAGATGGAAAGACTTTCAAAGAAATAGGGTTTTCAATAGACAAAAACACGCCTGTTAGGTTTGTAAAAGGGTTTCTTATTGGATTAGTAATTGTAACTTTAATGTTAGCAATTATGATATGCTTATCTGACCTTGAAATCACTTTAAGTAAAAAATCTAATATTACTGAGGTGTTATTTTGGTTATTGGCATTTTTTCCACTTGCATACATGGAAGAGGTCATTTTTAGAGGCTATGCTTTTACAAAAAGCATTGGTAGCATTGGGATATGGCCTACTCAGATTTTATTAGCAATACTTTTTACATGGTATCATGATTTTACAGGAGCTACTTTTTTAAATCAATTGATAGGACCTGGAGTTTGGGCTTTAGTTTACGGTATTGCAGCAATTTGGTCAAAAGGAATAGCATTGCCTACGGGATTGCATATGGCCTTAAATGTTGGTTTGGCATTAGTTGGTCAAAAAGACGGTAGGGCAGGTGTTTGGGATTTGTATTATCCTCAAGACGTCACTTTGGCTATGGAAACGCAAACAGAACGTATTGGATTAATTATGCAGATAGGGATACTAATCATTGCGATACTACTTACCGAATACTATAGAAGAAATAAGATGAAAAATCATAAAAGAACGAGTCGGGCAATCATTTAACTATTAAAGAGGCATTGCTATTTAAACAAAAGTGTGATCCCTGAAAATGTAATTTTCAGGGATCACACTTTTATACTTTAAGGGTTTACTTTTTTATGAGCTTTAACGTGGTTTGTATGTTTTTTTCCTCATTAATAAGTTTAGTAATATATATGCCGCTTGGGCGGTTACTAAGATCTATGTGTTGATTTTGAGAATCAATACTTTGGATGCTTATAAGCTGTCCCAAAACATTATATACATTAGCGGTGAGGTTGTCGTCAGAATCGATAGATACATAGTTGGAAAATGGGTTAGGGCTGGCTGTAATATTGCCAGTGCTGCTACTGTCTAGTCTAAGAGAACTATCAATTCCTGTAATACTAAGCTCATCAAAAGCTATTTCTTGATTTCCGGCAGTACTGTTTACTTCAATCCTAATATTCATGTTGGTAGCATTATCCGGAACATCAAAAGTGAAAGTGGTAAAATTTGGAGTAATCACTGCACCATCGCCATTACCATCGAAGTTGGTATCTTGCTTTAAAGGTCTGTAAACAATACCCAGATCAGCTTCAAAAGCACCAATTAACTGCCAATTACCATCATTAACAGGGTCGACAAAAATTTTTAAATAGTCACCGGTCTCAAAAGTTTTTCCACCACCAGTATCAAAAGCAGATGCAACGTTTAATTCAATTTCAATATCACTAAATGATGCAACATTAATATTGGCAAAATGAACTCCGGAAGAATATTGCTGAGAGCCAAAATCACCGGGATTACTAGTGTTAGGGTTTTCAGCGGATCTGTCCACATCTTCTCCGGTATAATAAAATCCATTAGTATTTGTAAAAACGATCTCTCCAGATGTAGCTATACTACTGGCGCATTTAACACGATCGTCATCTGAAGCAGAGCCACTATTGGTTCTGATAAAGTAATCTGATGAGCCATCCGAAAATGATCCAAATTCGGTATACTCATCTTCACAGTTCTCAAAGCTATTGGAATAGATCGTGGATCTTTGGGCTTCTAAGTTTTGACAAAGTAGAGTTAGAAATACAAAAAGTAGTGTAATTGTTTTCATAATGTAGGTAGATTTAGGTTAAGTTTTTTTATTATAACGCTCTAAAAATAAGATTTTTTCATTATAAATGATTAAGATAAGTGGTTTATTTTCAGTGAAATAAAGCCAATAAGATTTAGGTCATCTGTAATTGTGGGTTGTTAAAGTGAGAAATCATGATGATAAGTATTGAAATAGAATCTTGTTTTAGTAGCTTTTAAAGAAAAAGGCGGGCAATTGCGAATTCAAATAAAACGATTTAATGAACTTTAGCGATTTTAGGTATAGGCTGAGGTTAAAAAAACAACAGAAATCCATTTTAAGATGCTTTTTAAGCGATTTAAGACGCTTTTGAGTAATTAACAAATGTTGATAATTATTAACTATGGTTGCTGAAAAGCTTTAAAAAAGCGCTTTTAATTCGTATATTTGTTGGTACTCAAAATGATACATAAGTGTCATTTTTTTATGTTATAAAACGAACAACTTAGTATAAAATATAATGAGCGAAGAAAATAAAAAACAATATTCAGCAGATAGTATTCAGGCTCTTGAAGGTATGGAGCATGTTAGAATGCGTCCTTCAATGTATATTGGTGATGTTGGTGTTAGAGGATTGCACCATTTGGTATATGAAGTGGTAGACAATTCTATTGATGAGGCACTAGCTGGACATTGCGATAACATAACAGTTACAATTAATGAAGATAATTCCATTACGACAGAAGATGATGGAAGGGGAATTCCTGTAGGACTTCATAAAAAAGAAGGGGTCTCTGCATTAGAGGTTGTAATGACTAAAATAGGTGCCGGAGGTAAATTCGATAAAGATTCTTATAAGGTTTCCGGAGGACTTCATGGTGTAGGTGTTAGTTGTGTGAATGCTTTATCGGAGCATTTGAAAGCTACTGTTCACAGAGAAGGAAAAATCTGGGAGCAGGAATATGAACGAGGAAAAACCCTTTATCCGGTAAAAACAGTTGGAGACTCAGATAGAACAGGTACTATAGTAACCTTTAAACCCGACCCTACAATTTTTACTCAGACACTAGAATATAACTACGATACTCTGGCAAGCAGAATGAGAGAGCTTGCGTATCTGAATAAAGGGATTACCATTCATCTTGTTGATAAGCGTAGTAAAAAAGAGGACGGCACTTTTGAAGGTGAAACGTTCCATTCGGAAAACGGATTGACCGAGTTTGTGAAATTCTTAGATGGTAACAGAGAACCATTAATGAAAGATGTAATCTCATTTGAAGGTGAAAAAAATGGCGTCCCTGTAGAAGTTGCTATGGTTTATAATACATCTTATGCAGAAAACCTACATTCGTACGTAAATAATATTAATACCCATGAAGGAGGGACACACTTATCTGGTTTTAGAAGAGGATTGACGCATACGCTAAAAAAATATGCTGACGGTTCTGGAATGCTGGATAAATTGAAGTTCGACATTTCAGGAGACGATTTTAGAGAAGGATTAACAGCTATTATATCAGTAAAAGTAGCTGAACCGCAGTTTGAAGGTCAGACAAAAACAAAGTTGGGTAACCGTGAAGTATCGGCCTCAGTAAGTCAGGCCGTGTCGGAGATGTTAACCGATTATTTGGAAGAACATCCTGAAGATGCTAAAACCATTGTGCAGAAAGTGATACTTGCAGCACAAGCCAGACATGCAGCACAAAAGGCTCGTGAGATGGTACAGCGTAAGACAGTGATGAGTATTGGTGGACTGCCAGGGAAATTATCAGACTGTTCAGAACAAGATCCTGCAAAATGTGAAGTGTTTTTAGTTGAGGGAGATTCGGCAGGTGGAACTGCAAAACAGGGAAGAGATAGAGCGTTTCAGGCCATATTGCCATTAAGAGGTAAGATTCTTAATGTGGAAAAGGCGATGCAACATAAAGTTTTTGAAAATGAAGAAATCAAAAACATATTTACAGCATTAGGCGTTACCATAGGTACAGAAGAAGACAGTAAAGCACTAAATCTTTCTAAGTTAAGATATCATAAGATTGTTATCATGTGTGATGCGGATATTGATGGGAGTCATATTGCAACATTAATCCTGACATTCTTCTTCAGATATATGAAGGAATTAATAGAACACGGTCACGTATATATTGCTACACCGCCATTGTACTTAGTGAAAAAAGGTGCTAAGAAACAATATGCATGGAATGATAAAGAACGAGATACCATTATTAAAGAATATGGAGACGGTTCAAAAATACAACGTTATAAGGGTCTTGGAGAGATGAATGCAGAACAACTATGGGACACGACAATGAATCCTGAGTTCAGAACATTACGACAAGTGCAAATAGATAACGGAAGTGAAGCAGATAGAATATTCTCAATGCTTATGGGTGATGAAGTACCGCCAAGACGAGAGTTCATTGAAAAGAATGCTATCTATGCTAATATAGACGCTTAAAATACATTTTATACCGTTTTAAAAAGTGCTCATTTAATGAGCACTTTTTTTATGATTTTAAATCTTTTAATTATCGATTAAAAGCAAAAAAACACGATTAAATGTATTTTTTTCAATTTATTTTTTACCTTTACAAAAACCTTAACCTACAAGATATTATGAAAAGAATACTGTTGTTAATCACATTATGTTTGTCAATTCAACTTTCTAAAGCACAGGAACTTGAGACAATACTACTAGCTGCAGATGATGCCAGTTTATTGGCAGAAAATTATTTGAATCCTGCTATGACAGGGCTTATGTATAGTATGAATGGTGGCTGGTACAGTACCGCGAAAACACACAAGCTATTTGGTTTTGATATTACCATAAATGCTAACGCATCGTTTGTTCCGAATTCAGATGAGTTGTTTGATTTTATTCCAAGCCAGTACATGTTTGTCAGAACGGCAAATGGCGAAACTCAGATACCAACGGTAATGAGTGAAAGTGATACGGAAACTACAATAGATGTTGTTATAGATAATGGCGATGGAACATTCAGAGTAGCAAGTTTTGATATGCCGGGAGGTATTGGAGATGATGTGCCATTTGGTGCTGTTCCTAGTCCAATGATACAAGGTGGACTAGGATTGCCTTTTAAAACAGATTTAAAAGTAAGATTTGTACCCACATTAAATTTTGATGACGATATAGAAGCTAATTTGATAGGATTCGGACTTCAGCATGATATTATGCAATATTTTGGACCATTAGATAAGCTACCGCTCAATCTCTCTGTTTTAGCCGCTTTTACGTCAATGAATGTAACCTATGACATTAACGATGATGATCTTGGTGATAATGTGGCAGTAACCAATGGAGAGGCCGAATTCAAAATGAATACTTGGACGGTACAAGCCATAGCCTCATTAGATTTTCCTGTGGTAACAGTATATGGTAGTGTAGGCTATAATAATGGAAAAACTGAAGCCAATATGAACGGTGATTATGTATTGACTTATGACCTTGAAGATAATAACGGGAATACCATAGGAAGCGTAAATGAATCCATAAGTAATCCTATAGATCTCGATTTTGAAGCTAATGGCATGAGAGCCACATTAGGAGCAAGATTGAATCTGGGATTCTTTAAAATATTTGCCGATTATACATTTCAGGAATACAATACGGCAACCGCAGGTATTGCATTCAGTTTCAGATAACCAACTTTACAATAATATAATACTACAAGCGCAAGAATTACTCTTGCGCTTCTTCATTTACAGCATAATTATTCGTAATTTTGCACTCATTTAAATTTCTTCAATAAATTATAAAAATATTATAAAATGAAAGTAACAGTAGTTGGTGCAGGTGCCGTAGGCGCAAGTTGTGCAGAGTATATCGCTATTAAAGATTTTGCTTCTGAAGTTGTATTGTTAGACATTAAAGAGGGGTATGCCGAAGGTAAGGCCATGGATTTAATGCAAACAGCATCTTTAAATGGTTTCGATACTAAGATTACAGGGAGTACAAACGATTATTCCAAAACAGCTGATAGTGATATTTGTGTGATCACTTCAGGGATTCCAAGAAAACCGGGAATGACTCGTGAGGAATTGATAGGGATCAATGCAGGTATTGTAAAAACAGTTTCTACAAGCTTAATCGAACATTCACCAAATACAATTATTATCGTGGTAAGTAATCCAATGGATACCATGACTTACTTAGTACATAAATCTACAAACCTTCCAAAGCATAAAATTATAGGTATGGGAGGAGCTTTAGATTCTGCAAGATTCAAGTACAGACTGGCAGAAGCTCTGGAAGCACCAATAAGTGATGTCGATGGCATGGTTATTGGAGGTCATAGTGATAAAGGCATGGTGCCATTAACAGCTCATGCGACAAGAAATAGTGTAAAAGTATCTGAATTTTTATCAGAAGAACGATTAAATCAGGTCAAAGAAGACACTAAAGTTGGTGGAGCAACATTAACAAAATTATTAGGAACTTCTGCCTGGTATGCGCCAGGAGCCGCAGTAAGTGGTTTAGTGCAAGCTATAGCTTGTGATCAAAAGAAAATGTTTCCTTGCTCAGCGTTATTAGAGGGCGAATATGGACTTAATGATTTATGTATAGGTGTACCGGTTATCTTAGGACGAAATGGTATAGAGCGAATTGTGGAAATAGAATTAAGTGATGCTGAAAAGGCACATCTTTCAGAAAGTGCGGAAGGTGTTACTAAAACAAATGGCTTGTTAGAATTTTAATAGCACATATTGTTGTTTAATTTGTTAAAGCAGAAATTGAGATTTAATAGGCAAGCAACAGTATATTTTATAAACAAAATGAATTAAACAATGAAAAAAGGATTATTATTTTTATTTGCGGTATTAAGCTTAAGTCTTAGTGCTCAAGAAGCGCTAAATGAAGGTATTCTTACGATCAGTCAGACCATGTCTAGCGATAATGAGACTGTAAATCAACAACTTCAAAGTATGGGTGCTACTTCATCAACAACATATTTCAAGGGTGATAAATCTCGAAATGAGACCTCAAGCCCAATGACAGGAGATATGATTATGATTATGGATGGCAAAGCAAAGCAAATGCTAATGTTGATGAATCAACCTATGATGGGTAAAAAGTATGCTTTAGAATCTATAGAGCCATCAGCAGAAGATTTAGCCAACATGACAGTAGAAAAGGGCGAGGATACAAAAACAATATTAGGCTATAAATGTCAGCAATATATTGTAAAAAATACTGTTAATGGACAAGCTATAGAAATGCATCTGTATACTACAGATAAAATATCTGCTTTGAGTCAAAACACTACGGCAATGGCTGGCAAAGTAGAAGGATTCCCTCTATACTTTGTGGTTAAGATGAATCAGATGGGGTCTAATATTGAGATCTTAAGTGAGGTTACGGAAATTAAAAAAGAAGCCGTCTCTGATGATATGTTCAGTATGACACCTCCGGAAGGTTACGAGAAGATGGAAGGGATGTAATTCATAAAAACATAGATAAACATAAAAGAAGGGTAATTATACCCTTCTTTTTTTTATTAAATCCTATAAATCTATTGGCATTTGTGCATTGAAATCATATATTTGCACGTTTTAAAAAATTTGTAAAAAATACCAAAATGCAAAACAAAGGATTAGTTAAACTGTTTGCGCTTTTATTTGGATTGGTAAGTATTTATCAATTATCATTTACATTTAAGGCCAATCAAGTTGAGGATACTGCAAAAGAAATAGCCAGAGCTAAATTTCAGGATATAAAAGAGGCTAATGAAGAAGAGATCCGTTATTTAGATTCTATTGGTAATCAGGAAGTATACAATCTTGGATTTAATAACTTTACCTATAAAGAAGTTAAGGATAATGCAATGAATTTGGGGTTAGACCTCAAAGGTGGTATCAATGCTATTATAGAGATTTCAGTAAAAGACATATTAAAAGGGCTTTCAAATAAAAGTAAAGACCCAATTTTTAATAGAGCATTAGTCGATGCATCAGAATTGCAGAAAGACTCACAAGAATCATATTTAGAATCTTTTTTCACTGCATTTGATGCTATTAAAGGCGATACGAAATTAGCTTCTCCGGATATTTTTGCCAATCGTTCATTAAGTGATGATATCAAATTTGATATGTCTGATGATGAAGTAAAAACTATCATCACGAAGAAAGTTGACGAATCCATTGAATCTGCATTTGAAGTACTTCGTAATCGTATCGACGGATTTGGAGTAACATCTCCAAACATACAACGTTTAGGGAATTCAGGTAGAATATTGATCGAATTACCAGGCGCTAAGGATAAAAAGCGTGTTATCAAGCTTATTACAGAAACCGCTCAATTACAATTTTGGGAAACCTATAAAACGCAGGACTTATTAGGTTATGTCCTTCAAGTAAATCAAGCTATAGCGACTGAGACTGCAGAAGCAGACAAGAACAAAGAGGATGAGCAGCTAGAAGCTACAGAAGCACAAGACAGTACAAGTAGTACAATAGAAGAATTAACAGGGCAAATAGAAACGGATACGACAGCAGTACAGGATACCAATCCATTAGGATTAGTAAACTATGGTAACGGTGGTCCGGTAATCGCTTATTTTAATGCCAGAGATAAGGATAAGGCTATGGACATTTTAAATGATCCAAAGCACAGAAGTTTATTACCTGTTGAACAGCGTTACGTAAAGTTTGCATGGGGCAAGCAACCAAAAGATTCTGAAATTGTTGAGTTGTATGCAATTAACAGCAATAGAGAAGAAACACCACCTTTAAGCGGATCGGTAATCTCAGATGCCAGACAAGACTACGATCAATACAGCAAGCCTGCAGTAAGCATGCAGATGGATGCAAAAGGATCTAAGATATGGGAAGAAATGACCACAAAGGCTTATGAGACTCAAGGTTATATTGCTATAGTTTTAGATGATATTGTGTATTCGGCACCAGGCGTATCCACAGGACCAATATCAGGAGGAAATTCACAGATATCCGGCGCATTCACATTAGCAGAAGCAAAAGATTTGGCTAACGTATTAAGAGCAGGTAAATTACCAGCGTCAGCAGAAATAGTACAGGCCGATGAAGTAGGGCCATCATTAGGTCAGGAAGCTATAGACAGTGGAATGAAGTCGTTCATCATTGCTTTAGCATTTGTTTTGATCTGGATGGTATTTTATTATGGCAGATCAGGGTTATTTGCGGATATCGCATTATTATTAAACATCCTATTGATTTTTGGAGTATTAGCAGGACTGGGAGCCGTATTAACTTTACCGGGAATTGCAGGTATTGTATTAACCATTGGTATTTCGGTAGATGCTAATGTACTTATCTTTGAACGTATACGCGAAGAGCTAGCTAAAGGTAAAGGGCAAAAAGAGTCTATTAAAGATGGATTCTCTAATGCTTTATCATCCATATTAGATGCCAACATTACCACAGGTCTTACAGCAATCATCTTATTTGTATTTGGAACAGGACCTATTAAAGGATTTGCAACGACATTAATCATAGGTATATTAACCTCATTGTTTACAGCAATATTCATCACTCGTTTATTAATAGATTGGTATGTAAATAAAGGTGGTAAATTAGACTTTGCAACGTCATTAACTAAAGGTCTTTTCAAGAATGTTAATATTGATTTCTTGAAGAAACGTAAGATTGCTTACGTCATTTCAGGGCTATTAATTATTGCAAGTTTAGCATCATTATCCACTACAGGGTTAGACCAAGGTATTGATTTTGTAGGAGGAAGAACCTATCAGGTACGTTTTGCGCAAGAAGTAAGTACTGAAGAAGTGAAGAAAACTTTAGATGAAGTCTTTGGTAGTGCGGAAGTAAAAACCATAGGAGCCGCCAATCAGTTAAAGATATCTACAAAATATAAAGTAGAAGATAATTCTACAGCTGCAGATGAAGAAGTGCAGGTTAAACTTTTTGAAGGTCTTAAAACGTTCTTGCCTGATGGATTAACATATCAGGAATTTTTAGATGGATCTGGAGAAGAGACTATTGGGAAGATGTCCTCAAGTAAAGTGAGTCCAACCATTGCAGATGACATTAAAAGTTCTTCAGTATGGGCTATTTTAGGCTCTTTGGTAGTGGTATTCTTATACATCTTAATCCGATTCAAAAGATGGCAGTTCTCTCTTGGAGCAGTTGCTGCGGTGTTCCATGATGTATTAATAGTATTAGGGATATTCTCTTTAACATGGCCGTTCATGCCATTCAGTATGGAAATAGACCAAGCCTTTATTGCAGCAATATTAACAGTAATAGGGTACTCTTTGAATGATACAGTGGTAGTGTTTGATAGAATTAGAGAGTTTTTAAATGAACATACCAGCTGGTCATTTGGTAAAACGATCAATGCTTCATTAAATAGTACTTTAAGTAGAACATTAAATACATCATTAACAACATTAGTGGTATTACTAGCTATGTTCATCTTTGGTGCAGAATCGCTAAGAGGCTTGTTATTTGCATTAATCGTAGGTGTTATAGTAGGTACATATTCATCAATGTTTATTGCTACGCCAATAATGTATGATACTGCTAAAAAAGGTGATGCAGCAGAAGCATTGAAGAAGAAAGTAAAAGACGAGGAAGAAGAAGCGTAAATCAAGCATAAAATAAATTAAAGAAAAAGCCCGACTTTACAGTTGGGCTTTTTTTATATATAGGTTTAATATGGTTGTTATAATCCTTAATATTAAGAATTGCAAACCAGAAATTTAATGTAAAATCATTATTGATATATTGAAATTTTATTAAATTCGCATACATAGTTTAAAATCAATACATTGATGTATATGTTTTTAAACTTTTTATTCCCCTAAAAATATTTTTATGTTGTTATTATATAATACATAAACAATCAGAGTTTTGTTTAATAACCTTCTGAAACATAAATTTTTACATACATATTAAAACTAAAAGCCCCAACCTATGAAAACAAAGACCTACACTTATTGTTTATTACTTTTATGCTTAATTTTTGGTACTGACGGATTTGCTCAGTATACGACCGAAACAACACTGTTAGAAAATAAAACGCAATCTGCACTCGGAACTGGAGCAACGATCTATGGTTTAACCATAGATTATGACAACGACGGTGATAAAGATTTTGTTGTTTCAAATACCACAGGATCAGGATGGCATCTTATAAGAAATAATACCTCAAGTTTTGATGAGGAAACCACTACAATTATAAACCTTAGTCCAGCTGTGTCGGGAGGTTCTGCATCAGCAAATGGCGCAGGTTTTATCGTTACAGATTATGATAATGATGGCGATGAAGATATTATAGATCCTTATGCAGGCTCTGTAAATGATGCAGCGATATTAAGAAATGATGGCGGTGGTAATTTCACTACGCTTACAGCAGGAGGTACTTCACCGCTTTCAGGAATGATGAACTCCACTTTTGCTTCAGGAACCGAAAGATATTGCTTTAGAATAGATTATGATAATGATAATGACGAGGACTTTATAGTTGCTAATCTTACAGGTACCGGATGGCATCTTATTAGAAACGAGGCTGGAGTTTTCACTGAAGAAACTTCAACTACAATACCATTAACACCAGCAGTAGTTGGAGGAAGTGCAGCGTCCAACGCAACTAGCTTCATAGTTATAGACTATGATGGTGACTGGGATGAAGACATTATAGATCCAATAGCAGGAAACGATACCAGTGCAACTATTTTAAGAAATGATGGTGCTAATACATTTTCAATACTAGATGCTAGTGGAACATCACCACTTTCAGGACTTACAAGTTCATTGTTTTCAAGTGGTAATGAAAGGTACAGTTTTCCAATAGACTACGATATAGATGGAGATATGGATTTTATTATAGCTAACAACACAGGAAGTGGTTGGAATCTTTTAAGAAATAATAATAATACATATTCAGAAGAACCATCTACCAACATAGCGCTTACTCCCGCAGTTGTAGGTGGATCTTCAGCTGCCAGAGCAAGCTCATTTAGTGTTACGGATTATGATAATGATGGCGATTTTGATATTATAGATTATTTGGCAGGAGATATTAATGATGCTAATATTTTATCTAATACCAGTGCGCCACCATCAGTCTTATCCAGTATTCCTGCAGATGATGAAACGATGTTTAATGCAGATGCTAATATTAGTATAACCTTTAATGAAAGCATAACATTGGGCGCCATGGGTGCTGTTGAACTGAGATTGGTGAGTGATAACAGTGTCATTGAATCTATAGATGTAAGTAATATTTCGCTTTCGGGAAATACGATAACCTTAGATCCTATTAATGATCTTATTGTTGATGAAGATATCTATATACATATTCAACCCGGATGTGTTGTAGATGCAGACAGTGAAATTCCGGTAAGCTTAAATAATAATCCAGAAACTTTAAATTTTAGGGCAATAGCCAATACATTAGGAACGGATAATTTTACTAGCTCTAGTTTTAGTATATATCCCAATCCTGTTAAAGAAGTTTTATACATTGTTTCAAGAACTACTCAAAGTATTGATTATGAGATAAAGTTATATGATCAGATGGGTAGACTCTTATTATCTGAAGTCACTGATGAAATTAACTTTTCTAATTTAAGTCAGGGGATTTACCATCTAGAATTGACATATGCTAATAAAAAAGTGTCTAAAAAGATTATAAAATCTTAAAGAAAAATATAAAGCAATAAAGCGGCTGTTTGTCTAATTGCAATATAGAATCCGGCCGCCTTATTGTGTTTAAGCATTTATAAACGATCAAATTAAATGCACTAATCCGTAATAGAGAACTCAATACGATCTTCTTTTTTCAATTGCCATTCATCCACTAAACCGGCATTAACTTCTAAAACATATTTTGCGGGAGCTTCAGAAGGAAGAGAAGATTCATCAAAAGGTTTTGCGTTTTTTTGGAAACTCACAATTTCACGATTGGCGTTGATATATATAATATCTAGAGGTATCCTAGTATTTTTCATATAAAAATTTCGCAGACGCTCGTCAGGGAAAATGAAAAGCATGCCTTGATTGGTTTTCATAGCATCTCTGTACATTAATCCGGTTTGAGTTTGGTATTCGTCATCTGCTATTTCTATATCTAGGGTCATTACAATAGAATCATTTGTGGCTTCTTTTAAATATAAGACGCCTTCCTTTTTGAATTTTAACTCCACAGATTCTGACTCGGCTTTTGAGTTTGAATCAGATTTACAAGAAATAAATGACAGACTAAGTATTAATATACCAAAACAAGAAAGGATCAGTTTACGAACAGGATATACCATTCTTAATAAGAATTAGTTAACAGACTTAGGCTTATGGACAAACATGAAGTACAAACCGATGAGTATAAAAGGAATACTCAACAGCTGCCCGGTATTTAAAGTCCAGTCAGCACGTTCTGGATTTTGTGCTTCCTTAATAAACTCGACAAAGAAACGAACTGTCCATAACAACACTAGAAAGAGCCCGAAGAGAAAACCTTCTTGTTGTGCCTTATTAGTCCGCCAATAAAGAAAAAATAAGATAAGGAAAACAAAAACGTAAGAACAAGCTTCATAAAGCTGAGCAGGATGTCTGGGAGCAGTTTCACCCAATTGGGTAAAAACAATACCGTAATCAGAATTCGTGTACTTTCCGATAATCTCTGAGTTGATAAAATTACCAATACGAACAAAAACAGCGCCTAATGAAACAGGCACAACAACCCGGTCAAGTATCCACAACACTGTTTTCTTTAGTATTTTTTTATTGTATAAATACATGGACACGATCATGGCAATAGCAGCACCATGACTCGCTAAACCTGCAAAACCAGTAAATTTAATCCCGTCTTTAAAACTAAACGGAAGAAAGATGCTAAAGAAATCGTCCTTAAAAAGCTCAGGCTGGTAAAAGATAACATGCCCCAATCGTGCTCCAAGCATAATTCCCAAAACAGAATAGATAAATAAGGAGTCTAAAGATTCACTAGATTGGTCTTCATGCTTATAAATACGTTTCATAATTTGAAACCCTAAAACAAAAGCCACAATCCACATCATACTGTAATAATGTAGCGTGAAAAAACCTAAGTCAATCCCTTTTGAAGGATCCCAAACTATTTTTAATGCGTGCATATAGGTATTGTATTAACGCCATAAATATAGTACTTTGAATAATAACCTATAAGAGATTAACGTAATATTAATCTTCTTTATCAGGAACAGGATCATAACCACTTCTACCCCAAGGATGACAACTAAAGATTCTTTTTATAGCTAATCGTCCACCTTTAATAAGCCCATGTTTTTCTAGAGCTTCTTTACTGTAATGCGAGCAAGTAGGCTGAAAACGACATGTAGCCGGGGTTATAGGTGAGATGAATGTTTGATAGATTTTAATCAATAAAATAAACGGATATGTAATGATCTTCCTCACAACTAATTGGTCGTAAAAGAAGTACCGTCTTTACCATCCTGAAGCTGTATGCCTGCTGCAGCCAATTCGTCTCTTATCTTATCTGATAACGCAAAATCCTTATTGGCTCTGGCTTCTTGTCTTAATTTAATAAGAAGTTCCACAGCTCCTGTTAACTTATCTGTATGATTGTCTTTTTTACTAATATTTTCTAATCCTAAAACGTCAAAAACAAAAGTATATATAGTAGATTTAAGTGTAGACAAATCATCACTGGTAATAGTAGCATTACCATCATTGACCTGATTAATATACTTCACAGCGTCAAACAATGTAGCTATAAGTACTGGCGTATTGAAATCATCATTCATAGCATCATAACAACGTTGTTTCCATTGATGAACATCAAAAGAAGAAGTCGTCGTCGTCGTGATATGATCTATCAAATTGATGGCATCCATGAGTCTGTAAAATCCTTTTTCACTAGCAAGTAAGCCATTGTTGGTGAAGTCTAAAATACTTCTGTAATGCGCCTGCAGCATGAAGAAACGAGCAACACTAGGAGCATAAGCTTTAGTGATGTGTGGATTATCACCCGAAAAAATTTCATTAGGTAAAATATAATTTCCGGTAGACTTAGCCATCTTTTTGCCATTCATAATTAACATGTTGGCATGCATCCAATAGTTTACCGGTGAAGCACCATTGCAAGCTTCGGCCTGGGCAATTTCGCATTCATGATGAGGAAATTTTAAATCCATACCACCACCGTGAATGTCAAATTTCTCTCCCAAATATTTAGTGCTCATCGCAGTACATTCCAAATGCCAACCAGGAAAACCATCACTCCAGGGCGATGGCCACCTCATGATGTGTTGAGGTTCAGCTTTCTTCCATAGCGCGAAATCTTGAGGGTTTTTCTTATCAGATTGACCGTCTAGTTGACGTGTATTATGAATAAGGTCCTCAACGTTTCGCTTACTTAGAATACCATAAGCTTTTTTATCGTTATATTTTAGAACATCGAAATATACAGAGCCATTAACTTCATAAGCCAATCCTTGATCTACAATACGCTTTATAATTTCAATTTGCTCAATGATGTGTCCCGTTGCTGTAGGTTCAATGCTGGGAGGAAGAAAATTAAAAGCATTCAAAATATTATGAAAATCAACCGTATAACGTTGAACAACTTCCATAGGTTCAATAGCCTCTAACCGTGCCTTTTTTGCAATTCGATCTTCACCTTCATCAGCATCGTTTTCTAAATGACCAGCATCAGTGATGTTTCTGACGAAACGAACTTTATAGTCCAAATGCTTTAGATATCTGAATATAACATCAAAAGACATGAAAGTGCGCACATTGCCTAAATGGACATTACTGTATACTGTTGGACCACAAACATACATGCCAACATAACCATCAGTAATGGGTTTAAACAATTCTTTCTCACCACTAAGGGAGTTGTATATTTTTATCTCTTGATTATTATATAAAGGCATGATTGTGGAAATTCAAAGGATTTGTTGAACACAAATCTAGTTAACTCAGCAAGAAACAACAAACTAAAATTGAGTATCTAGCGTAATATAATTTAAAAATTCGTTACGCGTTTCTTTGTCTTTGAATTTTCCTCCAAATTCAGAAGTAACAGTACTGCTTTCAATATCTCTGATACCTCTTGAATTTACACACAAATGCTTAGCATCAATAACACATGCCACATCTTGAGTACCAAGGACTTCCTGTAACTCTTTAACGATCTGAATGGTCAGACGTTCTTGAACTTGTGGGCGTTTGGCATAGTAGTCTACAATTCTATTCATTTTAGACAAGCCAACGACTGTGCCATTAGAAATATAAGCAACATGGGCTTTACCTACTATAGGAAGAAGATGATGCTCGCAGGTAGAATATACAGTGATATTCTTTTCTACTAACATTTCACCATACTTATATTTATTGTCAAACGTAGAAGCATTTGGTTTTTTATCAGGATTTAACCCACCAAAAATTTCATTGACAAACATTTTTGCCACACGTAGAGGTGTGCCACTCAAACTATCATCATTCAGATCTAATCCCAGAGTTTCCATAATGTGGCGTACATCATCCTTTATAATGTCAATTTTTTCATGATCATTAAGTTTAAAAGCATCAACACGCATTGGAGTGTCACTGGATGAACCAATATGGTCATCACCATAAGCATCTACATTATTAAGGTCATTATCAAACTTCATTTTGAAATATTTAGAGTCTGTATTAAGCTAAAAATGAAATGCAAAGATAAGCAATTAATATAGTACTGATAGGGTAGGAGTTTCAATATTAAGATTGTTTTATATATAAAAACCGATTAAAGGTCAATTATCGTTGATGAACTAACACCCGGTTTTTTAAAAAATTATTAATTTTCAAGGTTTAAACTATTTCAATGACAAGATGAAAAAAATTGTAATATTCCTCATCACAGGATTATTGTGCAATTTGTCTTTTGCACAAACGACTCAAAAGCAGACCCCGCTACCAATAGTTAACTATAATGAAAATGTAAAATCACCTTTAACCCAAAAAGAATTATCCCAAATCAAAGAGGTGTATGCAGAATATTCGAATCAGTATGTTTTAGATAAACCACAGCGTTTAAAGGATATTAAAAACATCCTACGTAATAGGGTTATTATAAGGCAGATACAAAATCGAAATGACGTAAAAAATGTTATTGAATTATCAGATGTAGCATTGTTCAATGATTTTAACTCTGAACTAAAAAGAGATATTACTTTTAATCCTGATACATTTAATCCATTGAAGTACAAATTGAATTTCTATTCAAGATCAGGTTACATGTACCATGTAGATGGTACGAACTACTACATAATTTTAAAGTCACAATTCCAATAGATCTAGGCGTATGAAAAGAATAATTACCCTCGTATTTTTAGCGTTTACGTTTTTAACAACATATTCTCAGGATGTTATAATGCAGAATGGAACAGTTAACCAATGCTCCGGAACATTTTATGATTCGGGAGGAGAATTTGGAAACTATGCTAATGATGAAAATCTGGTATTAACGATATGTCCTGAAAATGCCGGACAACGATCACAACTTACCTTTACAACCTTTACGACCCAATTAAATGCTGATTTAATTACCATATATGATGGCGATTCAACAGCTGCTCCAAGTTTAGGAACTTTTTCAGGAGTAACAAGTCCTGACTTTGTTGAAGCGACTTCAACAAACACTTCGGGGTGTTTAACCATAGAATTTACCTCTAATGGAAGTGGCCCGGGTCCGGGATGGGAAGCAACTATTTCTTGTTTCACACCTTGTCAGGATATTGAAGCTGTATTAGATACCACAAGTCCAGCTCCTAATGGAGATGGTGAAATATTAATATGTGTGGGCGGCGATGTAACATTTGAAGGAAGTGCTAATTTCTCTGTCGATGGTACAGGAGCAACTTATGAATGGGATTTTGGGAATGCAACCACAGGAACAGGACAAACGGTTACTGCTACATACGATAGCCCAGGAATATATGTAGTTGATTTGGTAGTTACTGATACAAACCCTCTTGGATGTACTAACTTTAATTCTATTAGTCAGGTAGTTAGAGTATCTCCCGAAATTGATTTTACGGGGACTCAAGCAGCACAAGATACCATTTGCTTTGGAGAGTCAACAACAATTGAAGGTGTGGCTTCCATACCACAATTTGAAGACTGTGCACCTGAAATATTTGATCAAACCTGGTTAGAAGACACCCCTAGTACAGGTCAGGCAACATCATACACTTCAACCATAACAGTAGATTGTTATGGCCCTGGTCAATTACTTACCGATGTAGGGCAGATTACAGATTTTTGTGCTGTAATGGAGCATTCCTTTATGGGGGATTTAACCATTATTTTACAAGCACCTAACGGAGCTCAGGTATTATTCTTAGAGTATCAGGATGGTACAGACCCAGGTGATGATTTAGGAATTCCTGATCAAGCAGATAATGGTAATCCGGGAACAGGATTCCAATATTGTTTTTCACCAACAGCGACACAAACTTTAGATCAGGCGGCTAACCAAGCTGGAGTTACTGATGTTCCGGCAGGAACATACGCAGCACTTCCATCATCGTCCTTTGATAACCTCATAGGAACACCACTAAATGGTAACTGGACATTCATTATCATAGATTCGTGGGCCGCAGATGATGGTACTTTGTTTTCATGGAATTTGAATTTTGACCCGTCTTTAGTTCCGCCTTCAAATACAATTGTTAGTGAAGAGTGGGATACTGATGCTACGATTACAGACATTACAGGGAATACCATAACAGTACAACCGAGTGCAGCTGGAGAGTTTTGCTATACATACAGAGCAATGGACGATTTTGGATGCGAGTATACCGAAGAAATTTGTATAGAAGTATTGCCGGAAATCATAACAGAAACACCTGATGATTTAGTGATTTGTGATACTGGAGCACCACCATATATGTTTGATTTGTCTCAAAATACACCAGTGGTACTAGCCAGTGCACCAAATGCAACGGATTTGAACGTTACCTATCATGAAACCCTTACGGATGCAGAAAATGATGCGGCATCTATTGGAGGATTAGCTAATTATTCGGGTACGGATGGACAAGTTATTTACATACGTGTTGAATATTTGACCTCTGGATGCTATGAAATTTTATCCTTTACACTCAGTGTATTGTCACAACCAGTCATCAATCCTGTTGGTGATATGGAACAGTGCGATGATGAAACTAATGATGGGATTGCAACTTTTGACCTTAACAGCCAGAGTGCAGGGATATTGGGTACCCAATCGGATACAGATTTTGAGGTGACTTACCATACCAGTTTTACAGATGCGGATTTAGGCCAGAACGATTTACCACTAGATTATACAACCGGTACTAATTCAGAACAGATTTATGTCAGAGTAGAAAGCATAGGTGCTTCAGGATGCTACATCGCTTCAGCGCTACCAGTATTTACATTAACGGTAAATCCCTTAGCGATTGCCAATGCCGTAGACGACATGGTGGTATGTGACGATGCGAGCAACGATGGTTTTTCAAGTTTTCCAATCGGCGATCAAAGTGCGACGATATTAGGCGGTCAGGACCCAGGGATCTATAATGTAAGCTATCACACGAGCCAGGGTGATGCAGACACCAATACGGCCCCATTAGGTTTGACCTATACCAATGTCGTTCCGAATTTAGAGACGCTCTATGTACGCGTTGAAGACCCTGCCCACCCGGAGTGTTACAGCACTACGAGTTTTGATTTGGTGGTCAATGCCTTACCGACAGCCATTATACCGACGCCACTTCCAGAATGTGAGGACGATATCATAGACGGCTTAACAGTATTTACCCTTACCGATAGAACGTTAGAGCTACAAGCCGGACAGGCGAATGTAGAGGTGAGTTACCACCAGACGCAGATAGGCGCAGATACCGATACCCAAGAGCTGTTTGATGGCTATATCAATATGACCCCAAATGTAGAGACGATCTATGTACGATTAGAAGATACAGTCACAGGTTGTGTAAACACAACGACATTAGAATTACAAGTTGTAGCCAATCCGGTAGCCGTAGCGCCAAGTCCCTTATCGGTATGTGATGACGATGACGACGGTATAGGGAATTTCAATTTGAGCGATCGTGATTTGGAAGTTATCGGTGTATCAGTAGGCGTCAGTGTGACCTACCATGAGACCGAAGCCAATGCAATCAACGGCGTAGGTATCTTACCAACAGCCTATACGAACATCAGTGCAGACGCCCAGCAGCTATGGGTGAGACTCACCGATGATACCACCGGCTGTTACGATGTAACGACGCTTCAGCTGATCGTTAACCCTTTACCCGTATTTCCAACAATCACGCCCTATGAGCTCTGTGATTATAACAATACAGGCGATGAGATCGAAGACTTTGATTTGACGGTGAAGGACACAGAGATTTTAAACGGCCAGGTAAATATCGTTGTACGTTATTACCCTACCGCAGGTGATGCGCTTGCAGGGAGTAATGAGATCACGACGCCTTATACCAATACGACCAACCCGGAGACGATCCATGTGGCTTTGGAGAACACCCTAACAGGATGCCGCTCCACATCGAGCTTTACTTTGATGGTGAACCCTTTACCAGATTTTGTAGTACCAACGCCATTAGAGGTTTGTGATGACAATGTTGTAGACGGTATCACGGCAATCGACCTGACGCTAAAGAACCAGGAGATCAGTGGCGGCAATACGGATTACGCCGTAACGTACTACCCAACCCAGTTAGATGCAGAATCCGAGACGAACCCCTTACCACCGATCTATACCAATATGAGTAACCCTGAAGTGATCTTTGTACGCATCGAGGATATCAACACGGGTTGTTACCAGACTACGACGTTGACCTTAGAGGTTCAGGAAGCCCCAGTGGCATTTGTTCCACAACCCTTATATTTCTGTGATGATGACAGTGATGGTTTTGGAGAGTTTATGCTTACCGATGTAGATAATGAAGTCACCGGAGGTGCTGGCGGATTAAGTGTGACCTACCATGAGACGTTTGTCAATGCGGATTTAGGTGTAGATGCGATAGACACGAGTGTTTTATATAACAATATAGTAGCTTGGAACCAAACGGTTTATGTTCGGGTAGAGAGTGCGACGATTGCCACGGATTGTGAGACGATTGTAGAATTACAACTGATCGTAGAGCCCACGCCCCAGATTGAAGACCCAACCCCATTAGAGGAATGTGACGATATCAGCGGTGATGGTATTGCACAGTTTAACCTCAATAGCAAAGACTCAGAGATTCTAAACGGTTTAGATGCCACGCAGTATACAGTGAACTACTATGAGTCCGAGGCCAATGCGATCAACGACACCAATGCTATTGGTACGCCATTGAACTATACCAACACCACGGCTTTTAACCAAACGCTATGGGTAAGAGTAGAAGACACCAATACGGTAGGAGGCTGTTATAAGCTAACGACCTTAGATCTGATTGTAAACAGCTTACCGGTTTTGGTCAATCCGACGCCTTTAGCGCTATGTGATGTGAACAACTCAGGAGATGAGCAGGAAGCCTTTACCTTAGAAGATGCCAATGCAGAGATCTTAAACGGACAGACTGGAATTAGCTTAAGCTATTACCCAACGCAGTTGGATGCCGATAATCAGACCAATGAGATCTTTAGCGACTATACCAATACGAGCAACCCTCAGACGATCTACGTCAGAGCAGAGAACGATGTAACGGGCTGTGTGAACACAGTAACCTTGACCCTTCGCGTGAATCCTGTGCCGTCACCGGCACCTAACCCAACCCCGATCGAGGTTTGTGATGAGGATAATGATGGTTTTGCGACGTTCAATTTAGAAGACCGTACAGTAGAGATCATTAATGGTGAGTTGGATGTGACGATCACCTACCATGAGACCGAATCGGATGCCGATCAGGGTATCAATGCTATCGTAGGTGATTACACGAATATCGTAGCGAACAATCAAATGATCTACGTCCGTTCAGAGAACACGCTAACGGGCTGTCACAGTTTAACGTTAAACACCTTAGAGCTGATCGTATTACCCTCCCCAGTGGTACCGACGACCATCGCGGACTATGTGATCTGTGATGAAGACGATAACGGTATCGCCCAATTTGATCTAACGACCAAGGACGATGAGATCTTAGACACTCAGGACCCTACGGCTTTTATATTGACCTATCATGAGAGCCAGGGCGATGCAGAGACCGGCACAGATGCGATCACCAATGAAGGGAACTATACCAATACGAGCAACCCTCAGACGCTCTATGTACGCTTAGAGAGTGTAGCCAATGGCTGTGTGAGCACCGGAAGCTTTATTATACGTGTTGAGCTACCCCCAACGGCAGTACAACCCAGCCCACTAGAAGCGTGTGATGATTTGGGAGAATCTCCTGGGGATGAGTTAACAGCATTTAACCTGCGATTAAAAGACGCAGAGATCACGAATAACAATGCGAGCTGGTCAGTGAGTTACTATGAGACGGATGCCGATGCACAAGCCCAGAGTAATGCGATTACCGACCCAACAGCCTATACGAACACTTCAGTCAATGGCTTACCGGCGAACCCTCAGACACTCTATGTTGTGGTTACCGATACCGATACGGGCTGTGTAGACTATACGACCCTAACGATCCGAGTGTTACCCAACCCAACCCCAACAGCAAGTTCACTATTACCGTTATTGGAGCTTTGTGACGATACCAATACAGGCGATGGCGTAGAAGTTTTTGATTTGGTAGGTACTGACAATATGGAGACCTTGATCATCAATGGCGAGCTAGGCGTATCTGCGAGCTACTATGAGAGTGAAGAAGACGCCTTATCAGGGACCAATGCAATCGCTGACCCAACGGCATATGAAAACACAGCGACGCCAGAACAGGTGATCTATGTTCGCGTGAGCAATGATGTGACGGGTTGTTTTACACTAGTAAACTTTACCATTCGAGTCAACCCATTACCAGAGGTCGTTGCAGTGAGTGACTTTATCGCCTGTGAGGTAAACAATGATGGGTTCTATGACTTTACACTAACGGATAAGGACGCAGAAGTATTAAACGGCCAGGACCCTATGGCATTTACAGTGACCTACCACGAGACTCAGGCAGATGCGGATAATCTGATCAATGCCTTGGTGAGTGATTATACGAATATGACCAACCCGCAACAGATCTTTGTGGCGATCACAAACAACACGACCGGCTGTTCCATCAGCACGCAGAGCTTTAATCTTGAAGTTCAGGAAGGTGCCGAGGCGAACTCAGATATGGAAGCGATTTTATATGAGATCTGTGATGACAATATGGAGACCGATGGCGATACGAGCAATGACAGCGCCCAGTTTGATCTGACGACCCAGAATGATTTTATCTTGGATGGTCAGGACGGTGCAAACTATATAGTGAGTTACTATGCAAGCTTAGAAGATGCGACCTTAGGAGTTAACCCCTTACCGAGCTTGTATGAGAATGTGGTCAACCCACAGGTGATCTATGCGAGAGTAGACAATGACACGCCCGATGGTACTGGAGCAGACACCTCGATTTGTTTTGCAGTGGCAGAGCTGACCTTACAGGTGAACCCCTTACCGGAGTTTGATCTGGAAGACGAGTACATCTTATGTGTGAACACCAATGGAACAGAGATATTGAATGTTCCTGTATTAGACACTGGTTTATCGACGGCAGATTATAGTTTTGAGTGGAGTTTGAACGGTGTGGTTATTGCAGGAGCGACGAGTCCGAGTCTAACCCCTACTGAAGGCGGTGCTTATAGTGTTACGGTGACCGATCTTGTGACGGGTTGCAATAATAGTGACAGTACGACCGTTACAGAGAGTGGCCCCCCTACAGTAGTTGCGGAGGTATTGACACAGGCCTTTGCGGACAATCATGTTATTGAGGCCACGGCGACAGGCCCGGGAGATTATGAGTACAGTTTGGATGGCGGACCATGGCAGGACAGTGGTGTATTTGAAGGAGTATCAGCGGGGACACACCAGATCACTGCCAGAGATAAGATCGGATGTGGAATAGCCGTAGCGGAAGTATTGGTGATTGATTACCCGTTATACTTCACGCCAAATGGAGATGGAAATAATGATACATGGAATATCACAGGAATAGATACCCAACCTGGCGCAAAAATTTATATATTTGACCGCTATGGGAAATTATTGAAGCAATTAAGTCCGACAGGCACTGGATGGAATGGGACGTATAATGGCAATATGATGCCAACGAGTGATTACTGGTTTACGGTGATTTACAACGAACCCTCGACAGGACAACGGAAAGAATTTAATGCCCATTTTACCTTGAAACGATAGATCGTTAAACATAAACGATAACATTAAAAGAAAGAATCCTGAACATACCGTTCAGGATTTTTTTGTATATGATCAGATTGATTTAAAGATAAAATCTTAGGAAACAATCTTCTTCAAATAATATTTTTTAAGTTTAAAAACTCAATAAAACATTTAGCAGTTAAATATGGGAGGACATTATTGGCTTAGCTTAATAGGTGGTTTTGTGATTTGGATGTTTACCGGATTTAAAAAAACTACAATTAGGAAAATGAAGAATTATAAATACTCATTTGAGGTTGGATTTTTGACAATATGTGTATGGATTTATCTGTTATCCTTATGTTTTAAGTTGTATATATAAAATAATAAAAATAACGTAGACTAAATAGCTAAGAGATTTATGTTTTTGGATTGATATTATAGTATGAAACAAAAATAACTGATCGTAGTAGTCTTTAGTCAGAATATTTAGATGTCTGCAAGTTTGAGTATGGATAAGGTCAATTTAGATGATTAAAATATGATGAACTAAATACAAATATTGAACTGAAAAATAAGGTTAGCGTAATAACCCTATGCATAGTCTACAGGTCCGCTATAATATTACAGAAAGTCAGGCAAGTAAAAGCCAAAATAGTATTAAATATTAAACGACAAGGTCAATATGACATCAGTAAAACGGGTATCCAGAGTTGCAGCATCTGTTAAACCAACATCAAATAACTGATAATTGGTTTCGCGTTCAGACTGAGCAAACGACGCATCAATTTTAATGTCTCCGAAATTATAACCTAAACCAAAGGAATAACCGGTAAGGTCGCCATAAAAGTCAGCGTTTTTATATGGGCTTTCTTCAAAACGATAGCCGCCTCTAAAACTGAATTGTTTGTGCCGGTATTCGCCACCAATTCTATAGGTAGATGCTGTTGTAAACGTATTGCTGATTACAGTGTTCTGAAAAGCAAAGAAAGGATCGGAAGTAGGACTGTATCTCATATTGCTATAATCCTTTACCGAATAATCAAAACTGATCAATCCTTTATTACCAAAAACATAGGCCAAGCTACCGGTGAATTTACCTGGAGTACGTAATCTGTATTCTGGAAAGATATTAATGATTCTAGGGTCAACCGCAGGAAGATTATCACCATTAGCATCGGCTGTAGCTACAAATTGACTGGTTTCATCATTCATGTAATACCAGGTTGGAGAAGTATAGCTTAAACCAACTCTTAACGCTTTAGCAATTTTAGCGATGGTACCAATTTGAAATGAAAACCCGCTACCCGTGGTCAATAAATTGTTTTGGAAATCTACTCTGGTAATAGCTGAAGTCTCACTAGTATTACGTTCTCTTAAATATGTAGAGCGTTCATAGTTTAAAAAATGAGAATTCAGATTAATACCTATAAATAAATTGTCTTTGTATTGTGTGGCAAAATTAAAAGCCAATTTGCCATTATACCCTCTGGAGGCCAGAGCAAAGCCTTGGTCAAAATTAGTTCCCGCAATATTAGAAGAATAAACAGTATTATCATTAGTATTGTCTGCCGGATCTATAATAAAAGATTCAAAACCTAAAAAAGCTTGTTGATTACCAAAGCCATAAATGATACCTATATCTGAGTAAGCTTGAGATATAGTTTCTCCGGGTAATGCTGAAATTTCATCTAAGCGATTGCCTTGTGCATATTCCAGAAAATAATTTCCAATAGTATTAGTTGGATTGGTGCCATTTACAAACCAGTCGTCATCAAAATTAGCTACACGATCATAAGCTGCGCCAATAACAAATTTCCGCCAGGGTGAATTAGCATTGTTACTTTCATAAACAAAAACGCCACCCGCTTGATTGAGATCTACTGAAGTTTCAGAAGATGAACTGGAACCATTAAAGTAGTTAACATCATTATTGTTATCAAAATAACCTAAAGAAAGAGAAACATGACTGCTGTTAAAAATCGCAGATCCAGCCGGATTAATATTAACAGCCGACATATCGCCACCAAGCGCACCGAAGGCGCCACCCATGGCTCTGAAGCGTGCTGTTCCCTGAATTTCATCTTGAGCATATCTCAACGCATCCGCTGAGTTTTGAGCGCCAATACCAGACATAGATAGGACACCTATGACAAAAACCATTACTTTTTTCATTGCTATTTTTTGATTATATGTATAATTAAATTTTAGACGATTAAGAGGGACGATTTTTATTTTTATCCTCTTCCTCCACGACGTCCTCCGCCACCTCTAAAACCTCCTGAAGATCTCATGCTTCCTCCCGATCGTATACTTCTACCACCTGAACTTCTGCTTGAGGAAGGGCGACTTCTCATACTTGAATTTCTTCGAGTAGATGTGTTTGGTCTGTTCACTCTTGTTCTGGATGACGAATTATTGTTTCGTATACGTCTTGATGAATTGTTATTTCGAATGTTTCTCGACGAGTTATTTGTTCTTACTCGAGTGCTATTATTTCTTATTCTTGAATTATTAGTGTTCGTTCTCACCCGTGTTGAAGAACCATTTCTTACAGCTCTTGTAGACCTTGATCGCGTGGATAACGTATTGCCGTTTCGGGTTCTTGAAAGTGCATTTCGATTTAATCGGGATTGTCCTCTTCTGGTAACAGCATTATATCTGGTATCCGCTAATCGAGCTACAGCAGCTGATCTTCCTGAAAGTGCATTTCTTCCATAAATGTTTCCGCCTCGTCTTCCATAGTTGTAGGCATAGCCACGGGCATAACCGTAAGGGTGGTATCCATAACCATACCAAGGTCTTCCCCAACCCCAGTTGTTCCAGCCCCAGCCAGCATTCCAGCCCCAGCCCCAATTGTTCCAACCCCAGCCCCAGCCGGCATTCCAAGCCCAAGGACGATTCCAGCCCCAGCCCCAATTGTTCCAGCCCCAGCCCCAGCCAGCATTCCAAGCCCAAGGATTATTCCATCCCCAGCCCCATCCGGCATTAAAACCGGTATCTATGATTGTTATATTCACCTCTTCATTGGCATCACCCCAACCGGCATTGCCAGTGGTGGTTTCAATAGCAGCTGTATCGGTGCGGTAATCGTCGACATCTGTGAAAACTTCAGAGTCGTCTATAATGGCGCCAGCCTCATTTGAGGTTTCGGCAAAATAATTTTTATAATATTCACCATCATTATTGGTATTAGTGGCAACGGTTACATCTTCCTCTACCGGTTCGGATTTTGAATTGTATATACCATCATCGTCATCGTAACTAGCTGATTGGTATGTACCGCATGAGGCCATTAAAAATAATGAAGCTAAGGCAACAATTATTGGCAATTTGTTGTGGGGTGTATAGTTAAATTGCATATCTCTATTGATTTTATTGTTGAACATTACAAAAATAGTTAGTTTTGCTGGACTATTTTTTTATTTAACACAAGCACAAATTTTGTGCCAAAATCCTTAAAATGAGCAAAAATCTTACAAGTAGAGCACAGGATTACTCAAAATGGTATAATGAATTGGTTGTAAAAGCCGATTTGGCTGAAAATTCAGCAGTTAGAGGTTGTATGGTAATCAAACCCTATGGCTACGCGATTTGGGAAAAGATGCAGGCAGAATTGGATAAGATGTTTAAAGAAACCGGGCATCAAAATGCCTACTTTCCATTATTTGTACCTAAGAGCTTATTCGAAGCAGAGGAGAAGAACGCAGAAGGTTTTGCTAAGGAGTGTGCCGTGGTTACACATTACAGACTTCAGAATGATCCTGATAAAGAAGGTAAACTTCGTGTTGACCCAGAAGCAAGATTAGAAGAAGAATTAGTCGTAAGACCCACTAGTGAAGCCATTATATGGAATACCTACAAAGGATGGATACAGAGTTACAGAGACTTACCTATATTGATTAATCAATGGGCTAATGTGGTACGATGGGAAATGCGTACGCGTTTGTTTTTGAGAACAGCCGAATTCTTATGGCAAGAAGGACATACTGCACATGCTACAGAACAGGAAGCCATAGCGGAAACCGAATTAATGAATGGTGTTTATGCGAAGTTTGCTGAAGAGTTTATGGCTATTCCGGTAATAAAAGGCGTGAAGACAGAAAGTGAACGCTTTGCTGGTGCCGTAGATACCCACTGTATAGAGGCTTTAATGCAAGACGGAAAAGCATTACAGGCAGGAACCTCTCACTTTCTGGGCCAGAATTTTGCCAAAGCATTCGATGTTAAGTTTACTAATAAAGAAGGAAAGCTAGATCACGTATGGGCTACTTCGTGGGGAGTATCTACACGATTAATGGGGGCACTTATCATGACGCATAGTGATGATAAAGGTTTGGTATTGCCTCCTAACTTAGCACCTGTTCAGGTTGTGATAGTACCTATTTATAAAACAGAAGAACAGCGCGAAGCCATTAGGAATGTGGTTGCAGAAATTTCAAAGGCGATTAGATCTAAGAATATTACCGTAAAATTTGATGATAGAGATACCCAACGCCCGGGAGCCAAGTTCGCTCAGCATGAATTACAAGGCGTACCATTAAGGATAGCTATAGGACCTAAAGATTTAGAAAATGGAACTGTAGAGTTGGCCCGAAGAGATAATTTAACAAAGGCAATCGTGCCTTTGGAAGGGTTGGATACTCATATTGCTGAATTATTGACCACCATACAATCTGAGCTTTTTGATAGGGCTTTGAAATTTAGAGATGCACATATTACGGAGGTAAATTCTTTTGAAGAGTTTAAAGACGTATTAGAAAATAAAACAGGTTTTGTTTCTGCGCATTGGGATGGTACGGCTGAGACAGAGCAAAGCATAAAAGAGCTTACTAAAGCAACTATTCGTTGTATACCTTACGATGTTAAAGCAGAGGAAGGGCAGTGTGTGTACACCGGAAAACCATCGCAAAAACGGGTGTTATTTGCAAAAGCGTATTAATTTTTTAAAAAAAATGATTATCTAGTTGCAACATTTAAAAATAGTTGTATTTTTGCATCCGCAATGGAAACATTGTAAGTTCATTTAAGAGTTTATCCAATCTGTAATCTTTAATAAAGATTAAGATAAAGTAATATAAATGGCCCGTTCGTCTATCGGCTAGGACGCCAGGTTTTCATCCTGGTAAGAGGGGTTCGATTCCCCTACGGGCTACAATTTTTAATAAAAAAAAGAAATGGCAAATCATAAGTCAGCTTTAAAAAGAATTAGAAGTAACGAGAAAAAGCGTTTACTTAACAGATACCAACATAAAACTACACGTAATGCTATCAAGAAATTACGTGAACTAACAGACGCAAAGGAAGCACAAAAAATGTTGCCTTCTGTAATTGGTATGATTGATAAGTTAGCGAAGAAAAATGTTATTCACGCTAACAAAGCCGGAAACTTAAAATCTAAGTTAACGAAGCACGTTGCTGGTTTAGCATAACGATTACTCATCATAAAATATTAAAGAGCTTCTTTGTTTCAAAGAAGCTTTTTTTATAATCATACGTTCCATTTTTTCAAAAAGAAAGCCATAAACATTTGTTTATGGCTTTTATTAATATAAACTTCTTAGTCCCTTATCCGTTCATAGAGATTAAGAACTCTTCATTATTTCTCGTTTGTTTTATACGGTCATTCATAAACTCCATTGCTTCAACCGGGTTCATGTCTGATAAGTATTTGCGCATTACCCACATGCGTTGAATGGTATTTTCATCCAATAATAAGTCATCACGTCGGGTACTAGAAGATGTCAGGTCAATAGCAGGGAATATTCTTCTGTTAGATATCTTTCTATCGAGTTGTAGCTCCATATTACCTGTACCTTTAAATTCTTCAAAAATAACTTCATCCATTTTTGACCCTGTTTCTGTTAAGGCTGTAGCGATAATAGTTAACGATCCTCCATTTTCTATATTACGCGCGGCACCAAAGAAGCGCTTAGGTTTGTGTAGGGCATTTGCATCAACACCACCACTTAAGATTTTTCCTGAAGCAGGCTGTACCGTATTATAAGCTCTTGCCAATCTGGTAATAGAATCTAATAAGATCACCACATCATGACCGCATTCTACCAAGCGTTTTGCTTTTTCTAATACAATATTTGCAATTTTCACGTGCTCGTGAGCTTCTTTATCGAATGTGGAAGCAATAACTTCTCCACGAACATTACGCTGCATATCGGTAACTTCTTCAGGACGCTCATCAATAAGCAATATCATTTGATACACTTCAGGGTGATTGGCTGCGATGGCATTAGCAACATCTTTCAAAAGCATAGTCTTACCAGTTTTTGGCTGAGATACGATCATACCACGCTGTCCTTTTCCTATAGGCGCAAAAAGATCCATGATTCTGGTGGATAGTGTGCTTTGTTTTTCTGCAATATTGAACTTTTCCTGAGGGAAGAGTGGTGTAAGATGTTCAAAAGCTACACGATCTCTTACAACCTGCGGACTTAACCCATTAATCTTACTGACTTTAATAAGAGGGAAATATTTTTCCCCTTCTTTAGGAGGCCGTACATGGCCTAGAACGGTGTCTCCGGTTTTTAAACCAAACAATCTAATTTGAGATTGAGAAACATAGATGTCATCTGGAGATGTTAAATAGTTGTAGTCTGAAGATCTTAAAAAGCCATAACCATCTTGCATGATGTCTAAAACACCTTCGCTCTCAATAATAGCGTCGAACTCAAAGTCAGGTTCACGATAACGGTTTCTATTGTCTTTGTTACCATTATTCTTATTGTGATTGTCTTTGTTATTATTGTTACGCTGCTTATTATTATCGTTATTATGCTGACGCTTTTTATCTTCATTACGACCTTGATTCCTTTGGTCGTTAGATTTGTTGTTTTGTTTTGGGTTATTCTTTTCAGCTGGCTTAGCTTTTTCTGCGGGTTTTGCAGCATCCTTTTTTTCTTCGGAAAAAGCCATAGTTTGTTGATCGGCGTCAGGTTTAGAGTTCTTTTGAATTCTACTTCGCTTTTGTGGCTTAGGCCTAGGCTTAGACTCTTTAGGAGCTGGAGCTTTAGCTGACTCCTGTTCTGCTTTAACAGGTTTTAAAACATCTGGATTAGCTGCCTGATAATCTAAAATTTGATAAACGAGATCTAGTTTTTTTAAAGATCGGTACTTCGGGACTTTTAGTTGTTTTGCTATGTCCTGTAATTCAGGTAGTTTTTTAGCCTTTAACTGAGAAATTTCAAACATTCTATGTGTGTAATGTATTTATATATTGATAATTCTTAATTCAAAATTTTCTAAATGAAATAAAAAGAAAAAGAATGAAATTAAATCGGAAGATATGGATATGTCACAATATGTTGTGTCAGTATCACACATGCAATAATACAATTTTTATTTAAAATTTGATGCATTTTTCTAAAATAAACTATTAATTTTGTGCTTCGATTTAAAAAATATGATTCAAAGAATCCAGACATTATATTTAATAATAGCCATAGCCATTTCTACAGGCTTAATTTTTGTGTTTCATCTTTGGACCAATAATGCTGATGTTCCTGTTTATGCAAAAGACTTACAATATGTGCTTGCACTATTCATGGCATCAGGGCTTTTATCATTGATCTCTATTTTTAGATTTAAACAAAGGAAGTCTCAATTTATGTTGGGGCGACTTAACATCATATTAAACTTTATTTTACTAGGAGTATTCGTGTATCAATCACTAAATTTATCTGGAGAAGCTGACGTTTCTGAGAAAGGTATTGGGATGATTCTTCCTGTTTTTTCTATCGTGTTTTTGGTCTTAGCAAATAAGGCTATTAAAAAGGACGAAGATCTTGTAAAATCTGTTGATCGGTTACGATGAACCTAACATCTTAGTAGTATTAGTGCGAAAACCCGGAGTGAAAGCTCTGGGTTTTTATTTTTTAAACTCAATGACTTCTAAATGATCTATTTTCTTACCCGTTATAGTAAATCGTAGCATGGTTCTCACTTTATGAAACCCATGTTTACCAACAGCTCCGGGATTCATATGTAGTAAATTAAGAGACTTATCAGGCATCACTTTAAGTATATGCGAATGACCACATATGAAGATATCGGGAGGGTTAGCCATCAACATTTCGCGTGTTCTCACATTGTATTTTGGAGGATAACCACCGATATGTGTCATCCATATGTCTAATTCTTCACAAAGAAAACGCTGATGTTCCGGAAACTCAACTCTGGCTCTGGCATCATCTATATTGCCGTAAACAGCCTTTAGAGGCTTAAGAGCTTTAATACGATCAGTGACCCTGAGGTCACCAATATCACCAGCATGCCATACTTCATCGGCTTGTTTTACATACTTAAGAATGTCATCATCTATATAACTATGAGTGTCTGATAAAAGAAGAATTTTTCGCATTAAGATAATATTGTGAGTTTGACTTGTATTTCTATTTATCTTTGTAGCTTCGAAAGTAAAAGTAAGTTATTCCTTTGAGATATTTTATTGAATTGTCATATAATGGAAAAGCCTATCATGGTTGGCAAATACAGCCTAATGCCATATCGGTACAGGAAGTTATAGAGCACGCTCTGTCAAAGCTTTTGAATTCTAAAATAACTATTGTAGGTGCAGGGCGAACAGATTCTGGTGTACATGCGAAGCAAATGTTTGCGCATTTTGATCATCATGATACTTTTAGTTCAGAGCAATTGGTTTATAAACTCAATTCTTTTTTACCAAAAGACATTGTTATTGATGATATTTTTAATGTTAAACCCGATGCTCATGCTCGTTTTGACGCTGTAAGCAGAACATACCATTATCGGATTTCCACAAAGAAGAATGCCTTTAATAACGATTTGGCATATCAGGTGCTATTACCTTTAGATATGTCAAAGATGAATGAAGCCAGTACTATCCTATTGCAGTATCAGGATTTTCAATGCTTTTCAAAAAGTAATACAGATGTAAAAACGTATCATTGTATTATAAAAGAAGCCATTTGGAAATCAAATGAAGAAGGACTGGAATTTGTAATTACTGCCGATCGCTTTTTACGTAATATGGTAAGAGCAATTGTAGGAACATTGGTTACCATAGGGCAAGGTAAACAAGATGTTGAGCGTATGCATAAAATCATAACATCTAAAAATAGGAGCGAAGCAGGGTTTTCAGTGCCTGCGCATGGGCTTTATTTAACACAGGTTGTATATCCCGAAAGTATAAAGGCATTATAAAAACACATGGCGAAAACAGAAAAGAAAATATTTGATGTGACTTTGTTTAAGCGATTGCTTAAATATATCAAGCCCTATCGTATGATATTTTATGTATCGTTGGCAAGTGTCGTGGGGCTTGCCGTTTTTGGGGCCTTAAGACCTTATGTTTTACAACAAGCTGTAGATACACAAATATCCCAAAAAGAATATAATGGGTTTGTGGTTTATATTTTTGTCATGTTGGGACTATTGGTCCTGGAGGTAATCTCTCAACTCTTATTCATTTATTATGCAAGTTGGTTAGGGCAATCTGTAGTTAAAGATATACGTGTAAAGTTATTTAAGCACATGCTAAAATTCAAAATGACGTACTATGACAATTCTTCTGTAGGTATCTTGATTACAAGAGCAGTAACCGATATGGAACGTATTGCAGATATTTTTGGGCAAGGATTATTTATGATTTTTAGTGATATTCTGAAAATGCTTGTGGTTGGAGGTGCTATGATGTATATGAACCCTAAACTCAGCTTAATTGTTTTTACAACCTTACCACTTATAGTGTTTGCAACTAAGATATTCCAAAGGTATATGAAACGTGCTTTTGAAGATGTACGTACCGAAGTTGCTAATTTGAATTCGTTTGTGCAAGAACGCGTAACAGGGATGAAGATCTTACAATTATTTACCAGAGAGGATACCGAATATAAGAAGTTTGTGACCATAAATGAACGTCATAAAAAAGGCTGGTTAAAAACGGTTTGGTACAACTCTATATTTTTTCCTATTGCTGAATTTTTATCTTCCCTTACCATGGGAGTAGTTATATGGGTAGGTAGTTTAGCAGTTGTGTATGATCAAACGGCTTCGATTGGTGATCTTATGGCCTTTGTGATGTATATTCCTATGATGTTTAGGCCTTTGAACCAAATAGCAAATAAATTCAATACACTCCAGATGGGTATGGTTGCCGCTGACAGGGTATTTAAAGTGCTGGATACAGATTCTAATATTGATGATAACGGATCAGTGAAAGCTCACCATTTTAAAGGAAATATTGTGCTTGATGATGTCAGGTTCTCATATGTGAAGGATGAAGAAGTCTTAAAAGGGGTTTCATTACATATTAAAGCAGGTGAAACTGTTGCCATAGTTGGTGCAACAGGTGCAGGAAAATCCACAATTATTAACCTTTTGAATCGCTTTTACGATATTGACTCCGGAGCCATTTCAATAGATGGTACTAATATTAATGAGTTTACATTAGCATCTTTAAGAAATCAAATTGCAGTGGTGCTACAAGATGTATTTTTATTTGCAGATACCATATTAAGTAATATTACACTTGGTAACGAATACATCACAGAAGCAGATGTTGTGGAAGCAGCCAAAACTATAGGTATTCATGATTTTATAAGTAGTTTGCCGGGTGGGTATCATTATAATGTAAAGGAACGTGGCGTCATGTTATCTTCTGGCCAACGCCAATTGATATCTTTCCTAAGGGCTTATGTCACTAACCCAGGAATTTTAATTTTAGATGAAGCGACTTCATCAGTAGATTCGTATTCGGAACAATTGATTCAGGAGGCCACCGATACCATCACCAAAGGGCGTACTTCAATTGTCATTGCGCACCGATTGGCAACCATCCAAAAAGCAGATCAAATTATTGTAATGGATGCCGGTAAAATTGTTGAAGTAGGTACACACCAAAGCTTACTGCAAAAAGCTGAAGGCTATTATAAAAATCTGTATGAGGTTCAGTTTTTAAAAGCCGAAACGGTATAAATCTATTTTGTTTTAGCTTCTTTGGCGGCTTCAATAGCCTGTTTTTGAGCTTCGATGAGTTCATCTAACATACCAGTATATTTGGCAATAAGGATAAATGCTATAGTAGATAATACGATCAAAACAACGACAACCCCTATAAAGATTAAGGTTCTTAATATCAAATTGGGCCAATCTAACTTAAAGACACGTTTTAATACGTACCCCACGTAAAAAAATTGTATTGGAGCAAATGCCATGCTCATAATACCAATAGGAATGCCACAACCTGCAGTTATTAGTATAATAAAAACATTAACGATAGACATTTGAGCCAATAGATACATATAAATCACAAGGTGCTCGGTATAGTTATACTTAAAGGTCTTTTCCTTAATGAATACCAGTTTAGATACTATGGCATATATAGGAACATTAAGCATGAAGGCTATCGATTGGTACTCTTTAATAAAATCAAAAATCCCTTTATTAAACTCCTCAGTTTGTTTCGTAGAAATGGCTGAAATATCAAAAGCCTCTGGAAAAAACTTTTGCAATAAGAACATTTGAACACCAGACAAGGTGATGGCAATAGCAAAATAGCTCACCACATCCACATGTCTTTTTCGGATACCATCAATATAACCTCTTATGACATATTCGGGTTTAGTAAAAAGATGTATAAAGGTTTGAAGAAATTTATTGTCGTAATTCAAGAACTTCTCAAAGAAATAAGAAAATAAATTTTTAAGCGTTAATCGGTTTCTAATGATTTTTGCACCGCAAACATTACAAAAGTCACTGTCAAAATGAAGTTCGGTATTACAGTTTTTACAATTCATAAGCTCAGAATTTGCCGGTAGCAAATAGATAAATTAATAATACGATCATAAAAATAATCAACACTATAGTAAACACAAATAGATATATGATGAAGGCACCAATATATCGGAATAATGCATTTATAAAAGATATGTGATACAGTTTCTTAAAGGCATAAGTGCCGTAAAGTATAGTAACAGGAGTAATAAATAAAGACGCGATAATAAAATTCTCAACACTCAATAATGCAAAAAGCATGTAGAGTACAAAATTAACGAACATCAGCTGAGCATTCGTATATATATTAATAACCAGATGCTCAGTATAATTATACTTTGGTTTATCCAAGAACATTACCCAAGAGCCAATTGCCATGAAGGGCATAAAAATGGAAAATAAAACCCCTTGATAATTATTAAGAAGTGTAAACGCACTACCCATGCCTTCAGACAACGGGTTGCTCTGACCGTTGGTGCCGGCGTTGAACCCAGACATCATGGTATTGCTTTGAGTTTCAAAAAAATCGGCAAAAAATGTTTTTAATAGAAATACCTGAAAGCCAAGTAAAGTCAAAGCAATAGCGTAATAAGAGATAACGCCGATATAGCGTTTTCTAAGACCGTTTATATAACCGTCAATAACTCTTCCTGGATCTTTAAATAAATAAATGAACGTTTGAAGAAATTTATTGTCAATAGAAATAAATTGTTCATTGACCTGCTTTGCCAGTATTTTTGGTGTTAGGCGATTTCTTATAACCTTGGCGCCACATTCATGGCAAAAGTTTTGCGAATCGTTAAATTCAATATTACAATTTTTGCAAATCATTTAGATCAGATCTTTTTTAATCTTTTCCGTAAGCTCTTCTTTGGTTTTATACATGACAAACTCGCCGTTTTTAATGAAAGAGATTTGACCGGTTTCTTCACTGACAACTACAGCTAAAGCATCGGTTTTCTCAGTAATACCAATGGCTGCCCTATGTCTTAATCCAAAGCGTTCAGGGATCGTTTTTTCATTGTTTACCGGTAAGATAACACGAGTAGCTTTTACTATGTTGTTGGCAATGATAATGGCACCATCATGTAAAGGACTGTTTTTAAAGAAGATGCTTTCAATGATGGGTTGAGAGACGTTAATATTCATTTCATCGCCAGTAGTGGTTAAGAAGTCGAGATTGTTATTGCGTTCAATAACAATAAGAGCTCCGGTATTTGAGGTCGCCATTTTTGAACAGGCATCTACAATGGCTTCCACATCCGTGACAGTTTCCACATCAGATTTGAGGAACTTAAAGTTTTTAAAAATGCGTCTTTTTCCCCCAATATTGGTAGAGCCTACCATGAGTAAGAACTTACGTATCTCGGGTTGAAACACAACGATTAAAGCAATAATCCCCACTTTCATAAAACCGTCAAAAATGCGGTATAGCATGTGCATATTGAGATAATCAGTCAAACGCCATACAAAGTAAATGATGAGAATACCAATAAAAATATTAATGGCTACTGTACCTTTTACCAGCTTGTAGATGTAGTAAAGTAAAATAGCGACGAGGAATACATCGATAAAATCAATAAAGCGGAAGTTCCAAAATTCAAACTGCTCCAAAGGTGATGGCTTTTTGCTAATTTAACAAATTAAGGATGAAATATGAATTCATTTTTGGATAAGTCTTGCTTAAAAGGGGAAAGAAGACTTTTAAAATGAATATAATTTTGAAAGGATAGATTCGAATCGAATGAAGCAACAATCAATGACAGGTTTTCATTCTGCTTGTATACCTTATGCATTGTATCAATGAAATTTTCTTTATTAGTCTTGTATGTTAAAGCGTTAGAAGTCTGTATATGAATTTCTTGATTTTCCTGAAACAGGATATGGCAAGTAACATTTTCAGAATCATTTTCAGCACTCTCTTTAGTAAGGAAATTAATGTCTGTGAACTCAATAAACCCTAAATTTTTAATGCTAATGTCATTACAAGTGAAGTAGTTTTTAGCATTTTCATTTTTATGCATCTTGGCATTGCGTTTTTTGTCTTGTAAAAATTTTATGTGTGGTATGGCCTGATGAAGGGTCAGTCGCTTGTCTACGTTTACCAGCCAGTTGGTGGTACTGATGAGGTTTTTTCTGTTAAGTTCCACGCTGTCGGGTTGCGTTTCGTTATAAAACAAGTAAGCAGGGGATACGTCCAGAACCTCAGTAATTTCCGCACCATCGACCTCAGGGAGTTGAATGACCTTTTCTTGAGCGCAAGACATTACTAGAATAAAAATGAGAATAGTAAAAAATCGCATATTAATAGGTTTTAAGTTGGTGGAATAAAGCAACACATTCCATAGCTTCTTTAACATCATGTACTCGGAGTATGGTAGCGCCATTTTGTAATGCAATCATATGAAGTGCAGTTGTCCCATTGAGTGCTTTTTCAGGGGTACTGTTTAAGAGTTTATAGATCATAGATTTTCTTGAAATACCCGCCAAAATTGGCTTGTCAGTTAGTTTTAAGAGCTCAAGGCGATCCAGAAGTTCGTAGTTCTGTTCTAAGGTTTTAGCAAATCCAAAACCCGGATCAATTATAATGTCTTTTATATGATGACTGTGTGCCAAGTGAATACGCTCAGCAAAATACGAAAGAATGTCTTTCAGCAGATCCTCATAATCGGTATGTTGCTGCATGGAGGAAGGGTCACCTTTCATATGCATCATAATGTAGGGTACACTAAGTTTTCCGATCGTTTCCATCATAGCATGATCCAATAGTCCTGCTGAGATATCATTGATTATAGCTGCACCTGCGGCAATACTTTCTTCGGCTACGGAACTTCTAAACGTGTCCACAGAAACTAGGGCTTTTGGGAATCTTTTTAATACCAGATCGATAACCGGAATAACCCTGTTGAGTTCTTCTTCTATACTAACGTCATTAGCACCCGGACGAGAGCTGTACCCGCCAATATCAATAAAACTAGCCCCTTCATTAAGCATGTTTTCGACAGTTTTAAGTATACGAGTTTCAGAATCATGCCTGCTGCCTTTGTAAAATGAGTCTGGTGTAATATTGACAACGCCCATAACCTTTGGTTGAGATATGTCTATGAGTTGTCCTTTGCAGTTAATGGTCATATGGTAAAATAGGTGTTTAGAACGTTATTATAACTTTATTACGAATACTTTGAACTTTGAACTATTTAAGCGAAATTTACGCAAATTTTAATGGAATTAAATGCAAGATACATCAAAACAATACGATGCCGTAATTGAAAAATGTAGAAGTCTCTTTATCAATAAAATGAAAGACTACGGAAGTGCGTGGCGGATATTAAGACTTCCTTCATTGACCGATCAGATCTTTATTAAAGCGCAACGCATTCGGAGTTTACAGCAAAATAGTGTTAGAAAGGTAGATGAAGGTGAAACCAGTGAGTTCATAGGCATTATTAATTATTGTATTATGGCTTTAATTCAATTGGAAAAAGGAGTAGTAGAACAACCAGATCTGTCATTGGACACTGCTGTAGAGCTTTATGATGAAAACGTAAGTATAACGAAACAGTTGATGTTGGATAAGAATCACGATTACGGTGAAGCATGGCGAGATATGCGTGTGAGTTCTTTAACCGATCTTATTTTACAAAAACTGCTTAGAGTTAAACAAATTGAAGACAATGCAGGTAAAACAATAGTTAGTGAAGGTATTGATGCCAATTATCAAGACATGATTAACTATTCCATTTTTGCCTTAATACATATCGAAGAAGACAAGTAACATGAAACTATTAGTACACATCAGTAGAATATTCGTAGGCGTTTTATTTATAATTTCTGGCTTTATAAAACTTAATGACCCTTTGGGGTTCTCTTATAAGTTGCAAGAGTATTTTGGTGCTGATGTCCTCAACTTACCATTTTTAGAACCTTATGCCTTAGGCATATCTGTTATTGTAGTGGTATTTGAAGTGGTACTGGGTGTGTTTTTGTTAGTAGGTTACAAACCAAAATTTACAGTTTGGAGTTTGTTGCTCATGATTGTATTCTTCACTTTTCTAACCTTTTATTCGGCATATTTCGATAAAGTAAAAGATTGTGGTTGTTTTGGAGATGCTCTAAAATTAACACCATGGGAAAGCTTTACAAAGGATGTTATATTATTGGTGTTAATACTGGTTTTGTTCTACGGAAGAAAATATATAAAACCTGTTTTTGGTAAGCTTACGACAACCAGTATAGCGTTACTTAGTTTTATTGTATCGTTATGGTTTGGGTATCATGTATTGATGCACTTACCATCCATAGATTTCAGAGCCTACAAGATCGGTGCTAATATTCAGGAAGGTATGGCTATCCCGGAAGATGCAGCGAAACCTGTTTTAGAATACACATGGACTTTTAATGTGAATGGTCAAGAAGAAGAATTTGTAACTAATGGCAGTTATCCAAGTGTCGATGGCGATTATGTGGGTGTAGAAACTAAAACTGTTGATGAAGGTTACATTCCGCCGATACAAGACTTTTCAATAGAATCGGACGATGAGGATCTTACGTTACAGTTCTTAGAGGAAGACAAGCTGGTTATTATAGCCATGTACGATATTACTAAGGGTGAAGAAGAAGGCATGTTACAATTAAAATCGTTCTCAGATAATGCCATATCTAAAGGCTATACCGTAATTGGATTAACATCTTCAGGAGCAGAAGCAAAACAGCAAATAAAGGCTGATTATAATTTGAATTTTGACTTTTACCTTTGTGATGAAAAGGTTGTGAAAACCATTGTGCGTGCTAATCCGGGTATTGTGATCTTAAACAAAGGCACCGTAACTCAAAAAGCGCACTGGAATGATATTGAAGATATAGAACTCTAACTTATTGTTAAGATATTTACTAAATAAGATCGGTTATGCCATACTCACTTTATTTGGAGTAGTCACCGTAATTTTCTTTTTATTTAATGTGTTACCGGGAGATCCTGCAAAAATGATGCTGGGACAAAACCAAACGGCCGAGCAGGTAGCAGCGGTTAAAAAGAAATATGGCTTTGATCAACCAATCACAACGCAGTATCTGTATTATTTAAATGATCTGTCTCCAATATCATTACATTCTGAACGTCCCGAACATTATACTTCATTAGATAGGGGGAAGTATAGTGCAATAAGCCTGTTTTCAACAAGTGGGGTGGTTGTAGCTTTGAAATATCCCTATCTCAGAGAATCTTTTACCAAGCAAGGAAAGAAAGTGACACAGGTCATTGGAGAAACTTTGCCCAATACATTTGTGTTGGCAGTATCTGCTATTATTATAGCCATAGCTCTTGGTATTGTATTCGGTATTGTTTCGGCGTTATACAAAGATACATGGGTGGATAGGCTGATCCAGATCTTTAGCACCTTAGGGATGAGCTTACCGTCTTTTTTTAGTGCCATTTTATTTGCTTGGCTTTTCGGTTTTGTACTCCATAAATATACCAATTTGGAAATGACAGGAAGCTTGTATGAGTTAGATGATTTCGGAGAGCGTGTGCATATACAATGGAAAAATCTCATATTGCCGGCAATAGTGTTAGGGATTCGCCCTCTGGCAGTCGTCATTCAGCTGATGAGAAACTCGTTATTGGAAGTGTTAAATCAAGACTATATCAGAACTGCCAGAGCCAAAGGGCTAAGCGAATTTCAGGTGATCAAGAATCATGCTGTAAAAAATGCTTTAAATCCGGTGGTTACAGCCATATCAGGTTGGTTTGCATCAATGTTGGCAGGTGCCGTATTTGTTGAGTATATTTTTGGCTGGAATGGTTTGGGAAAAGAGATTGTAAATGCATTAAACACATTAGATCTTCCTGTGATTATGGGATCGGTTTTAGTGATTGCCATAATATTTATTACCATAAACATTTTGGTAGATATGATCTATGCCTGGTTGGATCCCAGAGTTAAACTTAATTAGTTCTGTCGAATTGATAATTATCAGGCTATCGTCATTAATAATGTTCTATTTTTGTAATCGGAAAACCAATACAGAATAATCATCCATATATTATGAGAAAACATATCGTAGCGGGCAATTGGAAAATGAACAATACCCTGACACAGACCGAATCTTTAATAACTGCATTAAAACAGCAAGAACAAAGTTCTGATGCTGAGGTAATGATAGCCCCCACTTTTGTTAATCTTTGGCATGCTTCAGAAGCCTTAAAATCATCAGATATTGAAGTGATTTCCCAAAATATGCACTTTGCGGAAAATGGCGCATATACAGGCGAAATTAGTGCAGACATGCTAAAAAGTATAGGTGTAAAAACTACCATCTTGGGCCATAGTGAAAGGCGTGCTTATTTTAATGAGACGGATGAATCTTTAGCAAAGAAAGTTGATACAGCCTTATCTCACGGCATGCGAATTATTTTTTGCTTCGGTGAAGAATTAACGGATAGAAAAGCTAGCCAACAGGAAGCAGTAGTGGCACAACAAATTAAAAACGCCTTATTCCATTTGGAAGCTTCAGCTTGGCAGCATATCGTTTTGGCCTACGAACCTGTTTGGGCCATAGGAACCGGAGAAACAGCAACTCCCGAGCAAGCTCAAGAGATGCATAAGTTTATCAGAAAAACCATAGCTGATACTTATGGTAATGAAATTGCAGAAGCGGTGTCTATTTTATATGGTGGAAGTGTAAAACCAAGTAATGCTAAAGATATTTTTTCAAAACCCGATGTTGATGGTGGATTAATTGGAGGCGCTTCATTGAAAGCAGAAGACTTTTTTGCTATAGTAAACGCATTCTAAAAATGAGTGTTTTACAGTATTTGGGTTACGAGTTCAAGGTGAAACCATTGCAACCTGCAACGGAAATATTAATTGCAGAATTAGGTTATGCCGGCTTTGAGAGTTTTGTGGAAAACGATGAAGGCGTAATAGCATACATTCAAGAGGGCGATTGGAATGAAACCATCTTGGATGATATTCATATATTGAATTCAGAAGCTTTTGAGATCACATATACTTGGAAAAAGATCGAACCCACCAATTGGAATGCCGAATGGGAGAAGAACTTTAATCCTATAGAAGTTGATGGCCTTTGTACAGTACGCGCCCCATTTCATGAGGTGCCGAATACGAAATACGATATTATCATAGAACCCAAGATGAGCTTTGGAACCGGACATCATCAGACCACGCATATGATGATCCAACATTTGCTAAAAAATAACCTGGTCGATAAGACTGTTTTAGACATGGGTTGTGGCACGGGAGTCCTTGCTATTTTAGCAGAAAAATGTGGGGCTTCACAATTAGATGCTATTGATATTGATAATTGGTGTTACATCAACAGTCTGGAAAATGTAGAGCGCAACCAATGCAAAAACATAACTGTATACGAGGGTGATGCGTCATTATTAAATGGTAAACATTATGACTGTATCATCGCTAACATCAATAGGAACATTTTATTGAATGATATCAAAGTGTATGCCGGTTGTCTGAACAAAAACGGATTACTGTTTCTGAGTGGCTTTTATGAGGAAGACATTCCGATGATAGAGGCAGAATGCAAAACCCATATGTTAAAATTGGATGAAATTATAGAACGAGAAGGCTGGGTTGCTTTAAAATTTATAAATTAGTCTTATAATTATGAGTATTAAAGAAAAAATATCAGAAGCATTATTACTTGAGGAAGAAGTAATTAAACAAAATGAGATTGTCTTATTTAATGATGATGTCAATACATTTGATCATGTCATTGATACCTTAATTTATGCTTGTGATCATACTCCGGAACAAGCAGAACAATGCTCAATTATTGTACATTACAAAGGAAAATGTACGGTGAAAACCGGACCTTATGAAGATTTAGAGCCGCGATGTTCCATGCTTTTAAAAGCGGGACTTAGCGCTGAGATAGTATAAAAAATGCCTGTTTTAAAACAGGCATTTTTTTATTTGTTAATCCGTCCGACGGCACAGCTTACAAAAGACTTTGCTTTTTTAGAAATGGAATTGGGATCATCTATAGATGGATACCCTAAGCTTGATAACTTTTGTTTGGCCATTTCAAGATCCGATGTGGAAGTATGTGTCAGAGTCACAGCATCTTCGTCATTATCAACTTTGACTTCTGAGATGCCTTCAAGTTTTTGCATTTGTGTTTTAATGGTATTAGCGCAACCGTGGCATTTTAGGTTCTGAATATAAATTTTAGTGTTCATAAGCTTAAATACTAGAGGGACATACAAAATCTGTAGTAGCCAGATCGGTTTTTTTAATAGCGGCAAAACCACCGGCCACATCAATTAAATGATTAAAGCCTCTGGCTTTTAATATGGAAGCTGCAATGACAGAGCGATACCCACCTGCACAATGAATATAATAAGTTTTATCTCTATCAACCTGCTGCATTTGATCATTGATATAGTCTAAAGCAAAATGCTGAGCATTTTCCAAATGCATGGCCTTATATTCACCATCTTTCCTAACGTCTAAAATATGGATATCGTTATCATTTTTAGCGCGATCTGCAAAAGTTTCAGCGGAAATGGATTCTAGAGTATCAATAGCTTTTCCACTGGCTTCCCAAGCATCGATACCTCCTTTAAGGTATCCTAAGGTATTGTCATAGCCCACACGAGATAAACGTGTTACTGCTTCGGTAGACTTGCCTTCAGGAACTATCAGCAAAATAGGTTGTTTAAGGTCGGTAATTAAGGCACCAACCCATGGAGCAAACTGACCGTTAAGCCCAATAAAAATTGAATTAGGGATATGAGCTTTGATATATTCCGATTGTGATCTGACGTCTAGCACTAATGCCGATTCATGATTGGCAAGGTTTTCAAAAGCTTCGGGAGTGAGTGCTACATCACCTTTTTCTAATACCGTTTCAAAAGTCTCATAGCCTGTTTTATTCATCAAGGCATTTTTAGCGAAATATTGTGGCGGTGGAGCAATACCATCCAATACCTCTTTTATAAATTCAGCTTTGGTCATATCTGCTCTAAGCGCGTAATTGTTGGCTTTTTGTTCGCCCAAAATACCTACGGTTTCTTTGCTGAGGTTTTTGCCGCAGGCAGAACCGGCACCATGAGCAGGATAAACAATAACGTCATCCGCTAAAGGCATAATTTTAGTTCTTAGAGAATCGAATAACATACCTGCCAAATCTTCCTTGGTAAGATCAGATTTAATGGCAAGATCTGGTCGCCCTACATCACCTAAAAATAAGGTATCACCCGAAAAGATCGCATGATCTTTACCGTCTTTATCAATCAGAAGGTAGGTGGCAGATTCCAGAGTATGTCCGGGCGTGTGTAAGACTTTAATAGAAACATCTCCGATTTTAAAGACTTCATTATCACTGGCAGCATGAATATCATATTCGGTTTTGGCACCAGGTCCAAATACTATAGTTGCTCCGGTTTTTTTTGCCAAATCTACATGACCCGACACAAAATCAGCATGAAAATGCGTTTCAAAAATGTACTTTATTTTAGCATTATTGGTATGTGCTTTATCAATATATTGTTGAATCTCTCTCAAAGGATCTATAATGGCTGCTTCACCATTAGATTCTACATAGTATGCCCCTTGAGCCAAACATCCTGTATATAACTGTTCAATAATCATAATATTCAAATTTTGAGATACAAAGTTACAAAACCTGTTTTTGTGTTATGTGATAAATGTCACACAATCAAAACAGTTCTTTGTATAAAATGTAAAAAGCCATTAGCAGTGTAAACCAACCAAAGCCTTTCTTTAGTTTTTGGCCACTGATAAATTTAGACAAATACACACCTAGTATAATCCCTAATATCGATAGGAAGGTAAAGGTCAATAGAAATGGCCAATCAATGGCTATGTTAGAAAGATCGCCCAAAAAACCAATAAGCGACTTTACGGCAACGATACATAAAGAGGTCCCCACGGCTTTTTTCATGGGCAACTTAGCTAATAAGACTAAGGCAGGAATGATTAAAAATCCACCTCCGGCACCGACCAACCCGGTCAGGACACCTACAATAAACCCTTCAATAGCAATTAGAGGGAAATTATAGGTGATTTCAGAAGGCGTATTTTGAGTTGGGGTTTTATGTTTTTTAAAGATCATTGAAAAACTTGCTAATAGCATGATTATAGCAAAAAGCACCATAATAAATATGGTATTGGTCACTTCAAAATCGGAAATAGTGAATACGACTTTAGGAATTCTGGGGACTAAAAAAAGCCGAGTAAGATAAACAGCTATGAAAGCAGGTACAGCAAAGATCACAGCGGTTTTAATATCTACCAATCCTTTTTTGAAATTCTTGAAGGCGCCGATAACAGAAGTCACACCCACAACAAAAAGCGAATAGGCCGTGGCAGTAATAGGGTTTAAGCCAATGAGGTATACCAAAATGGGTACGGTTAGTATAGAGCCACCACCCCCTATAAGTCCCAAGACCAGACCTACAATCAAAGCACCAATATAGCCTAGAATCTCCATAATTTAATGCGGAAGTTTATTTCTGATCAAACCGTAAACAAAAGTGCCTAGAATGGCTGCAGCGATAACGATAATCACTGAAAAAGCACCAGTACCAACTAAAATGTACATTGGTCCCGGACATGCACCAGATAAGGCCCAACCCAATCCAAAAATACTACCGCCAATAATATATCTTACAAACCCCCGATCTTTTAGCGGCACTTTTATGGCACTACCTTCAATATTTTTGACCTGAAGTTTTTTAGAGATCAATAATAGTAGAACTCCTGTACCAATAGCAGTACCAATAATACCGTACATATGAAAAGATTGAAACTTGAACATTTCAAAGATGCGGTACCAGGAAACGGCTTCAGATTTTACCAAAACGATTCCAAAAAAGATACCAACAAGAAAGAATTTTACATATTTACCCATGATTAAAACAGTATTGGAAATATCAAATGAATCATAATCAGTCCGCCCAAAAAGAAGCCTATAACCGCTATTAATGATGGACGTTGCAAGCTGCTGAGTCCGGTTATGGCATGTCCGGAAGTGCAACCTCCGGCATAACGTGTTCCAAAACCTACTAAAAACCCGCCAATAATAAGTATGGACAAACCTTTAAGACTGAGCACAGCATCCCAGCTATATAATTCTTCAGGGAGTAAGCTCTTACCGGCATTGGCAAACCCTAAAGCATTGAGATCTTCAACGGTTTTAGGGTTAAGTTGAATGTCTGTAGGATTTGATAAAAAATGATGCGCAATATAACCCCCAGTAATAGCACCAGCAACAACGATCAGATTCCAGCGTTGTGCTTTCCAATCGAACCTAAAAAAATCAGAATATTTGCCTGCACCGCCTATACTACATAAGGTTCTTAAGTTTGACGACATGCCAAAGGTTCTTCCGAAATAGATCAGGATAAACATGATTAGGGCTATACAGGGCCCGGATATGTACCAGGGCCAAGGGTCTAATATATAATCCATTGGTGTTAGTTTTTGACAAAAATAGAGGATTCGTTACAAGCTAGAGTTACAAATGTTACTAAAAATCAATAACCGTTATCTTATTACGGCCAAGTTTGATCTTATTTTCATTTTTGAGTTGCTTTAAGAGTCGCGAAATAACCACTCTTGAAGTATGTAAGTCTGTAGCAATATCCTTGTGTGTTAAGGTCAGATCGGTAGAGCTATTCAATTTTACCTGATCCGTAAGGTATTTGTACAGACGTTCATCCATTTTCATGAACGCTAGTGTGTCTATGGTTTCTAGCATTTCATCAAAACGCGCCTGATAACTTTGTAAAATGAAGTTCCGCCAGTCCTCGTTGTTGTGAAACCAGTCTTTCATATGATTCACAGGGATCATAGCTACTTTTACCTCGTTATCGGCAATGGCTCTTACTTTACTCACGGATTTGGCCATACAGCAGGTCAAAGACATGGAACAAGTGTCCCCGGATTCTAAAACGTAGAGTAGGAGTTCATCTCCCTGATTATCCTCTCTTAATACTTTAATATGACCTTCAATGAGTAAAGGAATGTAGTTTAACGGTTGCCCAATATCGATAATGATATCGTTCTTATGAAAATGTTTAATTAGGGCAACTTCAGAGATACTTTTAATAAGCCCTGTATTAAAGGCATAACTAAAACTGGAGAGCAGGTGTGTCGGAATCATATTCAAAAGTATGAATTTCTAATATTTGAAATAAATAATTTGGTGTTGTTTTGATAAAAGTTCTATATTTGCACCCACCAAAAAACGGCCTCGTAGCATAACTGAATAGTGCACTTGATTACGGCTCAAGAGGTTGCAGGTTTGAATCCTGCCGAGGTCACGAATAAATAGTCCAAAAAGAAAAAACGCCAAGCTTGCTTGAGCGTTTTTTTGTTTGGACTATTTTCAAAGCGGATCGCCAGGGTTGCGGAGCAATCCTGAAGGCGATTCGATTTGTGTTCAGTCTTGTTTTTTTATTCGGAACGCCAAGCTAGCTTGGCGTTTTTTTGTTTGGACTATTTTCAAAGCGGATCGCCAGGGTTGCGGAGCAATCCTTCCGAGATTACAACATTTTAGATTTTAAAACAATGATTATCAATTGGTTGTGATTTTGTCAATCAAGAGACATCCTCTTTGACGTAAGCTATGCTTTAAGCTCATTTAGTAGTTTTCTAGCGATAACCGTATCATAGATTATTGTTAAGAGTTTAATTTTATTTTCGGTATCAAATTCTATAATGTCAACGACATCAAATTCTACTTTTTTATTGTCTTTAAGTGTCCATATATAAGTGAAATACAGAGCCAATTGGTTCGAATCTTTAGCTTCAAAAATTCCTTTGATAAAAAGTTCAGAGCTCGAGGTATCGTTATTTAATTCCAAATAGAATTCATGGGCTTTTTTGATTCCATATAAAGGAGAATCTACCACGCCATTATCGTTAAATAAGGCTATAATTTTATTGGTGTTTCCGTTTTTCAGATATAGAATATATTGTTTGGCGATATCTTTTTTAGTCATTGTGCTTTTGAGTGTAGAGATTATGATGTAATGCCATAGCTTGTAAAAACATATACAAAGAACGTAAAAATGTATACATTTTAATTGACAGCTGTTATGAACTTTGTGCCAGAGTTTTATTCTAAAGATAAAAATATCATGACACAAGTAACAGAAGAACAATTAACAACTATTAAAGGATTAGCTAAGGGTTATACTACGGTAAATCATCCAACTCCAATTTTAGAAACTCCTAAAGATTATGGAATGGCCTATGAAGATGTAAAGTTCAAGGCTGAAGATGGCGTTGAACTTGCTGCATGGTTTATACCTGCTAAAGGTTCAGATAGACTTATTATATGTAATCATCCAGCGACATTTAATAGATATGGATTTCCGGGTCACAAATTGCCTTGGAGCAATTTTCAAGATGTAGAGGTGAAATTTGGAAACGTATATAAAGCACTGTACGATGCTGGTTATAATGTTCTAACATATGATTTCAGGAATCATGGTGAAAGTGGGGATGCAGAAGCTAATGTCTGGGGGCAAGGGTTCAATAGTGAATACAAAGATGTAATGGCAGCTTTTGACTATGTAAAGTCACAAGATAATTTGCAAAACATGACTATTGGATTGTTCAATCCATGTGCAGGAGGAAATGCAGCGATGACTGCGATGACAAAACACCCTGAATACTTTAAAGACGTAAAAGCGTTTGTATGTGCACAACCAGCATCTATAAATATTATGTCAAAAATAGCATTAGATGGCATGGGCTTAGGGGACTATATGGATATTTTTGATGAAGAGTTGGAAAAAAATGGCGGATTGAAAAGCAGCCAAATGACACCACATAATACAGCACAGCATGTCAAAATCCCCACCTTTATAATCCAAAACAAAGATGATGTCTGGACCGTTCCAGAAGATGTTCAAAAAACGTACGATTTAATTCCGGGAAAAGACAAAAAACTGTTCTGGATAGAAGCGGGGAACCCAAAACGTTTTATCGGTTACAATTACTTTGGCGAGCATCCGGAAATGATGATTGAATGGTTTGATACTTACATGAAATAACATAAACTTAACTACATATTATAATACATAAATTTTTAAAATAATGACTTCAACAAACAAAACCGTATTAATTACAGGAAGCTCAACAGGTATAGGAAAATCTGCAGCTAAAATTTTTCAATCTCAAGGATGGAACGTTATTGCTACTATGCGAACACCAGAAAATGAAACGGAGCTCAATACATTAGAAAATGTACTGGTAATTGAATTAGACGTTACCAAACAAAACACTATTGATAAGGCTATTGAAAAAGGTATTGAAACCTTTGGTAAAATAGATGTTTTGATCAATAATGCAGGTTTCGGTATGATGGGTATAGCTGAAGCTTCTGATGAAGCATTAATGCAACGTATCTTTGATGTGAATGTTTTTGGTTTGATTAGAACAACCAAGGCTGTTTTGCCACATATGCGTGCAAATAAAAGCGGACTTATCCTAAATGTAACCTCAATAGTTGGGCTGTTCACATTGCCGTATCAAGGATTGTATCACGCTACCAAACATGCCGTAGAAGGGTTTACAGGTTCTATTCAATACGAATTGAAACCATTGGGAATCGATGTTAAATTAGTTGAGCCAGGAGGAGTTAACACTGAGTTTATTAAGAATATCTCTTTAACAGGAAGTAACGAAATTTCTGATTATAAAGAAGGTTTAGATAAGTACATGGGGTCAATACAAAACTACATGGAGCATCTCAGTACACCCGATAGTATTGCTGAAATTATATACAGTGCGGTTACTGACAATAAAGAACAACTTAGATACTTAGCAGGACCTGATGCTGAACAGTTCATGGAAGCACGTAAAGCTATGGATGACAAAGCATTTTATGAAATGATAGTCAGTCAATTTGGATTGTCAAATTAAAATAAAAACTTTATATTTTATCAAAAGTGATTAGAGTAGAAGATTATGTTACATTTTAAAAGTATCTCACATTATCTGGAATATATAAATGCACCAAAGTCTGAGCATCCCTTATTAAGTGTGCTTACCATTGATGATGAATTTATTAGGTTTTTACGAGATAGTTCTGAGCCAATAACCAATGACTTCTACTCAATTTCATTTAAAAAAGTAATTTCCGGAAGCCTTATGTATGGGCGAACCCAGTACGATTTTTCTAATGGTGCAATGGTTTTTATGTCGCCACGTCAAATCTTACAATGGGATGAAAATACCGAAATGGAACAAAAGGGGTTTATTATCACCTTTCATGAGGATTTTATAAGAGGTACGTCATTGTCAACAACCATCAAGAACTATGGTTTCTTTTCCTATGCAACTAGCGAAGCGTTACACCTTTCGCCTAAAGAAGAACAACTGATCCAATCCATTTTTGAAACTATAGAAACGGAATACCATAATAATCAGGATCAGTTTAGCAAAGACATCATCATTTCGCAATTAGAAACTTTATTAAAGTTTTCAGATCGGTTTTATAATCGTCAATTTATAAACAGAAAGGAAGTTTCCAGTATCTTGTTAGATAAGTTTAAGACAGAATTACGCGCTTTCTTTAATGACAACCAACTAAGTGGTATTCCAAACATAGAATCAATAGCCGATAAGCTTTTGGTATCGCAACGCTATTTAAGTGATACATTGAAAAAGGAAACAGGAAAAAGTGCTAAGGAACACATCAATCTTTTTATTATTGAAAAAGCAAAAGATAAGCTCATAGGAACTTCTGAGAGTATTAGTCAAATTGCATATGATCTCGGATTTGAATACCCACAACATTTCAGTAAAATGTTTAAAAAGCAAACCGGAAAATCCCCTAAAGCATATAGAGGGCATTTAAACTAGTTGTTAGAATTTAAGATGTAAATAGTGCATAAGTACAAGTTGACTAAGAAATGATATTTGTCATAATTCAATCCGTTATGATGTCCTAACTTTATAGAAGATCAATAGCTGTTGTTATGAAACATATTCTTCTATTAACGGATTTTTCAGATTGCTCCATCAATGCAGCACATTATGCCGTGCAATTGTATGCTAAGGAAAGATGTGTGTTTTATGTTCTGAATGTTCAGGACGCTACAGCATTTACAATGGATAATCTAATAACCGGATCTTCTACAGATACCATTTATGAACGTTTGGTAAAGTCACATAAAATACAATTAAAAACTCTGGTAGAACAATTAAAAGACCATGCTGATAATACAAATTTTGTGTTTGAAGCTATTGTGGATCATGATGTGTTCTTAGATGCAGTGCATCAGACTTTGGCGTCCAAACAGATTGATCTTATAGTTATGGGAACTAATGGTGCGAGTAACCTCAAAGAAAAAGTGTTTGGAAGTCATACTATAACTGTAATGCGTAATGTGGAATGTGATCTTTTGGTTATTCCTGAAAATTATAATTATAAGACCATCAAAGATGTTGTCCTGCCTATGGATGTTAACGATAACATGCAGGCATTAACGGCATTTGTTCCTAGCCTAAACATTATAAAGAACAGTAATTGGAATTTTATTAGAATAATTCAGCCGAACGAGCAGTTTGATGACTTAGGCAAAGACATAGCGTCTGTAAATGAATTAAATAATCAAGCCCATACGTATCAAGCAATACAAGAAGTACCATTTGGTTATGCCGTGAAAACATATTTGGACATGAATACACCAGATATGATGATTGCAGTATACAAAAGTGAGCATTTTTTAGACTATTTATTTAAAGCCTCATCAACAACTAAACTGAGTAAAAAACTCACTTTACCTTTATATATTACGCATTTTTAGAGCTGTGTTATATAATAAAATACATAACTGTTAGCTACCTAACATTTTAATTCATGGGCTCATTATAATTTTACCCCATATAAATAATTAAATAACGAGCAATGATTAAAAAACTTTTTTTAGGATGTCTGGCATTAGGACTATTATTAACATCTTGTAGTGATGACGATGATGCAGCAGTAGTGGTAATTGTACCTGAAGCTGGAGTAATCTCAGGAGGGCCTTTTACCATTTGTGTAGATGGAACTCCAAGTATGGTTAGTGGCATTACCTTAGATGCCAGCAATGCAGTGGGTTCTAATCGTGGATGGGTAATTACCGATGATATGGGTAATATCTTAGGATTGCCACCAACATTAGAAGCTGTTGAAGGTGTAGATTTTGATGGTGCAGGTGGAGGAATCTGTTACATCTATTATTTACGTTACGAAGACGGATTACAAGGTTTAGATGTGGGTCAGAATACAGATGACTTACAAGGGTCTTATGATCTTTCTAATTTCATTATGGTAACTCGAAACCAACCGGAAGCAGGTTCCATTACTGGAGGACCTTTTACTTTTGCAGTAGATGGTATGCCAGATATGGTGAGTGGTATTACACTAAACAATCCTGATGCTTCTGGAGCTAATCGTACATGGTTAATCACTGATGATATGGGTAATATTTTAGGTATGCCACCAACATTAGCAGACGTAGAAAATGTAAACTTTGATGCTGCCGGTTCAGGTGTATGCTTTATTTGGTATCTCCGTTACGAAGATGGTTTACAAGGATTAGGTATGGGAATGAATACCAGTAACTTTGACGGATGTTATGATTTGTCAAATTCAATACAAGTAACTCGAAATTAAAACAATAAAATCGCTTTGAAAAAGAAAATCTACCGTAAACCAATGGATTGATTTACTGTTTTGAGTTTGTAAAGGCCACTTTTATAGTGGTCTTTTTTAGTCTAAGGCATTCTTGGTAATGTATGCTCGCCATCCAATAATAAGTAATTGTAACTTATTGGCTTTAGATAAATCGAGTTGTTGTTTGGTGTAAGAAGGTAGAATAGCTTTATTAACTTTTGCCAAAATTTTGAACACGCGCTTCTTCATCTTTGATTCTCATGGATTATCTAGTAAAAATAGTAAAACTTATTCTAGAACTAAGTTTTACTTTTTGTTCGATAATTTTATTTAATTGAGAAAATAACATCAATTAAAAGCTTAGCAAGTGTGAACATAATTTCTTGGTTTTAATGGTTAATAATTATCTATCGTTTTTCGATTGAGTTTTCAATATATATTTTGCAGAATCTATGTTCCAAATTTTTTGATCAAAATCGATGAATTTGAATTTAAATATATAAGTAAAAAAATGATAATGGTTATAAATAAATGTGACTTGTCTTAATTAAAGTTTTAATTTGTAATAATAATTGTTATTTTTTGTTTTTAATTATAATATTTCAAGGGGGTTTTTGAGTGTGTTTTTTTAAACCAAGGGCGATTTTTTTCAAAAAAATCATGTTTTTTGAGTTTTGATCTTTTTTGATAGCGATAAACGAGGACGGCTAGCCTCGTTTTGAAACCTCTTTTTTAGGTTATTTTTTTGTTATTAAAATACCGTAAAGTCGTGATGAGTAGTTTAGAAGCAGATTAAGGTTATCTTTGTGAAAAATTAATAATGAAACGTTTTTTTACTTTTTTACTTATTGCACTGCAAAGTGTTGTATGGTCTCAGGATTTAGTTATTAATGAATTGGATTGTGATAACCCGGGTGTAGATGATATGGAGTTTGTAGAGCTCAAATCACAGAATCCAAACTTCTCTACAGATGGTTTTGTATTGGTGTTTTTTAATGGATCTACTTCAGGAGGCGATTCCAGTTATCTCACTATTGATTTGTCTGGTTATACTACAGATAGTAATGGACTATTAGTTATAGGAAGTGCTAATGTAACCCCATTTCCTCAAGTGTTGATTGCAGAGAATGCCATTCAAAACGGTGCAGATGCTGTAGCCATATATCAGGATACTCCTGCTGCTTTTCCGGAAGGTACTGTGGCAACAATTACCAATCTGGTCGATGTACTATTATACGATACATCAGATGCAGATGACCTTACGCTGATCGATATTTTTGATGATGATCCTAATTTTGCGATGATCCAACAGATTAATGAAGGCTCAAGCGGAAATACTAACTCCATTCAAAGAAATAGTGACGGAACTTATACTTCTGCAACGCCAACACCTCGTCAGGAGAATGATGGCTCTGGTATTATATTCAATACCGTTGAAATTACAGTAGATCAGGATCAGTACAATGAAGGTGAGAACTTTGATATTACATTTACTTCAAGTGCAAACGTTACTTCCGATCTCAATTTTACGATCTCATTGAATAATGCCGGATTTAATACGTCGGATTATTCGGGAAATATCAATTTGACCATTCCGAATGGTCAAAATTCAGTAAGTACGACAATTAGCTTAACTGATGATACCGAAGATGAAGGTGATGAGGTTTTGCAAATACGATTTTTAGATTTAGTTGAGCCCATTATACCGTTTAACAATAATATAGAGATTAGAGTTGTAGATAATGATTTTACTGTAGCACCATGGGGAACACCAATAAATCCGACTTTTGGACTGGTTTCAAGTACTCAACCTGTAGGGTATTATGATGGTTTGGATGGATTGGCTGATGATGCCTTAAAACAAGCGCTACAAGATATTATAGCCGATCCTAATACCGTTAGAGCACATAGTTATGCAGATGTCATTGCTATTTTGAATGAAGCAGATCAAAATCCGGCAAATAGCAATCAGGTTTGGTTGTTGTATAGTGAAGAGGGGAGAGCAAAATTGGATTTTCAAACAGGATCGGGTAATGCCGGTAAATGGAATAGAGAGCATACCTTTCCCAGATCTAGAGGAGGGTTTAATGATATCGATGCGGACGATTTTGCCGATGGCATTAATTTGTTTTGGACCACCAAAGCCGATTCTACACGTCATGCCAATTCGGATGCTCATGCGCTCAGAGCTGCAGATGCATCAGAGAATAGCTCAAGAGGAAATCAGCATTATGGACAATATACGGGACCATCAGGAACGCAAGGAAGCTTTAGAGGCGATGTGGCACGAAGTGTATTGTTCTTAGCTGTAAGGTACAATGGTTTAGATATCGTAGATGGTTTTCCTAATGTTACGGGGCAATTAGGTGACCTGGCAACATTATTGGACTGGCACAGAAACGATCCTCCGGATGATTATGAAATGAACAGAAATAATGTCGTATACACTTGGCAACGTAATAGAAACCCGTTTATTGATCAACCGGATTTGGTGGAATACATATGGGGAAATAATGTTGGAGACCCCTGGTCGCAACCATTAAGTGTCGTTGAAAATGAGTTAAAGGATTTTAGAATGTTCCCAAATCCTACCGAAGGTAGGATATATATATCAGGATATGGCAATGCTTCTAAATTGAATGTGTTTTCTATTGAAGGAAAACGATTGGCAGAATTTGATCTTACAACGGATTATGTGGATATAGATTTGCCATCGGGAGTATATCTGATTAAGGTCATTTCAGGGCAAAGTGAACGCGTTGATAAATTGATCATTAAATAAAAAACCCAAGCTATGCTTGGGTTTCAGAACACTCAAAATGAAGAAACTACTGTTTCTTAGTTTTAATCAGAATAACACCGCCTTCGGCGTCTTTACCATAGGTTTCAATAGCTTTATCACCTTTTAAAACGTCGATTTCTTCAATGATATCTGTATCGAGTTTTTCAAAGTCATCTTTAGATGCTTTCTCGCCATCAATCATTATCAAAGGGTCTTTACCGTTGTCATTAGAAAGGAGAATGTATTTGCTTTTGTTTTTACCACCAATGGTTTTTATCTTAATGCTTGAATCGCTGTTGCTAGTCCAAACGGAAGCGTTATTTTTAATAATGATAATGTCATCCTCAACCTCTACGTCAGTGTCGATATCGATATCATCTATAATAACTTCGATAGTATTGCCATCTTTGAGAATTATACTTTCATCATCGATCTCATCAAAGGTAACAGTACCAACAGCATGCTTTTTAAGGACTTTTGCAATATTGCCTTTACCAGATTTCTTTATGATAATCTCTTCGACATCATCATCCGAATCAACGGTGGTGTATACGTAGACATTACTATTGCCTTTTGAAGATACTTTGTATCTGGCCTTCCTTGAGTCATTATGTTTATATTTACCTACCACTGTGACGTCTGTACCGCTATTAATTGAGATGTTATTTTTGTCATAAGTGATGACTATGGGCTCTATTGGTGCATCGCCACTTGTTGAAGATTTTACCTTTGAATTTTTGGAAGAAGCAATAATGCTAATGTCTGTGATTTCACCATCATCGTTTCGTTTAATGCCTTTAAATTTAATGGTAATCCCTTTTTTTGAAAGCTTAGTTTTTAAAGCTTCAAAGTCTTCATCAGTAAAATCTTTAGTTATGGTTACTGAGTGTTTGATATCATCCTTAATGTAATCTTCCATATTGTAAGATTCATTTTTAGAAATTTCAGCACTCATCAATAAAATACCGATGATGGGAATAGTGAAAATTAACTTCAGGATGCTTTTGTTTTTCATTTTGTTCTTTGTCATGATTGTTCGTTTTATGATTGTTCGTTTTATGATTGTCTAATTGTTAATTTATAAATACAAAGCCGTCAGACTTTATATAGTTTATATCTTTAATACCATTATCGTTCATAAATGTTGAAGAGCTTTGGTTGCCTTTTTTGTCTTTTACAGAGACCTTGATCTTTATGATTTCATTGCGCTTATTACGTTTAACTTTAGATATTTTAGCGTTCAACCCTAAGGTTTTTAAAGTTATTATCTGCTGATCGAGTTCTATATCGGATGTGTGTTTTGTAATAAGAGCCAGAGTCTTTACGTTATTAGTTTCTTTAGGTTTGTGGTCCGCTAACTGAAGGTCGTTAGTATCACTTATAACTCTGCCTACGTAGTTAGCGGTATGTATTTTGGCTTTAGTTGATAAGGAGCGGTCATTGGTATTGATGATGATAACACCATTCTTTGCTCTTTGGCCATAGTTAATGACGGCTTCTTCGCCCTTAATAACGTTCATGTTTTCTACGTTATCATAATCAATATTATAGGTTGGTACATTACCTATGTCTTTACCATTTAAGATGATCAACGGACTGCTGCTGCGTTTAACTTTGAACGTATTATTACCAGAAATGTATTCGTCTATAACAACGTCAATAGATTCACTTTCAGTAATTAATAGATCATCTGAAATCTGTTCAACGCTTATGTTGTCAGCAACGACATATATGTTTTGAAGAACGTTACCAGGGGTTGTGGTTATGGTATCCACCAGTTTATTGTTAGTATTCAAAGTGGCATATTTATATGATCTTGGGATATGATTTTCTGGAACGCTGCTATCATGCCCATGCACTTCAACTTCACCAACCACTTCTTCGTCTGTTGGTGCCTCTATATTTTCAGTAATGTCAACTTCAGACGTTGTTTGAGTATAGTTATCAGTATCATAATTAAGATGTGGTTCTTCGGATATTGAGCTTATACTATAAGAACCATTTTCATTCATCTTAAAATAAAAAGGTTTAATACCGTTATCACGTTGAGCGTTATAGTTAGTGTTGCCATTAATGGATTTAAAATCGATGTCAATTGATGAGATTAACCCGATAGCATTACGATTAATGGTTTTGATATGCATGGTGATGTCTTGAGCTTTAAGTTGATCTTTAATGGCGTTTAGCTCATCAGTATTAAAATCATTTGAAATCACGACTTCGATCGGAGGTCGTTTAAGAGTTCCTACATACAAAGGCTTTTCTACATAAATGGTTTTGGTGTTAAAGCTCATGATGAAACAACCAAGAATGGGCAATACAAAGAGAAGTTTTAATTGATTCCATTTTCTTGATTGATGCTTGTTAAGCATAACGATTCGTTTTTTGAGTAATGAATTGTAAAAGTTATTTGCCAATACCATATTGTAATTAGGAATGCTATTCTTTAACAATAAGGTTTGATAGCTTTTTAAACATTGAGATTTTAGTTTTGTGGACTTATCCGCAATGAACTCCAAATTTTGTTTTAGAGCTTTATTGTAAAACCATATAAAAGGATTGAACCAAAAAATGATGGTTGCTATTTGTAAAAATATAACATCAATACTGTGGTACTCAGAGGCATGTGCTTTTTCATGGATTAATACCTGCTCAATCTCATCATTATTAAATTGATCAGCATTAATAACGATCCATTTAAAAAAGGAAAACGGAGCGATGTTCTCTTTGACTTTGATGAGTTTGAAACCTGTTAGATTCTCAGTTTTTCCCTTAGAAATAATTCTGGCGACACTTAACAGTTGTATACAACATCTAATGCTAAATATGATTACTCCAATGATGTATATGCTTTTAAGTAATGCAATCCAGTCTACATAGGATTCGTTTGATGTTGTGTTAGCGTTAATGCCATTAACAGTTGGATTAACCGCTTCTACAGCAATCATTACGGGTTCGTATTCTACGACTACAGGTATTACAATAAAAGGTAGAAATAAAGCAACAATAACACCGGTTATTAAGAACAGGCGGTTGGTTTGAAAAAATGTCTCACGCTGCAAAAACAAATGATAACACAGGTAAAATATTGCAATAACAGCCGATGCTTTTAATAAATATTCCATGATTACTTTTTGTTTTCAATAAGTGCAATAATTTCTTTTAATTCATCAACACTGATCTTTTCTTCTTTTGCAAAAAAGGAAACAACATTTTTGTACGAATTATTAAAATAATGTTCTATGGCGGTATTCATAAACCGCTTTTTATAAGCTTCTTTTGAAACGATAGGGAAGTATTGATGTGTTTTGCCATAAGCGTTATGATCTACATAGCCTTTTTCTTCTAAATTTCTAATAATAGTAGATAGTGTATTATAATGAGGTTGCTCAGTTTTGATCTCTGCCAATACATCTTTAACAAAAGCTTTTTCGAGCTTCCATAAGATGTGCATAATTTCTTCTTCCTTATTCGTTAGTTTTAACATGGTATGTCTTTATTAAATTCTTACATCAAACATATAACTATTTTTATAGTTATACAACTATTGATGTAGTTATTTAACGAAATTTTTAGTTTTTTTATACTGAAAAAGTATTGTATTATCTTCGCAGCCTAATTAAGTAAACCTGTAGATGAGCGTTATATTAATTTTAGTAGGACTATTATTGTTGGTAATAGGTGGTGAGTTTTTGGTACGCTCTTCTGTTGCGCTATCCTTTAAGTTAAGGATATCTAAATTGGTCATTGGGATGACGGTAGTTTCGTTTGCCACCTCAGCACCTGAATTGCTGGTTAGCATACAAGCTGCTTTAGATGGTATAACCGACATTTCATTAGGTAATGTTATAGGATCCAATATTGCCAATATTGGATTGGTATTGGGCCTTACGGCTATTATATCTCCACTAGTGGTCGATAAAGATTTTTATAAGTTGAATTGGCCAATGATGATGTTGGTGTCTGTAGTACTATATCTCTTTTTAAAGAACGATCTCTTGTTGTCAAAACAAGAAGGGGTCATGTTGTTTTTAGGATTGATCATCTTTTTGATCGTTCTTATTAGACACTCAAGAAAAACTTCTGATATTAATCTTGAAGAAGTTGATGATGCACTTTCTAAAGTGTCTTATTTTAAAATTATGCTGTGGTTGATCATAGGAGGTGCTGGTCTGTACTTCGGTTCGGAATGGCTAGTAGATGGTGCTAAAGATTTAGCAGCTTCTGTAGGTGTTAGTGAATATGCTATTTCTGTAACGGTTATAGCAATAGGTACAAGCGTACCGGAATTGGCCGCTTCTGTTATTGCGGCGCTTAAAAAAGAAAAGGCAATTTCATTAGGTAATTTAATAGGTTCAAATATATTTAATATAGCATCGGTGTTGGGATTAACAGCTATTATAAAACCGATTGCAGTTAATCCAAAGACTCCTGAAATTTTATCAACTAATATTTTTTGGATGATAAGCTTTGCAGCAGTCTTAATTCCTTTGGTATTTATCCCTAAACGCTATGAATTAGGTAGGTATAAGGGGGTGATACTATTTGTTGGCTATGTGGTATTTATAGCTTTAGCATTGAAATAAAAAAAAGCCCGTATTTATAGTTTACGAGCTTTTCTATATTATAAGTTTAGTAACCTTGTATTAGCTGTTTATTCCTGCGCTTTTTACAGTTTCGATAATACGTCCGGCAACTTTATAGGGATCAGCATTTGATGCAGGGCGTCTGTCTTCTAGCCATCCTTTCCATCCTTTTTCGACAGTAATAATAGGAATACGAATCGAAGCACCTCTGTCAGATACACCGTAACTAAAATCATTAATAGATGCCGTTTCGTGTAATCCGGTCAATCGCTGATCATTAAACTCACCATAAACAGCAATATGTTCTTTAGTAACTGGTCTGAATGCTTCACATACTTTTTCGTATACTTCTTGACTGCCACATGTTCTTAACAGTGTATTTGAAAAATTGGCGTGCATGCCTGAACCATTCCAATCTCCTTTAACAGGTTTTGGATGGTATTCTATATAGTAACCGTATTGTTCGGTTAAGCGATCTAAAAGGTATCGTGCAATCCAAATTTCATCACCGGCACGTTTGGCGCCTTTGGCAAAAAGTTGGAATTCCCACTGGCCACTGGCTACTTCCTGGTTAATACCTTCAAAATTTAAGCCGGTAGCAATACAAAGATCAGCATGTTCTTCAACAAAATCCCTTCCGTGTGTGTTTCTACCACCAACAGAACAGTAGTATAAACCTTGTGGTCCAGGGTAACCCCCTATTGGAAATCCAAGGGGAAGCTGAGTTTCTTTGTCCATAATAAAATACTCCTGCTCAAACCCGAACCAAAAATCATTATCGTCATCATCAATTTTTGCTCTGGCATTGGTAGGGTGTGGTGTACCGTCAGCATTTAAGACTTCGGTCATTACCAAGTAACCATTATTTCTTGCTGGATCAGGATAGATAGCAACAGGTTTTAATAAACAATCTGAAGACCCGCCTTCAGCCTGTTTGGTAGATGATCCGTCAAAAGACCAGATTGGGCAATCTTCCAATTTACCACTAAAATTATCCTCTACTTTAGTTTTACTTCTCATGTTTTGTGTTGGGAAGTAACCGTCTAACCAAATGTATTCAAGTTTAGATTTGCTCATTATTATATGATTAAGAAATTTCGATAAGCAAAAATCATATAATTTATTATAACCTCAAAAAAAATAGGGTTAAATGTCAGTAAATCTTATCAACAGATGTTAATACCCTTAAAAAATAGGGGTATGGTATTTTATATTAATAAATGATTAAATTTGCACAATAAATATATACCTATGTCTACATTACGATTTCAAGCGGTTAGGGAAGCATCAAATAGAACCCCAATAAAAGTCAATGAGTCTGAACGACGCTCATCAATTTTTGGAGAAAATGTGTTTAATGAATCCGCAATGCGTCAATATTTATCGAAAGGTGCCTATAAAGATGTGCTGCTGGCAATTGAAAAAGGTTCAAAAATTGATCGCATAGTAGCAGATCATATTGCAACAGGCATGAAAGAATGGGCTTTATCTAAAGGTGCAACACATTATACACATTGGTTTCAACCATTGACAGGTGCTACAGCTGAAAAACACGATGCTTTTTTTGAAACTATCGGTGATGGACTGGCTATTGAAAAGTTTGACGGTTCTCAACTTGTGCAACAAGAACCGGACGCATCTAGTTTTCCTAATGGCGGCATAAGAAATACATTTGAAGCCAGAGGGTATACCGCATGGGACCCTACCTCTCCAGCTTTTATATTTGGAACTACACTATGTATTCCAACAGTATTTGTAGCTTATACGGGAGAAGCTCTGGATTATAAGACGCCTTTGCTAAGAGCATTACAAACAGTTGACAATGCCGCAGTAGCCGTATGTAAGTATTTTGATAAAAATGTAAAAAAAGTAAATGCTTCTCTGGGGTGGGAACAAGAGTATTTTTTAATTGATAGCGCTTTGGCATCTTCAAGACCAGATATTGTCCTTACAGGAAGAACATTATTAGGACATTCGGCAGCAAAAGGGCAACAATTGGACGATCACTATTTTGGGACGATTCCAAACAGAGCCATGGCATATATGCGAGATCTGGAAACCGAATGCATGTTATTGGGAATTCCGGTGAAAACCAGACATAATGAAGTAGCGCCAAATCAATTCGAATTGGCTCCTATATACGAAGAAGCCAACTTAGCAGTAGATCATAACTCTCTACTTATGGATGTTATGGATAAGGTTGCAGAACGTCATAATTTTAAAGTGTTGTTTCACGAAAAACCTTTTGCAGGAGTTAACGGGTCGGGAAAACACAACAATTGGAGTTTAAGTACAGACACAGGTGTAAACCTATTATCACCGGGAAAAACACCCATGAGTAACCTCCAGTTTTTAACGTTTTTTATAAATACAATAAAAGCAGTAAAAGACAACGAAGAACTTTTAAGAGCAGCAATAGCCTCAGCAAGTAACGATCATAGATTAGGAGCTAATGAAGCCCCACCCGCCATTATCTCTGTATTTATAGGGGATCAATTAACTAAAGTTCTTGCCGAATTAGAAGGGGTTACCAAAGGCAAATTGTCTCCGGAAGAAAAAACAGATCTTAAGCTTAATGTTGTAGGTAAAATACCAGAAATATTATTAGACAATACAGATAGGAACAGAACCTCTCCTTTTGCATTCACAGGCAATAAATTTGAGTTTAGAGCGGTAGGCTCCAAAGCCAATTGTGCCAATCCGATGACCATTCTTAATGCTATTGTTGCCAAACAGCTTATCGATTTTAAAGTTGAAGTAGATCAATTGATCGATGAGAAAAATATGAAAAAAGACGATGCTATTTTTAATGTAATACGTGAGTATATCAAAGAATCCAAACCCATTCTTTTTGAAGGTAATGGTTATAGTGAAGCTTGGGAAAAAGAGGCAAAGAAAAGGAAGCTAAGTAATAATAAAACCACTCCTGAAGCATTAAATGTGAAAGTTTCTAAGTCATCATTAGAGTTGTTAGAGGGCTTAGGTATTATGAATAAAGTAGAGGCGAAAGCACGGTATGAGATAGAAATGGAAGCCTATATTTTACATCTTCAAATAGAAAGCAGAGTGTTGGGAGATGTTGCCAGAAATCATGTGATACCTACAGCGGTAAAATATCAAAACATCCTCATTGAAAATGTGAAAGGTTTAAAAGCAATCTATGGAGCTAATTATAAAGGATTGGCTAAAGAACAATTGAAACTAATTGAAGAAATATCCAATCATATAGCAACTATAAATTCTGAAGTAACGACCATGATAGAAGAGAGGAAAAAAGCTAATAATAAAGACAATATCAAAGAAAAAGCCAATGATTATTGCACAATGGTAAAGCCTATATTCGACACCATCAGATACCATTGTGATAAACTTGAGTTATTAATAGATGACGAACTTTGGCCATTAACAAAATATCGTGAATTGCTGTTTATACGTTAAAATTTCACATGTTTTTTGTTACCATAACCCTAAATGTTGAGGTTATTTTAGTATGAAATCTACGTAACTATACGTATATGTAATGCCCTTATTTACTGAAAAAAAAGCATTTCATCGTATACAAATTGCCTATAATCGAAAAGATAGTGCTACCATGTGAAAAAATGGTTGATTCACAGCATTTCGCATACGATATTTCATACCTTTGTAAGGCTATTAATCAATTATCGTAAAAATGAAAAAGTTACTTCTAAGTGTAGCTATTCTCATTGTTGCAACATTATTACTAACCTTAGAGGCCTCAAAAGACGTTGATAATAATGTTAGCCAAGATGGAGTAAATAACCTAGAGTCTAAGCTACAATCAGAGTCCTGAATTTTATCGAATTTAACTTAAAGTGATCAACAGATTATTAAATGTTGGTTAAAAAAGATGGTGCTATCGTAAAATAGTATCATCTTTTTTATTTATAGATATCCTGTAATACCATCGGTATTAATTTCCTATCTTCGTTATTGCTAATAAGCTGTTAATCCATTCTCTATCTTATAAATGCAAAGTCAATTGAGATCTTTTTATCTGTTGTGTTTAGTTGTTGTACTATGTATTATGACATGTCCATTAGCAGCTCAAGGCGAATTATCTTCAAAGAATAATTCTGAAGTCATGGATAGATTGGTGTTTTATGACTACAGAGGCACCAATGTATTGGATGTAGCTGTTGGTACTTCAGTAATTAATGGAGATTTACCAGACGCGCAGTTTGAAATCTATTTTAAGGCAGGGTATAAACGGTTTATTATTGATCACCTGAATATTGGTATAGCATATAATAAATACAATGTAGCTTTTAAAGACATATATAATGAAGGCTTTATGTCCTTTGATCTTAATTTGGAATATATCTTCAATCCCTATAACAGAGTAACGCCATTTGTTTATGCGGGAGGCGGTTATAATGCTGCTAATTATTTTGAGAATGCTTCATCAAAACTTCAGGGTGGGGCAGGCATAGAATATATTGTGTTTGATGGTTTAGGGATTAAGCTGTTTGCGGAGTACAATTACATGCTTGATGATACCTTGGATGGATTAGAATCGGGCGATAGTGATGATATCTTGTATAGAATTGGTTTTGGATTTAATGTGTATTTCGGAGGTCAAAAGAGAAAGGCTAAAACCCTTGATGCTCTCGATACGGTAATTAAATCTAACCCGATACTACCAAAAAATTAATTACAATCCTTACTTTTGCAGCGACCTTAAGTAATCCAGATATATGAGTAAAGCTGTCAGTAAAAGATATGCGCAACGCGGGGTTTCTGCCTCAAAAGAAGATGTGCATAACGCCATAAAACATATAGATAAAGGGCTATTTCCAAAAGCATTCTGTAAAATAGTTCCGGACCATCTTACCAATGATGACGACTATTGCCTCATTATGCATGCCGATGGTGCAGGCACCAAAAGTGCTTTGGCTTATATGTATTGGAAAGAAACAGGAGATCTTTCCGTTTGGAAAGGTATAGCACAAGATGCCTTGATAATGAATATCGATGATTTGCTATGTGTTGGTGCAACAGATAACATTATGTTATCGTCTACCATAGGAAGAAATAAAAACCTGATTCCCGGAGAAGTTATATCAGCCATTATCAATGGTACTGAAGCGTTGATAAACGATTTAAAGGCTTATGGAGTTAGCATACATTCTACTGGTGGTGAAACCGCAGATGTGGGGGATTTGGTGCGTACAATTATTGTAGATTCAACCGTCACTGCCCGAATGAAACGAAGCAATGTTATTGATAATGCCAACATCAAAGCAGGAGATGTTATTGTTGGGTTGGAATCTTTCGGACAAGCAACCTATGAAACGGAATACAATGGCGGTATGGGGAGTAATGGACTAACTTCAGCCAGACATGATGTGTTTAGTAAATATCTGGCAGATAAATATCCGGAAAGTTTTGATGCGGCAGTGCCTGAAGATTTGGTGTATTCAGGTCAGACTAAATTGACGGATAGTATAGAAAACTCACCGTTAGATGCCGGTAAGCTGGTATTATCACCTACACGAACATATGCACCAATTATCAAAGCAATATTAAGCCGTTATACGAGTGATACCATACATGGTATGATACATTGTAGCGGTGGTGCACAAACAAAGATCTTACATTTTGTAGATGACCTGCATATTGTTAAAGACAATATGTTTGATATTCCACCATTGTTTAAGTTAATACAAGAACAATCCAAAACCGATTGGAAGGAAATGTATCAGGTGTTCAATTGTGGACACCGAATGGAATTGTATGTATCACCCGAAATCGCAGAAGACATCATTTCAATTTCAAAATCATTCAATGTAGATGCAAAGCTTATAGGTCGAGTAGAGGTATCAGAGGCAAAAAAACTGACCATTAAGAGTAAGTATGGTACATTTGAATATTAGTTGTCAATACTCCCTTCACTTAAGTAGTTATAATCTTCAAGTTCTTTAATGTTTTTGATACGTTTGGTAGTGCCGTTTTTTAATAAATAAATGGTATCTGAAAGGTCAATAATATGACGATACATATGGTCGGTAACTATGATGGTTTTATGCGCTTTTTCTTTTACGATGATCTCTTTTAGGGTTTCGACATATAAAGGTGATAAATGAGAAAAAGGCTCGTCAAGTAAAACCAATTGACTTTGACATTTTAAAATGAGATAAGCTTCTATAAAACGCCTTTCGCCACCAGATAAAGTATTAAATCTTTGATTTTTGTAACTGTAAAAAGCTTGGTATTCATCTGAAAAAACATCCCAGTTCACTTCGTATAGTTTGAAAACCTGACGCAATTTCATGCGATTTGGTATAAAATGATATTGAGGGAGATATTTTACCAGTCCTGTTTTATAAAGCGCTTTTGTAACAGGCTTACTATCAATTCTTACGAGTTTATATTTTGGGTTCAGATTCCCAAAAGCGATATCTAATAAACAGCTTTTACCACAGCCATTACTTCCCAATAAACCGGTAACTTTTCCGGTTTCTGCCTTGAGATATATGCCATTTAAAATACGTTTGCTCTTAAAGTAAAGTTCTACATTGTCTAATTCAAAAATCATCAATTAAGTAAATTCCTTAAATACGGTAAGGAAACCGATAGTTAAAATAATATCCACTAAAAATAAGGTAGAGAACAACATTAATGTTGATATGCCTAAATTTTTATAAAAGGTCAGTTTACGTTTTGCATGTGTTTCATTAACCAAATACCACACAAAAACCGTTAAGAATAATTTGGTCACAATAGCAGGTGCAAAATGTGGGTTAAAAAAACCTAAAGTCACGTTGACTAAAAATGACCAAACAACAAACGGTTTGTAAAATGCAAGTATAGTTAGGAATCTCTGCATGATATAAATAGTAACGATAATTGCCCGTAAATATTTTTTATTGTTAATATGTGCTGAAAACTTGCAAAAAGCAATTCATAAATTATCGTATTTTTGCCAGACAATTAAGGTGAACAATGCTAGAGAAAATACAAATTGTAAAACAACGTTTTGATGAGGTCAATGACCTGATTATCCAGCCAGATATCATAGCCGATCAGAAACGTTACATACAACTCAATAAAGAATACAAAGATCTAAAGCAGATTGTCGATAAAGGGGCGGTATATAAAGAGCTGATAGATAATATAGCAGAAGCGGAAGAAATCATTTCAGATGGATCGGATGCTGAAATGGTAGAGATGGCAAAATTACAATTGGATGAAGCCAAAGCAGCACTGCCAAAAGTAGAAGAAGATATCAAATTCTTGTTGATTCCTAAAGATCCGGATGATGCTAAAAATGTCGTTGTTGAAGTCAGAGCCGGAACGGGAGGTGACGAGGCTAGTATTTTTGCTGGGGACTTGCATAGAATGTATACCAAATTCTGTGAGAGTAAAGGCTGGAAGGTCGATGTCGTTGATTTTAATGAAGGCACTTCGGGAGGGTTTAAAGAAATTATCTTTGAAGTTTCAGGAGAAGATGTCTATGGTACCATGAAGTTCGAAGCAGGAGTGCATCGTGTGCAACGTGTACCGCAGACCGAAACGCAAGGCCGTGTACATACCAGTGCAGCGACTGTTATTGTATTGCCTGAAGCCGAAGAGTTTGACGTAGAGCTCGATATGACAGAAGTTCGAATAGAACGTACCACATCAACTGGTCCTGGGGGACAATCCGTGAATACCACCTATTCTGCGATAAAGCTTCACCATGAGCCGACGGGAATGATTGTGAGCTGTCAGGATCAGAAATCCTCACACAAAAACTTAGAGAAAGCACTGAAAGTATTGAGGTCTCGACTATATGAAATGGAGTTGGCCAAGAAGCAAGCTGCAGATTCGGAGAAACGTAAGAGTATGGTGAGTTCAGGAGACAGAAGTGCTAAGATTAGAACCTATAATTACCCTCAGGGGCGTGTTACCGATCACAGAATTGGATTAACGCTTTATGACCTGTCCAATATTATCAATGGTGATATTCAAAAGATCATAGACGAATTAATGCTGGCCGAAAACACGGAAAAGTTAAAAGCTGATAGTGATGTCATCTAAATTAGAAAACTGATGACCAAAGACCAACTTATAAAACAAATCCATAACAAACAATCCTTTTTATGTATAGGTTTGGATGTGGACATTCAAAAGATACCACAGCATCTATTACAGGAAGAAGATCCTATTTTTGCATTTAATAAAGCCATAATTGATGCTACACATCATCTCTGCGTCGCTTACAAGCCCAATACAGCATTTTATGAAGCCTATGGTTTAAAAGGCTGGCAGGCTTTAGAGAAAACAATTGATTATATCAAGACTAACCATCCGGAAATATTTACCATCGCGGATGCCAAAAGAGGCGATATAGGCAATACCAGTAGCATGTATGCCAAAGCCTTTTTTGAAGATATGGCTTTCGATAGTGTAACGGTAGCGCCTTATATGGGAAAAGATTCTGTTGAGCCGTTTTTAGCATTTAAAAACAAGCATACGATACTTTTAGCATTGACCTCTAATAAGGGTGCTTTTGATTTTCAAACTAAAACTGTAGCGGGGACACAATTGTACAAACAGGTTCTGGAAACCTCAAAAACTTGGACCAACGCAGAACAATTAATGTATGTGGTTGGGGCTACTAAAGCCGAATACTTAGCCGATATCAGAAAGATCATACCAGATAGCTTTTTATTGGTTCCCGGAGTAGGTGCTCAAGGTGGGAATTTACAAGAGGTATGTAAATATGGGATGAATGCAAGTGTTGGATTGTTGATCAATTCTTCAAGAGGCATTATTTATGCGTCTCATGGTGAAGATTTTGCAGCGGCTGCAGCAGCGAAAGCTCAAGAGTTGCAATCACAGATGAAAGCAGAATTAGAGCGCTTCTAATGGTGTTTAAGGATCAACTTGACAGAACTCTACAAATAAAGAAAACACCGATCAGGATAGTCTCATTGGTGCCTAGTCAGACCGAATTATTAGTGGATTTAGGTTTGGAGACGTTTATCGTTGGTATTACTAAATTCTGTGTTCATCCAAATCACTTAAGAAAAACCAAGACCATAGTAGGAGGTACTAAGCAAGTACATCTTGATAAAATACAAGCATTACACCCGGATATTATTCTGTGTAATAAAGAAGAGAATACCAAGACCATGATTAAGGACTTGGAGCAAATTGCACCTGTTCATGTTAGTGATGTTTATACGATTAATGATGCTTTTGAGTTGATCGATCAGTATGGAGCGATCTTTAAGGTTAAACCGGCTGCAGAACAATTAGTAACAGCTATAAAGAAAGAGAGATCAGCGTTCAAATCCCATAAGAAAGAACTTCATAAAGTGGCGTACTTTATATGGAAAGCACCATGGATGGTCGCAGGCGATCAAACCTATATCAATACAATGTTACAGGAAGCCAACTACGACAATGTTTTTGGTGATAATGAGCGCTATCCATCGATAGCATTAGAAGACGAAACTTTGAATCGGGCAGATGTTATTTTTCTATCAAGCGAACCTTATCCTTTTAAAGAAAAACATGTAGAAGCATTACAACATAAATTTCCGGATAAAAAGATTAAAATAGTAGACGGTGAGATGTTCTCATGGTATGGAAGTAGACTATTAAAAGCTTACAGGTATTTTCAATTACTAGAAGAAAGATAAAAACGAACAAAAAAAAAGTCGATACGCTAATACCGACTTTCAACCAACTTTTTGCTAATCCAAATTAAAGATAAATCTAACTTTTCTTTTTTTGCACTACAAAGATGCTTTCTTTTCTATGAATGAATGTTATGTTAATATTAGTATATAATTAAGGATAGTTTAATAATTTTATACAAAACGCTAATTATGATACAAAAGTTTACGTTCGTCATTTTGCTCATATTATCGCCCATGGTAAAAGCTCAAAATAATAGCTGTAAATGTTGTACTGAACAGCATTCGCAATTTGATTTTTGGATTGGCACATGGCAGGTTACAAAACCAGATGGTTCATTAGCAGGAACCAATACCATAAAAAAGATTCAGGACGATTGTGTGTTATTAGAAAACTGGACAAGTGCTTCAACTTCAGGCTATACAGGAACCAGTTATAATTTTTACAATGCTAAAACCAAACAATGGGAACAGATATGGGTCGATAACCAAGGTGGTAGCTTGCACCTAAAGGGCAATAGAAAAGGCAATCAGATGATCATGAGAACAGATGATGAAACGAATGCCAAAGGGGTTACATTTTATCACAGGATAACATGGACAGCCAATAGTAATGGTACGGTCAGACAATTATGGGAAACCCTAACCGATGATGGAAAAGCACCAACGATAGCTTTCGACGGGTTATATACCAAGCAAGATTAAGTTAATCCTGAAGTGCAAAAACCTTTTTTAATAAATCTGTGGTTCTGGAAGAAACCTTATTTCTAATCTCTTTTTCCTCTACAGCAATCATGGTATAAACTCCTTTTAAAGCTTCATTCGTAACATAATCTGTGAGATCAGGATTCACGTCATTGGTAAACGGAATGTTATTATACTTGGTAATAAGGTTAGACCATATTTGATCTGCACCAACTTTACCAAACGAATTCTGAATTACAGGTTTAAATTTATTATAAAGTTGAGTTTCTGTTTTTTGTGTAAGATATAGAGTAGCAGCGTTATCTTCACCAAGAAGAATATTCTTAGCATCGTTAAACGTAATATCTTTTACGGCAGTAATAAAGATTGGCGTTGCTTCTTTAACAGCATCCTCTGCTGCTCTGTTTAACGCCTTTATCCCTTCATCAGCAATATTACCCAAGCCAATATCTCTCAAACCTTTATCAACCTTTTTAAGCTCATCTGGTAAAAGAATCTTAACAAGTTCATTTCTATAAAACCCATCTTTCAAGGTGAGTTTGCTGACTTGTTTGTCAATACCTTTGTCTAAAGCCTGACGTAGACCATTAGCTATATCTGTATTGCTTAAAACACCTCCGGATTGAGGAAGCTGATTGACCACTTCTTGTAATTCGGCACAAGAATTTAAGGTTACAATTGTAATTAATATAAGACCTAATCGTTTCATAGTAGTTGCTGTTTTACAGTATGTGAAAATACTAATAATGACTTAATTGCTTTAGCTATTTTAGATAAAAAAGTACTAATTTCTATAAAATCTTATTTTAGCATAGTATTTGATAAATATCAAAACAGTTACTGCTTAATAGAGGCCAATGAAACGACTATTTTTGACATTTGTAATGTGCATATTAATCAGTAATATGCTCTTTTCTCAGGTTAAGATATCTGAAATGATTCAATATTCCAAGGTGTCAGAAAACGCAGAGAACAAAGTGTATCTAATAGACTTTTGGGCAACATGGTGCGCGCCTTGTATACATGTTAAAAAATACCTGACGACATTACAAGATCAATACTCAAGTGATTTTTATATCGTATCACTAACCGAAGAGCCTGCTAAAAAAATAAAACAATTTTTAGAAAAGCACCCTACAAAATTGGCTGTAGCAATAGATTATGAAGGTGAAACATTTAAAACCAATAGCATTAGAACCTTACCTTATGCCATATTGATAAATGCTAAAGGTAAGACCCTTTGGGAAGGGCATCCTGCTGATCTTAAATCCAGCATGATAGATCGGTTTTTGAGACAAAACAAAAAGAAAGCGGCAATTGATGTTGTATTTGAGACGCATGAAATTGAAGCAGATCAAACAATTAATCAGTATACACCAACCCAAGAATTTGAGCTTATTGAAGTCCCGGAAGATAATACATCAGTATTAGAGACCACAACATTCAATGGTTATCAAAAAATTAGAGGCAGTCTTAAAGAGATTCTAAGCTACATGTCTAAAATTTATGAAGGGCAGATACGAATACCAGATCCTCTAAATAAAGTGTATGAACTATACATAAAGCAAGGAACAGCTACCGAAAAACATGGACTTCAAATATTAATGGATACACTAAACATAGTGTATGAAAAAGAAAAAAGAAAAGGAAGTATTATAGAACTTAATCTAGAAGACCCGACGTTTTGGGATACAGACCAATTTGATTGGGGAATAGGAAGCCCATCATTTTTAATTGGAGATTCAGAAATAGAGGCCGATAATATAGGTTTAGAAAATTTATCATATCTATTATCATCGGTCTTGGAAATTCCTGTAGTCATTATCGATTCCAAGAATCAGTATAGAGAAAGTAAACACGATTGGCAAATTCACTATAAATATTTTGACCTCATGAAAAGTGGATTAAAAGATAATTATGGCATTGAAGCTGTGAAAAAAGAAAGTGAATACACGATATATACCATAATAAAGAAGCGCCTTTGAGGGCGCTTCTTTTCTTAGGAGTAATGATTAGTTCTTAATTGTGTTTAGTTATTAATCACTCTAAACTCGGTACGTCTGTTCTTTTGGTGTTGAGCTTCAGAACAATCTACACCATTTGCACAGCGATTAGTAAGTCTGGTTTCTCCAAAACCTCTGGCTTTTAATCGGCTTCTTGAAATGCCTTTAGATACTAAATAGTTAACTACAGAATTAGCTCTTTGCTGAGATAAAGACTTGTTGTAACCATCATCACCTCTAGAATCGGTATGAGACATGATCTCAACGCTAACCTTAGAGTCATTCATAATAGGTAATAGTGTTTCGTCAATTATTCTCTTAGAAGCAGGAGTCAAACGTGCACTAGCCAATTCGTAAAATATAGGCAATACGTTAGGGTTTAAGAGTTCGCATTGGACTTCCTCCCATGTCGTAATACCACCCTTTTTACTTAATACTGTTTTGGTAACTGTTTTATATTTAGCAGGTACAGTTTCTTTTTGTGTAGAAGCTGGTGTATCAACAACTTGTCTGGTGATAGTCGTGTATTCAGCAGGTATGACGATTTCATCCATTCTTGCAGGTGTTTTAATCACACGTTTTTTGTAGGTAGTCTTTCTTTCTTCTACAGGTTTAGGCTGTGTAGAAGCGTTAGAAGCTAATGTCGTAAAAGGAACATCTTGGAATTGTGCAGGATACTCAACAAAACACGCAGCAATACAATCGTCCTTATTCACTGAAGGACAATCTTCTAAAACTTTATACTCCCAACCGGAAGTTTTAGGATAAATTTCAAAGGTCTTAGCATCTTTCCCAAAAGAAGCCGGAATGATGTTCAGGTCATTACGCCCTTCTTTTTTTACGTAAGTGACTTCTACAGTTTCATATGTAGCTGGTACATATACAAACTTCTTAGTGGCTTCTTTGATCAAGACTTTCTCAGTAACTGTCTTGTAAGTGGCAGGAATAACAGTAAGTTTGTCGTAGGCAGGATAAACTTCAAGCGTTTCTTCAACTTCTTTAAATTCATCTTTGGTTATACACTTTACATAGCATTTCCCGGGCTCTCGCTTTCCAGGTTCAGCATTGCCCGGTGTCTCTTGGGCATTAGAAAACCCAATGCCCAAGATTAGACAAAGTAATAGTGATAAGTTTAATTTCATAATAAAATAATTTAAGTTATAGGTTTTAATGTTATAGATAACTTATTCAGTCACCGTAGTATAAGACACAGATTTTTTGTTTTGGTCACTTTTATTTTAGTGTCAGTATAAGAATTTGTGACCTGAGAATAATCCGTAATTGATGGAAGGGTCAGTGTTTTAGATTGCTGATCGCTTCTTAAACAATTCATAACTAATCACGTATTTTTTTGAAAATTCCGTAAATTTGCAGCACTAAAAAGCAATCATATTACGAATGAAACAAGTTCCACCCTATAAACCCAAACATAAAGTACGTATAGTCACCGCAGCATCACTTTTTGATGGTCACGATGCAGCCATAAACATTATGAGACGTATCATACAGTCTACAGGCGTAGAAGTCATACATCTGGGGCATGATCGTAGTGTAGAAGAAGTCGTGAATACAGCCATTCAAGAAGATGCAAATGCCATTGCTATGACTTCGTATCAGGGCGGTCATAATGAATATTTTAAGTACATGTATGATTTGCTGAAAGAAAAAGGCGCGGGACACATCAAGATTTTTGGCGGCGGCGGCGGTGTAATTCTACCTGAGGAGATCGAAGAACTGATGAATTATGGTATTACCAGAATTTATTCACCAGATGATGGTAGAGCAATGGGATTACAGGGTATGATCAACGATTTGGTACAGCAATCAGACTTTGCCATAGGAGATGCGCTTAATGGAGAGGTAGACATATTGACCGAGAAAAATCCAAAAGCTATAGCGAGAGTCATTTCTGCTGCTGAGAATTTCCCTGAAGTAGCAAAGGAAACCTTAGACATTATTCACGACAAGAATAAAACGTCGCAAACACCTGTACTTGGAATCACAGGAACAGGAGGTGCAGGAAAATCATCTTTAGTAGATGAATTGGTACGTCGTTTCCTCATAGATTTTCCGGAAAAAACCATTGGCTTAATTTCTGTTGATCCGTCCAAGCGAAAAACCGGAGGAGCGCTATTAGGAGACCGTATTCGTATGAATGCTATAAATTCGCCAAGAGTGTATATGCGAAGTTTGGCAACCCGACAGTCTAATTTGGCATTATCTAAGTATGTCAATGAAGCCATAGAAGTATTAAAAGCAGCCGAATACGATTTAATTATTCTCGAAACTTCGGGGATAGGACAATCCGATACGGAAATATTAGAGCACAGTGATGTTTCATTATACGTCATGACACCAGAGTTTGGTGCAGCAACTCAATTAGAGAAAATAGACATGCTGGATTTTGCAGATTTAGTGGCTATTAATAAATTTGATAAACGTGGTGCTCTGGATGCGCTAAGGGATGTGAAAAAACAATACATGCGTAACCATCAGCTTTGGGATATACCCCAAGATGAGTTACCGGTTTTTGGAACCATAGCCTCTCAGTTTAACGATCCCGGAATGAATACGCTATATAAAGCGATCATGGATGAGGTTGTGAAAAAAACAGAGGCAGATCTCAAGTCTACATTTGAGATCTCGAAAGAAATGAGTGAGAAGATCTTTGTGATTCCACCATCACGTACCAGATACCTGTCTGAGATATCAGAGAACAACAGAGCATACGATAAAAAAGTGAGCCAACAAGTTGAGGTCGCTCAAAAATTATACGGAATATACAAAACCATAGAATCGGTATTAAATATCGATTCGATCAAAGCCATACAGATCCTGCTGGATAAACATGGCTTGGATAGCAGTACCATACTAGATATGGTTGATGAAGCTGATCAGGATTTTATAAAGTTATTGATCGCTGAATTCGATAGAGTAAAATTAAATTTAGATCCGCATAACTGGGAGATTATTATTGGTTGGGAAGATAAGGTCAACAAATACAAAGCACCAGTATATAGTTTTAAAGTCAGAGATAAGGAGATCAAAATAGACACACATACCGAGTCCTTATCGCATACACAAATACCAAAAGTAGCATTACCAAAATATAAAGCATGGGGCGATGTATTGCATTGGTCGTTACAAGAAAATGTACCGGGCGAATTTCCATATGCTTCAGGACTGTATCCGTTTAAGAGAACAGGAGAAGATCCAACCCGAATGTTTGCAGGGGAAGGTGGTCCGGAACGTACAAACAGACGTTTTCACTATGTAAGTTTAGGCATGCCCGCAAAACGATTGTCTACAGCATTCGATAGTGTAACACTTTATGGTAATGATCCCGATTACAGACCAGATATTTATGGGAAAATAGGAAATGCAGGGGTTAGTATTTGCTGTTTGGATGATGCTAAAAAGTTATACTCCGGATTTAATCTGGCAGATGCCATGACTTCAGTAAGTATGACTATTAATGGACCGGCGCCGATGTTATTGGGCTTTTTTATGAATGCCGCAATAGATCAGCAATGTGAGCTTTATATAAAAGATAACGGACTGGAAAAAGAAGTGGAAGCTAAGATTGCCGAATTGTACAAAGGTAAAACGCGTCCAAAATATAATGGAGAGATTCCGGAAGGCAATGATGGGCTGGGATTAATGCTTCTGGGAGTTACAGGAGATCAGGTACTCCCAAAACAAGTTTATCAGGGGATAAAAGCAAAAACCATAGCTCAAGTCAGAGGTACAGTTCAGGCAGATATTTTGAAAGAAGATCAGGCGCAAAACACCTGTATATTTTCAACAGAATTCGCATTACGTCTTATGGGTGACGTACAGGAGTACTTTATAGAGAATCAGGTGCGTAATTTCTATTCGGTGTCCATATCAGGTTACCATATTGCTGAAGCAGGAGCCAATCCAATCTCACAGTTGGCATTTACTTTGGCTAATGGCTTTACATATGTAGAATATTATCTGAGTCGAGGAATGGATATCAATAAATTTGGTCCAAATTTATCCTTCTTCTTCTCTAATGGTATAGATCCGGAATATGCTGTAATAGGGCGCGTAGCGCGTAAGATATGGTCAAAAGCCTTAAAACACAAATACGGCGCTAACCCAAGAGCACAAATGCTGAAATATCACATACAAACATCGGGGCGTAGTTTACACGCTCAGGAGATTGATTTTAATGATATAAGAACGACATTACAAGCGCTTTATGCAATTTATGACAATTGTAATTCTTTACACACCAATGCTTATGATGAAGCCATAACCACACCAACGGAAGAATCTGTACGTCGAGCAATGGCCATTCAGTTAATTATTAATAAAGAATTAGGGTTGGCTAAAAACGAAAATCCGATACAAGGTTCGTTTATAATTGAAGAACTGACGGATCTCGTTGAAGAGGCTGTATTATTGGAGTTTGACCGTATTACGGAACGTGGTGGTGTTTTAGGGGCCATGGAAACCATGTACCAGCGTAGTAAGATTCAGGAGGAAAGCCTGTATTATGAAACGTTAAAACACAATGGTGAATTCCCTATTATAGGCGTTAATACATTTTTGAGTAGTAAAGGCTCACCAACCATACAACCGGCAGAGGTGATTAGAGCTACAGAAGAAGAAAAAGAATATCAGATACAAACACTTCAGAGTTTACATAAAGCTCATGAGACAAAAGCAATGCTTAAGGACCTTCAAATGAAAGCGATACATAATCAGAATATATTTGAAGCCTTAATGGAAGTATGTAAAGTATGCTCATTAGGGCAAATTACAGAAGCTTTATTTGAAGTTGGCGGGCAGTACAGACGCAATATGTAAGAAAGTTGTTTTTTTATGCATCTTTTTCATAGGTTTTGAGTCTATTAAGTGAACTTAAAATCTAGTATTATGAAAAATGATAATCAATGTGCATGCGATTGTACAGAATGTAAAGGTAGTAATTGCCAAAACTGTACCTGTGAAAACTGCACATGTGCTAACTGTAATTGTTAATCATGACAACACAAGACGTTTGGATACAATATCACAACGATTTAAAACGATATATCATCAGCAAAGTCAGAGATATAAACCTTGCTGATGATATTCTACAGGAGGCATTTATAAAGATTCATACAAAGCTTCATACACTGAATGATGTTACGAAATTGAAGTCTTGGATTTTTTCAATAACGAGAAATACCATCATAGATCATTTAAAATCTAAAAACAGAGTTTCAGACCTTACTGAAATAGAATCGGAAGACGAGTCTCATACTTCCGAACACACTGAGGCAGATTGCCTAAGAGGCATATTAAGCCATTTGCCAAAAAAGTACAGAGATCCATTGTTTTTATCAGATATTAAAGGCATGAAGCAACAAGAAGTTGCCAAACAATTAAAGTTACCAGTGCCTACGGTAAAGTCGCAGATTCAACGTGCCCGAAAACTAATCGCTCAGGGATTTATGGATTGTTGCGGTTTCATTATGAACCAAGAAGGTAAGCTCATTGGAGAAATACAGGAAAAAGAAAACTGTAAAGTCTGTAGCTAATTCTCGATGATCAAATGCGGTACCTTATCCAACTCCCAGTCAATGACCAAGCCACCAGACAAAGATTTGGCAATAGCTTTTCCGTAAAGATATTCACATAAATATAATGCAGCTTCAAAGCTTTTAGCACCACCAGCAGAGGTAATGTATTTACCATCATGAACAAAAAGCACATCTTTTCGAACATCTAAGTCAGGAAACATATCACGCATCTTATCAATATCACTGGGAAAGGTCGTAGATACTTTGCCGTCTAAAAGTCCGGCTTTAGCCAATACAAAAGCCCCGTCACAATGTGAGGTGATAAACATAGCATCTTCAGCAACGTTTTTTACAAAATCAATCATTTGTACATTCTGCAAGTCGGTGTCCAAATGATGTTCTGCACTAGGCACTACCAAGATATCGATTTTAGGCAATTCATCTTTTAAATAATTGTAATCGGGCAGTAACCTTAAACCTTCAAACGAAGTAATAGGAGCATCAGTGTCAGCTACAGTAAACACATTCATAGCTTTTATACCATCTCGGAATATGGTGTGTTGAAAGATGTCATAAGGCGCTGTTAGCTCTGTGTTATAGACACCATCCATGATTAAGAAGCCCACATTATAGCGCTCGGGATCCAGCTTAGGGAACGTTTTAGTGTTTTGATTACTATCGGTGGTTTTTTTAGTGTGTTCCGAAGTATTACAACTTAGTATTATAGTTGCTATTAATAGCATTGCAAGATGCTTCATATTCAATTAATTTTTAATGAAATTAGTAAATAAAATTGATTTATGGTCATGTTAGTTCGTGTCTTGAAATGAGATTTCTCCTCAAATAAAACAAAAGAAACATGCCTACTATGGCTAAGGCAACCATAATCAGCCATGTCATATCATAACCAAAACGATCAACCAATCGCAATCCGGCATTATGTCCAAAGATGTGTGCAATAGAAAAAGCCATAACATACATCGATAAATACTCACCCTGTTTGCCTTGTTTAGCCCGATCCATTGCAAATGCATTAGAGAACGGAAAAGCAATCATTTCGCCAATGGTCATAAACAACATACCGATTATAAGTATACCAGGCCAGCCTGTGAAATCGAGAACTAAGAAACTGATCCCTGTTAATAGCAAACCGAAGATTACCAAACTGATTTTACTGTATGTACTATCTTCTAACCATTTGATTAAAGGCATTTCTAAGATAAAAATGAATAACCCATTTAGACCTAATAACAAGCCAATTTCAAATTCAGACAATGCATGGATGTCTTTGTAATACAAAGGCATTGTTGAAAAGTATTGTAAGAAGATGATTCCAAAAATAACCATGGCAAAAAAGAATATCCAGAACGGTCCATCCTTATATACCGATTTTGGGTTTTCTACATGGATGTCATCCACCGGTTTAGAAACTCTCGGGTTTAATACAATCATCAATAAAATGGTCGCCAAAATACAAGTGATGCCGTCTACCCAGAATAAGCCACCATAACCTAGTGTTGTGATAATCAAACCGCCTACAGCAGGACCCGCAGAGAATCCCAAATTAATGGCTAAGCGTATTAAGGTTACCGACCGTGTTTTGTTTTCTGGTTTACTATATACACTCATAGCCACAAACATAGCAGGCCTGAATGTGTCAGCGACTACCATTACTAAAAAGATACCAATGCATACACTGGTAAAAGTGGTTAAAAACTGTAATGCAATAAAAAGTACTCCTGTACTTAACAGGCTTCTTACCATAACCTTATAATAACCAATGCTATCAGTGAGCTTACCTCCAATCCATGTTCCTATGACTGAGCCTAAGCCAAAGGCACTCATGATCCAGCTTACATCTACAAAAGTAAACTCGAGATCGTCGGTTAAGTAGAGCGATAAGAATGGAATGACCATGGTACCTGCTCTATTGATAAATGTAATTAAGGCAAGCCACCAAACTTCTCTGGATAACCCTTTAAAGGTGTTGAAATAATTTTTGAACAGTGTTCTCATCGTGGTTGTTATTATAAAAGTAAAAAGTCCGACGCTAGCGTCGGACTTTTACATATTGATTAATATTATATCTCTATACTCACAATATATAATGCTCCCTAACGCGCGTTCTTGAGAACGTACAGGTCTGCTTTCTATATGTGACGTTTTGATTCATTTATACTTATTTACAGATCAAAGCTACAATAAAAAATGAGAAATTGTATTTTTGAACCTAAAATTTTAGAATTATGAAATTGTGGCCCGTCTTTTTATTGGCGTTTACGCTAAGTTGTGCACAAAGCAAACAACCCGTACAAGGAGAAACCGAATGGCAGAAAGAAATGAATGCAGATTTCAAGGATGCCAGTAAATCTCCATTAAAAGATAAGGATAGAAAACAATTTAAAGGGCTGGAATTTTTTAGTGTTGATTCCGTTTATATCGTTAAAGCAACACTTAAACGCACTCCCGATACGAAATGGTTTAAAATGAAAACAACGACAAATCGAGTCTCTAAGGAACGTGTTTATGGAGTGCTATCTTTCAGTATTAAAGGAAAGTCTTACGAGTTAAACGTATACCAGGGAAAAGATTTAATGGTTAGAGAAGGCTACGAAGATTATCTGTTTCTACCATTCTTAGATGATACCAATGGGATATCGAGTTATTCTGGGGGACGTTATATTGATCTAAGAATACCCGAGGGCAATACCATAACCATAGACTTTAATAAAGCTTATAACCCTTATTGTGCCTACAACGAAAAATACTCTTGCCCAATTGTACCCAGAATTAATTACTTGGATACCGAAATTAAAGCCGGAGTCAAGGCATTTAAAAAGGATGGGTAAAATTACTTTACCAAGTGTATGCCAAAGAATACAGCTAAAAAGCCAATAACAAAACTTCCAATAGTGTATAATGCAAAACTTGTAAAATCTCCGGATTTTAAGAACACGTGATTCTCATAAGCAAATGTAGAGAATGTAGTGAAGCCTCCACAAAAACCGGTTGCTAATAATAAGGTTTGATCTTGATTTAAGCTTTCATTTTTGGCTGCTAAACCCAGTATAATACCTATAAGCAAACTCCCCAATATATTGGCTGCAAATGTACCATAAGGAATACCGGTTTCGGAACTGTTTAGCCACTTGCCAATAAGGTACCTCAGTGCACTACCGAAACCACCACCAACAAATACCAGAAGCAATTGTTTCATAGCTTATTTTACAGCAATATAAATTTCAGTAATCCAATCTGCCGGATTCGTTGTATTCATAGGGTCTGTGAGATACGTTTCCATCATAGGACCATTCTCAGCGAATTCCATACCATTATCGGTAATGTATTTCATGGATTGATCCCAAGCCTCCTTTAAGTTTTCATAATTACCTTTAAGTACAGTTTTTAAGGTTTTGAAAGGTTCCAATTGTCCTGTAATGATATTAGGATCGTTTGAAACAATTTTAGAGTTCGTAGGAATGCAGCAGGAGAAGATAACAGCATCATTGGCTTCATCCCATTTTTCATAAATGACAAAAGGAGGTCCTGCCATAGTAATGTTATTGGTTATAGCATAAGCACCAACTTTGGGAAGCATTTCCTGCATTTTAGCTTTGTAATCACTCATTTTGCATGAGGTTGTATTGTAGAGGTAATAACCGCCACTATGGTTAGTTACGCCTTCAACATTGATACTGTATACCTTCATGCTTTCCTGTAAAACACTATCGAGTTTTATCAAGCTTCTCTCATAATGCGGGCCAATTTGCTTTTCCATACCGCCCATTAATGTAGAGAACATTTTAAACATGAAAGGCAAGTCTTTACCAGAAATATTCCAGGTCACCTTTGTAGTTCCGTCTTTATTATCTTCAAAATTCCAGGACACATCAGATTTAGGAAATTCACCAAACTGCAGTTCTTGATTAATAGAAGTGTAAGGTACTGCGGCAATTGTTTTCATTGTTCCAATACCATCTTTATCTTCCCATTGGTAAGAACCACCAATACCTTCTGTTTTTTCAGGTAAAGTAATCACCATGTCAGGATCAGATTCTACCCAGGATGACCAAGATTCCCAATTCTTAAAATCCACCACATTATTGTAAACTACAGGCACAGGGGCGTTAATGACTTTAGATCTGCTAACTTCAAAAGAATTGGGTTGTACAGCAATGTATATGGCACTGCCTATAACGAATATTAATAATATAAATAAAATATATTTGAGTGCTTTCATTTTGTAATTGATTTAGTAGTTAACCAAAGATAGTAATTTTACGGAAGTCGAATTATATATTACATTTGTGTACAATTCAAAAAAATATCAACTAATGAAACTTAAATCCATACTTGGGGTCTTTCTTTTCACAGCTTTAATGTGTTCTTGTGGAGAAGACAAAAAAGAAACTATTACTGAGGAATCGACAGATAAAATAGAGAAAGAATTTGATTTTAATGTTGAACAGTTCGCAGATATTAAAGTTTTGCGTTACCAAATTCCCGGATGGGAAAATCTAACGCTCAAAGAACAAAAGCTGGTATACTATTTAACACAAGCTGGTTTGGCAGGGCGTGATATCATGTGGGATCAAAATTACAGACATAATCTAAAGATCAGAAAAGCTTTGGAAAATGTTTATGTCAATTATAAAGGTGATAAAACGTCTAACGATTGGAAAGCTTTTGAAGTCTACCTTAAGCGTGTATGGTTTAGTAATGGAATACATCATCATTATTCTAATGATAAGATAAAGCCAGAGTTTTCTAAAGACTATTTGAATCAGCTATTTCTGGATACAGGCACAACGCTAGATGGTGTGGCTTTTGACGTTATTTTCAATGATAAAGATGCCAAGAAAGTCAATCAGGCTAAAGGTGTGGATAATGTGGCTTTGTCAGCAGTAAATTTTTACGGACCCAATGTTACCAATGCTGATGTAGAAAGTTTTTACAAGAAAAAAACATCACCAAATCCAGACAGACCATTATCGTATGGGCTTAACTCTCAATTGGTAAAAGAAAATGGCAAACTCAAAGAACGTGTATACAAATCTGGAGGTTTATACGGTTCGGCAATTGATGAAATTGTAAAATGGTTAGAAAAGGCACAAGGTGTGGCAGAAAATAAAGCTCAAGGAGATGCCTTAGGGGTGTTAATTCAATATTACAAAACAGGAGATTTACAAACTTGGGACGATTATAACGTGGCGTGGACGGCAGCAACCGAAGGTAATGTAGATTACATCAATAGTTTTATTGAAGTTTATAATGATCCGTTAGGCTACCGTGGCTCTTACGAAACCATTGTACAGATTAATGATTTTGATATGTCTCAAAAAATGAAAGTGTTATCCGATAATGCACAATGGTTTGAAGATAACTCACCATTAATGGACGAACATAAAAAGAAGAATGTTGTAGGCGTAACATATAAAGTAGTAACTGTAGCCGGAGAAGCCGGAGATGCCTCTCCAAGCACACCTATAGGAGTGAACCTTCCTAATGCCAATTGGATCCGTAAAGAGGTGGGGAGTAAATCTGTATCTCTGGGGAATATCATCCATTCTTATAATAATGCCGGAAGTACCGGACGTTTAAAAGAATTTGTACATGATGATGAAGAGTATGAATTAGAGATGAAACACGGACAACTGGCTGATAAATTGCATACAGCATTGCATGAAGTTATAGGACACGCCTCAGGGCAATTAAATCCTGGTGTGGGTGAGACCAAAGAAACCTTAAAAAATTATGCTTCTACATTAGAAGAAGGGCGAGCCGATTTGGTAGGATTGTACTATCTCTACGATTCTAAGCTACAGGACTTAGGTCTGGTAGACGATTGGAAAGCGGTAGGAAAAGCTGCTTATGATGGTTATATCAGAAACGGTCTAATGATGCAACTTATTCGTTTAAATTTAGGCGATGACGTAGAAGAAGCGCATATGCGTAACCGTCAGTGGGTAAGTGCATGGGTCTATGAAAAAGGTTTTGATGATCGTGTAATCGAAAAGGTGAACAGAGATGGCAAAACGTATTTTGATATTAAGGATTACGATAAACTTCATGAGCTATTTGGACAATTGCTTCGCGAAACCCAACGTATAAAGTCTGAAGGAGATTTTGCTGCTGTTGAAGCCTTAGTAGAAGGGTATGGTGTTAAGGTGGATCAAAATATACATAAAGAAGTTTTGGCGCGTAACTCAAAATTTACTTCTGCACCTTACAGTGGATTTGTAAATCCGGTTTTAGTTCCTGAAATGGACGATAATGGTGAAATAGTAGCTATAAAAGTTGAGCAGCCAGAAGGGTTCTCTCAACAAATGTTAGAATATAGTAAGAACTATAATTTTTTACCAGAGGTAAATTAGAGAAGTTAAATTCTTTTAGCAAAATAAAAAGCAGCCTATTTAGGCTGCTTTTTATTTACACTAAAGAATAATAAAAGCCCGTTGAGGCATATAAGTCCTGATATAACAATAATGAACATCATAAGTAAGTGCTTTTATATATAACAGTTAAGCACCCAAAATTACTAACAGGATTAGTGGTTTTTAATAAAACTTTTAGCTAAAGTACAGTGAGTGAGCTACATAAAAATAAACTTTATAGTAGCAATCATGCCTATAAAACCCACAAAAGCAATGAGTACCCATACGGTACCTTTATAATATTTTTTGTGAAGTTTAAGGTCACGTCTGTAAGCATAGCCAACAATAAAGGCAAAGACAACAAAAAATAATATCCCAAAAATCAATTGACCTTTTGTAAACATCTCTTTATTTTTACACAAATTTAAGGATAACTTTACAAATAGAATAATAATATGCAAGACAAAATAAATGCTGTTAAAGCCTTTCATACGGCTTTTAAAATTGGCCATCTGGAATCGCCAAAAGCAGACTTGGGAATCGATAAGAACATGTTACGATATAAGCTTATGCGGGAAGAGAATGAGGAGTATTTAGAGGCTGCTAATGACGGTGATTTGGTTGAAGTGGCAGATGCATTGGGTGATATGTTATACATATTGTGCGGAACTATTATTGAACATGGGTTGCAGTATAAGATAGAAGAAGTATTTGAAGAAATACAGCGTAGTAATATGAGTAAACTGGGAGAGGATGGCGAACCTATTTACCGAGAAGACGGAAAAGTATTAAAAGGGCCTAATTATTTCAAGCCAAATATTAAAGCGATACTAGAATCTTAAATAAAAAAAGCAGCTCTAAATGAGCTGCTTTTTTTATTTAATTTCGTACCTCCAATGATGAGGGTCTTCACTTAGATTATGCTGTATATTTAATAAATGTTTCTTGAAAAGATCAGCATAAGGATTTTCAATGTCTTGTATGTCATAAATGTCGTTGGCATGTTCAAAAGCTGAAATAGGACTAATAACTGCTGCAGTACCTGCGCCAAAAATTTCTTTTAGAGTACCATTTTCAGCAGCCGCTTTGATTTCTTTTACACTGACTCTTCTTACTTCACAAGTAATACCCATGTCCTTAGCGAGCTGTATAACACTTTTTCGGGTAACCCCATCTAAAATTCTGTCATTATTAGGTGCAGTAATAAGTGTGTCTCCTATTCTAAAGAAGATGTTCATGGTACCTGCCTCTTCTAAATATTCGTGAGTACTGGCATCAGTCCAAATAATTTGTTGGAAACCTTTTTTCTGGGCTAGGCTTGTTGGGTAAAACTGAGCGGCATAATTACCTGCAGCTTTTGCAAATCCAACCCCGCCATCTGCAGAACGGCTATACTTTTCAGCGAATAGTACCCGTACTTTATCCGTATAATAAGCTTTTGCAGGAGAGCAAATAATCATAAATCGGTATGCTTCAGCAGGGGAGGCAGAAATTGCTGGCTCAGTAGCAATAACAAAAGGTCTGATGTATAACGAGTTGCCAACTCCTTTTCTGATCCAGGCTTTATCAAGATTTAACAAGGCATTAAGACCATTAAAGAAATAATCTTTTGGAAACTCAGGTATCGCTAATCTGGCTGCAGAAGTATTGATGCGTTGATAATTTTCTTCAGGTCTGAATAAAAAGACATTATCGTTATCATCTTTATAAGCTTTCATGCCTTCGAATACAGCTTGACCATAATGAAAAACCCGAGCAGAGGGTTCAATGGTCATGGGCTGATATGCTGTTATTTTAGGTTTTTGCCACTCACCATCAATATAATCGCATACAAACATATGATCGGTAAATACACGACCAAATACCAAATTGTCAAAATCTACATCATTTATTTTGGTGGTTGAAGCTTTAACTATATCGATTTCGTAAGTGCTTGTTTTTATCATAAATACGGGTATTGTTAGGAACTGCAAAAGTAAGGAATCATAACGGTTAATAAAACATAAAATTTGCTTAATTTTTTGTAATTTTGCAGACACTAAATCAAACTTAAATTTTAATAAAAAATGAAAAAAGTAATCTTTCTTTTTGCTGTTTCTATCGCTATGTTTTCATGTAAAAATGAAGCTAAGGATACAGACATTAAATCAGACACTGAAGCGGAAATAAAAAATGAAACTCCAGAAATAGCATATGCTACTTTTGGAGAAACCATTACTGATGAAGATGTTATGCCATCAGAACGTATGATGGAACAATATTCAAAAATGAAAGTAGGAGATACGATAAGCACTAAAACGACAGGGAAAATAACTGAAGTTTGTTCTAAAAAAGGATGCTGGATGAAATTGGATATGGGTGATGAGAATATTGTTAGAGTGAGATTTAAAGATTACGGCTTTTTTATGCCTTTAGATGCTAAAGGTGATGTTATAATTAACGGTGCTGCATTTGTTACTGAAACCTCTGTTGAAGACCTAAAGCATTATGCTGAAGATGCGGGTAAATCTGCTGATGAAATAGCAGCGATCACTGAGCCGGAAAAAACCTATGGCTTTCTTGCTGATGGCGTTCTTTTAAAGCAATAGTGAAACGCAAAATCATAACCACTTCTGATGGGTCTAAAACCATCCAGATAGAAGCATGGAATGAACAATACCATTCCATACATGGTGCCATAAATGAAGCAAACCACGTTTTTATTAAGCATGGTTTGCTTTTTTATTACCATCAGTTTTCTAATCACAATAATATTAATATTCTCGAAATAGGTTTTGGCACCGGACTTAATGCTTTTCTAACCTATATAGAAAGCGAACCGCTGAATGTTACTGTTAACTATACTGGTGTTGAAGCCTATCCTGTAGCTAAAGAAGAAATAACACAGCTTAATTATACTGCACTTGTACCAGAAAAATATTCGGAAGTGTTTTTTGAAATGCACAGAACAGTTTGGGAGGAAGAACATGAAATCCGTTCAGGTTTTAAACTCACCAAGCAACAAAGGTTTTTCAAAGATATTAAGGATACTAATCTCTACAATATCATTTATTTTGATGCTTTTGGAGCTCGGGTACAACCTGAGTTATGGACAGAAATTATTTTTCAAAGCATGTATAATGCACTTAAAATGAATGGTGTATTAGTTACTTACTCTGCAAAAGGGAGTGTTAGACGAGCCATGGAGGCCGTTGGATTTACTGTGGAACGGTTGCCGGGACCTCCGGGGAAACGCGAAATGTTAAGGGCAATCAAAGGATGAGATCTTTTAAAAGTTAAATCCACACTAAAATTGTTACAGACTGGTTTAGGGCGTTGTATCTTTGTTAAAAGCAATTTTGATGATAGTTTTAATTACAGGAGCAACGGGATTGATAGGCGGGAAAGTCGTTAAGTATTGCCATGATGTAGGTTTTAAAGTTCATTATTTGACCACATCAAAAGCTAAACTTATTGATAAGGCTAATTATAAAGGCTTTTACTGGAATCCTAAAACAGAAGAATTAGATATAAAATGTTTTGAAGGTGTAGAAGCTATCATTCACCTGGTAGGAGCCTCAATATCCAAACGGTGGACTTCAGCATATAAAAAGGAAGTGTTGGAAAGCCGAACCCTAACTACAAAGTTATTATACACCAGTATAAAACAGCACAACATAACTATAAAGCATGTGGTTGCTGCAAGTGCTATAGGGATATATCCATCTTCGTTAGTTAATTATTATGAAGAGAAGGAATCGGAAGTTTCAAATTCATTTTTAGGAGATGTTGTATTGCAATGGGAGGAAGCCGTTGATGCATTTGCATCTCTGAATATAAAAGTTGCTAAGATCAGAATAGGATTGGTCTTGGCGAAAGAGGGGGGAGCTTTACCAGAAATGGTTAGACCTATTCGGTATGGTTTAGGAGCAGCTTTTGGTAATGGAAAACAGTGGCAAAGTTGGATTCATGTTGAAGATTTAGCCCGGCTTTTTGTGTTCGTATTACAAAATCATCTTGAAGGCATTTATAATGGCGTAGCTCCAAATCCGGTGAGTAATTCTGAATTTACAAAGATGACCGCAAAGGTACTGAGACGACCATTAATCTTACCTAATGTTCCCAGATTTATAATGAAGGCAGTACTGGGAGAAATGCACATGTTGCTTTTTGAAAGTCAAAGAGTAAGCTCAAAAGCCATAGAATCAAAAGGGTTTCATTTTGAGTACGCTAACCTCAAACCAGCCTTAACAGATTTATTGAGATAAGAAATTATCAGAGCTATTTCAAGTAGACATTAGAGATGAGCTGTGAAACTGTAGGATGGTCGTTACCTCCAGCAGGCTCTATAGTAATATTTAAAGATTCAGCATGGTCTATATACGTCATGCTGATAAGCTCCTGATTCTTAGAAATTACACCCATGTCAATCATTTCTCCATCAACATCAGCCCACATTTGATAATCTTTATCAACATTGAGTTTAGGTAGCTTTTTGGTGTTAATCACAACAGATTTATCCTTATGATTAACATAGCTTACAACTTTAGCATTAGGCATAAGGGCGTTCCCATTAAGCACATATTGTTCAGTGTCAGGGTCTGCAATGGTGGCATACCATTTTGAGGTTTCGGACAAGTCTTTAGAGACAGCGTTTAAATCGTCTTCCAATATGTTATTTTCTTCCTGAACAATTTGCAGCTGATTTTTTATAGTTTCCAACTCATTGTATAGCCATAGGGTACTAAGCAATAATAAAGCTGCAAAACTGGCAGCTACCCCAAGGTATAATTGAGTGTTACTTTTTTGTGGTGCGTTAATTGTGCTTTTAACGTGTGGGATCTCGTTCTCGGAGTTTTTGATGCCTTTCATTAATGCATCTTTTACAAATATTGGAGGTGCTACAGCATTTTCCAGTCCAAGAATTTCAAAATCGCGCTCTAATTCATCAAAGTGTGCTTTAAGCGCTTTATCAGTATCTAACAATTGTTGTAACTCAGCAGCCTCATAAGGTGTAAGCTCTCCGAGAAGGAATTGTTCTAATATGCCATTTTCTAATACCGTTTTCTTATCCATCATCACAATACATCAATTATTAGTAATACTGTAGTTAGCGTTTTGGAGTATTTTTCCCTTAAGTGTTTTAGGGCTTGCCTAACATAAGACTTAAAAGTACCCAAAGGAACTCCCATAACTTCGTGAGCTTCACGATGTGTTAAACCTTTAAAATAGACCAGTTCAATGGCTTCTTGGTGATGTTTCTCTAATTGAGAAACTGCACCATTGAGCTCTAAAAATTCCGGACCTATTTCATCAACCTCATCTTTAATATCATGTACACTTAAATCATTGGTTTGGATGAGGTTATGAGGTTTTCTCAAATAATTTAACACTTTGTGCTTTGCAATACGATATAACCATGTATAAAAACGACCCTTGTCAGCATCGTATTGATAGGATTTGTTCCAAACAGACATGAAAGTATCCTGAAGTAGATCTTGAGATACACCTTCATCACGAGTCATTTTTAATATCACACTGTATATAGCGCCGGAATATTTGTCATAAAGTAACGATAATGCCTGCTCATCTTTTTGCTGTAGTCGTTTAATAAGCGTTTTATCGTCTGGCATTTTGTGTTAAAGTATTCCCAAATTTAATAAAAAAAGAAACCAGATTCATCCAAAGTGTAAAAATGCGTGTAATTAAAAATGAAAGCGCTTAACACAAAATTGTTTAACTAATAAAAAAATCATGAAAAAATTAGTATTTATTTTCACAACAGTAGTAGCATTGACATACTACCAGAATGCTTCGGCACAAAAAACCATTGTAGATGTTGCAGTAGGCAATGATAATTTTTCAACGCTAGTAACAGCTCTAAAATCTGCCGAATTGGTATCTGCATTACAAGGCGATGGACCTTTCACGGTATTTGCGCCAACTAATGATGCTTTTGCAAAAATTGATTCAAAAGTTTTAACATCGCTATTACAACCTAAAAACAAAAAGGCATTAACGAATATTTTGACTTATCATGTCATTCCTTCAAAATTAATGGCTAATGATGTCGTAGCAGCATTGAAGAAAAACAAAGGTAAAGTCGAAGTCAAGGCCCTGAATGGTCAGACGTTGACAGTCATATCAAAAGGTGGAAAAATATGGTTAAAAGATCAAAAGGGTAATTACAGTGAAATAGTGACAACAGATGTAAAGGCAAGTAATGGTGTGATTCACGTAATTAATACTGTAGTGATGCCAAAATAAGCTGAGCTTAGTATTGCTATGGAAAAGAGAAGCACTTGTCAAATGACAGGTGCTTTTTTATTTAAAGCATCTGAAATTTCCTTGTGACATTTTGACATTTATCAAATAATGGCAGTAATTTTGCGACTTCTAAATCGAAGATTTAAAAAACACGTCTCTAAATGAGCAAGAAGAATAAAGAAAAAGTAGTGGAAGAACCACAAGTAGAAAATGCAGCAACAGATACTGTTGAGGTAGAAGAACAAACTGTTGAAGAAAAATTGCAGGATGAACTTGCAGCAGAGAAGGACAAGTTTATGCGCTTGTTTGCAGAGTTTGAGAATTATAAAAAACGTACCAATAAGGAACGTATAGAATTATTTAAAACAGCGAGTCAGGATGTGATGATAGCCATGTTACCGGTTTTAGATGATTTTGAACGCGCCTTAAGTCATATTGAAGAGGATAAAGAAGCTGAAGATTTACGCAAAGGGGTACTACTCATTTACCAGAAACTATTGTCAACTCTGGAACAAAAAGGATTATCGGCAATAGAAGTGAAGCAAGGAGATGCTTTTAATGCGGATGATCATGAAGCAGTAACTCAAATTCCTGCACCTAGTGATGATCTTAAAGGAAAGATTATAGATGTTATAGAAAAAGGCTATAAATTGGGAGATAAAGTCATTCGTTTTCCAAAAGTGGTTATAGGGCAATAAAGTAAGAATATGAAAGAAGATTATTACGACATATTAGGCGTTAGCAAAAGTGCCAGTGAATCCGAAATAAAGAAAGCTTACCGAAAGATGGCACTTAAGTACCATCCAGACAAGAATCCGGATGATAAAGAGGCAGAAGAAAAGTTTAAAAAAGCAGCTGAAGCCTATGAAGTTTTAAGTAATGCCGACAAGCGAGCACGTTATGATCAGTTTGGTCATCAGGCATTTGAAGGCGCCGGAGGTTTTGGCGGTGGCGGTATGAATATGGATGACATATTCAGTCAGTTCGGTGATATCTTTGGTGGTGCTTTTGGCGGTGGCTTTGGTGGTTTTGGCGGTAGCAGACAACGTGTCGTCAAAGGAAGTAATCTAAGGATTAGAGTTAAGCTTAGTCTTGAAGATATTGCAAACGGTGTAGAAAAGAAGATCAAGGTAAAGCGGAAAATACAAGCACCGGGGACTACGTTCAAAACTTGTACTACCTGTAACGGAACCGGACAAGTAACACGTGTAACCAATACCATCTTGGGGCGTATGCAAACATCGGCGCCATGTAATACTTGTGGAGGTGCAGGGCAAATCATGGACAAACGAGGCGAAGGTGCAGATTCTCAAGGATTAAAAATCAGCGAAGAAACGGTAGCGGTTAAAATACCGGCAGGGGTAGTTGATGGCATGCAATTAAAAGTAACGGGTAAAGGAAATGAAGCTCCGGGAAATGGGATTTCCGGTGATTTGCTTGTCGCCATTCAAGAAGAAGAACACCCGACACTTAAGCGTGAAGGCGATAATTTACACTATGATCTTTATGTAAGTTTACCAGATGCAGTACTTGGGTCATCAACCGAGATCGACACAGTTACAGGAAAAGTACGTATTAAGATTGAGGCCGGAGTGCAATCCGGAAAAATATTAAGACTCCGAGGTAAAGGTATACCGAGCATTAATGGTTATGGTTCAGGAGACCTATTGGTTCATGTTAATGTTTGGACACCAAAAACCTTAAACAAAAAACAAAAAGAGTTTTTTGAAGCCATGAGAGAAGATGAACATTTTGAGCCAAAACCGGAAAGCAGTGATAAATCCTTTTTTGAAAAGGTAAAAGATATGTTCTCTTAAAAAGAGGCTATTTACATAAAAAAGACTATATTTGAATTATCACTAATTCGATTTAGTGGTAATTTTTCTTTTTCATAGCAATTTTTTCCCATCCTTATTTAACAATAAGGGTGGGTTTTGTTTTTTTGGACATACTTTTAAATGATAGGATTACTAAGTATAATGTGTAACATTTAATATATTTACCATACAAACAAAACTAAACAACCAAAGTTTATATGAATGATTTATTAGTTGCCGATTCCGTTACAAAGAATTTCGGAAGTTTCAGAGCACTAAACCAAGTTTCCATCACAGTTCCAAAAGGTAGCATCTTCGGACTATTAGGGCCTAATGGCGCCGGAAAAACAACCCTCATACGTATTATCAATCAAATTACAATGCCCGATGAAGGTGTTGTAAAGCTTGATGGAGAGTTGTTAAAACCAGAACACATAAAGGATATAGGATACCTGCCTGAAGAGCGAGGACTTTATAAATCAATGAAGGTGGGAGAGCAAGCATTGTATTTGGCACAATTGAAAGGCCTAAGTAAGGCTGAAGCCAAAAAAAGGCTTAAGTATTGGTTTGACCGATTAGAAATTGGAGATTGGTGGAATAAAAAAATACAGGAATTAAGTAAGGGACAAGCACAAAAGATTCAGTTTGTAGTTACCGTTTTACATCGTCCTAAACTCTTGATTTTTGATGAACCATTTTCAGGATTTGACCCTATTAATGCCAACCTTATAAAAGATGAGATCTTACAATTAAGAGACGAAGGAGCTACGGTGATTTTTTCCACACATCGTATGGAATCTGTTGAAGAATTGTGTGATCATATTGCGTTAATACACAAATCTAACAAAGTGTTAGATGGAAAGCTTACCGATATAAAACGCCAGTATAAATCCAATACATTCGAAGTTGGTTTAGAGTCTAATGACACGGAAATGGTTGTGAATGCTATCAAACAGCAATTCGAAGTATTGCCAGCTACGTTCAAAAATCTTAATGATGATATTAAGCTCAATGTTAAGGTTAATGCAAATACTTCGCCTAATGACCTGTTGACCTTTCTTACATCAAAAGCAGAAGTGCATCACTTTGTTGAAGTAATACCATCTGCTAATGATATTTTTATTCAAACTATAAAAAACAACTAAGAATGAACCATTTATCACTTATTATAAAACGTGAATACCTCACAAAGGTTAAGAACAAGTCGTTTATAATTATGACCATTCTTAGCCCTTTAATCATGATAGCCTTAATTGCAGTAGTTGCATATCTATCACAATTGAATAATAGTAAAGAGCGTACCATCTCCATTTTAGACGAATCCGGTTTTGTAAGTGATGTGTTTCAAAATACAGACAATACAACTTATAACTTATTAAGCGGAGTAAATTTAGAGGAAGCTAAAGCATTGGTAAAGAAAGAAGAAGAATATGGACTTTTATATATAGCGCCCGTAAAGCATATCTCGGAAGTTGCAGATCATGTATCGTTCTATTCTAAAGATTCACCATCCTTAACAGTAATAGCAGGAATAGAAAGTAAGTTGGAAGATCGTATAAAAGATTTAAAACTTATTGAAGAAGGCCTGGACTTAAAGCGTATAGAAGCTTCTAAAACCAGCATCAACATAAATCAGGAAAGTTTTGACGGTCAAAAAAGTTCAAAAATTGACAATATTTTAAAGCTAGCTTTTGGAGGAATAGCAGGCTATTTATTGTTCATGTTTATCATCATATATGGTAATATGATCATGCGAAGTGTTATTGAAGAAAAGACAAGTAGAATTATAGAGGTTATTATATCCTCCGTAAAACCCGTTCAATTAATGATGGGTAAAATTATTGGTACGTCACTGGCAGGAATCACGCAATTTATTATCTGGGTTATTTTAGGTGGTATTATGCTTACTGTAGTGTCTGCCATTTTTGGTATAGATATGGCTGCCATGCAAACGCCGCAACAAGAAATGGCATTACAGGCCATACAAAGTGCCGAAGGCCAAAATATGATTGAAAATGTATTTGTTTCTATAAATCATTTACCAATAACTAATCTAATCATAGCATTTATATTTTTCTTCATAGGTGGATACCTATTATACAGTTCATTGTATGCTGCAATAGGGGCTGCCGTAGATAACGAAACAGATACGCAACAATTCATGTTACCAATCTTAATGCCTCTAATTCTTGCAGTATATGTAGGGGTATTTACAGTTATTGAAGACCCGCATGGAACAGTTTCAACGGTATTTTCTTTTGTGCCATTTACATCACCTGTAGTGATGTTAATGCGTATTCCTTTTGGAGTACCATTATGGCAACAGATACTATCACTATTACTATTAATAGGAACCTTTTCTTTTACAGTTTGGTTTGCCTCCAAAATTTATCGCGTAGGTATTTTGATGTATGGAAAAAAACCTACTTATAAAGAAATATTTAAATGGATGAAGTATTAACTCATGGAACATTTAAAAGACATACTTAATTACCAAATCAATTTCACAAAAGATATTTACATAACGGTAAAAGGAATCCTTTTGGTTGTAAGTATTATGGTCATAACGTCCATACTATTAAAGTTTCTAAAAAGGCTGTTAACCCGAAAACTCCCTGAGGAGGACCGGATTAAATTCAATGGCATATTCTCTTATGGCCGATGGATGTTATATCTTATTATACTATTGATTACGCTACATTCCATTGGATTTAATATTACTGGCGTTTTTGCTGCTTCTGCTGCTTTATTAATAGGTATAGGACTGGCATTACAAACCTTTTTTCAGGATATTATTTCGGGGATATTTATATTAATAGATCAAACCGTACATGTTGGAGATATTATTCAAATTGATGGCAAAGTAGGACGGGTAGAAGAGATCAAACTCAGAACCACAAGAGCTGTAACTATAGACAATAAAGTATTGGTAATTCCTAACCATTTGTATTTAACGAATACCTTATACAATTGGACGCAAAACGGCACATTGACCAGAGAGAGTGTTAAAGTAGGTGTTGCTTATGGTAGTGATGTTCAATTGGTAAAAAGGTTACTTATACAAGCAGCAAATACACATCCCGAAGTTTTAAAAATGCCTGAGCCTACAGTCGTTTTTGAGGATTTTGGTGATAGTGCTCTGAACTTCAAGCTAGTTTTCACTCTTAATGATAGTTTTCAGGCGACATTTCCAAAAAGTGACATACGGTTTGAAATAGATAAATTATTTCGAGAACATAATATCACCATTCCTTTTCCTCAGAGAGATGTCCATATTATTCAAAACTCAAAACCTGTATGAAAATGAGCAGACCAAAACAAAGAAAGCTTCTAACTATAGTTTTCTTGACCATTGGTGTTCATTTGTATGCGCAACTCACTGATATTGCACGTTTAGAATATTCGTTCATTCCTAAAAGTAATTCTGAAGATCAGTATACCAGACTAAGAGCCTTATTAAATTACCCTATTAAAATTAAAGATAAGAGCTATTTAGTAATAGGAGGCGAGTATAACAGAATATTGTTGAATCTGGAAGACGATTATCCGTTTGATACATCATCTATAGATAAACTTCATATCATTGATCTCAATATCGGTTATACATTTAAAGCTAGTGAACACTGGCGAATAGGTTTTAAGTTCAACCCGAGGATTGCATCAACACTTACCAATACGCTTACCATGGATGATGTGTTTCTTAATGGAGGCGCCTTTTTTATAAAGGATAGGACAGGAGCAAAAGACATCCCAAGGCCTTATCGTCTGGTACTGGGCTTGACCTATAATACAACTGTAGGTTTACCGTTTCCCTTACCTTTTATTAGTTATCACAGAAAGATCAATAACTATTGGTCATTTAATGCAGGAATTCCAAAGTCTAACCTCAAGTATGCTTTTAATAATAGAAACTCTGTGCAGGCTTTTGCAACTTTAGATGGTTACTTTGCTAACATACAAAGACCGATAGAGATCAATAATCAAAGTGTTGATCATATTTCTTTGTCTGTAGCTGTTGGAGGGCTGGGATATGAATACTTTTTTACGGAACACCTTGTCGTATATCTGTACTCGGGATTTACTTTCAGATTAAATAACGTACTCCGTGATTCAAATCGTGAAGAAATATTTAAATTAGACGATCTAAATGCATTTTATTTAAGAACAGGACTAAAATTTAAAATATAACATGTCAAAGATTTTAATAATAGAGGATGAAGCAGCCATTAGAAGGGTGTTAGTGAAAATTCTTTCGGAAGAAAATGATAGCTATAATGTTGAAGAAGCAGAAGATGGATTGGTAGGTTTGGAAATGATAAAAAAAGAAGACTATGATCTCGTATTATGCGATATAAAAATGCCTAAAATGGATGGTGTTGAGGTGTTAGAAGCTGTAAAAAAAATAAAGCCATTGGTGCCAATGGTAATGATATCTGGTCATGGTGATTTAGATACGGCTGTAAATACCATGCGTTTAGGAGCCTTTGATTATATTTCAAAACCACCAGACCTAAACAGACTATTAAACACTGTACGAATAGCATTAGATAGAAAAGAACTGGTCGTTGAGAATACCCGCTTAAAAAAGAAAGTGTCTAAGAATTATGAGATGGTGGGGCAAAGTGATGCTATAGGGCGCATAAAAGAGATGATAGATAAAGTAGCGCCAACAGATGCCAGAGTGTTAATCACAGGACCAAATGGTACAGGGAAAGAGCTGGTAGCGCATTGGTTACACCAAAAGAGTGAACGTAGTAAAGGTCCCATGATTGAAGTTAATTGTGCTGCCATTCCTAGTGAACTTATAGAGAGTGAATTATTTGGGCATGTTAAAGGTGCATTTACATCAGCAAATAAAGATAGAGCCGGTAAGTTTGAAGCAGCCAATGGCGGAACGATATTTCTAGATGAAATAGGCGATATGAGTTTATCGGCACAGGCAAAAGTATTGAGAGCCTTGCAAGAAAGTAAAATACAACGTGTTGGAAGTGATAAGGACATCAAAGTTGATGTGAGGGTGGTTGCAGCTACCAATAAAAATCTGAAAAAAGAAATAGAAGACGGAAAGTTCAGAGAAGATCTGTATCATAGATTAGCCGTTATTTTAATAGAAGTTCCGGCATTAAACGATCGTAGAGATGATATTCCGTTATTAGTCGACTATTTTTCTGATAAAATTGCAAAAGAACAAGGGAGTACCAAAAAGAACTTCTCGGATAAGGCTATTAAGCTGCTTCAAAATTACGATTGGACAGGTAACATAAGAGAATTACGTAATGTTATTGAACGTTTGATAATCCTTGGAGGGAAAGAAGTTAGTGAAAGCGATGTCAAATCATTTGCCAGTAAGTAATTATTTAAGAAAGAAAGACATACTTATTCCGGTCTGAATATCAGGATTATTGTTTAAGGTGAAATCTTGCTGCAAATAAAAACTTGTTGAGACTTTTCTTGTAAATGTATACATGAATGTCCAATAATTATTGTTTTTGTATAAGTGTTCAAGACCGGTAATCCATGCCTTTTCAGAAACCCCGTTTCTAACAGGGATAATGTGATCAAACTCATCCTTTTTGTTGTAACTGGTTTGAAAATAAAAATCCATGCCAAAAGCATGATTAGTTTTTCCTTTAGAAGTGAAATTAAACTCTACAGCAGCTTCCAGATGTCCAATAAAATCGTTAGTGCCAAATACCATATTGTCACGTTGTAATTCAATGCTGTTTTTTCTAAGTACACCCAAACCAGCCGCAGCTATAAGTGTATTGGTATCATTCAAACGGTATGATTTTATAATGTTTGATGATAAACCCAGGTCAATCGACATATTATATTCAGAAAGATTTGTACCCAGATGGACACCAAAATTTAAATGCCAATTTTTATTCTTAAGCTTAGAAAACTCAGGATAGTAATAATAACTGGTTTCCAAACCGCCAATAAAAAGATCCCCGGCATCAATACTTAATTCGTTACCATTGTAATCTTTATATCTGATTCCGGCATTATCGAGACCAAAGAGACGCCTGGCAAAAGGATCTTCGCCACCGGCAATATGATCATGAAACCATTCTATATACTGATCGCCAGTTAAAGTGGAAAAAGGGAATTTGCCTTTGGTTAATAGAAAAGAACGCATTCGAAATTGCAATTCCTGAGTTTTATTAATTGGTATGGCCAATTGTACTTTGAATCCTTTTAATACACCATCATTAGCAATGAAAATTTCCTGAGCATCAATAGTATTCACATCAAAAAGAAATTCTCGCTTGTGCCAAACAACTTGGCTAACTGCGTTTCGCAACTCGATTGAGTTTGGGATATACCCTGTAACCGGAGCAGACCATATATTAGCACTTTCAAGACTTAGGTCAATTGCGATTCTGTCAGTTGGCCTTGTGTTGAAATTGCCTTGTAGTCTGGAAATAAAAATTCCAAAAGGATGTGCAGATAGTATATTAGACTTACTAATGCCATTCTTTAAGGAAGCAGGTAAAGCTTCTATTTGCTGACTGGTAGTAGAATGGTGTATTAATAAGTATATGATCAGTAATAGAGGATACGGTTTCATATAATTTATCAATATGTACTAAGCTACTAAATCTTCAGTATATTTATGCGTACAAAATAAATTTTATGAAAAACGTAGATATCGATGATTTTAAGATTTCATCATCAATAAATATAAAAGAACTCCCAACCTCATACGATCTAAACTCAGATAAGAAACATATTGAAGAGAAACTGAGAGAAGTCAGTGAAGATCTGGCAGAAATTCAAAACACCATGTATGCGCATGGTAAATATGCCGTTTTAATGTGCATACAAGGTATGGATACTGCTGGTAAGGATAGCCTTATCAGAGAAGTGTTCAAAGAGTTTAATGTGAGAGGAATAGTTGCGCATAGTTTTAAAAAACCAACGGATTTAGAGTTGAAGCATGATTACTTGTGGCGCCATTATATCGCGTTGCCAGCCCGAGGTAAGTTTGGTATTTTTAACAGAACCCACTACGAGAACGTACTGGTTACACGTGTACATCCTAACTATTTGATGTACGAGAATATGCCTGGGATAAATACTGTAGATGATGTGGATGATGCGTTTTGGGACAGGCGTTTTGAACAGATCAATGCTTTTGAGAAAACCATTGCGGAAAACGGTACCATAGTTTTTAAATTCTTTTTAAACATTTCAAAAGACGAACAGAAAAATCGTTTGCTGAGGCGTCTGAATAAACCTAATAAGCATTGGAAATTTTCTGCAGATGATCTTAAAGAACGTAAGTTATGGGATAAATATCAGACTTGTTATGAAGATGCAATTAACAGAACCTCGAAATCGCATGCGCCTTGGTATAATATACCAGCAGACGACAAGCCTACGGCACGTTATATTGTGGCTAAGATTTTATACGATACCCTCAAAACCTATAACGATATTAAAGAGCCTGAATTACCGGATAATGAAAAAGCAAACATTAAATTGTATAAAAAGCAGTTAGAAGATGAAAATTAAACTTATAGCACTCATTGTTTTATGCACTACTTTTCTTAATGCGCAAACGGATAAGGAGGTTATAAAAAACATTTATACGGCATCACTGACCAACGGTCATAGTTATCAGTGGTTAGATTATTTATCCAATCAAATAGGAGGAAGGCTATCAGGATCTTACAATGCAGAATTAGCAGTTGCATACACCAAAGAAGAGTTGAATAAGCTAGGTTTGGATAAGGTTTGGCTGCAACCTGTTATGGTCCCCAAATGGATACGTGGCGCTAAGGAATTTGCGTATATAGAAACAACACCCGGAGAAACAACCAATGTCAATATTTGCGCCCTAGGAGGTTCGGTAGCCACCAATCCAATAGGGGTAAAAGCCCATGTGGTTGAAGTAAAAAGTTTTGAGGAATTAGAGGCTTTGGGAGAGGAAAAGATAAAAGGGAAGATCGTGTTTTATAACCGTCCCATGCAGGCCGATCTGATCAGTACATTTAATGCCTATGGGGGGTGTGTTAACCAGCGATATTCTGGAGCAAAAGAAGCTGCAAAATATGGTGCTATTGCTGTTATTGTACGTTCAATGAATTTAAGACAGGACGATTATCCGCATACCGGGAGTATGTCTTATGGCGATTTGCCTGTGTCGCAACGTATACCTTCGGCAGCTATCAGTACGAACGATGCCGATCTGTTAAGTACAATGCTAAGCCTTAAGAGAGACCTTAAATTCTATTTTAAACAGAATTGTAAACAACTCAAAGATGTACAATCTTATAATGTTATAGGCGAAATCACAGGAAGTGAATTCCCTAATGAATATATTATCGTAGGAGGACATTTGGATTCTTGGGATTTGGGTGATGGTGCTCATGATGATGGCGCAGGGGTGGTACAGTCAATGGATGTATTGCGATTGTTGAAAATATCAGGCATACAACCAAAACGGAGTATTCGGGTGGTTTTGTTTATGAATGAAGAGAATGGATTACGAGGGGCACGTAAATATGCTGAGGAAGCAAAACGCAAGAATGAAAATCATATTTTTGCGCTCGAAAGTGATGCCGGAGGATTTACGCCCAGAGGGTTCTCTTTCAGCTGTGATGACAACAATTTCAATCAGATCCAGAGCTGGAAACCTCTTTTTAAGCCTTATTTAATACATTATTTTGAAAAAGGAGGCAGTGGTGCAGATGTGGGACCATTAAAGTCAGATACTAATGTTTTAGCAGGTTTACGACCAGATTCGCAGCGGTACTTTGACCATCACCACGCAGCAAATGATACTTTTGAGCATGTCAACAAACGCGAACTTGAATTAGGGGCAGCCACTATGACTGCATTGGTGTATTTGTTTGATAAATACGGTATAAATCCAATTAATAATAAAAAGGAATTAAAAGATTAAAAGATGAAGCATATACACACTATTATCTTATTATTAGCATTCAATATCACCATGGCACAGGACAAAGACCAACTCCCTTATTATGAAATTCCGGAATATGCAGAAGAATTTACAGCCGGAACTGTAGCCGCACGTATGGTAGATGCGTTAGGGTTTCGTTATTATTGGGCTACTCATGGGTTAAATCAGAACGATTTAAATTACAAAGCGAATGATGAAGGACGCTCTACTCAAGAGACTATAGATCATATCTATGATTTGTCGAAAATAATTGTGAACTCGACATTAAAAAAGGCCAATAACAGATCCGACCACAGTACAATGCGTTTTGATGAAAAACGAAAACAGACGCTATTAAATCTCAAACAAGCTGCAGACATTCTAAGAAACAGCGATGATATTTCTCAATATAAAATTATTTTTGGTGAACTAGAGGTGCCATTCTGGAATCAGGTTAATGGTCCTATCGCAGATGCTATTTGGCACTGTGGTCAGATAGCAATTTACAGAAGAACTACGGATAACCCTATGAATCCCAAAGTAAATCACTTTACAGGAACCGTTGGGGAGTAATCAATTACGACGCCTTCTGTACCGTTTTCCTTTTTTGAGTTTTTGACCTTTGTATCCCTTAAAATAAACAGGTACCGAGATGCCTTTTTCTTTATAGACTACAAAGTGTAGGTGAGGTGTTGTAGTGAACCCTGTAAGTCCGGAAATGCCTATAGCTTGTCCTCGTTCTATACGGTCTCCAACATTAACCAAAGCACCATTATAATCTAAATGAACATATTGGGCCATAGTGCCATCGTTATGTAGAATAAGGATCTTATTGGCCTTTTTTATAAAGCTCCTGTCACCATATTCTTTAGAGTTTTGTTTGGTATGAATAACAATGCCATCTCTGGCTGCGGTTATGGTATCTCCAATTTGTAACGAGAAATCAATGGCGTATTTTGAATGTATTTTATCATGAGAGAATTTACCACCAAAACTTTGAATGATTTTATAGCGTTTACCTTTAGGGTATGGTAAAGCATATAAATAAGCGTCATCATGTTTTATGGTATTAGGATCACCATAAGTGCCTTTAAACGTTACATAATCTTTGATGCTTACAGAAGAAGTATCCGCAACCTTTTTTATGGGAATGGCTAATGCATCAACCATAGAATCTTTTGATTTTAAAATAAAATGTGATGCTTTAACGCTCACTTCAGTAGAATCCAAAGGTGTCATGGCGAGTTCTATAGGACATAAGAAGGGGTTTGTAATACTGATGTATACAGAATCGTTTTTAATTGTTTGTTTACTTTCAATAGACTGAGAAAAATTGAAACTAATTCCGAAAATGATAAGAGATATTGATACTATAAATCGCATAATGTTTTTTATAAAGGATACTTTTTAGGTGTTAATGTTACAGGGTAAGCCCTAAATTTTATTTATACTCAAACGTTTTTAAAGTTATAAATAAATCTATAACATCATAACTGTAAAAGAAAATGCACCACGATAGCGGTGCATTTTTTAGTCTATAGTTCAATTTCAATTTGATTATTGAGGATGTCATCAAATGTTTCTCGTTTTCTAATTAAATGGGCTTTGTCATTATACCATAATATTTCGGCAGGTCGGTAACGGGAATTATAGTTACTGGCCATAGTAAAACAATAAGCACCAGCATTTTTAAAACACAAAATGTCGCCTTCGCTGATTTCACTAATACGTCGATTATTGGCAAAAGTATCTGTTTCACAGATATAGCCTACAACCGAATAAAAACGTGTTTTACCATCAGGGTTAGAGAGGTTGTAAATCTCGTGTTGAGAACCGTATAACATGGGTCTTATTAAATGGTTAAATCCAGAATCTACCTGAGCAAAAACTGTAGAAGTCGTTTGTTTAACTACATTGACTTTAGCTAAGAAAACACCAGCTTCACTCACTAAGAATTTTCCTGGTTCGAAGGCTAAAGTCAGATCTTTGCCATAAGTTTTGCAAAAATCATTGAAGCGTTTGGATAGTTTTTTACCCAACTCTTCCACATTGGTTTCTATATCTCCGGTTTTGTATGGTACTTTAAAACCAGAACCAAAATCGATAAAATCCAGATCTTTAAAATTTTTAGCCGTTTCAAATAAGATCTCACTGGCATATAAGAAAACGTCAATGTCTAAAATATCACTACCCGTATGCATGTGAATTCCATTAATAGTCATCTGCGTATTTTCAACGATACGAAGTAATAAAGGGATCTGATGTATGGATATACCAAACTTACTATCAATATGCCCTACGGAAATATTAGTATTTCCCCCAGCCATAACATGCGGATTAATTCTAATGCATACAGGAATATCCGGGTGTTTGGTTCCAAACTGTTCCAGAATCGACAGATTGTCAATATTAATTTGCACACCCAATTTGGCAACCGCTTCGATTTCCTCAAGCGATACACCATTTGGCGTGAATATAATGGTTTCCGGAGCAAAGCCTGCTTTTAAGCCTAGTTGTACTTCCTGAATAGAAACCGTATCCAAACCGGAGTCCAGAGATCTGAATAATTTTAATATAGAGATGTTAGATAAGGCTTTTACAGCATAATTCAACTTCAAGCGTTTCACCTTCTTAAAAGCCGATGATAAGCGTTTATACTGAGCAATAATGGTATCAGCATTGTACACATAAATTGGACTTCCATAGTCCTCGGCAATTTTTAATAAGGTGTTATTTTCCATGATTTTAAAATTAAATAAGCTATAAAATTAAGATGTTTTTTAAGCTTTAACATTAATAATGTCTTAAAATTGACCATAACCTTTCAAATAAAAATTAATCAAAGAATAGGTTGCAAAAATTGTTTGCTAAACGATTAAGGTTATGTACTTTTGTGTCACCAAAAAAATTTCAATACAAATGAATTTACACGAATATCAAGGTAAAGATATATTAAGTAGTTTCGGAGTGCGTATTCAACGCGGTATCGTAGCGCAAAGTCCTCAGGAAGCTGTTGCTGCAGCAAAGCAATTAACTGCTGAAACCGGAACAGGGTGGCATGTGATTAAAGCACAGGTTCATGCTGGTGGCCGTGGAAAAGGAGGCGGTGTAAAATTGGCAAAGAATCTTCAAGAAGTTGAAGAAATAGCAGGTCAGATTATCGGAATGAATCTCATCACACCTCAAACTTCAGCAGAAGGTAAAAAAGTACATCAGGTACTTATTGCTGAAGATGTTTATTATCCGGGCGATAGTGAAACAAGCGAATTTTATATGTCTGTTTTGCTAAACCGTGCCAATGGTAGAAATATGATCATGTATTCTACTGAAGGTGGTATGGATATTGAAACTGTAGCTGAAGAAACACCACATTTAATATTTACAGAAGAAATAGATCCTTCTGTGGGGTTATTACCTTTTCAGGCAAGACGTGTAGCATTCAATTTGGGATTGTCAGGAACTGCATTTAAGGAAATGACCAAATTTGTAAGTGCGCTGTATACTGCATATGTTAAATCTGATGCATCGTTGTTTGAGATCAATCCGGTTCTAAAAACCAGTGATGATAAGATCATGGCTGTAGATGCTAAAGTAACTATAGATGATAATGCGTTGTTCAGACATAAAGATTATAAAGAGCTTCGCGATTTAAGAGAAGAAAACCCTATTGAGGTTGAAGCTGGAGCATTAGGTTTAAATTACGTAGACCTTGATGGTAATGTGGGCTGTATGGTTAATGGTGCTGGTTTGGCAATGGCTACTATGGATTTAATTAAGCAAGCAGGTGGTGATCCTGCAAATTTCTTGGATGTTGGGGGTACTGCAGATGCCGCTAGAGTAGAAGCTGCTTTTAAGATCATTCTTAAAGATCCAAATGTGAAAGCCATATTGATCAATATCTTTGGAGGTATTGTACGTTGCGATCGTGTAGCACAAGGTGTTATTGATGCTTACAAGAACATGGGAACTATTAATGTGCCTATTATAGTACGTTTACAGGGTACGAATGCTGATATTGCTAAAGACTTAATTGATAACTCTGGACTCGATGTGATGAGTGCTACTGAGTTTCAAGAAGCTGCAGATAAAGTTCAGGCTGTACTATCTTAAGTTAACGCTTAAAAAATATATAAAAGTCAAAAAAGGCTGTCTGAAAAATAATTTAGACTGTCATTGCGAGGAACGAAGCAATCTGCAGATAATTAGTAGTCAAAGTTCAGATTACTTCATCCCAGGTTCCCGGTATTCGTAATGACGGAAAGTATCAATTTTTTAGACAGTCTTTTTTTATTATAGGTGTAAACCACATTCGGTTTTAGGGTTATTGTTCCATCGTCCACTACGATCTTCACCAGGCACTGTACAGTGTTTACATCCTATAGAATTGTAGCCTTTCGCAACCAGAGGATGAAAAGGCAGTTGATATTTTTCAATATAGGCATCTCTTTCTGCTTTAGAAATATCCAAAAGCGGATAAAACTTTAAGATATTACCCCTTAATTCAAAAATATCTAAAGTGGCTCTGTGATCACTTTGCCATTTCATTAAACCCGATACCCATACTTTATAGTTTTTCTTAATGATATCCAAGGGACGTACTTTATTAATAGAGCAACAAAAATCCGGGTTCTTTTTCCAGGTTTCATCCTTCAGGGTAAACTCATATTCTTCTTTAATAGCACTTATGGATTTTACGTTTAAATTGTAACGCTTACTCAACTCTGCTTTATATGATAGGGTTTCATCAAAATGATAACCGGTATCTATGAAATAAACGGTTTGTTTTACATTGGCATCTGATACTAATTTTAAAAGGAAAGCAGAAGTTGCAGCAAAAGAGCTGGTAAGCATAACGTCTGCCATATCAAAATCTATATAAAGTTGCCGTATACGTTCACTAGCGGTCAAAGGTTTGTATGCTTTGTTTAGCGCATTAATCTCTGCTTCAGAAAATAGCGGTGTTATTTCTGATTTTGATGAGGTTTCAAACATAAGAATTGTCTATAGGAGAATGCAAGTTAACAGGAATGATTTTATAAAAGAAATAAACGGATCGTTTTTGAGAATATGATAAAAAGCGGCTATTTTTTTTTCGGTTTTGGCATTGGTCCCCTTAAATGAATAATTAATCCATTAAGAAAATTTCTAAGAATTTGATCGCCGCAGGGTTTGTACTTAGGATGATCTTCGCGTCTGAAGAATGCTCCAAGCTCACTTTTGGAGATTCTGAAGTCTACCAGTTCAAGGATTTTTACAATGTCATCATCTCTTAATTGATGAGCGACTCTTAGTTTTTTAAAAATGTCATTATTAGTCATTGTGTGTCTTTAGTATTTGATAAACCATTGATGCGTTTTAGGGAAGTATTCGCGCCATAATGCTTCATTATGATTATGATCCTTGGCAACAATATTACGATATTGTTTGGGCTTAACCTTTTTAGTTTTTAATAAAGCGATCATACGCTTTTGTCCTTTGGTCATGTCTTTACCTTCTTCTGAGCCAACAACAAAATAAAAACGTAATCGTTTTTTAAGCGAAGTCATCTTCACCAGATCGTAGATTTCCGGATTGAACCAAAATGATGCAGAAAATGCGCCGGCATTATTGAAAACATCAGGACGTTTAATAACGGCATAAAATGCCATTAAGCCACCCAAGGATGCACCAACGATAGAGGTGTTTTTAGCATTCTTTTTAGTTCTGTAAGTAGCATCAACATGAGGTTTTAGCGTTGTGGTTATAAAACTTAAAAAAGAATCCCCTTTACCGCCTCCATAGGTTTCATTTTTATAAGGCGATAGCTCGTCAAATCGTTTTTCGTTACCGTGTTCAATACCTATGATTATGGTTTCTTTATCAGTAGTCGTATCTAAATATTCATCGATTTCCCATTCGCCTGCATATGAGGTGGCCTTATCAAATAGGTTCTGTGCATCTAACATATATATCACAGGATAACGTTTCTTGGAGTTCTCGTAGTTTTTAGGCAAGTAGACCCAAATGGTCTTTACAGTATCTAATTGAGGCGCTTGAATGTTGAATGTGCTAACCTGTTGTGAAGCAGTGTTTTGTGCGTAAATATTTACTATAAAAAGTAATGAAAATAAAACTGAAAATATGTTAAATCTCATGATTTGTGCGCGTATACAATTGATTAACGTTTAAAAATACCGTTTAAATACGTGTAACTTTTCGACAAGATACATTATATCCACGACAATTATATTTTATATCTATTTAACTTTAACCTAGATAATTAATCCCCCTCGATCATGATTAATCGTGTTGAAAAATTGAGCTTGCTTTCAGAGATGATTGCATTTGCTATGGAAGATGATAACATCAAATCCATTGAGTATAATTTCCTTTTAGGTGTTGCTAAACAATTGGATATCTCGCAAGAAGATTTCGATTACCTTTTTGAACATCCGGTAACTTACGTGCATTTAAAATCGCACAGTGAGCGTATCGTACAGTTTCACCGTCTGGTATTGTTGATGAATATAGATAATATGGTAAGCCCAAAACAATTGGTGAAGATCCATAATTTTGGATTGCGAATGGGCTTAAGTCATGAATCTATCAATCGTGTACTGGATCTTATGGAAAGCTTTCCGAATAAAGTTGTACCACCAGATTTTTTAATAGATATTTTTAAAGTTCAGTACAACTAACTGATCTTTAGTTTTTCAAGTTTTGCCTGATAGGCTGTAATTTCATCTCTGAATTTTGCAGCTTCCATAAAATCAAGTGCTTTAGCGGCTTGTTCCATCTGCTTACGCTTTTCTCTGATCTTCTTTTCCAGCTGTGCTTTGGTTAAATAGTCACTTTCTGGCTCAGCGGCTATTTTAGCATCCAACTCAGTGCGGTACGTACTTACAGAATTTTTAGCCAGTACATTATCCAGGCTTTTGTTAAGTGCTTTAGGTGTAATGTTATTGGCCGCATTATATGCCATTTGCTTTTCACGGCGATAATTGGTTTCATCAATGGTCTTTTGCATGCTCTTGGTAATTTTATCCGCATACATAATCGCTTTTCCATTAAGGTTACGTGCTGCTCTTCCGACAGTTTGAGTCAATGATCGATTAGAACGTAAGAACCCTTCTTTATCAGCATCTAAAATGGCAACTAACGATACTTCGGGGAGGTCCAAACCTTCACGGAGTAAATTAACGCCCACTAGAACATCAAACAACCCTTTTCTAAGATCCTGCATGATCTCTACACGTTCGAGCGTGTCCACATCACTATGAATGTATCGGCACCGCACACTAATTCGGGTGAGGTATTTTACCAACTCTTCGGCCATACGCTTGGTTAATGTGGTGACTAGTGTACGTTCATCTTTTTCTACTCGTACTTGTATTTCTTCGATGAGGTCATCAATCTGATTGAGGCTTGGGCGTACTTCAATAATAGGATCTAAAAGACCTGTAGGGCGGATAACTTGCTCTACATAGACACCATCAGATTTTTGAAGTTCGTAATCTGCAGGAGTAGCACTGACATAGATCACCTGATTTTGAAGGGCTTCAAACTCTTCAAATTTTAAAGGTCGGTTATCCATGGCAGCCGGTAGTCTGAATCCGTATTCTACCAAATTTTCTTTTCGACTACGATCACCGCCATACATGGCATGAACCTGAGATATGGTTACATGACTTTCGTCAACGACCATCAAATAATCATCAGGAAAATAGTCCAATAGGCAGAAAGGACGCGTACCCGGTGCTCTACCATCGAGATAACGGGAGTAGTTTTCTATTCCTGAACAATACCCCAACTCGCGTATCATTTCCAGATCAAACTCAGTACGTTCTTTGAGGCGTTTGGCTTCGAGATGCTTACCAATCTCTTTAAAGTAATCGTATTGCTTCACCAGATCATCCTGAATGTCTCGTATGGCATTCTGTAGTACATCGGGAGATGTTACAAACATGTTTGCCGGATAAATGTTTAAGCGATCATAAGTTTCAATAATCTCATTGGTATGCGCGTCGAAAGCTTCAATATCTTCAATTTCATCTCCAAAAAAATGAATGCGGAAGGCATGGTTGGCATAACCGGGGAAGATATCTACCGTATCGCCTTTAATCCTGAAGTTACCGTTACTGAATTCGGCTTCCGTTCGAGAATACAAACTCTGTACAAGTTTGTGTAATAATTGGGTTCTTGAAATGACCTGGTCGCGTTCCAGAGTGATGACATTCTTTTGGAATTCTACAGGGTTTCCAATACCGTACAAACACGATACGGAAGCTACGACCAGAACATCTCTTCGGCCTGAGAGCAGGGAAGAGGTCGTACTCAATCGCATTTTCTCAATCTCTTCATTGATAGACAAGTCTTTCTCAATGTATACGCCAGATACCGGGATATAAGCTTCCGGTTGGTAGTAATCGTAATAGGATACAAAATATTCTACGGCATTATCAGGAAAGAATTGTTTGAATTCCGAATAGAGCTGCGCAGCTAATGTTTTGTTATGTGCCAAAACCAGAGTTGGACGCTGTACTTCCTGTATGACATTTGCCACAGTAAAGGTTTTACCGGAACCTGTCACTCCCAGTAACGTCTGATACTTTTCATTCGCAGTAATACCTTCAGAAAGTTGTTTGATGGCCTCAGGCTGATCCCCAGTAGGCTTGAATTCGGATTCTATCTTAAAACGCATGATACAAAGTTACGATAAAGTGAGATACACTGCAATGAATAATGAGGTTGCATACACCGAAGAAAAGTAATTTGTAATCATGAAGAGATGATAGTTATGAGGCTAAATGTCATGTAAAAACAGCAACCACTTTTAGTTAGCAATTGCTGTTTGGTTTACTAAAGGAGAAATTGGTGAAAATCTACAAATCGTAGATCACAAAATGCCAATCTGATTTTACAGTTACTAAAGTGTAAGAACCATCTAAGGTTTGCACACGATCAGCCCATATAAGGACTTCAAAACTTCGTACAGATTGATTTCTAATGGCAATAGAAGTGATGACATGATCAGGACCATCTTCACCGTAATTTGCAGCTGTGAGTTGTACAATATAATTATTGTCACAAACCAAACGGTCTGGTAGCCTTACAGTATATCCGCCGTCATTTCCTGAACCAAAGATATTGCCGGGACTAATATCTGTTGAAATTGAAATTCCGGGTGTGGCTTTTAGGATACTGCCGTCTGCGGCAATCTTTCCCATGGCAATAGGTGTTAACATAATAATACAAATTTAGATTTAACAATGATTAAAATGTCTTAGGGAAAGAGTGTTGTAGTAAAGATATAATAATATATTGATTGCCAGAATTTTAATTGAATTTAACATAGGGTTGGCGCCCTATTTTCAAAAATAGGTCATAAAAATAAAATCATTCTTTGGTAAAGATCACAGTTTTGTTTTACAGCTATTCAAATATTATGATCACTCTGGTAAGCACTTGTGTTATAAATAAGAGTTTACCAAGACAAAAATTAGAGATGGAGTATTAGTTTTTTGGCTTATAAGGCACGGTTTTAATTTTTACTTCGCCATGTTTTTTAACATGATCATCCACGACACCTTTTGCTTTAGCTCTTACATAGCCATGGATGTCTTTGGGAATGACTTTTAAAAGTGCTGTCAGATGTTTGCCTTCCATTTGCATAAACATATTAAAAGCATATTCAGGATTGATATTATAGGCTTCCACATACACATTACTCATCGCGATATAAGCATTTTCTGTTGACTGTCCGTTGTTTATGGTATTGTCATAAGCCTTTTGTGCTTCAGACAATAGGCATTGGGTTTTTCCAGCACATTTAGAGACCGATGATGTTGTTTTGTTGAGTATGTCTTTTACTTTTTTTAGGGAGTGTTTTAGTTTTAAATAGTTTTCTTTAGGGATTGGCACCAATTTTTTGAATTCATAGGCTTTTACAGTATTCATTTTTGATATAAAGTAATGCCTGTCTCCTTCTTTAAAAATGACCGTCTCATTATTAACATAGTTGATGTCCTCCATTTTTATTAAACCGCCATTTCGATAAGCTAAAAATGAATCGCCACCATCTGCAGCTTTTGTTTTTATCCAGTAAGTATTTTCACGGTTTTCCTCTAATTGTTTTATAATGGATATGCCCACTTTATTTTTTGGGATGTTAATTGTATAACTCCGGTTAGAATTCAATGGTGATAATACGTATATGGTCTCTGTTAAACTACCCATGTTCAGAGCATTTAAATCTTGTATTTTTTCCTCACAATACATGACAAACCGTTTACCATTAGTAAATAAAAAATGGTCTTGGTCTTTAATAACCACTTCAGCATTATAGGCTCCTGTGGTATTGCTTTTGAAGTTAGGCAGTTTTACAAGATCTTTCCCTTTGGGGTAATATACATAATAGTCATTATCGATGAATCCTAATTGTATACACTCATTGATAATTGATGCTCCAGAGGGCGCTGTAAGCGAAAAGGTATCATTGTCATTTTTGTGGTATATGTACCCTTTTGAAGTTGTTACTGTTTTAATACTTTCTTTTTGAAGCTTCGCATACGCTTTTTCATAAATTGCTTTGGTAATACTTTTTGGTACGTTAGGTCGTCCTCTTTCTGCTTTTTTAAAAGCTTCTACCAGATAATACCCCAGATTGGTTTTTATATACCAGTTGCCGTTTTCTTCGATATCGGTTTTCGGGTTTGGTACAATGGTTTTTCCGTTTTCTACAAATAAGAAATCTTTTGCACCTTCTTTATTCACATAGTGTGTCCAATAGGCATTATGTGTTGATTTTGGGAGTGGTGTTACGGGGTATATCTTTTTTGGGGTATCTAAGTGGTACGAGACATAAAATGATGTGTTAGAAATGTCGTCATAGATTATGGCTTTTCTTTGGTCTACAAATACAATATGGTGATTGTTCTTGTTATAAGGTTTTCCGTTGATATATAAAAAATCCTTTTTCTTGGCGTTGATGTATAAGAAGGAGTTATAACCCATGGATATGGTCTCGGCTTCCACCCAGGTTTTATCGGGTGCTGTTTTAAAGTTGGTTAATGCCATCAGGGTGTTGTTATCAGGATCTAACATAAAAGGAGCATCTTCTCCCATATAACCTAATCTGATGATACGCTCTGTAACATAATTATTGCCAGAAGGGTCTTTTAGGGTCCAGGTGTCTTTGGTGAGGTCTCTGATAAAGCTATACGTGTTTCCGAATTTTGGAAATTTTAATTTAGCTCTGATTAGTTTATCTATATCATAATCGGTATAGCCTGTTATTGTACCATCACTATAGGTGATCTGACGTTGCTCAAAGTACTTAAGTGTGGTTGTTGGAAATTGATTACTGTTGGTAAATGTGGCTCTTGCAATCCAATTCCCTTTGGCATCATACTTGTAATATTGTGAGCTTTCGGCGTATGTTTCGTTTGCCTCTCCTGCCGTAAAATAGTGATATACGTTATTGCCGTCTTTGTCATAATAGTTGATGTTTTTTCCAAGATTATTGCTTCTGCCTTTGGTTTCATAGTTGCTTGTTCTTTTTGAAACTTGCTGATCGTACCATTCTTCTGTGCCGTATGTAAAGTTTTCGGTTCTGGTAGATAGGTGTTTTTTTCCTGCAAAATCAAATATTTTTTTTTCTTCAAATACAATACGTCCCTTGTTATCATATTGTCGTTTTGCGTGACTCCTTTTTTCTTTAAACTGTGTGATATTTCCTTTTGGATCTGTAGTTAGTTCTATAGATGGTTTGGATTGACCGTTTTCATAAACGATTATGGTGTTTTTTTTGAATTCTATGGTTTTTAGGGTTTCGCTGTTTTTTTCGTTGAGGTACACAACCTTTGCCAGTTTGCCATTATTATAGTAATATGTACTGGTACCTAATTTGGTATTGGTATTTGCTACTTTTTTTATCAGGCGCCCTTGCTCAAAAGCATAAGTGTTTGTTCCTCCAACATATAATTCATCAATGCTATTGGTAGCATTGGTTTTCCAAACTAATTTTGAGATGTTAGAGCCTTTAAGTTCAAGACCAGATGTCGTGGTTTTAGTGATTTCCTCATAATCATATAAGAATGGCTTTTGAGCATGCAATATGCATATCGCCATTACTGTAATTGCTAGTGTGGTATATAGGTGTGTTTTTGTTTTCATGATGGTTATAATTTTCTAATCCATAAAATTAATTTTCACCATTACTGCTATGAGTGAAATGACTAAAAAGACTATGGCGCTTATAAAAAACCAGAGGCCTTTACGAGAGATGTTAGCCTTCTCGGTTTTACTTTTAGTATTGAACTCGGTGATGATGTTTTGATAATTGCTCTCTTTACCTATAGTATATCGTATTAAAGGGTAAACTCCGGCAAATAAAAGCAATCCCACAAATCGCCCTATGAATTTTCCGTTACTGTTTCCAAATGTTCGTTTAAAGCATTTATCAAGATCTCTTTCAACATCGGGGAAAAACGCTATTAGTAAAAAGAAAAGGGCTAATAATAATATGACTAAGGCTATGGTCAATAAGATCGTACCTATCTTTTTTGCCATATCGGCTTTCCCTTTAGGTTCCAGCTCATAATATTGATTGCAATAAAGTGCTTTAAATACATTCATCAGTTCTGTTGTTCTATGACTGTGTTTACAAAAACAGGATCATATGCTGTATTTCCTGTACTTTCACCATCCTTATACGTTAACTCCCTACCCGTGTATATTGTAGTAGAAAGTGTGTTTTCTCTGTCTATTTCGTTAAATGTTACTTGTACACATTGTACCCAATTACCGTATGGATCATAGGTGTAATGGTATTGGGTAATTGTTGAAGGTTGATAGCTCCTGTACATGAGCTTATCATTAGATGTTTTTGAGATCAATAATCCGGCGTCATTGTAGCTGTATTTTTCTATTTTGAATCCAGAAATCCGTTTTTCAATAAGATGGCCATTGCTGTGATAGGTCTTTTCATGATTGGTATCATATTTCTTATAGATGACCTCAGTTATGGTAGTGTCTGTATGCTTTTCCAACCAGCGAATTTCTCGCTTTCCATTGAGTTCAAAAGAGAATTCCACTCTGTTGAAAGTGCTTAAGCGTCCTTCTGTCTTAAACGCTTTTTTGGGATAAAAAAAGTGGAGCCCCTCATAATCGATTTTTTTGAAAGTTAATGAAGAATCTATGGTCATCTGATCATCTTTAAAGCGCTTATAGTGCATGATAAAATTCCGTTTTGACCTAGAGTGCTTATAATTGTATACGTGTTTGATCTTATGTTTTAGGTATTCTTCGCTTATGGATGTTGCTACACCATTTTTCAAAGTAACGGTTTCTATCTTGTTGGGTAAAGTGTCTCTTTTTAAAGCGTGTATTGCATACGAATAGGACTTGATAGCTGTTACTTGTTCTGATACCTGATGGTATTTTTGGGCAATAAAAGAAGTTTGTGAAAAGCCACCTGCTGAGCATGCCAATACACTAATAATTATTACAATCTTTGTTTGTATAGGGTTCACCACAATTCAGATTTCATATGAAATGGTAAGTACCCAAAAAATATGCAATAAGTAAATACGATTAAATGCGTATATTAATGTTTATGCTGTGGCTGTTTTTTTGTTTTATGGAAAGGGTTAAACTACCGAGCAAAGCGAACAGATGAATTCCATTTAGTACAATAGATTTCTATGAATACATCTGCACTATCTGGTTTTTTGTCACTCGTCACAGACGAGCGCCAGTGGGTAATATATTAATGAACGAAGAAAATCAATAATTAAATATTTCATTAACTATTGATTTTTAATTATATCTCATGTCCTAATTTGAGATGTTACCGAACTTCTTTATTCTATAATTTCATTACACTATACCAGTTTATAAGAATTTAAATATTAGATTTTTATCTCCCAAATTTCTTTAGGAACTCTTGTTTATTTTGGATGTGGAGTTTTTCATAGATGTTGCGTACATGTATTTTTATAGTGTTAACAGATAAGTGCAATTCTTCAGCGATAACAGCATAGCTTTTACCTTTTGCCAAAATTTGTAATACTTCATTTTCGCGTTTACTCAGTTCTTCTTGTTTAGGTGTTTGGAAATAAGAAATTACTTTTCGTGCAATTTTACTACTCATAGGAGACCCACCGTTTAATGCTTGATCTATGGCGCTTAGTAACTCTTTAGGTGTTATGTTTTTTGTTAAGTAACCTATAGCACCAGCCGAAAGTGCATTGAAAATATAATCGGAATCATCATAAACACTGATAACTATTGATTTAATATTTGAATTGATGTTATAGAGATGTTTTATGCCTTCAATGCCATTCATATAAGGTAATTTGATGTCTACAATAGCAATATCTGGGTGTTGCGTTTTACAAAATGCCAACGCGTTTTCACAATCATTAAAAGTGCCTATAACCTTATGATGTGAATCTTCAATAATTTCTTGAAATGAGCTAAGGATGCTGTTGTTGTCTTCTATAATAATTACAGATGCCATGCTTTTTAAGTTGTATTTAATATTGTGTTAAATGTTATAATGGTCCCTTCAATTGTGCGTAAGGTTAGTTTACCATTGATAGAGTTGGCACGTTCTTTCATGTTTTTAATCCCATTAATGTGGTTGATATCTGAAATATTAAATCCAATACCATTATCACTAAAGCTTATATTTAAAACATTATTTTTAATATCTATATTTAAAATGACTTCAGTTGCTTTACTATGTTTATAACTATTAGTCATGGCTTCCTTAAATATAAGGATCAATTGTTTGTTCCAATAATAAGGCATTTCGATGCTATGTTCTGGGATATTATGATTGCTTTTAAATACGATCATGGTATTAGCAAATAATTGTTCGCCAAATTCAGATAAATATAATTGAAGCTCATTTAGGGTGTTGTGTTTATGGTTTAGTGTCCATATGAAATCTCGCATGCCATCGTATAAGTCATCGGCGTCTTTATGAATTTGTTTGATGCGTTTGGAGGTTTTTTTAGTATAAATTTCACCTTGTTTTAATAATAAATTTGATGTTATAGAAATACTAGCTAGTTTGTTCCCTAAATCATCATGGAAATCTTTAGCAATCTGATGGCGGACATTGCGCAATTCTTCTTGTAAGCTTTCTTTTTCTTGAAGTGTTTTGCGGTATTTTTTGTTTCGTTTCTCGGATGCTTTAAGACGTTTGTAAATTGTATAGATAACAAGGCCCATGACAAAGCAAATAACAAGGGCTATGAGTAAGGGTTGCTTGTACCATACATTACGCAAACCAAACGAAAATGTTTTGGAGTATAACCATGAAGATGAAGCATCTTTTGCTCTGAATTTTATCGTATAATTACCCTGTTTTAACTGACTGAAGTCAATGTGCTTAGATTGTGTTTTTTGCCAATTTTGATTGTTTAATTGATATTCAAACTCAATAGATTCTGGATTGTTATAGTTAATGATGTCAATAAAAAAACGGGTGTTGTCCTGTGTTATTAATAAATTAGAAGAGGATTTAGCTTCAAACGGTTTCTTATTGTTAAATATAAAAAGACCATTATTTCCTGTTGCATATATTTTGTTTTTATATTCGGTAATTTTAGTTATAAAGCTAGACAATTGCCCTTTGTTTTTATCAATGATATAAAATTGGTTTTGATACATAACATTGAGCCCTTTTTGTGTACCAACCCATAAAACATTGTGTTGGTCTATAAACAAGTCATTAATATGGTTACTTAATAGGCCATCATTGCTAGTGTAGCGTTTTAGTTTATTCTTTTTTAATGAAATTAATCCCATGTCACTTGCCAAGAAAAAACCGTTGTCGTATACAATAATATCATGGAACTTGTTGGTAAGATATCCATGTTTCTTATTCCATTTCTTTAGCAGTTTACCCGTAATAGCATCAAAAATATAAATGCCAATACGATCATAAATCACGTATATTTTGTTTTTATGTTTAATGGCATTTCTTATATAGGAATCAAAATCATGGACTTGGCGTGTATGTGTTTTTTTACCGTTAGTAAAAACAATTACACTATTATTTTTAAACTCTAAAGTCTTATTTTTATGATTGAATCGATATGATTTGCTTTTTGTGGTTTTAATCGTTGCACCAGAAGCTAACATTTTAGCATTAAGTTGTTTATCATAAGCAATTAAGTTTAATGTGTTTTTTAAGGTGTCTGCTTGCAGATTTTCTATATGAAAGGGAATAGTAATGCTTGATGATAAGCTATCGTTTTTTAATAGATACAATCTGTTTGGCGATATCATATAAATAGCATCTTTTAAAATAGCGATATCTCTTAAGTCAGGTGATTTAAATACTGTGCTGCTTAAAAATTTCATTTTTGTTTTAGGTAAATAATAAACGCCTTGACCATAAGTGCTTATCCATAAGTCAGAGTTGTTGTCTATTAAAATATCAGACACAAAGGCGGTAATATCTAATTGTTTGCTTAGATTTTTAAGTGTTTTGTTTTTAGTATTATAGTTATAAGCCTCTCGTGTCCCAGTATCGTGATTGTAAGCAATAAAATAAAATTGATATTGGTTTATTTCAAGATTAAATATACTGTGATTTGGCAAACTAAAAACAATACTATCATGCAGTCTGTCGTTTTTATAACGATAAATGGTATTATATGAGCCAACATAGAGGTTATCTGTTTCCTGCTTTGCGATACAATGTATTACTTTATTTTTTAGAGTATCATAAAATTGTGGTAATAAGCTGTCTTTTTCTAGAATATATAATCCCTTTATATTATTAAGTGATGCGTTAGACGTTTCTTGGTTAAATACATAAGCATTTTGTTTAATGCATTTTAGTTTTGCGTTAATCGATATGTCTTGTTTACTTAAACGCTTTAGTTTTGGCTGGTTTGGGTTAGTAATTATTAATTGGTCTTCTGAGTGTTGATTAATGTTGTATCGTCCTATACGACCGTTCGTATAGGCGTAAAAAATAGAATCGTTGCCTTTTAAAACCGTATGCATTTTTGATAAGCCGTTTTGGCTATCTTTATAAAAAGGCACCCAAATAGTATCGTTTTTTAAACGGTGCAAACCTTCGCCCCAAGTGGCAATAAAGAAATCATCAGGTTGATGTTCTACAATATCAATAACATAGTTAGACTTTAGCCCATTTTCATAGGAATAATTTTTAAAGCTACTACCATTAAATCTTGATAACCCATCGTCTGTACCTATCCAAACGTAGCCTTTACTATCTTGAATAATTTGATAAGTGATATCGTGCGCTAGACCATCATTGGTAGTGTAATGTTTAAAAAAAAGCTGTTGTGCATTTACAAAGGAAGTAAAGCATATATAGAGTGTTGCGAGTATTTTATAGTATGATTGTATGGCTTTTTGATTTTATGAACAAAGATAATGTAATGGCAAATTTAAGTTCTCAAGTATTTATATTATGTTTTTATCATTTAGGGGTTTATGGTTTTTGCACTGCATTATCATAGTGTTTAGTTATGTTCTGTCCATGTAATAAAACTTTTAAAAATATCATTCCAATTATCCTTTCCTGTTTGTAGGTTTGTAAAACTATGGTCGCATCCAACACAGACGTTAAACGATAGATTTTTCTTGTCGAGTCTTGCAAATTCCAGGGGGATTAAGTAATTGCTCTCAATAGGCGAACTTTCATCTTCGGTACCGACTTGAATATAAATAGGAATATCGATTTTAACCAAATGATTTATAGTCGGTTCTGCATAACTCCACCAGCGTTTATTTGGATATTCGGAAAATTCATTTTTGTTTGAGGGTACTGTGTTTAGGGAATCTTTAATAATGCCTTGAAATTGTTTTATCAGTTGACTTATATTTTTTTGAGTTATAGAATCTGATTGCTCTCCTTTTAAATTAGCTTTTCTATTAAAAAGAATAAAATCAAAAAAATCGGGCAAAGCACTACCACCCCAAACCCCAAGATGGGTTATTTTCTTATTTACCGTTGCCAATTTTGGCGCAACAAAAGCACCTTCAGAATGGCCATAAACTATCAATTTTTTTGGTGTAAATAGGTTTTTAGTTATATGACTTATGACACTGTTTGCGCAAAAAACCCTATAGTCTAAAGAATTAAGTTTGTTGTATTTTTCTAAATCTATTTGTCCGTGACCTTTAATAACAGGTGTTGCAGGTAGCCCTATGATTACAAAAATATAATCATCATTAAGATGCAAGTAATCCTGAGGAAAATAACTCAAATAGGAATAGCCTTCTTTGATTTTTTTTATTTCGAAGAAAGGCTCAGGAACTGGTGTTGTTCCTTGCAAATAGATAACTACCTTGCTGGGGGTTGAGTTTCTTTTTTGATGAGCATAATACCGAATGGTATCGTTTTCAACAGGGATAGTATATTCTTTAAACCCAAATCTGCTAAGTGTTTTTTCTTTCAAGTTTTGTGTTTGTGCATTTACTTGAGCGATGCAAAAAAACACAATTAAGAAAAATGACAGTGTGTTTTTTATTACGTTAAGTGTCGTTTTCATAGTTTACTTTTTGGTTTCAAATAGTTGTTATTCCGCTAACATTAAGGATAATGCATTGCGGAATTCGTAGCTATCAATCAAGGGTGTTTTTATTAGTTTAGACTTTTAATGGTCTTTAGGGCGATGCTCAAAGGTTGGTCTTTATGGTTCCTGAAATCTTCATAGGACTGCACAACCCTAATGTCTGGTTTTATACCACCTCCCTTTTGTTGATCGGCTAGTATTGAGACATCTTGCTCAAGGTCAACAATAGAGAAAGTGAGTAACAGTTTAGAGTTGGGCAATTCGTATGTTACAGGGATGTGCCCTGTATGCCCGTAGTAACCACCAAGGGTTTCTTCGCCAATAACCGTGCTATTAGCGTCGCTTTTTACCAAGCTGGCAAATAATGAGCCTGCTGAAGCTACAAAAGGATCGACCAATAAAACTAGGTTGCCATTAAAAGCATTTTTGTTGGGTTGCCAAATAGGGTTAAACGTTTTGTTTTGGTAGTATTTGCCGTTCTTGTAAATGGAATGTTCCTCTTTTAATTCTAAGGGAAGCTCATCTATATCGTCGTCGACATAATATTCGGTAAATGGAATATCCTGAAATAGGGTGAATGCCGAAGTGTTTTCCCTAAAATTACGTTGTGTTAGGTAAGAATATAATAACAGGTCGTTGGGGTCGTTACCGCCACCATTGCCCCGAATATCGACAATAAGGTTTTTCGTTTTCGTATCTCTTATACTCGTAAACACCGAATCTAAAAACTTAGCGTAGGCCTTGTGTCCGTTAGAATCTGAGCCACCTATGCCAAATGTTTTTACGGTTAAAAGTCCAGTATTTATGCTATCTAAAAGCTTGTAGCTGTAGTCTTGCGGGTGGCGTGTATCGTAGGGTTTTGAAAAGCGTTTGCTGTAGGTTTTGTAAAAGGTATCGTAGCTTACACTCTGTAACCTTACTTTTTTTGTGGTTTCAGAACGATTGTCCTTGTAGCCAATAGTAAATGTATTTTGTTTGCCCAAAGCCAAATAGATGTAAAAGGCTTGCCAATCTGTAGAAACACTTGCGTGTTTGCCAGATGTATTAAATCCATCTGTGCTGATGTAGCTAGAAATACGCTTTAAAAATTCATCTTTAGGAATGCCATTTACTGTAATAATTTCGCTGCCTAAGGGTATGTCTTGATGCTTAGTGTTGGTGTACAGTTCGCGGTCAATAACTTTTAGTGGTAACGGAAAAAACACCTTTTGTGTATTTAGTGCTTGGTCTAAACTGTCGGGGTAAGCTAGGCTGTTATGACAACTGCCCGTGTAGTCTATTACATTCCAAATAAGGTTGTAAAAATCACGATAAGAAGTGTATGCTGTAATCTGCTTTTTGTTTACTATAAATATCGAATCTACTTGAGATTTGTTTCGGTATTTGTAAAGCCCAGCATTTGCTGTTTCAAAGATAGATTGAAACACCGCAAAATCTTTCTGCATTGCTTGTTCTGCCAATGTATATTCAGATGTTGAGGTATTTTTGTCTGTATTTGGTTTGCACCACACAAGTGTTATTAGTAGTAAGATATAAATACTATTTTTGATGCTATCTTTTACTGAATGTCTTAGGCGCATAGTTGATGTCTTTTCGTTGTTTTTATGATTGATGGTAAAAAAAACAGTATCTGCTTTGCAAATTATAATTGGCAAAACAGATACTGCATCTTCATAGTTATACGATTTTTAGAATCTAGATTTCAACATTAGTCTTTAATAAAGCGTAATACTGTGGCATTGTCTTTAAACTTTATGAGATATACACCTTTGTCTAAATTGTTGATATCTATATTTTGGTTATTTTGAAGAACGCCTTGTTTTACAGATTGCCCTAATAGGTTGAAAATTTTGTAGTGTTCAAATGTTTTTAAGTTACTAACCTGTATAGTGTTTTTAGCTGGGTTAGGGAACAGTTTAGCGTTGGAGTCCAATACACTAAAATCATTAATGCCAAGTGTACCCTGTTGGCTGTAAGCTGCAGTTACCTCAGTATCGCTTAAGGCTCTGGTCCAAAGACCAATTTCATCTAAATTGCCATTTATGGTTTGAAGTGCGCTGTTGGTAGGGTATCTAGAAAACTCAAGGAATGTTTGGTAATTAGGTGTAGCGTATATTGCTTGTGTTGATGTTGCAGATATAATTAAGTTACCATCAATATATAGTTTAGCGTTTTGGGAAGTTTGATCGTAAGAGCAAGTAATCATATGCCAATTGGTAACATCTATAGTTGGGTTTGCATAAATTAACGCACCGTTTGAACCAGTGTTATTGCCTAATCCAAATCTAAAGCCTTGGTTTGGGATGTATACTAACGAATAGCTATAACGGTCATAGGCGCTTCCGCCAATTCCGCCTCTATGAAATATGCGCTGAACTTTGTTAGCATCGTTAGTTCTAAACCAAAAATTAATGGTAAATGAATTTGGTGAGAAGTTTAACAGGCCAAGTGTATCACTGTTGTCAAAAGCATGGCTACCATTAACAACACCTTCTGTTACGGCAGTACTCTGAATATATCCAGCTTGGATATTAGTTATTTCGTCACTTACACCCTGAGCATCTAAACGGTAAAAATGAGCGACGTCGTTAAACGGATCTTGGGCATGTGTAACAAATGTTAATAATGTTGAATATGCTATTAAAGTAGTTTTTTTAATCATCTTATAAGGTTTTAAATTAGTATTATATCTGTTGAGAATTTTTGTTGAAAATGAGTTCTTGATATGATTTTTCTTCAGATAATTATCTGAAGAAAAATCACTCAAACTGACACTTAATAAATGAACTTAGTTCAAAATTTACAACAGGTCAATTATTGTTTTATAAAACGCAATGTATTTTGGGTGTTTTCTAGTTTTAAAAGGTACATGCCTTTTGCAAGGCTACTAATATCTATAAATGTATTAGGGGTTGTTTTGCCTTGCATAGTTTTTTGACCCAAAAGATTGTAAATGCTGTAATTCTCAGATGTTTTTAGGTTGGTAATTTGTATGTGGTTTTTTGCAGGATTAGGATACAAACCTATAGTTTCTAAAACGGCATCATCAATACCTAGTGTTGCTGGTGTTATGTCTATTTCATCAATAGAAAGCGCTGCCCAATCTGCTATACCATTTTGAATAAATCTAATTTCATCTACATCATTAAAGTTCGCATTAGTTGTAAGATTCATTAAAAGCCACTGATTATTCGTAAGATTGCTATAAGGTGCTACCGCGTCTAAAATTTGGTTGCCATTACGATATCCTATAATTAATAAACTCATTGGACTCCCTGACGGGTCGAAGTTAGGTCTTACGTAGAGACTGTTTAATTTAAAAGCGCTATTGTCATTAGCTTTGAAGGATACCGAACCTAGGGCATTGGTATTGCCACCAGCTCGGGTTAAATTTACTTGGTGGTCTCCAGCACCTCCAGGGTTTGGACCGCCACCACCAGCTAGGGTTATGGTAACGCCACCATTACTGTTTACGGTAAAGTCCCAGCAATCTACTGTTGTTGTAGCTGAGTTGGTCTGTAAACCTGTTAAATTGCCTGCGGTTGCAGTGTCAAAATCTGAAAAGTTATCAGGAAAACACGTAACGCTAGCCTCTTCTGTAATGGAGACGTTAAATGGAAAGTCCGCTGGGGTACCACCTGGCCCACCATTTGTAGGACTTCCATTCTGAAAATTAATACCGTTAGGATATGTAGCGTTAAAGTCAATTAAAGTATTAACGTTAGTCACTCTAAACTCAAAAGTATAGCGTTCGCCTTCTGTAACAGGTACACTTCCTGTAATATCTACTTGTATGGGGTCTCCAGATTGCCCTACAACTATTTCTGGGTGTGCTTGGGTATAAATTGGTGTATCGGTAACCGTTTCTCCAACATAAATATTTAGTGTTCCAGCAGATATGGTTCCAGTGCCACCACTAATAAAGGCTACCGATTCTAATTGGCCACTACATTCTGCATCAAAAGATTGCCCCCACATATACCCGTTAGCATCGACAGAAATGTTAAAATTTGAGACTGTATGCGCCACGGTGCAAGTGTTTGGGTTATTGGGGAGCTCATATTTAATGATTCTATCATTACCTACATCTGCAATAAACAGATTATTGTCAAAAACAGTGATGTCACTTGGTGAAGTATTACTAATATCATTTAAAGTAGTTAGTAATGAAATTGTTCCTGTTGGGTCTGTGATATCAAAACTTAAAATTTCTCTTGTATTACTTTTTACGAAATATATGGTGTTAGCTATTCGTGATATACCAGAATTCGCACCAGTTATTCCTGGGAAATCTTCAGGTGTTATAACGTTCTCTACTGTAGGATTAGCTTCTGTTACGTCAAATTTTAATATTTGTCCGAAGTCAGCAATGTAAACATCATTATCAATTCGTACAAAATCGCTAATGCCAGTAAAACCAGCAATAGAACCATTAATAACTAACTCTGCTGTAGGATTATTTGAAGATAGGTCAAATTTTATGATATTCGCAGGTGCACCCGACACACCATATAAATAATTATTATATACAAATATACCTTGAGGAAAAGCTAGACCATTAAAAAAATCTTGCCTAGTTGCCGGTAGTGTAGATGTTATGTCTACTTTAGAAATTCTGTTGTTTTCAGTGATATATAAAGTGTCATCATTAAATACGAGTTCTCTTGGTGTATCCAAGCCAGTAACCACCTCTACTGGTGTAGGATTGGTTTGGGTAAGATCAATTTTTACAACTCTATTTGCTGCAATTTCCACAATGTATAAATCGTTACCATTTACAGCAAGTCCTCGCGGGTTACTTAATCCTGTAAGAATCTCTGTAGTTTGTGCAGAAACTGTTGTTAAAAGGGAGAAAAATAATCCCAGTAAAACGTAATAATTTTTCATAAATTTTTGCTTTTAATTTTTATAAGAATAAAATGCAAAGTCACGAAAAATCTATAGGCATTATATAATACCTTTTGGGTTAATTTTATTTATTGTTTATGAAAAAAAGAGTTAATAATTCATCTATATTTAAGCTTTTTTATACTTACTTAAAAGTCATATTATAATATAAGACATTAAATGTTTCTTGTATTTCTGGAATTTCAATTTGTATTCATAATCAGACCATTCATTTGTGTTTAAATCGTTATTAAAACAGAAAAAAGGGAACATGTTTGAATAACAACATTTTATACTATTGTTTTCGCAATAACGTTATTAAAAATTAAATAGGGATAATGGTATTACCGTCGCAATGCAAAATGTCCGGTATAGGTTCTGCCATCTAAAAATGTAATGACAAACCAATAATCATCACTAGGCAGACGATTGCCATTAAGCGTACCGTCCCAACCGCCATTAAATGCATTGAGCTGGGTGATGAGTTTACCATAGCGGTTAAAGATTTGAAGATTAGCCCGGTCATTAAATGATGTTCCGCCACCACTAATGCGCCAAGTATCATTATCACCATCACCATTAGGCGTAAAGAATTTTGGGAATCCAATAACAGAGAATGTATAAGAAATAATACCACAGCCGTTTCGGTCTCTGACATATACGGTATGAAACCCTCTGCTTAAATTGGTAAATACATTGCTTTCCTGATAAAATCCATCTGGGTCGTCCAAAGCATAATCATAAAACCCCTCGCCAGTAACATTCACCGTAACCGTATTATTCAGGTCAATACCTTCTACAGTTACATCCTCTATCACAGCTATATCAGAAGCATTTACGGTGATGGTTCGACGCGATGAACAGCCGTTAGGATCTGTAACAATTACCGTGTATATTCCGGGTTCATTGATCTCATTAAACGTGGTGGTCACTTCTGTAGTCACACCATTAAATAACCATTCGTAATAGTAGTTGTTAGGCAGGTCGTTAAGTACACCACCAAATAGTGTTATGGTTTCCGGGAAAGTATTCAAACAATATAAAATACTTTCATCCGCTTCTAAAACCGGCGTGTACAGTACATTTAAATTGACGGTGGTGATGGCAAAACATGCAGTGCTGCTAAGAATCCTTACGAAAAGTGTCTGCGTATCGGGAGTGGTGTTTTCGTAAGTGTTTGGCAATGGATTCTGTGCATTAATGGCATCTGTTTCCGTTTCGTAATAGCGGATAACGGCATCCGCAGGCACTACATTTTGCAGGGTATTGGAAATATCATTCAGGTTAAAGCTGGCAAATCCATCTATAACATCCCCATCACAAGCTTCTAAAGGCGGAATACTAATCGTTGTACTGGTTAATGCCTGAAGTTCTACTTCTGCAATATCAAAACAGTTATTGTCATTGACCACACGAGCGTATACGGTTTGAAATGGTACTGTATTCTGAAAGTTGGTAATGCCATTGATCGCATCAGTATTAGCTAGGGCATCTGCTTCAGACAAATAAAATGCAGAGACCGATAAGGCATTATTACCATTGGTGAGTTGATTGGCAGCATTGTTCAGATTGAAAGTAGTCAAACCGTCGGTATTATCATCACACTCTGCCAATATAGCGTTAGATACTACAGGCAATGGGGTATATTCTACAATGATTTCACCATAAGAAATGCAATTGTTATCGAGATAGACTTCGACATTGTATGTTCCGGGCATTGAAACTTCATACTGCGGACAATCGTTGCATGGTGCCGGCGTATCGGGAATACCATTAAAAGACCAGAGGTAACTGGCATTGTTCTGAAAGGCATTTAAGGTTAAAGTATCACCCTCACATACCGCATTATTTGTTGCTATCAAGCGGTTAGGGCCCAGATCGGTGGACAGTTGAAAACTACCGGCTTCTAGAAATACGGCCGAATCGAATCTGAAATTCTGCTCATCGGCTATAACCAGTTTAACATGGTAGACCTCGTTAGGCATTACATCTGCCGTTGCTGTAAGTACTGTCGTTTGGCCGTTAAAATTGATGGGCGCATTGGTGCCGTTATAACCTTCAAAATAGGTCTCGTTGATGGGCGGACACGCTCCGGGTATTCCTGAAGATACCGTAGTCACTTTTACCGGCGTATTGGTATTCGGTACCAGAGCAATATTGGTATATGGCGCTTGTGTAGCAGCTGCCGGACGTATAAGAAAACCAAACAGATCGGAGAACTGACAGGTATTGGCATTGTTTTCCTGATATTCTTCCGAAGCAAAAAGGTACCTGAAGCTCACCTGGGTAGCAATAGAGGTGAAGTCGAATTCAATAATGGTAGCATTGGTGGTATTGCTTTCGTTCAATACGGTTTCCAGATCATTGTCGCCCAGCCAGTTGGTAGCATTATCGTCACTGAGATTGTTATTAGGCCCCGGAACATTACTCAGACGTCCGGTACTCAAAACAATACCGCTTTGAAAAGGGAAATTAGTGCCGGTAGCATCAAAAAAGCCATAGCTTTGGTCTGCACCATTAAAATTACCGCCAACGACATTCGTTACCACAACGTTCTCAATACAATCACTGTCAATGAGAATGTCTTCAATAAGTTGCTGCGGACTGTATGTTTGACTGTCTACCGTAATATTCTGCGAATGTACTATTGCAGATAGTACTATAGCAATCAGGGTTAATATATGTTTCATCAAAAAAATATCAGCATGCAAAAATACGCATAGAATGCTATTCTTTTGACCTAAGAAATGTTAAAGAATGGTGTTATGGTTCAAAAGCTAAAAATACCTGACTAACGTCGCAGCGCAAAATGCCCTTTGACCTCAAAAGATTCATTGCCACGCTGTACTTTGGCCAGATACCAATAATCACTGGCAGGCATTTTATGACCATTGTAAGTACCATCCCATCCACGAGTGTTAGCGCCCAGTTGCTTGAGGAGTTTGCCATAACGATCAAAAATATAAATGATAGTACCCGGTAAGGTTTCTACACCGCTGATGTGCCAGGTATCAAAATCACCATCGTTATTTGGTGTCATAAACTTAGGCGCATCAATCACCAGAACGTCTTCAGTAACTTCCGAGCAACCGTTAACATCTATAATGGTAATCGTATGGTATCCCAGCCCTACGTTTTCGAAAATATTCGATTCCTGAGGTTCGCCATCATCTAACTGGTAAAGGTAATCACCGATACCACTAACGGTTATGGTAATATTATTAGGGTCAGAGAAATCTATAGTTTCAGTAACTTCAATGGTAGCTGCTTCAGATTCTGATACACTAAATGTTCTTGTGTTTTCGCAACCGGAGATAGTGGTTACCGTTACCCAATAGGTGCCAATCTCTGTAATTTCAATTTCTGGAGTAGTAGCATTGGTAGACCACAGGTAAGTATCGCCTGTAGTATTGGTATTAGCACTGACAATCAAAGGCAGGTTGTCTAAACAGATGACCTGATCTTCTATATCTATAAAAGGCAGTGGATTAATCACTGTAGTAAACTGTGCAAGGGTATAACAACCTGTAGTATTGTTTTCTACCCGTACATATATAACTTCACCATCAAAGGCCATGTATTCATCATCGACAGCATCAGTGCCGGCATTGGCATTAGCTTCATCGTTGTAATAGGTAATGCTAAAATCATTAGCATTTTGACCGCCTAACAGGGTAGTATTTTGTTGTGCCAGATTGAATTCTAGTATGCCGTCAAAATCATCATCACAAGCTACAAGGTCTTGTGGCGTATTGACTATAGGCAACGGGTTGACATTAAGATTGAACGGGTATACTGTATAACAACGTGTGGTTATAAACTCCACTCTGGCATACAATACATCACTATTCGTTTGGTAGGTATAATTGGTATCTAACGGATTTTCGTTGGCAATAGCATCTGCTTCCGTAGCAAAGTAGGTTCTTAAAACGTTTATATTGGTATTGGTGATGATGGCATCAATTTCTGAAAGATCAAAGCTGTTATCTGCATTATCACAGATGTCATAGGTTTGAAAATCATTGATTGCCGGAGGAAGATTCACATTTAAAACAATCGGAACTGCAACGTAACAGTTTGAGATGGTATTGGTAACTTTAAGGTATACTGTTTGTGGACTGGTTGTATTTTGATAGTTTTCCGGGGTACTTATGGCATTCGTATTTGCTTCTACATCTTCCAGAGTCTCAAAATAGTCCAGTACGATATCATCTTGTCGTACATCTAAAACATCCAATTCGGCTCCCGTGAGGTCAAAGGTTGTAATACCATCATAGTTGTTGTCACACTGGGTGATGGCTTGTGCCGGATTTACTTCTGGTACCTGAATGACATTAAGCTCAAAAGCGGTAATGGAATTACATATGGTACCATTATCTATCTGAACATAGATCTGTTGTGGGTTAACACTATTGGTAAATTGTAGTGGTATAGGATTAGTACCTTGCTCGGCATCTGCTTGAGAGGTGTAAAATGTAATATTGAGAGTGTCATTAATACCCTGGCTTATTTCTGTGATTTTAGAAGACAGGTCAAACGTTTCGCTGCCATTATTACTAATATCATCACAAACAAAAATATCTGTTGGTGCATTAAATAATGGGTTTGTACCCACTTCAATAATAAATGAAGCCGTACCATAACAATCCTGATCACTCAGATTTTCCACTCTGGCTATAATGGTTTGTGGTGTGCTGGTGTTTTGGTAAGCGACATCCTTATCTATGGCATTGATACGATTATCCGCGTCGGCCTGATTGCGATAATACAATACTTGCTTGCCAGCTTGTCCGTTGAGGATTTCTGCGTCTTTGGTATTGAAGATAAAATCGCCTATACCATCACTGTTGTCCTCACATATTTTGTAATTGCTGATCTCGGTAAATACCGGTAGAGTATTTACCGTAATACTTAAAATTTCGGTAGAATGGCATCCCGTAATGGTATTTACTACTCTAATATATACACTTTCGGTTTGTGCGTTATAGTTCTCAGGGTTGGTTATGTCGTTGTTTCCAGAGTCAGCATCAGCCTGTGAATTATGAAATGTAATGTCACGATCGGTAGTGCTGGTAACAACATCAGGAATTACTGCATTTAGATCTACGATGAAAAAGGCATCCTGATCATCATCACAGATCACTATCGGTGTAGGTGATGTGCTTACTGGTGCCGGTAATACCTCTATACTAAAACTATTTCTACTGGCACAGCCTGTAGCGCTCGATCGGATTCGGGTATAAAACGTCTGTGGATTGCTGGTATTTGCATAAAAGGTTGGTAATGCGTTGCTATCATTGATAGCATCAGCTTCAGTAGCAAAATAAGATACTGTAAAATTGGTGTCTCCTTCTGTGATCTGAGAGTCAAAATCAGACAGATTGATTGTTGTAAAACCATCCTGATCTTCATCACAAACCGATACCATACCTATAGAGTTAAACTCAATGATTGGTTGAATGATGAGTTCTATTTCTGCCACTTCAGTACATGTGAGACTATTGAGTTCTATATACAAGATCTGAGGATAACTATCCGCTACATAAGGTACACTGGTATCAATAGGGTTGGTTTGATTGTCCCTGTCACTCTCAGTTTCGTAGAAGGTGACGGTGACATCTGGCAGATCGTTAATAATACCTGTAGCAACGGCGTCCAAATTAAAAGATTCGGTATTATCATTCCCGATATCGCATAACGTAGAATTTCTAATATTGGTGCCTGTTAACAATAGGTTAGTATGGATCTCAACGGTAGTTATCGTAGCACAACCGGTAGTATCATTTTCCACTCTGATATAGATGGTTTGTTCGTCTTGTACGGTATTGGCATAATTGGTAGCATTAGCAATAGGATTGGCTCCGGTTTGAGCATCTTCTGGTGTTTCGTGGAAACTGACTGAAACGCCTGTTAAACCCTGTAAAACATCATTAATGATCGTAGTAAGATCAAAATTGGCAAAACCATCGTGGTCTGTATCACAAGCGTCAATATAGAGATCGTCCATATTAATAATCGGGTTTTCCAATACGGTGATGTTTAGTGTGGTTGTACTTATACAGCCTGTTTGATCGTCCTGTACACTAACAAAAACCTGATCGTTTACATTAGTATTGACATAAGGCATTGGAATAGGATTACTGCCTGTATCAGCATCGTTTTGAGTATAATGATAGCTAACTAATAAATTGGTTTGTCCGTTCGTGATCTCATCATTTTTTACGTTTAAATCCATTGTCGTAAATCCATCAGCTGTAGTATCGTCACAGACTTCTAAAACTGTTGGAGCTATAATATTTGGTAATGGATTTACCACCAAATTTATGGTCGAAAAAGCCAAGCAGCCACTATCAGTATCTTCAATTCTAACATGAACAATATTGATGATATCATTGACAATAGGATTCAGAATAGGATTGGTATTATTTTCGGCTTCTGTAAAATTATTGTGATAAGAAACATTGTAATTTCCCGGTGGAACAGATGCTAGTACTTCGTTGTTCTTTGTATTGAGGTCAAAGGTTTCAATACCGTCACCACTAAGGTCGTCACAAATTTCATAATCGCTGATAGGTGTTGAAGATTGTGTGTTGCTCAGTGTCACATTAATAGCGTCCTCAATAACACATGTACCGCCAGCTAGAGGTACTTCGATCTCTACGCGGTAATTACCGGTTTGGATGGCATTAAACGTAGGCTGTGTTTCTGAACTTACCAACCCACCATTAAAATACCAACGGTACGTGGCTTGCGGATTATCAATATTACCGTCTAAAGTCACATCGCTGGCACAGGTACTAAAGTCTGGCCCTAAGTCCACACTGGCATTAAAACTATTGCCCTGAATAAAGACTGCAGAGTCGTAATTCTCATCCGTTTGATCGGCTATAATAAGTTTAATTTGATACTGTACGTTTGGTTGTATGCTGGCTGTTGCTGTAAGAACAGCTGTTCTGCCATTATAATTGGTGTCCCCAAGATTGTAGCCTTGAAAATATTCGCCATTTTCTTCATTACAAAACCCCACAATCTCATCATGAACCGTATTGGTATTTACCGGTATGTTTGTTCCCGGAACCAATGCGATGTTTACAAATGGGTCATTGGTGCCTGCCTGGCGTATCAAAAAAGCAAAGCCATCGGAGTATTGGCAAGGGAAATTACCAAAGTATTCTTCAGAGGCTAAGATGTAATTAAATTGTATTTGGTTGGAGATTGATATAAAATCAAATTCGATAGAAGTAGCATTCAGAGTATTTGATATTCCTAATGCAGTTTCCAGATCTGTATCAGTTCCCCAACTATCATTACCATCGTTTAATACAGCATTGTTTTGTCCATTACCTCCGGCATTAGCATTACCTGTGGTAAGTATGATACCATTTTGGAATGGAAAGTTGGAGCCGCCACGGTCAAAATAACCAAAACTCCCCAGTCCATTAACGCTACCGTTGACAGATGAATTAATGTTAGAAACTTCCACACAGCCTTGAATGAGGGTGTTTTGTATAAGATCTTGAGGGGTAATAGTATTATTTATCGAAACTTGTTGGGCATACAGAAAACTGCATAGAAAAGTAAAGACAACAGAAATTTTGAGGGAATGGTTAGGACACATCATCGTATAGCGGTTAAGTTATAAGGTTAGCGAATGTTGATTTGGGGCATGTGCTAAATCCTTGTAATTCAATGTAAATATATATAAAAATCAGATTAAATACAAAAAAAATCGACAAAATACACTGTGTGTGCAAAAAAAGCCTTAATCAAAAAGGAATTCTTACTAAAAGCAAGTGTGTGTTTGGTGTTGTATTGGCTTAGTAATTAACGTATACCCAACCTGCTTTTGGTGGGTATTGCGGATCGTTGAAGTTTACAATGTAATAGTACGTGCCTACGGGTACGAGTTTACCTCTGTTATTAATGCCTCTGTTGGTAATGCCATACCAGGGCTTATTGTTATTGCCTTCAAAAATGAGTGTGCCATAACGGTTGTAGATGAGAAGCTCATGTTCGGTGAAAATATCATATAACCCTTGAATATTGAACCAATCGTTAGTGCCATCACCGTTTGGAGAGAACCCCTGTGGAATTACAGGAGGGCAGTTTTCAGTCAATATGTTGAATTGGTAGATGTCAAAGCAAGGTAAATTAACGACTTTTACATATACGGTTTGCGGGTCTGAAGTATTGTTATAACTCTCGGGTGCCGATATTTCATTGGTATTACCTTCCAAGTCACTAAGACTGGTGAAAAATGAAACGGTAGCCTCATCAGCATCTAAGTTGGTTTCAATATGCTCTACAAGATCAAAATTTGCACTGCTAAAGCCTTCATTACATAACGAAATATCTGGTAGTATTTGTATGTCCTGATCTGGAGGCAGTTCAATGAAGATCACGAAGTCATTATTGACTTCATTCGTTTCGCTAACCATACCATTGCCTGTACCGTCATCGTCTACAACGGCTTTCAATTCGGTAACATCACCTGTGTTATTCGGAACAGTTAATGATATCATACCCGTAATATGACCGCCAATTGGAATGCTTTCCGGCGTAGAGGTTTGGCCAACTAAGATATTATTAATATAAAATGCTATTGGTGTACCTTCAGGTAGTGCCAAGGTACTGTTAGTATTATATACCGTGTAGTCAATGTCTATAGTTCTGTCAGCACAATTCAATATATAATCGTCAATAACAATTGTAGCATCGGGTAGCTGACTGTTTAGAACCGTAATGATGTTATTAAGAATGATAAGATCCGCCTGGAGGTTACCATTAATATCCAGAGCGCCGGTAGTTAATCTTATGTCAACAGTGGTATCGCCTATAGTGATATTATCTTGTATGCCATAGACGTCCAGATCAGCATTGTAAAATGTATTGGAATTGGTAAACGTATTGGTACCATTAAATGCATTGTTCATTAGATTTAAAGGCGGATTGGATAAAATATTACCGTTGATGGAAAGCGTTTCTCCAAAATTAAGAGCATTATCACCTTCCCAGGCCAGAAAGCCAATTTTTGCGCCATTGGTATCCAGAACATTCAGGTTGGTGAGTATAATTTCTTTTTCCTGAATATCACGATTGATGATCTCAAGGCCTTGAAACAAGCTTATTTGATTTAAGGGTAAATTAGGATCTTCGTATACAATATAAATACTCCAGCCCCCAAAGTTGGTTCTATTGCTACAATAACCCGAATTTGCCAATAGAGTGGAATTGATGTCTAAATCTGTGAGTTCATACACTCCATCACCTTCTGTAATGATCTGGGATGTAATATCTGCATAACATGAGAAGTAAGACAGTGCTCCAAAGTTTACTATGTAGGTGTCTTCGGCATTAATGGTGGTACCATTAAGGGATACAGTGGTATCGCCATCACCAGAGCCGGCCCAATACAGATAAGCCTTTATAATAGTGGCATTGACAGGTAAAGTGAGATTAGCATCGGAAGACTCCAGTATGGTACAAAATGAAGATACATTGTTTTCTGAAGGGTTAAGCGTATTTCCGATAGCAATATAATCATACCGGCCATTCAATTGCTCAAAAAGCGTAATTTCCTGAGCATTAGCTTTAATTATAAAACTAAATAAGACGCAAATGATTATGTTATATATACCTTTCAAAGGATAATGTTGATTCTTTCTTATTTTATCTTACTAAAGCAAAATGGCTGGTGAAAGTTCTTCCATCAGCAAGTGTAACAGTAAACCAGTAATCACTGGCCGGCATTAAAGCACCATTATAGGTGCCATCCCAACCCTGACTGAGTGGATTGAGTTCTACCAGTAGCTTCCCATAACGATCAAATATTAAAACAGGGGTTGAGGTTTGTAACTCGGAAATGATCCCTTTGATTTGCCAGAAGTTATTATCGGCATCGCCATTAGGTGTAAAGAATTTAGGGAATCCGAGTACGGATACCAATTCTTCGGTAATTCCACAGTTATTTTTATCTCTGACATATACGGTATAGAGTCCGGGTTGCAGGTTATCAAAGTTATTGTCATCCTGATAAGGGCCATTGCTATTATCCAGAGCATATTCATAATCGCCTTCCCCAGAAACAAACACAGCGATGCTGTTGTTTTGAGAGGCATCGATCACCTGAACATCAGTAATGGTTGCGACATTAGAAGGTAATACAGTAATGGTTCTGTCTTTAAAACAGCCATCCGTATTGGTCACCCTTACGGAATAAGTTCCAGGTTGGTTGACTTGTATTTGCATGGTAGTCGCTCCTGTAGACCACTGGTAAAAGAAATTATTGGGCGTATCATTAATAACACCGCCATCAAGAGTGATCAGTTCAGGAAAATCATTGAGACAGTATAAGGTTTCAAAAGCAGTTTCAATATTAGGGAGTTCAAAGACGGTGAGTTGAATTTCACTGATACCAAAACAGGCATTAGCATTTTCGACTCTGGCATATATGGTTTGGTTATAAGGAATGGTATTGGTGTAATTGGCAGAAAGGGGATTGGTCTCAGTTAAAGCCTCATCGTAAGTTTCATAGAACTCCAGATCGAGTCCATCAGGAAGACCTGCAAGTACAGCATTGCTGGCATCGTTGAGATTAAACACATGGAAACCATCTTCAGTACCATCGTCATCACAGGTAGATAGTGCTGTATCGTTAGAAGAGGTGTTGCTAATCGTTAAAGAAATCTGACTGAAGTTGGTACAACCGGCTTGTGTGTCGGTTACTCTGGTATAGATGATCTGAGGATTGAAGAAATTATTAAATGCTTCTCCATTGATCTCATCGACATCATCCTGAGCATCCTGAGCAGAGAGGTAGTATTGTACATTTCTATTGGCTTCACCACCGGTGATGTCATCAACAATCTGATTGATATTGAATGTTGTGAATCCTTCAGGAATACCATCTTCATCGCATTGTATGATAGTCACGTCATTGGCCTGAGGGATTGCCGAAACATTAATATTAAAAGAAGAAAAACCAATGCAGGTGGTGTTTGAAAATTCTTCAATCCTAACAAATATTTCAATAGGTGTAGGGGTCGTATTGTAAAAATTTAAAGGTAAGGCGCCTGTATTATTTTCGGCATCAAATCTAGATAAATGATAACTCACATTGTAATTGTTAGCGTCAAATCCAGAGGTGATCTCATTGGTTTTTACGGAAAAATCGAATTCAGTTTGACCATTGGTGTTATCATTATCAAAATCTGTACTATCGCATAGGTTAAAATCTTCTGGAGGATTGAAATCCGGACCGGGTAATATGGTAACATTGACTTGATTGATAATAAAACAACCGGACGTTATATTCTGAATTCTGGCGAAAATACCAGGAGATGCAGGATCGGTATTAAAGGCGTTACCCAATGGATCCGCATTAATGTTGGCATCACTTTCGCTTCGATGGTAACTAACGGTCACGTCACCCTGATTGCCAATGATGTCTGTAGTTAATGTGGTAAGGTTTAATTGCGTAATACCATCATCAAAGGGCGCTATATTATCACAGGTTTCAACAGTTAAATCGTTTTGGTTTAAAGCATTAACAGGGTTATCCGGAAAACTTGCAGTGCCTGTCCATTCTAACGAAAATGGACTATTGCCAATGGGTCTGTCAATGACAATAAAATAACGTTCACCAGCCAAGACATCTAATTCTCTTACAAAACTATTACCATCAGCACCAGGACCTTCTGAGGTCTCTGTCTCTGTGGCATTGAGACCTGTCAGGTTATCCGTTTGGTTTGCAGCCAGTGGGTTAGTTGTAGAACATCTTATGGCTTGTCCAAGATTACCACAAGTCCTGTTTGGACCATAAATAAAGAAATCATAATCTTCGGTTATATTATTACTCTCGGGAGTTAAAATAAAACCCAGTGTCCCCGATTGAGCTATATTGACCTCAAGCCATATACTATTATTTTCTTGACTACCACAAGTGTTGGTATTGGTTAGCTCCTGAGTACCGATACCTCCAACATTAATGTCCAGATTTGAATTTCCACAAACCACAACTGCAAACTGACAGTCGTTAGGTGCTTGGGCAGATAGTGTGTGTATCCATAAAGTACAGAATACTGTAAGTATAATAATATTTAGTTTTTTTAATATCATCGTTTCAAAGCAAAATGGCTGGTGAAAGTTCTTCCATCAGCAAGTGTAACAGTAAACCAGTAATCACTGGCCGGCATTAAAGCACCATTATAGGTGCCATCCCAACCCTGACTGAGTGGATTGAGTTCTACCAGTAGCTTCCCATAACGATCAAATATTAAAACAGGGGTTGAGGTTTGTAACTCGGAAATGATCCCTTTGATTTGCCAGAAGTTATTATCGGCATCGCCATTAGGTGTAAAGAATTTAGGGAATCCGAGTACGGATACCAATTCTTCGGTAATTCCACAGTTATTTTTATCTCTGACATATACGGTATAGAGTCCGGGTTGCAGGTTATCAAAGTTATTGTCATCCTGATAAGGGCCATTGCTATTATCCAGAGCATATTCATAATCGCCTTCCCCAGAAACAAACACAGCGATGCTGTTGTTTTGAGAGGCATCGATCACCTGAACATCAGTAATGGTTGCGACATTAGAAGGTAATACAGTAATGGTTCTGTCTTTAAAACAGCCATCCGTATTGGTCACCCTTACGGAATAAGTTCCAGGTTGGTTGACTTGTATTTGCATGGTAGTCGCTCCTGTAGACCACTGGTAAAAGAAATTATTGGGCGTATCATTAATAACACCGCCATCAAGAGTGATCAGTTCAGGAAAATCATTGAGACAGTATAAGGTTTCAAAAGCAGTTTCAATATTAGGGAGTTCAAAGACGGTGAGTTGAATTTCACTGATACCAAAACAGGCATTAGCATTTTCGACTCTGGCATATATGGTTTGGTTATAAGGAATGGTATTGGTGTAATTGGCAGAAAGGGGATTGGTCTCAGTTAAAGCCTCATCGTAAGTTTCATAGAACTCCAGATCGAGTCCATCAGGAAGACCTGCAAGTACAGCATTGCTGGCATCGTTGAGATTAAACACATGGAAACCATCTTCAGTACCATCGTCATCACAGGTAGATAGTGCTGTATCGTTAGAAGAGGTGTTGCTAATCGTTAAAGAAATCTGACTGAAGTTGGTACAACCGGCTTGTGTGTCGGTTACTCTGGTATAGATGATCTGAGGATTGAAGAAATTATTAAATGCTTCTCCATTGATCTCATCGACATCATCCTGAGCATCCTGAGCAGAGAGGTAGTATTGTACATTTCTATTGGCTTCACCACCGGTGATGTCATCAACAATCTGATTGATATTGAATGTTGTGAATCCTTCAGGAATACCATCTTCATCGCATTGTATGATAGTCACGTCATTGGCTTGTGGAGCTGCATTTATGGTTATAATAGAATTACTTATTCTAAAGCAATCGGGATAGTTGTCATTTTCAATTCTGATAAAAATCTCCTGATTGAAGGGCGAAGATGTATTTGTATAGACGTTGGGTAGTGGATTGGCATTATTACTAGCATCAGCCTGTGTGAGATGATATGTAGTTGTAAATATCGTTTCATCCTCATTATCTAATGTGATATTATCCTTTAAGATGTTTAGATCTATAGATGCGACACCATCCGTAATATCGCCTTCATTATCACAAAAAGTTAGGTCTGGTGATGCTGTGATGACTGGCGATTCAAAAACTTCAAGCATAAAAGAATTGATATCATAGCAGTTACTGTTTTGAAAGTTCTCTACCCGAACAAAAATTTCCTGTGGATTATCAGAATTTTGATAAGGGAAGGTAATTTCATCGACATTGTTTTCTGCGTCTTCCAACGTTTCAAAATACTTGACATCAAATTGTAAAGCGTTTTGAGTATCGAGAGCTTCGATATCTTTAGAGGTGAAATCAAAAGTGAATATCCCGTCACTGTTATCATCACATGCTGTAACATCAGTTAATGGATTGGCGATAGGGATATCAAAAATACCAACCACCGCACTACCTTCAATAGGGCACTCGCCATTATTGGGCTCAATAAAAACCTCATAGAATCCTGGAGTATCCACTAAAAGCTCAAAGGAATCTTCTGCTAAAGGCGTACCGTTAAATGACCATACATAGTCTGCTCCCGGAATGTCCTCAGACGTAAGTGTGTAAGATTCTCCGGTACATAACCTTAATTCTGTAGTACTTATACCATTTCGGATAATATCTATTTGTGAATTGAATAGCGATTGTATGAATGGCGGTAAGCCTATACGACTCAGGTTTTGATTTCCACCATTGATATCCAATAAAACACCTTGTTCGTCATAATCTGTAGCTGGACCATTTGCTTCAGGGTTATTAATAACACCGATAAATCGTCCTGTATTAGCTACATTAGCAAAGTTTAATTGTGCTCTGTATATTCTTCGATCTATACCCAATTGTAATGCGCCTGCACTTATGGAGCTTGAGGTATGAATGACTTGCATTGATCCAGGAATATCGTCACTTTCTAAGTCCCATTGTAAAACCTGACTGGCACCATTTCCATTGATACCAAGACCAACAGTTGCATATACTTTTCTATTTTCGGCAGAGAATTCCACACCGTAAGGACTATCATTATTTGCTGCACTGTATAGCTCCATACTGTTAGAAACTGTACCTGTGTCATTATCAAAGTCAAACAAATAAACACCTCCACCGGCATCTTCTGATAATACACTGGCTTCTCCAAAATGTGCAACAACCAATTTAGTGCCATCCGGAGAGGCCTTTAAGTACCCTAAGGCATTTCTGCGATAGCCTTGAACAGGGACGTTGGGACCTACAGTTGAAGTTACAGCAGTACTGCTTACACCGTCAGTATCTACTTTAAATGCATAAAACGTATCCGCAAAATGAGTAATTACCCAAAATGAAGAACAGTCGTCTGCTCTTACAGCTGTGATTTTTTCGGAGCATTTGAACTCTTCATGCAATGGGATGCTTGTATCGTATGTAATGAGTGGTATGTTCTTTTCATCATTATCTACAGCACCGAGACCGCCATTATCAAGTATATTTATTCTGGAATAGGTAAGCCCGTCATTGACACCATCGCCATCGGTGTCACCGGGAAATGCTGAAGAATTAAAATGGTGAGGTTCATCTACAGAAAAAAGATAATAGAAGTTTGGGTCTTGAGGCTTGGGAACAATGAGCCCTGAAGAAGTACTGGATTCGTCACCTTTTAAACCGGTACCATTTAGCATGACTTCATGCGCGCGGTTCCAAACCGTTCTGCCATCAGAATAGAATAACAAATTACCATCGGTGTCAGAAATTGATGTACAACCTTCTAAAGTACTTAACTGACCATTAGTAATGGCAGTTACTGTACCGGTTTCTGCATTGAATTGTAAACCTGCATTTTGACCGAAGTACCAAAACGATGCTTCGTTTTGAGCTATAGCAATATAGCTACTACATACAATTAAGAATGCGGTAAAAATCTTTTTCATCTTTGATAGCAATGGCTATCAAAGATATCATAAATCTCTCTTTTTTAATAATCGATACGATAAAAAGACGAATAAGGCAGTCCAGCCCAGCACTATGGCAATCTCATGCCAATGCACGGCATAGTCATAAACCAACTCGGTCTTATCGGGAAATTTAGTCATCACGATACGCTGAAAAGGCTGATCAATAAGCTTATACATAGACTCTAATGGTAAAAAGTTTTTTACTTTAAAGCCTGTTGTAGCATCAGTCTGCCAAGTGACAAAACCAAATATGATCCATTCCAAAATGTATAGAATGAACAGAAAAGCCAATGCGAATGCAGATCGTTTTAGTAACATTCCAAAGAACAAGCAAAGACTGAAAAAACCTGTTAACTTAACAAAATAAGCCAGTAAGAATTCGATATCTCTGAAAATGATACTTGCTTCAGTATAACTAGAATAATACAATCCTATTAAAAAAGTAGCTAAACCTATGAGTACGGTTGCTGCCAGAGAAAAGAAAACTATGGTATAAAACTTAGATAGGATGAATTCTTTCTTACTTAGTCCGTCTATGAGGTTTTGCTTTATGGTTTTATTGCTGTACTCATTACCAATCATACTGACTACCACAATGGCAAAAAAGAATTTAAAATAGGAGGCAAAGAATGTTGTAATGTGCCATATTATTGGGAAATTAAATATTCCAAGCTCACCTAATTCTAAAGTGAAAAAACCAAAAAAGTTAATTTTTATTGAGGACAGTATGAGTACTGTAAATGGTAAAATGAAGGATACGAATATGAGAATTTTACTGGTTCTGTTCAGTAAAAGTTTTTGTAATTCTAAATTTATAAGTCGATACATGATGTGGTGAATTAGTTAAGGTTATCAGTAAGTTGTAAGAACTGTTCTTCCAAACTTTCCTTACGTTTTACCAAATGCGATAATAAAATGCCTTTGTCAAACATTAATTTGTTGAACTCAGCAGCTTCCATAGGCGTATTTAAAAACGCTGTGATCAGCTCTCCCTCAACTTTGATGTTACCAAAATTGGTGTTGTTTTCCAGAATGTTTAATAGTTCAGTATGCTTGTCTGTCTTTAATTCAAAAAAGCCATGACTGCTTATCATTTCATCGACACGTCCGGAATATAATTTTTCTCCTTTTCGAAGTACCACAACATGCGAACACACTTTTTCTACTTCATCGAGAAGGTGCGATGCTAATAAGATGGTTGTGCCATTACTGGCAATGTTTTTGATAATTTCTCGTATTTGGTGTATTCCCTGAGGATCTAATCCGTTTGTAGGTTCATCGAGAATTAAAATTTCCGGGTCATTAAGTAATGCTGAGGCTATGGCCAACCGTTGCTTCATCCCTAGCGAATACGTTCTGAATTTACTGTCTTTACGCTCTAAAAGCCCAACGACTTCCAGCTTTTCTTCTATTTTACTATGATCTACGCCCTTAATTTTACAGACCAGTTTTAGGTTTTGTACTGCGGTCATGTATGGGTAAAAGTTAGGACGTTCAATAATTGCACCTACTTTTTTTAAGGCGTCATGAGTGGATGTACTGCCATCAAACCAATGGAAGTCACCGTTGGTTTTGTTAACGACGTTAAGCACAATGCCCAGAGTTGTAGATTTTCCACTACCGTTTGGTCCCAGAATACCATACACATTGCCTTTGTTTATGGTAAAACTTAAATCTTTTACTGCGGTCAGATAACCAAACTTTTTAGTCAGGTTATTGATAGTTAAAATGGTTTCCAATAGTCTTGATTGATTGGTTATGTAAGTTTGACGACCTACCTTTTTATTTGTTACACTATTTTCAAAAATAGATCGTTATTACCTTAAAAGACATAAGCTTAGAGTATAGGGTTAATAAAACAAATACATGGAATTAATGGGTATTTTTTGTACTTTAGAAATATAAATGAGACATATGAATTATAAATTTTTAGTGGTATACCTCATAGGTTCCTTAGGTCTGATGGGCCAAAACGATATTGAAAAAGCTTCTGTCTCGGAAGAAAAGTTATTAAGTTCACTTGAGGTTTATAATTATACTTTTCAAAAGAAAGCGTTGAATACATCTGCTTTTCATTCATATACTAATGATTATAAATCAGATTATTCCGATCTTGATTTGAATACTAAGATTGTAATCAATAAATCACATTTAGAACCCAATTTTAAGTTTTTTCCAACACCGCACGATTCCTATTGCGGACCACTCGAAAATGGCATTACAAAACCCATTAAAGCGGAAGATATCATGGTTGGTATAGCTATTGACTATTTCATTAATGAAGTAGTTCTAAGGAAACTGGTAGTGGCGTTGGGAGAATAATGATAACTCTAATTCCAGTTTTCGTCAAAATCTAAACCTTGATAGTCGTCAATATCCATATCGCTATCAAAGGCATCATTGAAACTGTCTAAATCCTCAGACTCGAAATGTTTTGAAGGGGCTTCCTCGGGTATTTGACCGTGAACAAACATGAGGTTGGGATAGTCACTGCCTTCGGCCTCGTCTACAATCTCAGCCAATTCTACGAAAAAAGTCCACATGCTCATAAAATCATAGACGTATATGAGTTTTGTTTGTGCTTCATGTACCACATCATTAATAATGGTTTCATTCATCAGACGTATTGATTCCTGCCCTTCACTAACGTCAAACATAGAGATTTCTTCACCCTGACTCCATTGCTCATCACTAATATAGAAGGAAGCCATTTCCAGACCATCAAACCCAAAAGACTGTGTAATGATATTATGCAGATCTTCTAAAGTGTCCGTTTCTCTGATTTCAAGGTCTCTGAAGATGTCATCTTCAGTATCATTATCTAGTATAACTCTAAATCTATATATCATAGGACAAAGGTAAACGATTTAATATTATTTACTGAATCTGTGGAGTGTAAATGTTATAGCACTCAATAGTATAAAAGCTCCCACTTGATGGGCAACACCCAGCCATACCGGAACGCCATAAATTAGGGTAAGCACACCCAAAAGGAATTGTAATCCAACAATAATTACCAAGCTATTAACACCTTTTGATTGTAGTAGTGTTAAATCGGTTTTTTTGGCAGTGAACCAAATCCATAAAATGATAAATACTACAAGGTATGCCAGAGTTCTGTGTACAAACTGTACACCGCTTTTGCCTTCAATAAAATTGATTATGGTAGGGGTCTGTTCTGTGTATACGGTTTCGTGGATAAACTTACCTTCGCTCATCATTGGCCAGTGATTGTGTATGAAACCTGCATCTAATCCTGCGACAAAGGCGCCATAGATGATTTGTAGTAAAACGATACCAAGTCCAAATCGGATAAGATTTCGTAATGATTTTTGTATGGATTTTTTATCAGGATATATCAAATCCAATGCTACCCAAAATGTATAAGCAAATGTGACAAATGCCGTGGTTAGATGTGCTGCCAATCGGTAATGACTTACATCTGGCCGGTCAACTAAGCCACTCTTCACCATGTACCAACCTAAAAACCCCTGAAAGCCTCCTAATAAGAGTAATACTATTGATTTTTTTATGGTGGATTTGCTAAGTTGTTTGGTAAATAGGAAAAATAAAAACGGAAGGATGAAGACCATACCTATTAATCGACCTATAACCCTGTGAAGCCATTCCCAAAAGTAAATGTCTTTAAAATCCTCTAATGTAAAATGGTAGTTCAATTTTTGATATTCCGGATACTGCTTATACAATTCAAAAGCTTCTTGCCATTCTACCTCATTCATTGGAGGAATAGTACCTGAAATCAATTTATAATTTGATATGGAGAGTCCAGAGTGCGTTAGCCGGGTTATACCACCTACAACAACCATAATAAAAATGAGGATACAGCCTAGTAGTAACCAATATATAACCCGTTTATTATCCTTTTTCATCTAACTGTTTTTTACGATTTGTTCTAAACCTAAACGTTTCCCTTCTTTGAGCATAAGTTCATATGCAGCATCATATTCGTTGGGAATAATACCTTCTAATATAGCCTCTTTGATATGTTCCTTAATGATTCCAATTTTTGGCGATGGTTTCAGATTGAACGTCGACATGATCTCTTCGCCGGAAATTGGGGGCTGAAAATTTCGAATATGATCCCGTTCTTCAACTTCAATAATTTTCTGTCTTACAACTTTAAAGTTGTTATGATACTTTTTATACCGTTTTGGGTTCTTAGTAGTAATATCGGCTTCACAAAGTGTCATGAGGTCCTCTACATGATCACCAGCATCAAAAACCAAGCGTCTTACAGCAGAATCTGTGACATTATCCAAAGCCAATACGATAGGTCTGGAACTCATTAATACCATTTTTTGAACAAATTTCATTTTGTCATTCAATGGCATTTTTAGCCGTTTAAATAAACGATACACCATTTTTGAACCTTCAAATTCATGACCATGGAAGGTCCACCCAACACGTTTTTGAAATTTTTTAGTAGGTGCTTTTCCTATGTCGTGCAACAAAGCAGCCCAACGCAACCAGAGATCATGAGTATGTTTTGAAATGTTATCAACGACTTCCAATGTATGGTAAAAATTGTCTTTATGCTTTTGACCTTCTACTTCCTCTATGCCTTTTAATGCTACCAGCTCGGGCATAATATGCTGTAATAAGCCTGTTTTTTCTAGAAGTAGGAAACCTGTGGAAGGCTGATCGCTTTCTAATATTTTATGAAGCTCAGTAACGATACGTTCTTTAGTGATGATCTTAATGCGTTCATTGTTTTCCGTAATGGCATCAAGAGACTTTTGTTCAATATGAAACCCCAGTTGCGTGGCAAATCGAATGGCTCTCAACATACGCAACGGATCGTCGCTATAAGTAATGTCAGGGTCTAAAGGCGTTTTGATGGTCTTAGCCTCAAGATCTGCAACACCGTTGAAAGGATCTAACAAGTGTCCAAAACTATTTTTATTTAGGCTTATAGCTAAAGCATTTATAGTAAAATCTCTTCGGTTTTGGTCATCTTCCAGAGTTCCCGATTCTACTTTTGGGTTTCGACTGTCTTTAGTGTAAGATTCTTTCCTAGCACCAACGAATTCAATTTCAATATCGTCATGCCTTAGCATGGCGGTGCCGTAGGTTTTAAATATTTGGATTTTAGGTTGTTCCGGTAATTTATCAGAAACGTGCTTTGCCAGTTCAATACCACTGCCAATAGCTACAATATCAATATCTTTTGCAGTACCGCGTTGTAACATAAAATCCCTGACATAACCGCCAATAACATAACAGTCCATACCCAATTCATGTGCTGAATCTGAAATGACGGTAAATATATCATGTTTTAGTGCTGTTGTATAATCCATTATGGTACTTTAGAATAGCTCAAGCAATAGTATTTGCTATTCGCTTTGCAATTTTATTCTGCCACTATATGAGTTATAAAATGGCAAGATATGTTGCATCACTTTTTCGTTTTGCAAATTTACCACATCACAGACTTCTTTTAAAATGAGATGGCGTTTTTCTTTAAAAAATCTTTAAGCTTTTGGTTTTCTTGCTACAGTTGCAAATTGAGTGTATTTCATATCCATAGCAGTGAAGAGAAATGGAATATTGTAGAGGTAAGGCTTTAATGATTTACTAGGGTTAATGCCTTCATGACTGATCACTTCATATCCTAGGTCGGTATACATTTTATGAATACTCTTTTTGGTAAACCATCTCAAATGTGTTTTGTCCATGATGCCGTGATCGGCATAATCCCAATTCCCTTTTAGTACCAGCATTTTAAGTACTCTGAAGTTCCTGAGGTTAGGAATGGAACTTATGATTAAGCCATTATTTGCAAGTTTACTTTTCAGCGTTTTCAAAACCTCATCCGGATATGCCAAATGCTCTAATACATCATTAAAATAGATGGCGTTAAAGTAATTGTCGGGTAACGATTCAATATGATCTTCACAAGGTCCAACGAAGATCTTGTCCATAACACTTTTTGCTACTTCGGCTTCTTCAGGCATGAATTCTATACCCCAAACCTCAGCATTATTATAAGCTTTTATCTGAGTAGCAAAAGTCCCTTGTCCACAGCCTACTTCCAAGACACGTTTGGCGTATTTAGGTAAATAGGTCAGCATTTCTTGTCTTGGGAAATTATAATAAGCTTCGGGTTTATTTTCGTAATCCATAGGGTTCAGTATATTGAGTGGTAAAAGTAATAAATTTTAAATCGTTACTAATTAATACTAATCATGGTCAGGCTTTCACATTATCAAGATCAAAAACACGTTCCACAAAACGATCTACGGTAAACTCATAATATGTAGCATCGTCCAAGGCTTCATAATCTGTTGTGAAGAAATTAGCATCGATGTTAATACTTCTGGGGTCTAGCACCATAATATTGTTAGCATTATAAAAAGCATATTGTTTTACAGAAGCATTGGTGGTTATTAATTTCTTTTGATAAGCAAGAGCTTCAAAAATCCTGAAACTCATGCCATTATGATTTTCTCTTAGCAGGTCTAGCATGATTTTAGACTTCTCGAGATATCTTTTAAGCGCTTCGGTATCTATTTCTTGATCGGTGTGCTCAATGCCACGATATAACCCAGAAGGTTTTCTTGAGCTTACAACAATGAATTTGTATTTGACGTTGATAGCATCCAATTGCTCAGCTATGGTATTGAGTTGCTGAATTCTTTCATCAGGCGATAATACCATAAAAACGTCATATTCAAAATGTTTTGAAGCGTTTTGCTTGTCGAGATAAATGTAGTTTGTAATATGTTCAAAATTGTATTTGTTCACATCTTCTAAATCAAAAGAAAAGATGCGATCAAAAATATCATCTAATAAATGATCGACAGGAAAGCGTTTACAGCTATCATAGATGTAAGCCACATAATTATCTGTAAACGGTTTTATTTTATGATGCGTCTTTTTGTCGATAAGGTCTGGCCTTATGGCTAAAATATGATCCTGCTTTCCAATACGTTTCAACTCCTTGATAATGTACTCCTGACGTTTTATTTTTTTGATATTCTTTTTGAGGAATAATTTATAGCAGAAGTTAGCTACTCTTTGGAATACGTGTTTATACTCGTATTTGAATTTGCTAATGTCAATATGTGTGGCTTCAATTCCTCTTTTTTTCAGAGCTTTAACAATATGGCGATCGTAGTTCCAATAGTCAAAGCTTATTAAACAGATTTTCATAGGTGCGTATTGAAAGCTATTAGTTTTCAAATGTACTGTTTTTTAACAGATCAATTTTTGTAAATTAAAGTATCGTATATTTGTTGCTCTATTTAGGAAAAGGTACTCTTTTTATGAAAAAAATTCAAGTTGGCTTTTTGGTGTCTTACGATTACCTACTACTCAAAAATGCCATTCCTTTAGTATATCAACAGGCCGATACTATTTTTTTAGCCATAGACAAACATAGAAAAACATGGAACGGTGCTACTATAGAAATTCCTGAATCTTTTTTTGATTGGATCAGGACTTTTGATACTGACAGTAAAATAAAACTATACGAAGATGATTTTTATGTGCCGGAGCTCACAACCATGCAATGCGAGGTTAGGGAACGTAAAATGATGGCGGAACAGATGGGCATAGGCAATTGGATCATACAGCTGGATGCCGATGAATACTTTATAAACTTTGAGCGTTTTGTAAAGTTTTTAAGAAGTAAAGACCATTATCTTAACCAACCGGAAAAGAAGAAAATACAAATACAACCTTTTCATGTAAGTCTGTATAAGAAAACGGAAAATGGCTATTTGTATGTTAATGAGGCAACTAAAACGGTAGTGGCTACAAATTTTCCAGATTATAAAGTGGGAAGGAAAACAGGTGGTAAAGTGGTGTATTTTAATGCGCTAATCTTACACGAATCGTTGGCCAGAGATCGGGAAGATCTGATCACCAAATTGACCAATTGGGGACACAATACCGAAGTTGATCTGGAAGGTTTCATGAAAAAATGGGATAGTGTTAATGAGTCTAACTATAAAGACATGGAAAATTTCTTTTTCCTGGAACCGGAGAAGTGGAAGTATCTCGATTTTGTAAAAGGTGACAGCTTTGAAGCCTTGTTTGAAAACTTTAAGAACGAAAAGGAGCAAGGTTTATACAAATCGAAATTCTTCATTTTCAAAAAGAACTTAGGGCAATTCTTTAAATATTTATTTAAATAATGAAATTGACATCAAGTCTTATCATATCTACGTACAATTGGCCTGAAGCATTGGAGTTGGTTTTGAAAAGTGCCATGAGTCAAACCCAATTGCCCAATGAGATCCTTATTGCTGACGACGGTTCAAAAGCCGATACAAAGGCTGTAATAGACCAATATAAAGCACAATCTAAAGTGCCTATACATCATGTTTGGCATGAAGACCAAGGGTTTCGGAAATCAGTGATTCTCAATAAAGCCATTGCAAGAGCCAAAGGCGATTACATCATACAAGCCGATGGCGATTGCATTATGCATTCGGGTTATGTAAAAGACCATTTAGGTTTTGCAAAACAGAACATGTACCTCTATGGTAGTAGGGTTAACATACAAGAGTTTTACCTGTCAACATTATTTTCAAAACAGCAGATCAAATTCAACATGTTTTCGAAAGGCATAAAAAAGCGCACACGAGCGTTGCATATTCCTTTACTGGGGCATTTATATAAAGAAGGGAATCAGTTTTCCAAGAAATACAGGGGTTGTAATACGTCGTATTTTAGATCAGATGCCATAGCTGTCAATGGGTATAATGAAGATTTTATGGGATGGGGTAGAGAAGATTCGGAACTGGCCTTACGGTTTCATAACTATGGTCTTAGTGCCAGAAGGTTAAGGTATAGAGGTATTGTATACCATATTTATCATTTGGAGAAGTCAAAGGATCGTTTAGAAATTAATAATGATATCGAACAACGAACCATTACAGAAAAATTAAAATGGTGCGCTAACGGTATCGATAAGTATTTGAGTGCGTAGAACAAAAGACATACACGTAAAATACAAAAATGACGAAGCGTTTTTTGATGATATCATCAGTCATTTTGATACCAAAGGAAAACCTTATGGAAATCAAGACCGCAATTCACTCAAATTATTTGATTACAATGGTGTTACGGTTAATGTGAAATCTTTCAGAATACCCAATCTCATTAATCAGATCGCTTATCGGTTTTTTAGAAAAAGTAAGGCGCAACGCTCTTATGAATATGCTAATAAATTGCAAGCGCTTCAGGTGGGTACGCCACAACCAATGGCATATTATGAATACAAGAAACCTTTACTTTTTAAGAAGAGTTTTTACATTAGTGAGCAGCAAGATTGTGACCTGACCTATCGGGAGTTAACTACTAATTTTGATTATCCCGAACACGAACAAATTCTAAGGGCTTTTACAAGATTTACGTATGAGTTGCACGAAAAGCAGATTCATTTTTTAGACCACTCACCAGGAAATACATTGATTAAAAAGAATGATTCTGGTTATGCATTTTATTTGGTAGATCTCAATAGAATGGCATTTAAACCTTTAGATTTTGAAACACGCATACGGAACTTTTCTAAGCTCACAATACATAAATTTATGGTGGAGATCATGAGCGATGAGTATGCCAAATGTATGGGGTGCGATTATGATAAGGTTTTTTCGTTAATGTGGGCATCTACTGAAGAATTTCAAAATAAATACCATAGAAAACGACGACTCAAAAAGACATTGAAATTCTGGAAAAAGTAATTACCCCTTTGCTTTTATCAATTCTCGTAGCTTTGAATATTTTAGAAAAGTAATGTTAGCCGTTTGTACGCAGATGACAAAACCATTAAATCCATCCAGAAAACCTAATCTTAAGAAGTAGGCCTTAAAAAATGCCCAGCTAGGGTTCCAGACCAATTTCCAAAACGGTGCTTTTTTACCAAGATCATAATACGCTTTAGCTGCAATAGTAGAGAAATACTCGGTCTTTTGATTAAACTCAGCATAACTTTGGTAAGTGAGGTGTAAAATATCGCCTTTCAAGTGCCCTGTTTTTGCTTTGGGGTCATGTAGTTTTACATTATCATGGGGATTGATGCCTTTCCATTCACCTTTAGTACGATCGAATACGCGTAGTTTCTTATTGGGATACCAGTCAGAATGTTTGATCCATTGCCCACAAAAATTATTGAGACGATTACAATAATAGCCGTCAAAATTCCAATGCTGTTTTAGCATTAATATAGAATTTTGAAGCGTTTCTGAAAGTGATTCATCACCGTCCAATGATACAACATGATTGTACTTGGCTTGTTGTAGCGCAAAATTCTTCTGCTCGATATAACCCAGAAATTTTTGTTCGATAAGCCGTACATTGTAAGCCTCGCAAATGGCCTTGGTATTATCTGTAGAGAACGAGTCTACAACCACAATTTCATCAACAACATTAACTAACGATTTTAAACACGTTTCAATGTTTTTTTCTTCATTGTATGTAATTATAACTCCAGAAAGTTTGATCATCTTCCGATACTGATATTTTGGTAAAAATAACTATTTTTGAGCCAATGCACCGATTAGATTTATCCGTAATAATTAGTACTTATAATAATCCGGCTTGGTTGGAAAAAGTGCTTTGGAGTTATGAATACCAAACTTTCAAAAATTTTGAAGTGGTCATAGCTGATGATGGTTCTGATGAAAATACCAAACGTCTTATAGAGACCATAACGTCGAAAGTAAATTACCCCATTCAGCATATCTGGCATGAAGACAACGGATTTCAAAAAACCATAATTCTCAATAAGGCTACTGTAGCCAGTAATAGTGATTACTTGTTATACACTGATGGCGATTGTGTAGCCAGAAAAGACTTTTTACAAGTGCATATGGATAATAGGGAAAAAGGCTATTTCTTGTCTGGAGGGTATTTCAAATTGCCATTAACTATTAGCGAGTGTATTACCAAAGACGATATTGAAAAGCAATACTGCTTTGACATTAGCTGGTTAAAGAATCATGGCCTTAAATCGTCTTTTAAGAATAATAAGATTAGCTCCAAAGGCATTAAAACAAAATTGCTCAATACACTTACCCCCACAACAGCGACATGGAATGGTCACAATTCATCGGGTTGGAAATCTGATATCCTTGCGGCTAATGGTTTTGATGAGCGTATGCAATATGGTGGTGAAGACAGAGAATTGGGAGAACGGTTATTTAATGCAGGTATTAAAGCCAAACAAATTAGGTACAGTGCTATTTGCTTACACTTAGATCATGAACGTGGGTATGTAAAACCTGAAATGATTGAAAAGAACAAAGCCATAAGAGCGGATACCAAAAAAGGTAAAATAACCCGAACGGCTTACGGGATTGAAAAATCAGTTTAAATAATCTTTTAATACAGGTAGGATAAGCTCTGGTGTGAACGCATCATATAGTGATAGCGCATTGGCTTTTAGAGTTTTATTAGGTTGATCAGAATATAGTTCAGGCTTTACATCTTTCAAATGAATAGACAGGTGTTTTTGACCATCTTCGAACATATTCCAGGCTTCTTTAACGATCCATGGAGAGAATATCGTAAAAGTAGGAATGTCTAATGCTTTAGCCATATTTGTAGCGCCCCCTTCATTACCAATTAGTGCTGTACAATGCGATGTTAAGCTTAAAAAATCTCTAAGGCTTTTTCCAAAAAGATTGATGAATATCTTTGATTGCGTTTCAGTACTGCAGTGGTTGTAAATGGCTTTAGCTTCACTTTCCTGATTGGGGATATAATTAAACAGTATTTGACTTAATGGGTTGTGTTCTACGATGGCATCAATAAGTCTGGCCATATACTCTAAAGGATAAGTTTTAGTAGCACTACTTCCCAAAACCCCAATCATATAAATAGGGTGGGAAAGGTTAACACCGTTGATGTCTAAAACCTCCTTAGCATTACGTTTTTCTGTTTCTGTTAAGTAGATTTTGGGTTGAAATATAACTGAAGGATCTATACCCAAGGGTTGTAATAATTGCAATCGGTTTTCAATAGCTAATCCTGCATTGGTTTTAGGTGTTAATTTGTCTTTAAAGGTATGATCATACAGGAAAGACGTATAACTCTTTTTTACAGAGATCTTTACTCTGGCACCAGACAGCAGTGTGATCAGATTACTGGAGAGTTTAGAGTAGACATCAATAACAACATCATAACGCTCACGTTTTAATTGCTTTGCAAAATTCCACAATTTTAATTTACTGGATTCAACATCAGGAGTAAAAAAATGATACTTATCAATATGTGGATGATGCTCTACAACGGGAAATGTATGAGAGTTTAAAACATAGTGTAATTCATAATCGGGATATCTCGACTTTATAGCTTCAAAAAGAATGCTTGTGGTGAGCACATCGCCGATCATCTTTTGTTGTATGATTAAAACTTTCATTTATACGGCAACATCATATGTTCTTAGAGCGTCGTTCAAAGATGTTTTTTTATTGGTACTTTCTTTACGTTTCCCAATAATAAGGGCACAAGGGACATTGTAATTTCCGGAAGGAAATGATTTGGTATAACTTCCCGGGATCACAACAGATCTGGCTGGTACAACACCTTTCATTTCCACAGGTTCTGAACCTGTAACATCAATAATTTTTGTTGAAGCAGTAAGCACAACGTTTGCTCCTAAGACAGCTTCTTGCTCTACTCTTACACCTTCAACTACAATACATCTCGAACCTATAAAGGCATTGTCTTCTATAATTACCGGAGCCGCCTGTAAAGGTTCTAAAACACCACCAATACCTACACCGCCGGAAAGGTGTACATTTTTGCCAATTTGTGCACAGCTTCCTACCGTAGCCCAAGTATCTACCATTGTGCCTTCGTCCACATAAGCACCAATATTCACATAACTTGGCATCATAATAACACCTCTGGATATGTAAGCACCATGTCTGGCTACGGCATGAGGTACTACACGTATGCCTTTTTCAGCATATCCTTTTTTTAGAGGCATCTTATCATGATATTCAAAAATACCAACTTCAAAAGTTTCCATTTTTTGAATAGGGAAATAAAGTACCACAGCCTTTTTGACCCATTCATTGACTTGCCATCCATTAGCGGTAGGTTCAGCAACCCTCAAAGAGCCTTCATCGATGAGGCTGATAACATTTTTAATGCTGTCTATAGTTTGCTGTTCTTTTAATAATGATCGGTCATTCCATGCCGATTCTATAATAGATTGTAATGCTTTCATAAGGTTTATAAACTTAAGTCAAAGATACTTTTATAATACGTGAAGTAAAATTCTTTTAAAAAAAATGTGACTTTTTTAATACCCCTGTGTCTTAATGTATAGTTAGGGGTTAAATTGATTTGTTTTTAATAGAGGGATAAAAAACAATCACTACTCTGATTAATAGCTGGTAGAAAAACTCTTCTTATCTTGAAAGAAGAGTTTTTTATTGCCTTATCTTTGTCGGTATCATGGGAAGAATTTTAGCTATAGATTTTGGTACAAAGCGTACAGGTATTGCAGTTACTGACGAGTTGCAATTGATAGCCTCTGGTTTAACCACAGTACTTACCAAAGAGCTGGTGACTTTTTTGAAAGATTATATCAAAACAGAAACCGTAGATCGATTTGTAATAGGCTTGCCAAAACAAATGGATAACACTGCCTCTGAGAGCGAGGTTCATATTCAAAAATTCATCAAAACATTACAGCAAGAACTTCCGGAAATGCCAGTTGAGCGTGTTGATGAGCGTTTTACGTCTAAGATGGCTTTTCAAACTATGATAGATAGTGGATTGAAGAAAAAGCAGCGTCAAAACAAAGCACTTGTCGATGAAATTAGCGCAACTCTGATATTACAAAGTTATTTGTCTTCTAAATCTTGTTAAGAATTGTATTTTTGCAATCGAAATCCAAATAAGATGATATTACCAATAATAGCTTATGGCAATCCTGTATTAAAGCGTAAAGCTTCTGAGATCGATAAGGACTATCCTAAATTAGAGGCATTAATAACTAATATGTACGAAACCATGTATGGTGCATATGGGGTAGGATTAGCAGCACCCCAAATAGGATTATCAATTCGTTTATTTTTAGTTGACACTTCACCATTTGCAGAAGATGAAAGCTATTCTGAAGCAGAGCGCGAGCAGATGAAAGATTTTAAAAAGACGTTTATCAATGCGCAGATACTTGAAGAAGATGGTGACGAATGGGCCTTTAATGAAGGCTGTTTAAGTATTCCTGATGTCAGGGAAGATGTGTTTAGGCAACCCAAGATAAAGATTCAATATCAAGATGAAGACTTTAATACGCATGTTGAAACGTATGAAGGTATCATTGCCAGAGTCATACAACATGAATACGATCATATTGAAGGGGTCTTGTTTACCGATAAATTGTCATCTTTTAAAAAACGATTGATAAAAGGGAAATTGCAAAATATCTCTAAAGGCAAAATAAAAATAGATTACCCAATGCGCTTTCCAGAAGCCAGTAGAAAGCGTTAAATAAAAATTCGATGAGTTTAGAAAAAATATTATCCATATCCGGTAAGCCGGGATTATTTAAGATCGTAACGCAGACACGAACGGGTGCTGTGGTAGAATCTTTAACTGATAAAAAAAGAATTACTGTTGGTGCACATAGTAACATCAGCATTCTAAGTGAAATTGCTATTTATACACTCACAGAAGAGGTGCCTTTACCCGAAGTGTTAAATACGATCAAAGTTAAGGAAGCAGGCCAACCTACTTCCATTAGCCATAAGGACAGCAAAGATGTTTTAGAAGAATACTTTTTTGAAATATTACCAGAGTATGATGAAGATCGTGTGTATCCTTCAGACATAAAAAAGGTGATCCAATGGTATAATATTCTTCAGAAGAACAATTTACTCGCTGATTTAGTAGAAGAGGCAGAAGTATCAGAAGAAGAAGAATAGTTCAGATTGATGTCAGATAAAGCAGAACAATTAAAAGCCTTTGAACGTCTACTGATCATTATGGATGAGTTGCGAGCACAATGTCCATGGGATAAAAAGCAAACCATGGAATCGCTCAGGCATCTCACGATTGAAGAAGTGTATGAGTTAGGAGATGCCATATTGGATAATGATTTGGATGAGGTTAAAAAAGAGCTTGGTGATGTTCTGCTACATATTGTCTTTTATGCCAAAATTGGTAGTGAACGGCAACATTTTGATATTGCTGATGTATGCCATGCTATCTGCGATAAACTTGTAGAACGACACCCGCACATTTACGGTGATGTTACCGTTGAAAATGAAGAAGACGTTAAACGTAATTGGGAGGAGCTCAAATTAAAAGAAGGCAAGCAAAGTGTTTTAGAAGGAGTGCCAAAAAGTCTACCGGCAATGGTGAAAGCCAATCGTATTCAGGATAAAGTGGCTGGAGTTGGTTTTGATTGGGAACAGCCCGAACAGGTTTTTGAAAAAGTAAGCGAAGAGCTAAATGAGCTTCAGACAGAAATAGCCAAGGACGATCAAGATGCAATTGAAAACGAATTTGGAGATGTCCTGTTTTCTATGATCAATTACGCCCGGTTTTTAAATGTAAATCCTGAAAACGCTTTGGAACGAACCAATAAAAAGTTCATCAAAAGATTCCAATACCTGGAGCAAAAATCAAAGTTGCTTAACAAACCTCTAAAGGACATGACATTAGCTGAGATGGATGTTTATTGGGAAGAGGCAAAGTCAATCTAAAAAAAACCTGATTTTTTTATTTTTCAAACGTCCAAAACGAATGTCTTGTTCGTAAATAGTATAAATGAATCCTTAAAGATTCATAATCTTAGTAGGATCTTAATTATTATTTAAGCGGTTGTAATTAAGGTTAATTTAGTTTAGTTAGGACAAACCCCATTTACGAATAGTGAATGGGGTTTGTATTTATATTTTAAAATTTTATTTAACGCAACTAGGTTGCATTAATAAAATTATCTCTTATTTTTACAATAAAGGAGTCAAATTCACAAACTTATTTTTCATAATATAAATTCAATACTATGCTTCAAAGAAAATTTGATCAGATTGTAAAAAGTCATTTTCCTAATGCTATGGATGCTAAAGATACCTCTATTCATTACCTGGGGAAAATGCAAAATGAATACAAAATAGACGTTTCTAAGGTACTAATGGCGACTTCAGTATGTTCTGATGATATCAATGTGCCTTCAACTTCATTTTTTAATGTATTATTTGGACCCTTCATTATGGGGGGATTAGGAGGATTACCATTTGTTGGACAAACAGGTATGACAGCTTTCGCACATCACATTCCTGATGAAGGGAGTGCGTTTATATTCTATGGGCCTCATATTGGAATTACCCTGGAAGGGGATTTAGGTAAAATGTACAGACCGCGACAAGAGGAAACTGGTAATTCATGTGGCGCATTAATGTTAGCATTGAACCGGCTTCAAGATGAAAACTATAAGCCACAACTGAATGAAGATGATTATCAACAGATGAAACTGGAAGAAAGCTTGCTGCCTTATCGTGAGCAAATAATAGAAAGTAATAATCAACAGAAAGCCATTACCGAAGCTACTTATGAAGTTATAAATAAAAAGATATACAATTATCTAGAAACCTGTAAAAATGAATTTAATGTTGATAAAGTAACACTTTTGGGAGGTATTATCATCAATACAGACTATGGTCTGGATGATTATTTTGATAAAAGAAACTTTGAAGTTGTTAGTGTCAAAGATTTATAGGTCGTTCTCAATGCTTCTTATTTATGTAACATAATGCAGAGATATCTCTATTTTATCTGTCCAACTGATCATCTTGAAACTGTAATTGATAAAGCTTTCAAAGCGGAAAATTATTTTTTTACTTCCCTTGGTAACTCGGTGACATTTGATGAAAATGTGGTAGAAGGCATTCTTAAGCTAATAGAAACAAAGGGTATAGCAGAAATTACGTTTGTTTTATCTGATAATAATCAAATGCTCAAGGATATTATAAACCATCATGATCTCATGAACGCTATTATTGCGGATGATTACAATGCCAAAGTTGTATGGCAAGAGGCGGATTCAGAAGTGTTCTTGAAAACCGGACAGTATCCGTTTTCAATTCTTTCGTCTTTTCTTAACAATAAGATAAAAGAACTCAACCGTGAATTAAGTAATTTGGGCTGCAACACCATTAAAATACAAGGTAAAATTTATACGAATCAAAAGCATAGTTTTAAAGACATATACCCGGATATCATGGATATGAAAAGGTATCGTTTGAATTGATATGAAAACATATAAAAGAAGAGCATTTATTTCCTTCATAGGAAAGGCAAGTTTAGGAGCTATAATAACACCACCTTTTTTAGTTGCTTGTGGTAATAATAGCAAACCTTTAGGTATTGAAGATAAATCTATAGAAAACCTTAAAAGATTAGGAGATCTTGTATTAGAAGGGTTGTTGCCTTCTGATAAGGATGACTTGCTTCTTGCTAAAGGCTTAAACTATCATGTTGTTGCAAAATGGGGTGATAAGATTAATCATAATGATACCTTTGGATTCAACAATGACTTTACGTGTTACATTCCTTTAGATGAAGAAAATCCAAAAGATGGGCTTTTATGGGTAAACCATGAATATATAAATCCACTTTTTGTATCCGGTTTTGATGCAATGAATAATTCCCCAGAGCATAAAACATTAGAACAAGTACATAAAGAGATGTACGATGTAGGCGGGAGCATAGTCAGAATCAAAGAAGAAAACGGAACATGGAAGATTGTACAAAATGATCCGTTGAACAGGCGAATTACAGCGCAAACACCAATTCAACTGAATTGGGATACTCCAATCAAAGGAAAAACCACAGCGATTGGAACGCTAAGTAATTGTTCGGGAGGCATTACGCCGTGGAAAACCTTTCTTACCTGCGAAGAAAACTATGATGGCTTTTTTGGAGAAACCGAATACGATGAAAACGATGTGCCAACACATAGATCAAGTCATTATGGGTGGGAGAAGTTCTATGAATACCCGCCAGAACACTATGGTTGGGTAGTCGAAGTAGATCCAAAAGATGGAAAGACCCAAAAACACGTAGCTTTAGGAAGATTTGCACACGAATGTTGCACCCTGTATGAATTAGAAGACAAGCGCGTGGTAGCTTACACAGGAGATGATAAAAACGATGAGCATTTATATAAATTCATAGGATCTAAACCCGGATCATTGAAAGAGGGGACACTATATGTTGCAGATACCATCAATGGAAAGTGGTTGGCATTAGATTGGGAAAGCCAACCCATTTTAAAAGAAAGATTCAAAGATCAAACAGAAGTACTTGTCAGAGCTAGAGAAGCTGCAAAGCTGTTGGGGGCTAGTGCGTTAAATCGCCCTGAAGATATTGAAATTGATCCTCTGACCGGAAATATATTTGTTTCGTTAACCAATAATAAAGCTAAAGACGATTTCCATGGTTCTATATTAAAAATTGAAGAAACAGATGGTCAATTCGACGCATTAACATTCAAAGCTTCTACTTATAAAGCCGGAGGCGAAGAGAGTGGATTTTCCTGCCCGGATAACCTGGCCTTTGATTTATCCGGAAACCTTTGGATAACCTCAGATATGTCTGGAAGCGCTATGAATAAGGAAGAAGGGCCATATATGCCTTTTAAAAATAATAGTTTATTTGTAATTCCCAGGTATGGAAAGGATGCTGGAAAAGTAATCAGGGTAGCTTCTGCACCTAAAGATGCTGAACTTACCGGACCATGGTTTTCTCCTGATGGTAAAACCTTATTTTTGAGTGTACAACACCCGGGAGAACAAACAAGAGATTTAAATCAACCAACAAGTCAATGGCCTTTTGATAATGATCATATACCAAAACCTGCGGTTGTGGCAATTAAGGGTGATTTAATTGAGAAGATGAATAAGCTTAATCAAATAGCGGCAATTATTAAGAATTGAATTAAGAAGGGACTGTAAAAATACAGTCCCTTCTCTTAATATACTTTTAGCTTAGGATAGCTTAATACATATCCTTCAACTTTTTAAGTTTTTCTTTCCAGTTCTCTAATTCTTTCTTGTGCTTATCGATATTTTTATGTACTTCTTTTACCAATGGATTATCGTCCTTAACATTAGAGAAGAACTGTAGGTTGTTTTCGAGCTGATTGATTTCTGATTTAACTTCGTCGATCTTTTTACGAATGAAATTATGCTCGTTATCTAACAGCCTCGTATTATCCGGGTTAGATAGGTTTTCAAGTTTGTTCTCAAACTTTATCATATCTACCTTGGCCTTATCCATTTTAAGCTTGTCAAAAGCAGCATCAATGGCCTTATAAAATTTACCTTCAATAAATCGCTTATTATCCGGGACACTTCCTACAGACTTCCATTCCGATATTTTACTTTTGAGGGTTTCAATATCCTTTTTATCGTCACCTGTGAGTTCCATAGCTTTTAAGCCATCTAATAGCGCTGTCTTTTTATCAAAAGCTTCATAAAGCTCTTTGTTTTCGGCTTTTCGTTCGGCATGTAACCGATCGAAATAATGATTACAAGCCGCTTTAAAACGCTTCCATATTTTATCGCTATCTCTTCGGGGTACATGACCTATATGCTTCCAATCGTTCTGAATTTTCTTCATCAACGGCGTAACAGTATCAAAATCGTCACTGTCTTTATTGTCCTCGGCAATTTTAATAAGATCTTTTTTCTTTTGAAGATTCTCGTACTGATCTTTCTTTAAATTCTTATAAAATGTATTTTTCTTGCGATTGAAGCTTCTGACAGCTTCTTTAAATTTAGCCCAGGTGGCTTCATTAACCTTTAAAGGTACTTTTCCGGCATTAAAGAAATCCTGACGAAGGGCTTCAATAGCTTTTATGTTTTTTTGCCAAACGCTATGAGATTCAGATTGTACTTCTCCTATAGTTATGATTTTGGCAATGATCTCTTCTTTTTTTACCAAATTAGCTTCGTAAGCTTTATCAAGATCCTTGTAGTAGGCTTGGCGCTTATCGTGTATAATTTTTGTAGCATTACTAAACCGTTCCCATATGTCTTCGCGATGTTCCTTAGCCACAGGTCCCAGCTCTTCTTTCCAAAGCTTATGTAGCACTTGAAGCTCTCTAAAACTTCTATTGATATTATCATCTGCCGCCAATGCTTCTGCTTGCTCTATAATCTTCAGTTTCTGCTCTAAATTATGCTTAAAATCCATGTCTCGCAGATCGCGATTAAGATGTAAAAAGTCATAAAAACGTTCAACATGGTGATGGTAAGAGTTCCAAGCATTGTTATACTTGTCTCTTGGTATTGGACCCGCATTACGCCAACGCTCTTGAAGCTCTTTAAAGTGCTTGTAAGTAGAATTAATATTTTCTTCAACATTGAGTAAACCTTTAATTTCCTCAATAATAGATAGTCTGTTGTTGAGGTTATTTTTTAAGTTTTGTTCTCGGTCCTTATAATATGCATTGATATTAGTCTTATACGCTTTATAGGCACTGTTAAAACGTTTTTTAGTATCGTTAGAATAATAAAAATCGATCTCATTTCCACCATCATTGAGAAATTCATCCTTTTTTTCTTCTAATAATGCATTATACTTAGAGTTGAATTCGGATTTGATCTCGTTAATGTGAGACGAAATGGTCTGTATTTTATGATGATGCAATAGCTTTTCAAATTCATCCACAAGTTGTTCCATACTCATGGCATGATAATCTTTAGCCTCAAGTTTATGGCGTTCATGATTATCCTCATCTTCAGCATCTTCGGCATTCGAAGCTTCAATTTCTTCTACATGATCCTGTTCTGAGTTTTCAATTTCAGTTGCAGGACTTTCACTAACTTCTGTTGCAGGGTTGCTATCTGAGATGTCTTCAGGCGCTATATCAATAGCTTCAGAGTTTTCAGTTGGAGCAGTACCAGTTTCTTCTGGGGTTACTTCTTTTTTTCCATCTGCATCTTGCAGGTTATCATTCTCTAACATTTAATCAACGTTTTTTACATAATTAAACAATAAAGATAACAACAAGCTTTAGAAATCCAAAAGGAAACGTAACAATGCTTTAAATTAAGAACGATTCCAAATCTTCCAGGCTTTATCTGCCTGAAGTTTCAGCATTTCCAAGCCATTACACGTCGTAGCACCTTTAATATCACCCACACTTAAAAATTTTGTTTGACTTGGATTATATATGAGGTCGTATAGTATATGATTTGATGTGATGGCATCGTAAGGAATGTCAGGGCATTGATTGACATTTGGAAATGTACCCACAGGTGTACAATTGATAATGATAGAATAGGACGAAATGATATCATCGGTAAGGTCAGTATAAAGAAACTTGACGCCTTTTTTGAAATCTCTTGAGACATAATCAAATGCTATCCCCATTTTTTTTAGTGCATGAGCTATGGCTTTAGATGCGCCTCCCGTGCCTAAGATTAAGGCCGTTTTATGATGAGACTTTAGCAGAGGTTTCAAAGATTTCCTAAATCCGTAATAATCCGTATTATATCCTATAAGTTTTCCTTTTTTAGTAATTCTGATAGTATTGACAGCACCAATTTTGTCTGCACGTTTATTGATAATGTCTAAATGCGGAATTATAGCTTCTTTATATGGAATGGTAACATTTAAGCCTTTTAGGTTGGGGTTTTGTGCTATGATCTTTTTGAAATCATCTATGGAAGAGATATCAAAATTCTGATAGCTGTATGGTAATAATTCCTTTTTAAACTTTTCAGCAAAGTAATTTTTAGAGAAAGAATAAGAAATGTTTTTACCTATTAAACCAAACTCAGGATTTAATTGCTCTAGTGCGTTTTCCATACCATTCCAATCCTAAAATTATAAGGATTCCAAGGGCAATATACAGAATTGCCCAGTAAGTTTCGGTACCAAATTCCGGTAAATATCGACGGTAATTTTCAATGATCTGTTTTCCAGAGGAATCCAAAACAAAAGACCCGTCAGTAGCTTTTTTATAAACCGTTTCTTTCCATGGCCATACCACACCCAAAGAGCCAATAATAAATCCAATGATAGTAGCTAAAGTAATACTCTTATAATTACGCAAGATATAATTCAAGACATGAGAAAATGTCACTAGACCAGCTACAGAACCTAAGGTGAATACCGCAAGTACCTTAAGCATTCTTAAGCGTTCGGCATTTTCTGTAAATGAAAAATCACCATTAAGCATCTCAAACAGCGTATCGTATAATGCGTTTACAGAATCGACCAACAGAAGTACATAATTGCCCAGAAGGATTAAAATAAAAGAGCCTGAGAATCCGGGAAGTGTCATTCCGGAAACACTAATAATACCACAGAAAAACACAAAAAACAGATTGTCATTTTGTTTGGCAGGATCTAAAAAACTAATACTAAGGCCAATTAATGCACCAATGATTAAAGCGATGATGGTTTTTCTGTTCCAATCTTTAAAATCTTTATTGATGTAGTATATGGATCCTACGATCATACCGAAGAATAAACTCCATACATACAGCTCGTAATGTATGATTAAGTAATCTAATAGCTTAGAAACACTAAAATAGCTTATGATCATTCCTAAAAATAATAAGCTTATGAATCTGCCATTTATATAATGATAAAAGCTTTTAAAACGACCATTAATAAATAACTTGAAAGCTGTGCGATTGACACGTTGTAGCGAATAAATAAATTCTTCATAAAAACCAGCTACGAAAGCAACAACACCACCAGAAACGCCCGGGACTTTATTGGCAGCTCCCATAGCAAGACCCTTAATAACCAGGAATAATCTGTCTTTTAACGTTCTTGTGCTTTCCAATTTATTGCTTTTTTTTACCTATTCGTTCCAAGATAAAAATAGTTAAAAAACCACTAAGCATTAGTACAATGGCTAATGCTATTTGTGGATTTCCATCATAAGTTAATGGCGATATACTTTCTTCATTTAAAGGAACCTTGACATTATCGGAATTCAAACGCCATGTGAGGACTTTTTTCCAGGGCCATACCTTATTTAGCGAACCTATTATAAACCCTGTTAACAAGGCTAAAGTTGTATTGTGATAGTTCCTGAAAAGCCATTTCAATATTTTACTAAAACTGAGCAACCCTATTATGGCGCCCAAAGAAAAGATCAGGATTTTTTTAAGGTCAAAATCATGAATGGCATCGCTTAGTGTTTTATAAGCACCTAGAATGACCAGAATAAAAGCTCCAGAGATGCCGGGTAAGATCATGGCGCAAATAGCAATAGCACCGGCTATAAACAAAAAGTATAAGCTGTCATTGTTTCCTAAAGAGGGTAATGTAGAGATATAGTAAGCTATAAATGCACCAAATAATAGGGCAATAATACTGCTTGGCTTCCAGGATTTAATTTGCTTGCCGACAAAAAATATACTGGCTACGATGAGTCCAAAAAAGAACGACCAGATGAGTATGGGATGGTGTTCTATGAGGTATTTCGCAATTCTCATAAAGGATACAAAGCTTATGAGAATGCCTATAAACAACGCAGTAACAAAGTTGCCATTGAGCTGCTGCCAGAAGGCCTTAAAACCATGTTTTTTTAATGTAGCTACTAAAGACAGATTAATGTTACCAATGGTGGTGATCAATTCCTCATAAATTCCCGATATTAGGGCAATAGTACCCCCTGAAACTCCAGGAACGGCATCTGCTGCTCCCATGGCTATACCCTTAAAGGTAATCCATAAATAATCTATAAATCGTCTTTGCATTCCTTAAAAAAATAAGAAACGTAAAGGTATGGATTTTTAGTTGGAAGATTTTTTAGAATTTGAAATAATATCTTTTACTACAGGCTTATCTGTAAGGTTAGGGAACAATTCTGTGATAATGAAATCATATTCTTCATTAAGTCGCATACCATTTTTGAGATGGTATCTTCCTTTTTCGGATTGCAAGAGTTTGAAATATAGTCCCCCTAATCGAAATTCGATTTCTGCATTTTCAGGATAAAATTCAATAGCCTGAAGCAAATTATATACAGCAGCTTCATATTCTCCAAGTTGGATTAAGATGTCACTTCGGTTCAACCAGGTGTCTAGTTCATAGTTTCCTAGTTCTAAAGTATTTTTATAACCACGTTCTGCTTCTTCTAAAAAGTTAAGGCGATGATTGATTTGCGAAAATAATTTCCAGTAAAGGACATTTTCACTATCTATGTTAATGGCCTTATTGATATAATAAAGCGCCTTTTGGTAATTTTGTTTCTTTAGATAAAATCGCGTTATGGCAATCCATCCTTTATCTAATAATGGATCTTCATTAATGGTTTTTTCAAAGAACTGAACAGCCAGATCATCGTTTTTTAGTTTTTCATGACAATAACCAATTCTCAACAGCGCAAAAGATGTTGGGTCATCTAATGCCATAGTGATTTTATATTGCTCAATGGCTTCTGTATATTTTTGCTGCTTCTCCAGAACTTTACCTTTTTCTAAATAGGCACCTATGAAAGTGTCGTCAGAGATTATGGCAAAATCAAAGGCTGCATTTGCCTTTTTATATTCTTTTATAGTGAAATATTGACGCCCTAATTGATGCCAAGCAACTTCACAGTACGGGTTCATATCCAGATAGCCATTAAGATACTCAATAGCTTCTTCGTTTTTATTCAGGAAGTCATAACAATAAATAATATTATGTAATGCCGAATAATCCGTCATGTCACATTCCAGACATTTCTTGAAATATACGATGGCATTATCAAACTGATCCATAAACAGATATTCCATACCAATTAAAGCGTACAAATCAGAATCATCTTCCGGAGATGAAGATAACTTAAGTGCTATTAATAATGTGTTTATAGCACTTTCGTGCTGGTCTTGTTTAGATAGTACATTGGCTTTTTGAATATAGATTTCCTCATTATTAGGCTCTAACTTATGGAGGTGATTCAAAATCTCATCGGCGTCGTTGAATTTGTTTTCTATAACTAATATCTCTACCTGAAATAATCTAAGGTTAATAGAACTGGGATGTTGTTCTAATCCAAGCTTAATGGCTTTTTTTGCCAAGGCAATTTTTCCGTTTTCGAGATAGTGGTGAATAATGTTTTCAAATTCGTTTGAATCAAAAAATAAAACGTCATTAGTTTTTAGCATTGATTCAAATCTGGTGAGTGAGATGTTGTTGTGGTCGTCGTTTTGACTATAATCCATAAGCAGTGTAATTATTTCACTAGAATAAATTTAGCGTTATCGTTTCAATGTTTAGTTCCAAGCGCTTATTGTTTTTAACAAAATAATTAACAGTAGGTTGGAGAGGGATTTTAATATTTATTAGGTTGTATGTCAGTGACTTGTATTAATGTGATGTAAAAATCATTCTTACAATGTATCCAGAACATCCATTATAATTTGGCACCCTTTAAGGATTTCATTATCGGAAATAGTCAATGGCGGTGTTATTCTGACGGCACTGGACTCAAAAAGTAACCAGAAAAGAACTAGACCTTCATCTTGGCATTTAAGAACTAAATTATTGGCAATTTCAGCAGATTCCATAATCAGCGCTAACATTAAACCTTTACCCCTTATCTCTTTAATATAGCGATGTTTGAGCTGCGTTCTTATGAGCTGTTCCTTTTCTAATGTTTCAGCGATAAGATCGGTTTGCGTAATTTCTTTTAATGTTGCAAGTGCAGCAGCTGCAATTACAGGATGACCGCCAAAAGTAGTAATGTGACCTAATTTAGGATTGTCTTTTAATAAAGCCATTAATTCGTGTGATGCTGTAAAAGCACCTATTGGCATACCGCCTCCCAAGCCTTTACCTGTAACTAAAATATCGGGTGTGCAATTATAGTTTTCAAATCCAAACAAGGTTCCTGTTCTTCCAAAACCCGGTTGAATTTCATCTAATATCAATAATGCGCCTACAGCTTCACATCGAGCTTTTACCATAGAAAGGTAATCGTTTTCAGGTTCTATAAACCCGGCACCTCCTTGTATGGTCTCTAAAAGTACCGCTGCAGTTTTTGTAGTGATGAATTGTAAATCTTCAGTTTTATTAAAAGTGATGAAGCGTGTATCTGGTATTAAAGGACGATATGCTTTTTTACGCTCCTCATATCCCATAACACTGAGTGCTCCCATGGTATTCCCATGATAGGCATGATGAGCGGCTACAATTTCGCTTCTGCCTGTAGCGCGTTTGGCTAATTTTATGGCCCCTTCAATAGCTTCAGTTCCTGAATTTGTCAGATAGGTAGATTCCAAAGGATGTGGTAGATGTTTTGCTAATAGCTTGGACAGTTCTACCGCAGGTTGTTGTACGTATTCGCCGTAGACCATGACATGCATGTATTGGTCCAGTTGAGCCTTAATTGCAGCTACAACTTTTGGGTGCCTGTGACCAAGACTACAGGCTGATACGCCGGCTACAAAATCGAGATAGGCTTTATCATCAGTATCATAAATATAGGAACCTTTGGCATGACTAATCTCCATGGCCAGAGGGTGAGGTGTAGTTTGTGCCTGATATTTAAAAAAATCGTCTTTCATTAATTACCAGAGGATTGCTTTTTAGCTTTCATTGCCGGTATCAGCTTTGCTTTTGTTTCCTTTTTTGAAGGAATACTGTCTTTTGAGATCCTTCGCGCAGCTTTATTGTCTTTATCCGGTGCATCAGGTTTTGCAGCTTCTACACGTTTCAGAAGTGCTTCGTCGATGAACTCTTCCTCCGGAACAAAAGCATCGAGGCCTTTTATTTTTGGAAGCTTAAGCGGAGGATCGTCTTTAAATAAATCTTCAACACTATTGGGGCGTTCATCGCCACGCCAATCGAACCCTCTGAGTCGCCTTGCATTTTCAGGAAATTGAGTTTCCGGGTAAATATTACCATCAATTTGATTGATAAAGGTGACAATTCTATACTTTCCTTCAATCTTTAAATTGATACTGCCGGATTTCCTTTTGTCTATACCAATCAATTCGTTGGTATCATTCCTTAAGTAGTTAATACCTTCAGCATTTTTAATAACATCTACATTGTACAATTCATTATCTCTAAAAAGGCCAATTAAACGTTGCCCTTTGATCTGATTGTAGCCGTCACTACTCAAAGAATCTTTACTTACAATAAAGGTATTGTTAAATACTTTTAGAGAGTCTAATTTTTCGGTTTCTACATTAGAAATCAAATGGATGGTATCTCCGGTCATCTGATTTTCCACATTCCACAATACAGGTTTTCGATCTATGGAAAACGCGTCTCCTTTATTAAAGCGTGCCAAATTGAGCATTTGTGTAAGTCCTGTTTTATGATCGACATGAACAGAGTCTGCTTTACCAGCCAAATCAGATTTGAATAATCTTACATTATAATAAGCTCTGGTAATACGGTGTTCTGGCGGTCCCGTAACCATCAGTGTATCACTGTGCATATAAACGGAATCTTTTTCCTGTACGGTGATTGCTAAGGCACGCTTGGTAATAAACACAGAATCCTTATCCTTATATACTTCGGCATAATGCCCTTTAATGATACTATTATTTATGGTATCTGTGACCTTAATATTATTTGAAGCGGATGCGAAATTGGTATTTCTGTCAAAATACATGCTATCGCCTTCTACGACCCTGTTATCATAATCTATTCTGGATTTCTTTACAAAATAACCAGTGTCGTTATTGGTGTCATAAAACCCTCGTTCGCAATAGATTTTACTGGTTTCTCCCGTAATTGTTGAAGGGCCGTACATGTAAGCATGTCCGGTTTCAGAATAAAAATCCAATTGGTTGGTGTCTAAAACATAATCGGGATTTACTAATTTAACATCTTTCAGAAATCGATATTTTTTGGAATTCATGTAGTAACGACCAACCTGACTTGTAATAGTTCCTGAAGAATCCCTTACGACTTTACCTTTGGTTTCGTAATAGGCCTGTTGTTTGGCCCGATCAAAGTACAGTGTATCGGTAGTTAATGTAGATTTTGGCTCTGTTAGTATGACATCGCCACTGGCAAATGCCAATTGTGTTTTTCCACTATACTCTACGTATTTGGCTGACATATTGATACTGTCACCTTGTTGCATTCTTACATTACTAAACGCTTCAATAAAGTCTTCTTTTTCGTAGTATATGGCTTTGTCGCACCACATATTTATACCTTCATGTACAAAATGGATTTGTTGGGTATTATCTCTCAAAAAAGTAATGGCGCCGTCTTCTCTATTGGCTTCAGTAAAACCTTTACCAGCATACTCAATGGTAATACGTTTAGGCTGCTGTGCCGATAGTGTATGCATTGAAAGAAGTGTCAATGCTAAAAATATAATGCTCCTAAAACCTTTCAAATTATGATGATTTACAAAGCAAAATAACACTTTTAGTTTTGCTTTATTGTCAGTTAACATTTTTTTTAACATCAATGATCAGACCAATAACAAGCTTACAATTCTTTTCTGACAATGGTTTGCTTACGATCTGGTCCAACAGAGACTACAGTTATGGGAATATTAAGCTCGTCTTCTAAAAATGTAACGTAATTGTTTAATGCCTCTGGCAGTTGAGAAGCCTCGGTCATTCCTGTAAGGTCAGCATCCCAACCTTTCAACTCTGTGTATATCGGCGTTACATTTTCAGCTTCAATATTGTAAGGCAAGTGTTTGATTTCTTTGCCTTTATAATTATAAGATGTACAAACCTTTAACGTTTTGAATCCCGAAAGCACATCGCCTTTCATCATGATCAGTTGTGTGACACCATTGATTTGACAGGCATATCGTAAAGCGACCAAATCCAGCCATCCACAGCGTCTTGGTCGTCCGGTGGTAGCACCAAATTCATGACCGACACGCCCCATGGTTTCTCCATCTTCATCAAACAATTCGGTAGGAAAAGGACCTGAGCCTACTCTGGTAGTATAAGCTTTAAAGATGCCGTATACTTCTCCTATGGCATTTGGAGCAACTCCCAATCCTGTACACGCACCAGCAGCAGTAGTATTGGATGAGGTGACAAATGGATAAGTCCCAAAATCTATATCGAGTAATGAACCTTGTGCACCTTCAGCAAGTATAGATTCTCCAGATGTTTGCGCCTGATGAATGTATTCTTCAGAATCAATAAATTTTAAAGTTTTCAGTGTTTCAATGGCTTCAAAGAAATCCTGCTCTAATTCTTCAAGATCGTATTGAATATCGACGTTATAAAACGAGATCATAGCTTCGTGTTTATCAGCTAATGTTCTGTATTTATCTTTCCAATTGGCCAATTCTATATCACCGACTCTGATACCATTTCTTCCGGTTTTATCCATATATGTCGGACCAATACCTTTGAGTGTGGAACCGATCTTAGCTTTACCTTTTGAAGCTTCACTGGCTGCGTCTAACAGGCGGTGTGTTGGTAGTATGATATGAGCTTTTCGTGAAATGTATAATGACTTTCGGTAATCTACATTTTGCTCGTCCAGTTTATCCAATTCTTTTTTAAAGATGACAGGATCAATAACGACGCCATTACCCACCAGATTAATAGTGTTGTCGTGAAAAATCCCCGACGGAATGGTATGTAAAACATGCTTTTTGCCATTAAAGACTAAAGTGTGTCCTGCATTTGGACCACCTTGAAAACGTGCAATAATATTGTATTTAGAGGTAAGAACATCAACAATTTTTCCTTTGCCTTCGTCTCCCCATTGTAAACCAAGTAGTAAATCTACCGCCATTATAAAAGTGAGTTAGTCGTTTTGCTTTCGATTTCCGTAGAAATATAAAGAGTGGTTAGTAATTTGAATGTCAAAAACTTCTTCGATAGTTTTTTTTATGGATTGAATGCGAGGATCACAGAATTCAATAACCTCACCCGTATCTGTAAGGATGACATGATCATGTTGCTTATCAAAATAGGACTTTTCGTAATGTGCCTGATTTTGACCAAACTGATGTTTACGTACCAGAGAGCATTCTAGCAATAGCTCAATAGTATTGTAGAGTGTAGCACGGCTTACACGATAGTTTTTGTTCTTCATTTTGATATAGAGTGATTCGATATCAAAATGCTCATCACTATCGTAAATCTCCTGAAGTATGGCATAACGCTCAGGGGTTTTTCTGTGACTATTCTCTTCAAGAAATTGTGTAAAAACACGTTTTACAATTTCCTGATTACTTTCTTCTGTACTTACATTCATAATTCGCTGCAAATTTACACAATTTTTAAACTCTGGTAACTTTCTCTATACCATTAATTTTTTTGAGGTTGTCCATAAGTTTCTTTAGCATATTTTTATTCTTAACAACCACTGTGATCTTTCCTGAAAATACGCCATCATCACTAGAGAAACTAATACTCTTCATGTTAACATGCATATTGGCTGAAATCACTCTGGTAATATCATTAACCAGTCCCAGATTGTCAATTCCGGATAGTGTGATCTGAGAAGTGTATTCTTGTTGCGATGAATCAATCCATTTGGCCTGCATAATTCTGTAGGCATAATTAGATTGTAAACTCAAAGCATTAGGACAGTTCTTTTTGTGTATTTTGATACCGTCATTAATGGTTAGGAATCCAAAAACATCATCGCCGGGAATGGGATTACAACAGGATGCTAAGGTATAATTAAGGCGTTCTTCTTCTTTTCCAAAGACCAGCATATCATACTTGGATGTAATTTCGTCTTTATCGATGTCTTTAGACGAATCCGATCTTCGGATCTTATTTTTGATATAGCTGACAATGGCATTGCTTCTCGAAGACACAAAGCTTTTTAGCATGGTATTATCAATGGAGCCAATACCAACTCTATAGAACAAATCCAACGACGTACTCAATTTAAAATAATTGACCAACTCATTAACGGATTTCTCATTAAGTGTAATTTTTAATTGCTTTAATTTTCGTCTTAAAATCTCTTTGCCCTCTTCTGCAATTTCTTTTTTCTCAGCATTAAGAGATGATTTTATTTTACTGCGGGCTCTGGCGGTAGTAGCATAATCTAACCAGTTGGCATTTGGTTTTGCATTTTCTGAGGTTAGAATTTCAACACGGTCACCACTTTGTAATTCATGACTCAAAGGTACCAGCTTACCATTAACTTTTGCACCTCTTGTTTTCATGCCTACTTCGGTATGTATGCTAAAGGCAAAGTCCAAAGGCGTAGCGCCTTTAGGTAATGATTTTAGATCTCCTTTTGGTGAGAATACAAAGATCTCTTTAGAATACAAGTTAAGTTTAAACTGCTCCACGAAATCCACAGCGTTCGTTTCATTGCTTTCCAATGCTTCTTGTAAGCGGTTGATCCACAGGTCTAAACTGTCGTCTTTGTCACCATCGTTTTTGTATTTATAGTGTGCGGCATAGCCTTTTTCAGCAATTTCATTCATACGCTCACTGCGTATTTGAACCTCTACCCATCGGCTTTTGGGGCCTACCACTGTAATATGCAGGGCTTCATAACCTGTAGATTTTGGCGATGATATCCAATCGCGCAAGCGGATGGGGTTAGGAGTGAAGTGATCGGTGACTACCGAATAGATCTTCCATGCCAGAAATTTTTCATTTTCAATATCTGATTTATAAATAATACGAACGGCAAACTTATCGTAAACTTCTTCAAAAGAAACGCCTTGTTTGACCATTTTTCGCCGGATGCTGAATATGGATTTTGGACGCCCTTTTATCTCATAGTTTAAACCTTCCTTATCCAGAGAGTCTTTGATGACTTTAGAGAACGATTTAATATAGGCATCTTGCTCTTCTTTACTTTCCTGCATCTTATTCAAGATGTCATTATAGACTTCAGGTTCGGTATATTTAAGACCAAGATCTTCCAGTTCGGTTTTAATATTATAAAGCCCTATTCTATGTGCTAACGGTGCATAGATGTATAAGGTTTCTGAAGCGATCTTTACCTGTTTGTCAGACCTCATGGAATCCATGGTCTGCATATTATGCAATCGATCAGCTATTTTTATAATGATCACTCTAACATCTTCGTTGAGCGTTAACAGCATTTTGCGAAAGTTTTCGGCTTGTAAAGACACATCCATGTCTTTTTTGAGCGAAGATATTTTGGTGAGTCCGTCCACAATTCGTGCTACAGTTTCTCCAAACATCTGCTCAATGTCAGCAATGGTATAATTAGGATTGTCCTCAACAACATCATGAAGTAGTGCCGCAGCTATACTTGTAGCATCCAAGCCAATTTCCTGAGCTACAATTTTAGCTACAGCAATAGGGTGGAAGATATAAGCTTCTCCTGATTTTCGCCTTTGATCTTTATGGGCATCCATAGCCACTTCAAAAGCCTGGCGGATTAACTTTTTATCGTCTTTGCTTAGCGTTTGATAGCTCACCTTTAGCAGCTCCTTGTATGCTTTGGTGATTGCGGTGTTCTCTTTTTCAATATCCACTTCTGTCATAGAACTAATGTAATAAAACCAAAATTAATGGGCAATAGTTTTGACTATGGAAATTGTAAGTGTTTTAAATACTGCAGAATGATTACCGGTTTAGATTTTTAACCCTGTCTAGTAATGTAGGATGCGAGTAGTGCATAAATACATATGCTCTGTGTGGTGTAAGGTTACTTAGGCTGTTTTTAGATAGCTTTTTAAGCGATGTTATTAATGGCTCTGCCTTGTACGTTGCTTTAGCGTAGTTGTCTGCCTGATATTCAAATTGTCTTGAAATGTAGTTCATTGTAAGACCGGTAACTTCAGATATAGGCGCATATAATAGACCAAAAGCTACCAGACCCACATGAAAACTAGGGGTTTCTACTCCGATAGCCTGAGATAATAGCGGATTTGAAATAAATATGGATAAAATGTACAACGTTAGTCCGGTAACTAATAACGACGCTAATAGATTGAAAATGATATGTTTTTTTTTGTAATGTCCTACTTCGTGGGCCAATACCGCTACAATTTCATCGTCATCTAAATCCTTAACCAATGTATCGTATAAAGTCACGCGCTTTTCATTACCCAAACCAGAGAAGTAAGCATTGGCTTTAGTACTGCGTTTAGAACCATCAATAATAAAAATCTTACTGAGATTAAAACCAACCGATTTGGCATAATCTGAAATTTTGTGACGTAGCTCACCTTCTTCCAAAGGAGTTTGCTTATTAAACAAAGGGACTATAAGTCTCGAATAAAACATATTCATAAATACTGTGAATAGGGCAACAATTCCCCAGGCATATAGCCAAAACTGATCGCCTGTGAGCTGATAGAACCAAACAATCAATGATATAATGACACCTCCGAGGATTCCTGTCATGAGTATGCCTTTTAATTTATCTAAAACAAAAGTAGCTTTAGACGTTCTGTTAAAACCAAACCGTTCTTCGATTACAAAAGTTTTATAGTAACCAAAAGGCGTAGTAAGTATATCACTACCTATCATAATAATGCCAAAGAATATCAAGGCGATAACTATTGGATGTTCAGAGTAACTTCGGGCAATATCATCGACATACTCAAACCCATCCAGAACTAAAAAAGCCAGAGTTAATACCAATGAGAACAGAGAAGACCATACACCAAACTTGTAATTGGTGATTTTATAGTCTTGCGATTTCTTATATTCAGTATCATCATAAACATCATGGAGTTCTTTAGGTACTGGATCGTTATAATGTTTAGCATTTAAGGCATCAATGAGTTTATCAAGAATAAAATTGATGACGATCAAAGCAATAATAATGAAGAATAAGTCTTGAGCACTCATAATATCTGTTATTTGAAATCGCGTTGTCTTTTGGCTTCAAAAATAAGTATTCCTGCAGCAACGGAAACATTCATAGAATCAATAACACCTTGCATAGGTATAATGACATTTTGAGTTGAAGCTTTCAACCATGCTTCTGTTAATCCTGTAGCTTCAGTACCAACTACTATTGCTGTCGGTAAGGTGTAATCTTGAAGATGATACGGTTCGGAAGCTTGCAATGCGGCACAAAATATGTTGAAATTATAATGTTTTAAAAAAGCAATAACTTCTGCTGTACTTGCAGTGGCTATTTCATTGGTAAACACACAACCTACACTAGATCGAATGATGTTTGGGTTATAGAGATCCGATTTTGGATTCGCAATAATAACAGCGTCTGCATTTGCAGCATCTGCTGTTCTTAATAGCGCGCCTATATTTCCAGGTTTTTCCGGAGCTTCAGCTATTAGAATGAGTGGGTTCTTTGAAGTGAGTTTAAGGCTTTCAAGGTCATGATTTTTAGACGATACCAAAGCAATTACGCCTTCGGTAGTTTCCCTATGTGCCAGTTTTTGAAAGACTTCTTTAGAGATTTCTATGACCTCTATATGATAACGTGCCATAGCCTTGGCCTCACTTTCAGAAAACAGATCTTGATAGTAGAGGAGGGTTTGAATCTTGTAACCGCCTTTAATGGCTAAAGAAAGTTCACGCTTACCTTCAATAATAAATAGGTTAGCCTTTTTACGTTCGCGAGACTTTTCTTTTAACAGTACAATTCGTTTAACCAGAGGGTTTTGAACACTACTTATAATTTTTGCCATTGAATACCAGTTCTAATGCGATGATTTTTGCAAATTTACATTATTCCTTAAGAACTATTTTAGGCATTTTTTTAGAGAAAAAAATGATTTGATCCTTATGTAGCTTTTTTTGTTTAACTTGTTTCTCTATTTTAAAGATCAACCAAATTTTGTTATTGTGAAGCGACAACTACTCGTTCTGTTTTTAAGCATTTTTTCATTTTACGGATTTTCTCAAGTCGATTTAGGAGAAGACATTACAGCTTGTGAAGGGAGCACGGTTATTTTAGATGCCACAACAACAGGAGCAAGTACGTATTTATGGTACTTTGAAGGATTTCCAATCGCTGGTGAAACTAATGCAACGTTAAGTGTTCATACCTCTGGAGAATATATTGTACAGGTATTTATATCCTCACAAATTATATATCAGGACGAAATATTGGTAACATTTATTCCCGGACCTCCCGTAGCTAATCCTACGGATTTAGTAGTTTGTGATCCTGATGGTGATGGTTATGCCAGTGTTGATTTAACGGTTAAAAGTGATGAGATAGCCAATGGTATTGCTGGTCTTAGTATTACATATCACGAAACGCAAGCGGATGCTGAAGCCGATGTAAACGCCTTAGTAACTCCATATACAAATATCACTAATCCTCAAACGATATATGCCAGAGCTGAAGGTATAGATTGTTATTCGGTAGTGAGTTTTACATTGATAGTAGATGCTTCTTGTGGCGATACTCAAGTCATCTGTGGACCAACGCCTTTAGTAATTACGGAGTGTTATTCGAGTGGCTATGAGTGGCAATATAATTTCATTAGTAATGAAGGATCACCCTTAACAGTGACCTTTACTTCAGGGCAATTGGATGTCAATACCGAACGTGTTATCATATACGATTCGGATGGTAGCATTGAGTTATATAATGGGACTAATAATGGGGATCTTAACGGGCTAACTGTGGTATCAACAGGCGATCGTATTTCGGTTCGTATTGAAGCATATAGCACTAGTTGTGAAGCTGGTGATGTGCCGCCAATAGGTTTTGAGGTATCGTGTTCTGAATTTGTTGGGGCCATTACAGGAGCTGCTTTTTATGATGAAAATTCAGATGATGTTTTTGATGACGAAGAGTTTAGATTTAGAAATGGGTATTACACTTATGAGGTTAATAATGATGGTGTGATCCATGAGATTAATTCTTCAAGCGGTAAGTATTATATATCCGTTTCTGATGTCAATGATGTTTATGAGATTGCCTATAATATATATGGAGATTATGAGGACTGTTATAATGTTGAAAGCAGTGTTATAAGTGGTGTTACGGCTTCATTAGGAGAAACTGTAGAAGTGAACTTTCCGGTAGACAATAACCTGATGTGTGGCGATGTAGGTGTGTATCTGGTATCTCTAGGCACACCGAGGCCTGGATTTAGTCGCGAAGTTAGAATGCTATTTAAAAACTTCGGATCTAATGTCGTGACTTCGGGAACAATAACTTTTGAGCATGACGATCTTTTCGAATTTAATGGTGTCACAGGACTTTCTAGTTTTAGTTATAATGTGACGACTACACCTACAGGGTTTACTTTAGACTTTGTAAATCTTGAACCTGGGAATCTAGAATATGTTGAGTTCTCTTTATTGTGTCCGGCTGATGTTGCACTTGGCGAAATGGTAACGCATACTGCGACTTATACCACAGCAGATAATGATGATTTTGAAGCGAATAATACTTCCAGCTTATCGCAAACGGTTATTGGTTCTTATGATCCAAATGATATTATGGAAGCTCATGGCCCGGAGATTATACATAATGATTTTACAACTTCAGATGAGTACTTGTATTATACTATAAGATTTCAAAATGTAGGTACTGCTGAAGCCATATTTGTAAGAATTGAGAATATGTTAGATGGTCAGTTGGACGAAACCACATTTCAGATGCTACATGCCAGTCACAACTACGTAATGTCCAGAGTAGGAAGTGATCTGCAATGGCAATTTGATAATATTTATTTACCCGCAGAACAAGATGATGCAGCTGGTAGCAACGGCTATGTGTATTATAGGATAAAGCCAAAACCGGGATACGCCATAGGAGATATTATACCAAATACTGCTGCTATTTATTTTGACTTTAATGAACCTATCATAACCAACACTTTCGAAACTGAATTCGTTGAGGAGAATTTATCATTAGCTGAAGCTTCTTTACAGACGTTTGACTTAAGTCCTAATCCCGCAAGCGATATTATTAATATCGATTTTGGGCAGGTTATGAACCAAACGATTAGTGTTAGCGTGTATAATGTTTTAGGGAAACGAGTTCTAAGTACTACACTATCTGATGTTAGTGAACGGCAAATAGATGTGTCTGCTCTAAAAAATGGTTTGTATTTTGTAAGATTGCGTAATTCCAAATCGGAGATTGTTAGGAAACTAATCATTAAATAAATAACTATATAGATAGCATCTTTAAGTTTGAATTGATTTTTTGTAATGTTTGTTAAGCAAATACGTCAAAGCACTTAACTAAAAACATCCAATCTATGAGAAATGTAATTATATTGCTAATTGCCATCGTTTTGACAGTCTCTTGTCAGCAAAAAAAGAATTCGGAAGACCATTCAGTTGAAAATGGTGAAATTACGACCAGCATATATCCAGAAAATATTACCAAAGTCTTTGATGCCCATGGCAGTATAGATGCATGGAACACGATGCAAACACTTTCCTTTACGATGACCAGACCTAATGGCAAGGAAATTACGACTACAGATCTTAAACGTAGAGCTGAGCGTATTGATACACCAACATATACTCTTGGTTATGATGGTAATGATTTATGGGTGAGTGAGAAGAATGATGAGGAGTATAAAGGTAATGCGAAATTCTATAAAGGTTTGATGTTTTATTTTTATGCCATGCCGTTTATTCTTGGCGACGATGGCATCATTTACGAAGATGTTGCACCATTAGAATACGGAGGACAAACGTACCCTGGTGTTCTTATTTCATATGAATCTGGTATTGGAGTTTCTCCAGATGACCAATACATCGTGTATTACAATGCCGATACCGGAAGAATGGAGTGGTTAGGGTATACCGTAACTTTTGGTAAAAATGAAAAAAGCAAAGACTTTCATTTTATTCGCTATAATGATTGGCAAGAGATCGAAGGCTTACTATTACCGAAAAGTATAGTCTGGTACAATTACGAAAATAGTATACCCACCGAAGCGCGAAATACTGTAGAATTTGAAGATGTGAAAATATCTAAAACTCCAGCAGAAGAAAAGCTGTTCACTATGCCAGAAGGGGCAACGTTGATCGAATAACAATATAGTTGACTACGATTCGTTTTTATACCGTATAATTTGAAGTAAACTTTATTTCTTGATATACTAATGTAATATCATTACATTTGGCAGTGTGACCATTTGTTTAAATGATTAGATTTTAAAGGCATTGCTGCTGATTATGAATTCTTAGTAAATCATTTGCGAAAATTATTTTGAATTGTCATAAGCTTACTCAAAAATTCCCCCATATGTCACATGACAATTAGCATGTGATACTATATAGCTGTTTATTCAAAACACACACGTAATAACATGATTATTAAACGTGTAATCGGAATCCTTTTGCTAGATATTTTAGAAGGAATCAATTTGGATATTATGTTTTATGGCTAAAATATACATCGTTGAAGACAATAAAGATCAGTTAGCTGTTCTGGAGGAAAAACTAAGCGTATTAGGACATCTTATCGTCGGAAAAAGTACAAAAGCAATCAATGTACTCTCTGAAGTCAAAGAAAGTAATCCCGATATTATCATACTCGATATCAATCTTAGTGATGATAATGAGGGCATTGTTCTCGCTGAACGTATTAGGAAAAACTTAGACGTATCTATCATTTTCATTTCTGCCTTAACAGCTGATGAGGTCATTAAAAATGCAATTGCTAATGCACCTGCCAGCTATCTGGTGAAGCCTGTTAAAATAGAAGATCTGAAAGCAGCTATAATATTAGCGATGCGCAAAGAAGATCACAAGGTCATTAAGAAAAATAGTTTTAACGATCCCCAAGGGTACTTAACTGTCAGAATTGGGCATAAATTAAAAAAGATCAATTTTGAAAGTATCATTATGATAGAGACAGAGAGTAAGAATTATGTTACCCTGTTAACCAATGATCATACTAAGGTTGCGGTTAGGAGTTCTTTAAAAACCATTAATACTACAATTCTTCCTCATTTTTTTATTCAAGTGCACCGAAAGTATATAGTGAATATCAACTTTATTCAATATGTTAATGAAAATGAACAGATGGTGCAATTGAAAGAAAGTAGGTGTTTGCCAATTGGCAAGGCTTTTAAAAAAGAATTGTATGGAAAATTAAATTTAATATGATTAGAAAAAGTTTTTTACTCGTACTTCTTATTGCTGTTTCGCATTTTTCGAAAGCTCAGGAAGCAAATGAAAAGATGGAAAGCATTCTAGCGAAAAAAAGCCATATTATAGATAGCTTGAAAACTGTATTAGAAAAAAAAGAAGAAGATGTTGATGTTTTAAAAAGAATTGCAGAAGAATATATGAGTATTGACAGCGATAGTCTGGCATTAACTTACGCTAATGAACTTTTTGAAATACAAAAAAGAACCGGAGATCCAAATAAAATAGCAGAAGCGAGATTACTTAAAGCAGATATTTTCTTTCGATTAAAAAAGGAAGAAGAAGCGGTACAGTTACTGGACAAAAATATAGATGAGAAGAATACCATTAATGAAGTTAATCTTGCTGATACCTACAGTATCCTTTCTACTTATTATAGCCGTATTGGGAAACATGAAGAATCTTTAGAGCATATTCAAAACAATGAGCACCTATACCTGAAAACAAACGATAGTATAGGATTAGTTAGTGTATATTCTACAATAGCTACGACTTATTTTACTATCAATAAAAAAGCGAAGAGTATTGAATACTTCGAAAAAGCAAGTCAATATTGCACTAAAGGGAAGGAATACAATAAGATTGCTCTATTACTTAATGCTGCCATGTTATCTAGCGAGCTGCAAAATTTTGATAACGCATTAAAAAGTGCAAAAGAAGCCGAAAAAATAGCTGATGAAGCGCAAATATTTGAGATTTATCCGATCATGTATAAAATGATTGGTCTGATTTACAGTCAAAAAAGAGAATATAGAAAATCTCTGGATTATTGTTTAAGAAGTTTACAACTGTCAAAAAAAAGCAACTCACCTCAAAACCATTATAATTCGCTATACAATTGCCTGGGAACTAATTATTTTTTTTTAGAAGATTATCCCAATGCTATATTTTACTTAGAAAAGGCATATGAATTAGATCCTGATAATATTAGAATACAGGAATCAAAAGACCCAATATCCGAAAATGTATTGGTTAAGTCTTATGAGAAGTCAGGAAATTATAAAAAGGCTTATGAAAGCATAGCAAAATTTAGCAAGATAGTGGATTCGTCAAACTCGGCCCGGCGGAATCTAAAACTCGCAGAGATCACAGAAAAGTACGAAAATGAAAAAAAGCAGTGGGAAATTGAGAGATTGAACGATAGCATCATCTTGCAAAACGAACAACTTAAACGACAGAATATTATTACCTATTCTAGTATTGGATTTTTCTTGCTCTTATCTGTCATAGGTATTATTCTCTATAAGAATGAAAAGAATAAGTCGAAGTTAAGAGAAGCACAATCAAGCTTTGAAAATTTAAAATTGCAGCAACGTTTTTTACGAACCCAGCTCAATCCGCACTTTCTATTTCATGCGCTAAGCTCAATTGAAAGTTATATTTACAAAGGCAAAAAAGAACAAGCAGCAGTCTTTTTACAAAATTTCAGTAAGCTAATGCGGAATACGCTTGAGTCTTCGGATATGGATTTTATTCCGCTTAAAGAGGATATGGCGTTTATAGAAAGGTATATTGAACTGCAAAGACTCAATCATGAATTTAAATTTGATTATGCTATTACAGTTCAGGAAGATATTGATGCCTCAAAGGTTTTAATTCCTCCAATGCTTACTCAGCCATTTGTTGAGAATGCTATAATCCATGGCGCGTTACATTCCGGAAGTAACGTAAATATATCCGTGATTCAGGAAACTAATTATTTGATCATAACTATTAATGATGATGGCCAACAGCAATTTGAAGATAGCAAAGCATCCTCAAAACTCAACCGATCAATGAGTACGGATATTGTTATGGAACGTATTCAAAATTTGAAAAACACACACAATATTGAAATTCAATATTCATTAACCAACCATTCGTTACAATCGGACGCTGTAACTAAAGGAACTACAGTGACATTATCGATTCCAATAATCTATGGCAATTTTATAAAAGCGGTTTAACTTTTCTTAAATGACTTCGTCGGTATTACCCTTTTAGGTCTTATTACTTATTGAATAAGATCAGAAAATACGTTTGTCCCTCTCAAAAACCTATTTATCCTCAAAATCAGTGTTTTAAAACACAAGGTGTTCTTTATACAGGTCCATCTCATTATAACTTTAGTCCTATATGCTAAAGGCGTAACCCGAAAAGCCTGATATTAAATAGAGTAGGGTTTAATAATATATGGAAGCCATGAAAAAACAGCTAATTTACCAACTTTTCTTTCTCATAGTAATTATAACATTTTCCGAGGAGTTATCTGCACAATGTGTAATAGATGAAGGATTCGAAAATTCTACCTGTGATCCCAGTAAGGATGAGAGTTTTGAAAAACCATTTTTTCTAGGCTGTTTTGATGACTGGATATCCACACACGGAAGTGCTGATACGTTCTTTCCTGTAGATCACTATGAAGGAAATGTTTCAGCACATATACATACATCTCATATTAATAACATTGCGGCTTGTCCAGATGAAGATATCCACACTAGTGATGGAATTGCACTAAATTATGATTTCCAAGAAGGCGTAAAGTATGAACTAACTTATGCAATTAAAGTAAGAAACACTACAATACCACTTACATTGCCCACAAATCTCGAATTGAATTGGGTATTATTAACTGAAGGACTTCCAAACAGTAGTCCAGGAGCAACGGCACAGTGTGGTCCTTGGCTAGACCTCCCTCTTCTCCCTTCAACCCCTGAAGAGAGTAGGTTTTTAGAATCTCCAGAAATAATAATAGACGACTGGGTGCTAGAGACTAATGTATTTACACCAGAAAGGAATTATTCGCAACTATGGTTTAGGGCTAAAAACACCAATCCAACAGGATCAGGAAATCAAGCCTTTAGTATTTTTTTGGATGCCATTAAAGTTAAAATACTTGATGATTGTGATACTAATGATACACCAGATTTTTCGATGGAAATTACTTGCGATAATGGAAAAAAATGTGTTAAGGCTACAGCTCTTGAGCAAAGCGAAACGAATCACTGGTGGGGTTTATACGAAGTGATCGATTACTTTGACCCTAATAATACAGATGATGACAACACAGCAGACGGTGATGATGATGCGTCTAATGGCATCACTTGGGTGAAAAAAATAACGTTTCAAAAGTCAGCAACATTTTGTGATCTAGATCCAGGAAAGAAATATTATATAAAACATGGTATATGGAAAGAAGATTGTTATGGTTGGACAGAGGTTAGAATGCCAGTTCCAGTTTTCGAAGGCAAAAGTGTTTTTGATATAGAAACAGTAAATGGGGAAGAGACACATACGTTTTGTTTAGGTGAAGATGTGTACTTGGATGGTACAGCCTCTACTAATGAGAGTCAATACTCCATTCATATCTGGCGAAGACCCTTAGGAAGTACAAATCCGGACGATTATAATTGGTATGGAAGTCCTGGGTGGGAGACTGGACAAGTGGCTTCAATAAATCTATCTGCTATTTACGCTAATTTAGAAAGTCCTCTATACTTTGAGCCAAACTATGAATATGAAGTACAACTGGCCATTGCAAACCCAAAAGAATGTGTGCAATGGACAGCTTCCAAACAGAGTTTTATTGTTGAATGTTGTGATGATCTTTTAGCCGATGCAAGTTTTAGCTTAAATGAAAATTCAGGAGGTACGATGAATGTTACCAATTTCCAAAATTATTCTGAATATGGAGTGGAGCACGACTGGGTGGTTTATTCTAGTGTAGATTTTGATTTGGGAGGATTGGACCCAAAAATTAAAGAAGGAACAGGCTTAACATTTGATTTCCAGATTGCTGATCCAAATTTAGTATATATCATAGTGCACACTATCACAACCCCTTGTGGTGTATATTGTTACGCAATTTTTAAGAGAGGGATTATTGAAACTGGTATGGAATTCCCTTGCTCCTTAAAAATTAAAGGTGGAGGTGATGGAACTCAAAAAAGAATGTTAAATAATCATGAAACGGTGGGTTCATATGGTACTTTAAAAGTTTCTATTTCTCCAAATCCAAGTCGAGGTGTGATGCACATAGACATTGAGACTAAAAATGATGAAGCATTAGAATTACATGTTTATCGCTTAGATGGGACATTAATAAAATCAATCACAGACCTTAATACAGTTAAAGGCGCTTTAAAGTTTAAACTTGAGGATCAAAAGTTATTGACTCGGGGTATTTACTTCATAAAAATTATATCTAATCATAGCGCAACTACTAAAAAAATAATCGTGAATTAGTATAGCATGATATAGAAAGGCTAGGTAGTTTGATTTATCCTAGCCTAATCTGCTATAAAAAAGAGGCGTGACCCGAAAAGCCTGATATTAAATAGAGTAAGGAATAAAATTATAAACACATGAAAAAAGAACAATTAAACTTATTTATCATTCTAATTTTACTTGGAGTATTTTCTTGCTCAAACCCAACCGAAGAATTAACTGAGGAAATAGAAACTAATTCACTTCAAAAAGCAAGTAATGATTTTGCAGAATTTTATGAAGTAATCAATATGTTGGATATCGAAAAAATTTCTATTCCAGCTTTAGGAGCTGAGCTATCTATAAACAATGGTCAATTTTTGAACGAAAGTGATGAATTTATTTATGATGCATTTTATAATCAGACAGCACATATACTAATAGAGTTTAGCTCAAATACCAAAATAGTATTGTCTGAAAACAACGATGATAACCCTCATGATGTTGAAGTAGAAACTAGATGTGGAGGAAGTAATATAACTTTTTATGATGATACATATTTTAGAGATAGAGAACTTTCTGTTGATTTATCTTCTTGTACCAATTTACCTCCGCTTACATGGTGTATTACGGATGAAAACTTAAAAGAAACATTTAGTACGAATCCCGTTAAAAAAGGCTTTAATGATAAATGCTCTTCTTTTATTGTAGAAAATAGATGTTTTGATTCTTGGGTACAACTTACAATGTATGAAGATACAAATTTTGAAGGAAGATCTATAACTTATGATATTAGACCTAGAGTAAGATTTTTTGAGGAAAATTTACATCTAACAGGATTTAATGATAAGATGTCTAGTTATCGTGCTACTACATTTAACTAATTTCAGAAATACAATACTGCCCTACATTAACAATGTAATTCAATAAAAGTATTATTCGAAATAAGCTAATGATAAAGTAGGGAATAAAATTTTAAATCATGAAAAAAATAATTCTCTTTCTTTTTATAGTTATATGCAGCTTGAATAACTATGCACAACTCCTAAATAATTGTCAACCGTTTCCAAATGGAGATTTTGAAACTAATTTATTGCCCAATACTGATTGTAATGATTTAGGCATAGACTCTGTAGATCAATGGTTTGAATATATTATAAATAGCAGTAATCCTTCAGTCAAAAACCAAGAATGTGACCCCGATCTTGTTTGTGACGGAAATTATTCTATTATTTTAGACGAAGGTTCTGGTTCAGGCAGTGGCATAAGCGTTATGACGGCTAATCCTTATTTTGGAGAAAACCTAAACGGGGTGCCCCAAATAATAACATTAGATACTAAAATTATTTATGGTTCTAATAAATCTGGAATAGAAATTTCAGGAACGAATGTTAATCCACAAAATGTTCCTGATCTCAATGCCCAAAGGTTAGGGTTTAATACACAGAATCAGGTTGGAATTTGTCAAACAAAAGCAATTATTTTAAACCCTGAAGTGAGTGATTATCAATTTCTTATTTTTGGAAAAGGACCATATGAAGGTGTTCACACAGGAGGAGCATCCTCTGTAATTGATAACGTTAATCAATGTGGAGAACTATATACCATAACTGAGAACTGCAATTCTTTTACTATAAATTTTAGTGATTATCTTCTAGATTATCAAATCGATGATATCCTTATTAAAGTAAAAGATAGTAATGGTAATTTTATAGATGAAGAGCTACTAACAGAACTTGATACGATTAATTTTGATGTTAGCACCCATGGTACTTTTCAAGTTGATGTTTCAATAGGTTATTTCCCTTCGGGTTTTAATACTAATGGTCAACCAGAATTTATAGATTCAACAACATTTGTAACATTAGATGAATCCGATTGCTGTAACCCAACCAGTCAAAATCAATCAGCCTATATTAGGACTGTAAGAAGCTTTACAACAGAAGAAACTATATTCAATAATGGTTCAGGACGTTCATCCTATTCTAATTTTACAGAAGATTGTATGCCGTACCAAAACCCTAACCAAATGTTGTTAATTGTGGTTAGAGGAAGTGTAGGAAGGTATATGGCAATATGGTTTGATGCAAATAACGATGGTGAGTTCGATATTAGTGAAATGAGATATAATGGTCTAAAACCCAATGGTCCTATAGTATTTGACATGCAACAAGATATTATAGGTACACCTTGGGATCATTCAGAAGGAGAACTTAGGATTATATATAGTAGCGCGCCTATTACTGGGCCTTGTGACGATATTAGCGATGGTGAAATTGAAGATTACCGCATTTGTAATGAAGTTGTCGATCCTCCATGCAATAATGTAGCACCAGAAAACTTAAGAAATGATGGTGTAGATTGGTTTGCATGGAATGAAGTGCCTAGGGCTATTTCTTATGAAATAGTTATTATGCCTAATGATAGTCCACCATTTTGCGTTTGTAGTCCAAACGGTATTAATTTACCCAACGATATTATCATTTCTAATGTTGAAGGTAATTCGATAAACCTTCGAGATGAAATCCCAGAAGAATTCCTTAAGTCTGGTGGGTGTTTTAAATGGAAAGTACGTGCAATGTGTGGTCCAAATACATATTCACCTTTTTCTGAGGATAAATGTTTAACCGTTTATGGTACTGGTAATAGTATTGAAGAAAGTTTTGCGGTAGCCGTTACTCCCAACCCAAACAATGGAAACATGACCTTTACGCTACAGCATAGTATAAATACCAATGTCACTATAGAAGTCCGTAATTTTTATGGAAGCCTTTTGACAACGTTTAATAAAAGTGTTGTGGCCAATGTCCCTAAAACCGTACAATGGAATGGTGCCGGAATTGCACCACAGGGCATCTATTTTGTGAAGTTTATAGCTAATGGGGCTACAATTCAAAAAACAGTAATTGTAGAATAGACAGCATAAGCATATGATTTATAAGGAAGTGCTGAGGTTTTACCTCAGCACTTTTTGTTTTCATCAAAAGCTGTTTGAGAAGATGTAATCTCTTAATGTATAGGTTTCAAATGTGCTTTGCAGGTGTCAGCATAGTATAATAACCAGAAGATAATACCTGTAAACTTTGCAAATTCAGTAAAAACTTCAAGGCTATTGTGAGACAGTATACGAATAAGTATAGAAAGTCCAAGGCATATGTATGCACAGGCCAACAATACAAAATTACTATTCAAGATCACGGTTTTGAATTTTAATGTGAACCAGGCGATACCAATACTGTATGACAGGCAAACAATGTTTTGAGGGATACCAAGATCAGGTAATGTTTTTTTGTGAAATAAAAACACATCGTCAATAACCAGATAAAGTGTAATACATCCTGAAGCCAAAAGAAAGGACTTTATGGCGGAAGGGGCATTAGTTATCCAATATGTAAATAAGCATAAGGCACCCGAAGCTACCCAAAAGGCAGTGCCTACCTGTGATAAAAAGCCAAAATATACCGGTACGTTGGCTGTGTCAGTTACATTATTGGTAAGCGTTTTAAAAGAGGTGTCAAAATTGAGATGAAAAAGGGTAACACTTCCAATAGCAATTACAGTACACAAAAAGGCAATTAAAAAGTAATGACCTGAGGTTTTAATAAACGCTCTGGTCTTAATAAAAAGTTCGTTCATGGCGGGTTAGGGTATTAGGTGTATAAACCTACTGCAAGATGCATAAAAAACAAATCTTTTCATGTCAGAAGATGTATTTTTTCGATAATCTGCTCGGTAATGTTTAAAAAACGGATGGTCTTTTCAGCATTTTTTATGAGATATAAAGTTGTTAATATCATTATCTTCTATTCGAATTCCTACTAAGCATTTTTTATGTATTTTTAGGTATTCCCTTTCTTGCTAATATGTTGGTAAAACAGGTCTGGCAATGGACTTGTTTTATGCCAGCAGTTCGTTTTTTAAATTATAATATCATCTATACATGAAAGCAAATATTGAAGACAAAGTTATTGGCGTTCAGCCTTTTTCCATGGAAGCCAAAGCCATGGGGTTTGCCAAAGCTGCAGATTTTCCTACGCGAGCATTACAACTGGGATTTGTAGATCTGGCGGGAGATATGCATCCTAAAACCAATAAACGTTATAGAATAGTAACGGCCAGTGATGAGGTTTTGGCCAATCTCCCAGTGCCCAATACACCATTCAAACGCCTAAAAGTAGACCTCTATGCGTTTTATGTTGATGATCTGCCCGATTTTTGGTCCAAAAAAAATGAAGGTCTTATGAAGATATCCATCAATACCAGAGACCCTCAAAACCTTCATGGTTCAGATAAGGATGCCACACTGGCTACAAATTTCAGTGTCAAGGACAAGCATTATGCACCGTCTTTTCTGTACAGAGGCGTGTTCAGAAATGTATTGTTTGAAGATTTTATCAATTTGAGGTTCGATCTTTATGAATTAGACACAGATGCTGATGTGTATTTTAATAAGGTAAAGAGTGTGATCAATGGTGTTCCGGAAATGCGAAACCTCGATATCCTTAAAGGCATACCATACCTTAATCTGGCAACACAATTGTTTGATAGTATCGTCACTGTATTTGGGAAAAATGCTGATGACCATATCTGGGGAGAGATTCCTATTTTGGATATCAATCCTATAGTAGGTGGAGCTTTCCTAAGGAGCGGTGCTTACGTCTTATTTGAAAACCAAAATAGTGATAAGGATACCATAACCGTTTCTAATCTGGAATACCTTAATGGCAAGATCGTATTAAAACGAGGAACAACACGTACCCAATTACCTAATCATTTGATTTTTGGTATTGGCTTGAGTGCTTATAATCAGTAATTACAGCATTGTTGATTAAGTTAAGTACATTACCATTAATTTGAAGAACGTATGCTATTTTTTTATAAAACGCATTACTGTACCTCCATGAATACGTAGGTAATAAATGCCACTATTTAAGTTTTTTATTGAAATTTTTTCATCTGGAGAGAGAAACCCTTGACTTATTTTAACTCCCATTATATTATAAAGCTTATAGGCAGATTCTTCATTCAAACCTTTAACATGAAGAAAATTCTCGGTAGGATTTGGAGTAATGAATACTTGTTTTAATTCTTCTTCACCTACTCCTAATGTCGGTAATGTTACTTTAGTTAGCTTATTAACATTTAGCTCGGTTATATATAAATCATCATTTATGATATACATGCCTGCAGGCCCTGTAACATTACTTTCATATAGTGATGCAGTAACAGGTAAAGGACTATTAATATTTATCGTAGATATTCTATTACTTGTATATTCTGTTACATATAAAGTATTATTACTTAGGACCAAATGATAAGGTGCGGATAATCCTGAAGTTAAAGTGGTAGTACTTGTAGTTGGTATGGTTGTGGTAATATCAATTTTGGAAACCTTGCCTGCGCCTTGCTCAACAATATATAAATCATTGTTATTAAGTAAGATTGCTGTAGGTGCATTAAGACCTGTAACAACATCTGTACGGATTGGTGTAGTGTCAGTAATATCTATTTTAGATATTCTGTTAGCATTAAGCTCTGCAATGTATAATTCATTACCATTTAGAATCATGCCTACAGGATAACCTAATCCTGTAATAACGTCTGTGGTAGCAGGAGATATATCTGTAATATTTATTTTAGAAATCTTACCGGCTTCAGGCTCTGCAATATACAGATCATCACCGTTTATTAGTAATCCCTGAGGACCACTGAGTCCTGATACTACATCTGTAGCTGTTGTCGGAATTGTTGAAGAAATATCAATTTTAGAGACTTTATCACCAGAAAATTCCGCGATATATAAATCGTTACCATTTGAAGCCAGATAAATAGGACCGTTAAGACCAGTATTAACTACATCTGTTGTCTGCGCATTTGTACAGACACAACATAACATGTATAGAATAAAAATCATTTTTTTCATAACAAAAGACTAAATTAAAGAAAGATATGAGGGGATATCAGGTTGCGTTTTAAATATAGTAAACTTGCGTGTTATATGCAAAAGTCTTGATGAATTATTTTGATTTAAATTGCTGTATTATAGCTATTTGAGTTCTAATGTAAATTTGAACATCTATTGTTTTGGTATTGAACGTAATCTATAAAAGCACTATTAAAAAAGTAATTATAATTAAAACACTCAAAACAATTAACAGTTTAGTGTTATTCATAATGAGTTCTGCAAAAAAGTTTAAAATAAGTTTCAAAAACCCCTCCATATAAAGCCTTTATTTAAAGTGTTTTTTATTAGGGGTTTCTCTCTAAAAAATTGTGGCTTTCCTGAATCAATTTGTCACACAATAAAAATTGCTTTTCCGGATTTAGAAGATCTAAGCTAACCCTTTGAGATTCAAAAAAATCAAAAAATAGCGATTTCGATGCTTTTGGAATTTTTAAATCTTTTGTGATGAAGCTATCGTTGAAAAAATTAGCTTCATTATATAAGTTTTGAAGGTCGTTATGAGATATGATCCGATAACTTTTATTTTCAACGTTATTTGGTCTTTTTAGTTTAGCATCTTTTTTAGAGAGGATTTTTTTTGCCAGATTTATAAAGCCCATAAGATTTATGCCTCCACTTGGGGAAGGGCAAGCACTATATTCATGAGGGTTTTTTTCGATATCGTTTTGAATCAGCATGCTGAACTCAGTATTGTAGACTTCTGGATCAAATTCATCATTCTTCAGTACTATTTGATCCAGTTCGTTAACCTTATCTTTGAGTTGTATGACTAGTGTTTCTCCAAAATGAGTGTCGTTTAAGACCACTACCTTTTTTTCAAAAAACAAAGAAGTAAACACAATGGAATCGCCCAACGATGCTTTTGTACAAAACTGACCTTTATTATCCGAGTAAGTCGTGAATTTTGTCAGGTTATTGGAGACCTTAACATACTTTGCTACAGCCTTATCACCATATATTTTTCCGCAAATAGTATCTTGGGCTGTAATAGTGCCTGTTATGAGGGCCATACATAGTATAAGATTAACTTTGAGCATAATCAAAATTAAAAAAGAAGAATTGCCTTAGATTACTTTTATTAAGATTTTAACATCCTTGGTTTTTATGACCCATGTTTAATAGCTAGAATTTATTTAAACGATTAAAGCTTAATACATTTGTTTTAAAACCTAGCTATCGGGTTATATTACGCACAACTATCATATTAGTTGGAATGACTTTCTACATGATTTATATTTATAACGTTGCTTATTGTTTTGAAATCCATTCTAACTGAAATTCCACCACAACGCCGATAATATATTTTTGTCATCCACGATTTTACTACACTACCATTACCGACTAATTCAAATTAAAATCTAATTCTTCTTTTTACGTCTTCCTTATATTTCCTGCCAATTGGTATTTCTGTACCTTTTAAAATAATTGACTTAAATGAATACGAATCAATATGCTCTAAAGCTATAATGAACGAACGGTGGACCCTTATAAATAAATCTTCAGGCAATAATTCGAGTACTCGTGAAATACTATTATAAGATTTAATCTCGCCATTTACGGTTATAACTTTTATATAATTTTTGAGGCTTTCTATATAAACTATATCTTTTAAAAAAATCTTATTGTTTCTTGAATTAGATTTCAGATAAATAAATTTACCCTCTTTATCACTCAGTAATTTGTTATGTTGCTGTAAAACTAAATTCTTCTCTCTAGAGCTCTGCCATAACCTAATAAATGCATATCCTAATGGAATAATAGCTGCAAGATTAACATCAATTACAGTATTCATAATTTCAGTTACAGAAAAAAACGAATCACTTTGAAAATGTAGAAAATGATGTTGCGTAAAAAAGAACATCAATGAACGCTGTATTAAAACACTGGTCAACAATGCCAAACCGAAGTATAACAACACAAACCTTAAGTAGTTTTCTTTAAGTAAAAACTTTGGGATTAAATAGTATAATGTTCCATAAACTAATACCATTCTTGCAGGTAAGCTTAACAATTGGATTATAAAATTTCGTTTATAATCAAAATCATATGTTCCCCAGATTATAGTAAAAAATAAAACGAATACGATCCAATAAATTAAATGTGATTCTAATTTTAAATTCAAATAATTTTTTTCAAACATATTGATAGATTCATCTAAGCTATTATAATTGCTCCTGCTAAAATCTAAAAAATAGTGCTTACAACAACAATTCTTATACAGAAAGCAAGATATTTTATACGAATTACCAATAATTAAAACTAATACTCGAAGAATAATTGAATACCTTAATTTAAAAGATCAGTGCTGTTTAAATAGTATTTATGGTTATATATATAAACCATAATAACCCTCTGGTGCAAGTAGCGTAATATTGAAATCATAACTACAAAACTTGTATTCAATGAAAGCTATTAAACTATTTTTTATTCTTTTATTATGTCCTTTAACTCAAAATTTCGCTCAAGGAATTGAATTAAATCGTGTTGAGCCACCGAATTGGTGGACAGGAATGCAATCGGAAGAACTTCAATTGTTAGTCTATGGCAATAATATTTCCGAAACTAAACCAACACTAAATTATGAAGGAGTTAAGATTAAGAACATTACAATTCCTGAAAGTAAAAACTATCTTTTTATTGATTTACAAATTAGTAAATCGGTAAAACCGGGAAAATTCAAAATAGCTTTTCTAAACAATGGTAATGAAGTACAAAGTTATACCTATGAATTAAAACAAAAGTCTAACAGAGTATTTGAAGAGTTAAGTGTAAACGGTTCGGATGTAATGTACCTTATTACACCAGATCGATTTGCTAACGGTGATCCTTCAAATGACTCAACAGAAGATACCATCGAAAAATTCGATCGTAAAAACCCTGATGGAAGACATGGCGGAGATATTAAAGGAATAATCGACCATTTCGATTATATAAAGAACCTTGGAATAACCACGCTTTGGTTAAATCCTTTTCTCGAAAACGATCAACCAAAATACTCGTATCATGGTTATGGGATATCCGATTTTTATAAAACCGATTCAAGATATGGAACAAATAAAGACTTCCTGAATCTTACGCAGTTATGCCATGAAAATGGTATGAAAATGGTAATGGATCAGGTTTTCAACCATTGTGGATCAGGTCATTGGTGGATGGATGATTTACCCTATGAAGATTGGTTAAATCAATGGGAAAGCTTTACCCAATCCAGTTTTACTAATATCAGTATTTCAGATCCATATAGTGCTGAAAGCGATGTAAAACTACATACCAATGGTTGGTTTGATACAAATCTTCCGGACTTAAATCAGAAAAATAGATTTATGGAAACCTATTTGATTCAAAACTCAATATGGTGGATAGAATACGCCCAGTTAGATGGAATTAGAATGGATACATATCCTTATCCTGACAAAGAGGTAATGGCAAGATGGGTAGATCGTATATATAAAGAATACCCAAATTTTTATATCGTTGCTGAAACTTCCGAACTCAACGTAGCATCACTTTCGTATTGGAATAGTGGTCGTGTAAATAAAGATGGATATACACCTCATGTAAATAGCGTAAGCGATTATCCTTTATATTATGCATTAATTAAAGCCTTTGGCGAAAAAAATCAAGCCTATTGGATTTATGAATGTTTAGCGTATGATCGCTTGTACGGAACACCATTTAATAATAAAGTATTTAATGGAAATCATGACGTGCCAAGATTGTTTAATGAACTTCAAAAAAATAAAGATAAAGTAATGCTGTCTATGGCTTTGGTACTTACAACGCGTGGAATACCACAAATATATTATGGAGATGAACTTTTGTTTGAAGGACCTAAACCAGATGGAGTATTAAGAAAAGACTTCCCTGGTGGTTGGAAAAATGATAAAAGAAACTTGTTTAATACTAAAGACAGAACAGAAGATGAACAAGAGGTACTTAGCTTTGTTCAAAAAATCTTGAAATGGAGGAAATCGGCACCTGAAATACATAATGGTAATCTTACACATTATAAACCACGATATAACGAATCAGTCTACGTATATTTCAGATACTTAGAAGAACGTACCACCATGATTCTAATAAATAATGCAAATGAAGACATAGCAAACTTTTCATTAGCACATTATAAAGAATCAATAAAGCATTACACAAAAGGAAAAGATATTGTAACCGATAAGGAGTACAAATCGTTATCAGTTATAGATTTAAAAGCCAACACGGCCTATATTATTGAATTAAAATAATTATGAAAAAAGTATTTACTTGTGGAGGAGTTTCTTTCAATTCTGTAATTAAACTAGATAACTTTTTCCAACCTAAACCACAAACAATACACCAATGTAATTACAGTGAAACCATTGGAAATACCGGAGCAGGAAAAGCATTGAATTTTGCAAGATTAGGATTCTCAACAACATTACATACACTTTTAGGAAACGATAAATTTGGTAAAAAACTAAAAGCGCAATTAAAGGAAGCTAAACTTAATTTAATTTATGATGTAGACCCTAAAGGAACAGAGCGGCATATTAATATATTAAATGGTGTTGGTGAGCGAATATCAATTTTCACCAATCCAAGCTCCGATTTCCCAGATGTCAATATTAATAGGCTAATCCCATATATAAAAGGTGCAGATATTGTTGTGATCAATATTTCCAATTACTGTAGGGAATTATTACCAATAAGTAAAAAATTTAAAAAGGAAATCTGGACAGATTTACACGATTATGATGGTAGTAATCCCTATCATGATGATTTCATCAATGCGGCAGATTATATATTTTTTAGCTCGGAAAATTTTCCTGAGTATAAGAAATTCATGGAAGAACAGATAAACAATGGCAAAAAACTGGTAGTTTGCACACATGGAAAAAAGGGTTCTACAGCGATAACACAAGAAAAAAAATGGATCGAAACATCAGCGATTTCAGATTATAAGTTGCTAAACTCTAATGGTGCAGGTGATGCTTTTATGACAGGATTTATATATGGTTTCCATAAGAATTGTAGTACTGATCAATGCCTTAAATATGCTACAATAGCAGGAGGGTTAACAGTTGAATCAGAAGAAATCTCTAATCCTGAACTAAAACGTTCAAATAGTATCGAATTAGAATATAATAGGCATTTCCATAATAATAAATTAAACTTTTAGTATAATTCTCTTACTTCTAATCCTCCTGCATATTCTGGCAATTTGCCATTTGTTATTTTTTCATTGGCATCTCCAATACTCGCTGGCACGGATAACATATCCGCGCTATTGGGATTGTTGAATTTTAATATCCAAGTCCAGATAATTGGGATCTATATTTTTAATTTGTTGAATTACTTTTTCAGGAGTTAACTTAAAATATGACCAAATCTCTTTATCCAAAACAAAATCAAACTCGATCGTAAGGCATTTACAGTTCTGCATTGTACTAACGCGATTTGTGGTTTTTCCTTTTGAATAATTCATTTCGTATCTTAATGTATGCTTTCTGTCATAGAGTCGTAAGTTAAACTTAGTGCTATATGCATTTAATGGCATAAAAGAAGGGTTTACATAAGGAATTGGGCTATAAGGTGCTTTGAACCAATACGCCATTTCAAATTCTTCATGTATATGAAATTTGATAAGTCCAAAATTATCTTTTCCAATCTCAAAATCAATTCGACCAGTAATTTCTTTAAGGTTATCAATAAATTCCAAAATAAGATGAACAAAACCGTTAATATTTGTGTCTTTCAAATATTTTTTTGGATAACTCCTAAACTCTGTAACAAGGTCTTTAATATCTGATATTGAATAATTGTATTTGATCATGTAAGTGCTATACACTAAGTTGATGACAGTACCTTTTGCTCATTTCGATAACTAAGGTAATAAAAACTTTTTAGTAGGATTAAAGCAAGCCGTTATACGGCGGTTTAACCGTGCCATAGGTTTTTTTCCGCTGGCGCGGATATGTTATCCGTGCCTGACAAATATTTTATATTCTATGATTTTGCACAGATTACACCCGAGCAAAGCAAACAGATGAATTCCATTTAATACAATAGATTTCTATGAATACATCCGCGTCATCTGGTCAGTTTATTTTTTCCATGTCCTATTTTGATACATGACGTTTTTAAAAAACCTTATTTCAAAGGCTTTAAGAAACCTTCTCCTTTTATAATATATAAATGAAAGAATAAAAACAGTGGCTAGTATATTTTGTAATCGCTGATTTTCAATAGTTTAATCTCTCTATTTTAATTATCACCTAATTTGGGACACTATCCTATTTTTTTAATTATATATAGTATTTGAAGAGTTCTGGCAGGCTAGTCTACTGGTTTTATCTCACTATAAAGTAAAAGAAAATACCTGATTTCATATTTGTATAACAACCTACTAAGTCAAATGTGTTGTAGGCCTATTTTCGTAATTTTCAATTCTGTTTAATAAATTTAACTGAATTAAAGCCTCCATTTGCATTTAAAATACTGATGATAAAAACACCTTCACTTAGAAATGAAACATCGACGCTTAATTGTTTAGAAGTAATTCTTCCTTGTTTTAAGAGCCTACCACTGAGATCGGTAATAGTGAATTTTTGTAGTGTTGTTTGAAATGGTAAAATAATATTAAGTTGATTTTGAACAGGATTTGGAAATACCCTAAAGCTATTACCATCCTCAATATCAGTTATGGAAAGCGATGTAGGCTCTGGGATTTCTACGTAAACCCAATCTTGACTATAATCAATGGTGTTGGCATCAATAGCTTCAAAATTATAACAAAACGCACCAGCAGCTCCATTTTTAGAGTCGGTAGCTACTAAATAGGTGTGCTCATCAATCATATTTCTGTTTCTAAACTCTTTATGTAGATCTTTTTTAAAAGCATTCCAAGCATAAGGTACTTCTAGTGAAATATTAGTATTACCTATAACAAAATTTGTTGGATCTTCTCCTGACTGAAATGCTTCCATTAAATCACTAAACCAATAATAACCTTCCCATTCATTATAAAAAACAACATCAACTAGTTCATCTTGGTATTGATCTAACATTTCGAAACTATGTCTTTCAGCACAAGTTAGAGCTGCATATCTAAACTCTATACCTTCTTTAAAAAAAGATCTCACTTTTGTAGTTTTATTAGTAAAATTTACAGCATCTACACTACCTGGATGAGTATTGTTAGCTACAAGATAAACACCACTGTCTTCAAAAATTGGATATCCATCGGTATAGCTTGGCAAGTCTGTAGCAGGTAAAAAACTAAATGCTGGATAATTTTGGTCTGTAATAATCCAGTCTGAACCTCTTACTTTAAGATCATAATCAAATATTTCTCCATTTTTATTAATAAACAATGTTGTATTAAATACTGCTGTCGGGTTAAGGTTAGGATAAAGTGTTTGGTTTATGTCTAATTTTAAAGGTGCTGTACCCAACACAAAACCGACATTATTAGTCGCTGCAAAATTTAAAATCATATTTAAATGATTAATAATTTGTGAATCACCATCAGATTGATTTAAAATATAAACATCTCCCTGTTTTGTAAGGCGTATATATCTGGATTCAGTAGCTGTAATATCAAATAAGCTGTACTCTGGTGTTAGTAGTATATCTACGTCTGGATGTGCCTGAATAATTTCATTAGATTGATTTATTATAGCAGTTACCATATCACTAACAGGTGCGTAATCGGTTTGAATAATACCTACATTAAATGTGGTTTGTGCATTAACATTAAATGTGTAAGTTATTATTAGTAGAATTAAGTGTTTTTTTATATTGAGTAAAGTATTTTTCATTATTAATAGTTTTGAGTTTGTGAATTTTGTTTTACTATTTAAAATCTATTTTTTATAGTAGTTGATGTTCTATTGGAATATTCTAGAATGAAAACTCTTCAATCTGATGACAGTAGATAAACCTAATGCAGTAATAAAAGCTGCATTAGGTTTTTTTTAAATAGTTTATATAACTACAAGGTGTTTCTTTCAAATAATCTATTGGTACCAGTAGTTTTATTACTGGTAGTTCCACTATTAAGATCAATGTCGTAATAATACCCTGTATTGTTGGCACGACCCTTAACCATTAAAGTATTATTACCAAATTTATACATATTTCCATCGTAAGTCATGTCGAAAATATTTGTAGAAGTAGTTCTTGGTAAGTTATAAACCGTCTCTAACTTAATCATATTGTTCTCTATGTATAATCGTTGAAATTTCTTTTCGGGATTCGTAAAATGAGTGTTTTGGTTGGTTATAAGGTAAACCTTATTATTGGCTACATATAAATTCGATTCTCTATTTATGTTTTCAGTAGATACACTTTCGATTCTATTGCCTGTATTGGTATCATAAGCTACTAAATTAAGTTTATAGTCAAAAGTTCCTATGTTTAAACTTTGCGCTTCTCCAAAATTTTGTGGCGTCCTCGTTCTAGAAATAGACCAAAGCACATCGTTGTTATCCATAACAAAACTGTTGGTATAATCGTCAAAGTCTTCACTAAGATCAGTAGCCGTTTGTGAATCTAAATCAGTAACTTTATAAAATCCTCTTATTACATCGGTAAAATACAGCTCACCATTACTGGTAGCGTAATATTGCAGGGCTTGATTATTGTCAAACTTTACTAATGTGTTAGTATCTGTATTTATTACGTAGGTCTTGTTTTTTGGTTGATTATACTCTACTAAATTAGATATGTTTGTATAGTAAATTTTATTGCCAACCCTTGCATAATTGTCACCAACAACATTACATTTTTCTAATACTTCTTCTTTCAGTACTTCGAATTTTAAGTTGGTATAAATTATTTTTCCTCCAGAATTATCAAACATATTACCCATAAGCAAATAGCCTTTACTATGAGGTATAATATCACTGATTTCAATTCCGCTAATAGTGTTACCATTATTAGCATTTTGATATACGTTACTACTTACAGTACCAGATGTATGCCTGAAATCTAACTCATAGTTTTGCGATAATAAGCTTCTGAGTATGAAAACACCTTCTGGATATGGATTTTCCGCTGTAGGTGTTACTGTTGCAATAGTAACATTAACAGTATAAGTGCTTTGGGTAACACCATCTTGAGCAGTTACAGTAAACGTTTTTGGGTTAGTGTAATCTGTAGCTATAGTTGGGTCTGGATCAATGGTAGCGTTTTCTGAAATGGTAACTTCGGCCATTAAATTGCTTACATCTGTAGCATTTGGTAATGTAATTGCAATGGTTTGGCCTGTAATAACACTTTCTACAGTATTGATTTTGAATTCTGTGATTTTTGCTTCACTACTATTTATTACAGCATCCATATCATCATCCTTAGTACAGGAAACAGATAAACTCAATACGAATAGTAGAATTGATAATGATTTTAATGATTTCATTTGTGCTTGTTTAAAATTTTACAATTGATTTAGTGTTTTATAGCATAGGCAAATCCATCTGCCAGTTGTTGGTGATATGCTATTAATTGCTTTAGGTATTTATTGATTTTTGTTTTCATGATATTTTATGTTTTTTGAGGTTAAACGAATTGGATTTAAAATACCCTACCTTTTTTTTATTTTTTTACTAGGAAGTAGGAACTATTGTACCAGAAGGTAAAATAGATATCTAACAAAAGCCACCTGAATGGTAAACAAAATTACTTTTGAGGTAAGGCTAAGCATTATAATCCTGACTCTTATGTTTTTAATGATTGCATGCAATTTAAAATTCGGGATGGTAAAATCGATTTTTGCACCCCAATTCAGTACTACTGTTTTGATCATGAATTGATTAATGCTTTTTGTTTTCATAATGCTTATTTTTATATTATGTTCCGTTTCGAGGTATAACGGCTTATTGTTATAATACCCTACTTAAAAAAGAATTTTTTAAAATTGAAGTAGGGTTTTTTCTTTTATGGTCGTTAGATTAATAAACAATAAAAACATTTTCTCATATGAGCATCACTAAATCAGTCTGTGACTCACTGAACTTCAGAAAAATATATGACACCTATGCCGATAACCTATTCGGCTTTATCCTATACAAATGTGGAGATAAAGATTTGGCAAAGGATTTGGTTCAAGAATCATTCATTAGGCTTTGGAACAATTGTTCTAAAGTGGTATATGAAAAAGCAAAACCCTATCTATTTGCTGTTGGTAATAATTTGTTCTTGGATGACTATGCCCATAAAAAGGTAGTGTTAGAGCATCAAAAACTAGGAGGGAAAACAGTTACTGAAGAAACACCAGAATATGTACTGGAAGAACAGGAATTTTTAAAGAAACTCAATGAAGCAATTGCTAATTTACCAGAAAAGCAACGCGAAGTTTTTTTAATGAACCGTATAGATAAAAAAAGATATAAAGATATTGCTGAAGCATTAGATATTTCAGTAAAAGCTGTGGAAAAGCGCATGACTTTGGCTTTAAAAACATTAAGAACACAAATTAAAGGCATATAATTATGACTCATTTTGAACAATCGGATACTTTTTTAGCTAAATGGCTAGCTAATGATATTACAAGCGAAGAGCTACATGCCTTCAAAAATACAGAAGATTATGTTTTGTTTTCTAGAATAGCCCAAGCTTCTACTGGTTTTTCTAGAACACATATCGATGAAGATGAAGTTTACAACAATATCCTACAACAAATTGAAGCACGACAAAATCATAGAGCTAAAGTAAAACCCTTATTCCCCAAATGGATTGCTGCCGTTGCTGCCTCTATAGCAGTACTTTTGAGTATTATTTATTTCTTTCCAAATAACACTAAAGCTACTTCAGGTTTTGGAGAACAATTGGCTATAACTTTACCTGATAATTCTGAAGTTATTCTTAATTCAAAATCCAAGTTAACATACAATGAAAAGCAATGGCATAAAGACAGAACTTTAGCCTTAGAGGGTGAAGCCTTTTTTAAAGTGTCCAAAGGGAGTACTTTTACTGTAGAGACCAGTGAAGGTCATATTGCTGTTTTAGGCACACAATTCAGTGTATTACAGGATAAAGATTTCCTATTGGTAAAGTGTTTTGAAGGTACTGTAAAGGTGGAATCTCACGGTAATATGGTATTTTTGACCCAAGGAAAAACATATAAATATTTTAAGGGTGATGTCATTAATGAAGAGGATAGTTTTAATGAAACCCAACCAAGTTGGACCAATGGTGAAAGTATTTTTACAAGTGTTCCATTAAAAATCGTTATTAAAAGTTTGGAAAAACAATATAATATTACCATAAAAAACAAGATGATTGATGATTCAAAGCTATTTACAGGTAGTTTTGTGCACTCAAATATTTTACAAGCATTGGAAGCAGTATTTTTACCAATGAATATAGACTATACTGTATCTGATGACCACAAAGAAGTGGTGCTAAAAAAACCTTGAATTGAATGACGAGAACAGTATTATCTATTACACTGTGCTTTTGCTTTAGTATATTGATTGGTCAGAATAAAACAACATCAAAACCTCTTATTGAGGTTTTGAAACGTTTAGAGCAACAACACAATATAAAATTTTCATATTCAAATGATGTGGTAAAAAACCGATCTTTAGTTTTTGAAGATATTCCGGAAGAAGTTTCAAAAATTATAATTTATCTACAGAAAGCTACAGGTCTTCAGTTCAAACTCACATCTAAAAAAAGGTATGCTATTTTCTTGCCTACTGAAAAACAGACTATTTGTGGGTTTTTATACGATAAGAATAATAGTAACAGTTTAGAGTATGTTTCTGTATTTGCTCTAAATAGTCAAACAGGCACATCTTCAAACACTGAAGGTTATTTCGAGTTTAAAGGAGTTTCACCTAATGATACCTTACAGATATCCATCATAGGGTATAAAACCCAGAAAAAACCAGTCTCTGATTTTCTGTTCAAAGACTGTTTATCCATCTATATGGAAGAAGAAGTTACCCATTTAAACGAGATTGTTATCAGTAATTATCTCACCAATGCTATTTCGAAAACCATAGACGGTGCTATTGTTTTTAAGCAAAAGAGCCAGTCAACCATACCTGGCTTAACAGAACCAGACGTCCTGTTTACGGTACAACAAATTCCTGGTATTCTAAATGTTGATGAAACAGCCTCCAGTCTTCATATTAGAGGTGGTTCACCTGACCAAAACTTGGTGCTTTATAATGGTGTTAAACTGTACAACACTATTCATTTTTTTGGTGCTATTTCTGCAATAAACCCTCAAACCGTCGATAAGATTACAGTATATAAGTCGGCATCAAATGTAAAATATGGTAATCATATTGCAGGTGTAGTAGATATGGAATCCTCATCCAAGATAAATGAGAGCATATCGGGTTCACTAGGAGCAAATCTTATGACCGCAGACGCCAATCTTAATATCCCTATCTCGTCTAAAACAAGTCTATCAGTATCGGGAAGACGCTCTTTAACGGATGTTTTTGATACACCAACCATCAACAATTTTTCCGAGCGTGCATTTCAGTTTAGTGTTATAGACGATAATAATCAATTAGTACAGGCCATAGATGGTGATATTGATACTGACTTCTATTTTTATGATTACAGCGCAAGATTGAACTATCAAGCTACGGATAAAGATTTTTTTACTTTGAACTTTGTAGATATGAATAACAGCCTAAACCACCGATTTTCATCTAACGAATTAGAAGAAAGAACTCAAGATGATTTAAGGCTTCAAAATACAGGCTACAGTTTTCAGTGGCAACGCCAATGGAATGCCAACACGACTCATAAAATGTATGCTAGTTTCTCTGATTATCAACTACAAGTGAGTAATCAAAAGTTCTTATTGGTAGAGGATGATAATTACGCTGCTATTGACAAGAATAACGAAGTAAAAAATATAGATTTAGGTTTTGATATTGGTTATAAATTTGGAGAGAAATCATCTGTAACATTGGGTTATCAATACAGCTATTATGATGTTTTGGCCGATTTGTCACGTCGTAATGACTTCTTAAACAAGCAAGAGTTCTTCCTTGAAGATAATAATAACAATACCCATACGCTTTTTGCTGAATATCAAATTAAAAGTGATAATGATTATGTCTTAAATGCAGGGTTACGAACCAATTATTTTTCTTTGCTAGATAAGTTTTCTTTTGAGCCACGCCTGTTTGCTCAAATAAAAATTTTATCAAAGTTATGGTTAAACACTTCGTTTGATATGAAGCAACAGAATATTACCAAGATTATAGAGACCTTTACCAAGGATTTTGGTTTAGAAAATGAAGTTTGGGTGCTTTCCAATGACCAACGTATACCCTTACTTGAGAGTCGACAAATTACCTTTGGTGCGTTATATGAAAAGAGTAATTGGCTCTTCGATGTGGATTTGTTTTACAGAAAGATAGAAGGTCTGACCTCTATAACCAGTGGCTTTGAAACGCAAAGAGGTTTTTTTCTCGGTGAGGGCACTGCGATAGGCTTGGACATACTCATAAGAAAAAAATGGCGCAATTTTAATACTTGGTTAAGTTATCATACAGGCAAGACATCTTTTAGATTTGATGAATTTAACAACAATGAAAAATTTGATGGAAATTTTGATGTGTCTCATTCCTTATACTGGTCGAATCATTTCAGATACAAACAGTTTGATTTTTCGTTAGCTTGGACATATCGAGTTGGCGTACCCTTTACTACAGCATTTTTATCAGATTTATATTTCATAGGAAGGGAAACCGCTAACGCAGAACGATTGCCCGATTTTCATAGATTGGATGCTTCTTTTTCTTATAACTTTTTTGTAAACAGAGAGAAAAACATAAGAGCACAAGTAGGTGTTTCTGTTTTAAATCTCTATGATAAGAGAAATATTTTACAACGCAACTATGATGTTACAGATTTTGATAATCCTGAAACCGGAACACTTATTCAAGAAGATATAAGGTCTATTGGCTTTACTCCAAACGTTAGCTTTAGGGTGAAATTTTAGTTAATTATAATTAAACTGAAATAGTTAATTAAAAGTCAAAATTAACATACATTGTTGACAATATTTATTTTTTTTCTGTAAATACCTTCAACCCCTAAATAGTCACTTCTCAAAAATTTTCTCTTTTGTTTTGAATTCCAATAGAAAATCTCCTTTGTTTCATCAATAAATTCATAAGTGTTCATTTCATTATAAAACTCATTTATTATTTGATAAACTGTTTCCGCATTTTTTTCTTGATTTCTTCTTGCCCAAAAAGAATAAATCCATTGATTCCCGCTGGCGCGGATATGTTATCCGTGCCTGACAAACATTTTATGTTCTATGATTTTGCGCGGATTGCACCCGAGCAAAGCGAACAGATGAATTCCATTTAATACAATAGATTTCTATGAATACATCAGCGTTATCGAGACTTTATGCATTTGTTTTAATGAGCTTGGAAATAGTTCACAAATAATGCTACAACATAGCTGTAGGTTTTTAAACCTTGGTCTTGTTTATGAGCTTTGAGATAGCTATCATAAGTAGATTCTAATATAGGCTCTATAGGGTTTTGATAGCTTTTCCAAAACATTCGGGTCTCATGATAATTCTTTAAAATACCCTTATTTATCTTAGTCAGTGCGTTTTCATAAAGAGACGACTCTCTTAGATACAGTTCATTGAGACAATGTTTTAAGGCAAAAGCATACCCTGAATACTTAAAATAGGGATCATCATTACTTATGGTAGCTAGACATCCTATAAAATTAGCTTCGTTTTCTGCGGCATAACCCAATTGGTGTGCTGCTTCATGACCTGCAGTTGTTGGATACTTGAATTTTGGAATTAAGCCGTCTACCTGAGCCTCATTGGTAAAAGGGTTTAAATATCCGGAAAATCCCATATAGGTAAGTGGTAGGCTGTAAATAGAGTTTTTTATACTTGCAGGGGAATAAGATAAATCGGGAAATTCGTTTTGAAGGGCTTCATAGCCTTGTGGCACTTTGTTTATGATCTCGGTTTTACTGTAAGGTAAATTTACTTTGATCGTATCGTGAGTAACCAATTTTAAATGTGCAGCATTAGCCCTTTCTATAAGATAATCAGTGACATTGACCAATTGTTCAGTGGTATAGTCTTTTTCAAGCTTTAAGGATTGATGCAATGGAATTCTGTAATAGTTAAATGCCCAAAAAAAATGAAAAGCGATATACCCTAGTGAAAGCGCAGACAAGATATCTAACAACCAGTTTTTGGTGTCTTTTATAATACGTTTTCTATTGACATAAAACCACCTGATAACATAAATGGCGAGTAGCGTATAGAGCACATCGCCCATAGAAAATGGGAGCCAGCCAAAAGCATAACGTAACAGTTTGGATATCCAGATATAAATGCCATTACTGTATATGCGTTCTACATATTCAGGAAAGTGATCCAGAAGCTTTAAGAACAGAACTAAAGGGACAAATGAAAACGCAATAAAAGACCGCTTATATTTATGAAGCATTTATTCTATAGTCATTTAGTTGATCAGTACTTTTCTTGTGGAGGTACCACCACTTTCAGAAATGATTTTCAGCAAATATAAGCCACTTTCAAAAGTACTAACATCCATACTACTGCTATCATTGACAGCGTGTAATTTTTTACCTAGCACAGAATACAATTCCAGAGTTTTTACCGTGGTGCCGTTTACATTTATTTTATCCTTAACCGGATTAGGATATATGCTGGCTTTTGCGGCTTCGAACTCATCAATAGATAAACTGGAACTGATAACGACATCATCTACGGAAAACGACTCGTTGGCATCGGTTTTTACATGAAAAGCCAAGTAGTAAGTGCCTTCTGATGAAGGATTAAAACTGTCTGAAAAGTTTGTGTTAGTTGGTGCGTTTATAGCTGCATTTTGAAGCATTACAGTACCGGTATCTCCTATAGTTTCATCACCAATGGTACCCACATATACAGTAACATCAGCAGTTTCTGAAGGCGAATTAGGATTGGTCTTATAGTTAAAGCTTATTGTTACTTCTTCATTGGCCATTAAAGTGAATCCCGGAGATATCAGCCAATCGTTATTGCTACCATAACAAACAGCACTACGGGTACCATTGACTATAAAATCGGGAGCAGTATCATAAAACCATCCATAACCCGGAGTATTCATTGAATTTTGTACCCAATTTAAGGACGCATCAGTGGCACCTGATGCACCTTCAAAGTCTTGAGAGATCAATTGGGCATTGGCAAATTGTAAACAGGTCAACATGATTATTGCGTAAAGTATTTTCATATGCACTTGGTTTTATTCAAAGATACTATTTTTGCGTATTCGATATTGTTATAGATTTGTTTAAAAAATCGTTGACTTAAATTATAATTAAAATATATATGAGTTCAGAAATAAGAACCCTTGAGCCCAAGGCATTATGGAATAAATTTGCGGATCTTAATGCAGTACCCAGAGCATCTAAAAAAGAAGAGCGCGTGATTCAATTCATGAAAGACTTCGGTGAAGCATTGCAATTAGAGACCATAGAAGATGAAGTAGGGAATGTGATCATAAAAAAGCCAGCCAGCCCTGGTATGGAGGATCGGAAAACAATAGTGATGCAATCGCATTTAGATATGGTTCATCAGAAGAATAATGATACCATTTTTGATTTTGACACTCAGGGGATAGACATGTATGTCGATGGCGATTGGGTAAAGGCCAGAGGTACTACACTAGGTGCTGATAACGGATTGGGGGTAGCTACTATCATGGCCATTCTGGAAAGTGATACCATTCAGCATCCGGTTATTGAAGCCTTATTTACTATTGATGAAGAGACTGGAATGACTGGTGCCATGGGCTTAAAAGGCGGTTTGTTGAAAGGTGAGATTTTATTGAATTTAGATACCGAAGAAGACGATGAGATCGGTGTAGGCTGTGCCGGAGGTATGGACGTTACGGCAACAAGATCCTATGAGGAGACGATTACTGGTAGTGAGAAAGTAGGTTATACCATTATCGTTAAAGGTTTACAAGGCGGACACTCGGGAATGGATATTCATAAAGGTCTTGGTAATGCTAATAAGATCATGAATCGGCTTTTATACGATGGCTCAGGTAAATATGGTTTACAGATCAGTGAGATCGATGGCGGAAGTTTGCGTAATGCTATACCAAGAGAAAGTAAGGCTATTGTAGTAGTTGATCGTATTCAGGAGGAGAGCTTTATTGCAAATTCTCAAGGGCTTATCAATGCTGTCAAAGCTGAGCTTAAAACGATGGAGCCCGATTTACAAATCCTCGTTTCTAAAACAGATCTGCCAGCTAAGGTTATGGATTTAAAGGTACAGGAAGGTCTTACAAAAGCGCTTTATACGGCATGCAATGGTGTATACAGAATGAGTCCTGATATTCCTGATTTGGTAGAAACTTCTAATAATATTGCGCGTGTCATTGTGAAAGCAGGACAGGTTAAGGTAGGGTGTTTGACACGTTCTTCTGTAGAAAGTTCTAAATACGATCTGGCCAATGCACTCAAATCGGCTTTTGAACTGATGGGGTGTGATGTTGAATTTTCGGGAGATTATCCGGGGTGGCAACCTAATATGGATTCTGAAATCTTAAAGGTAATGGTGCCAATTTATAAGTCGCTTAACAATAATGAAGCGCCACATGTTGCGGCTTGCCATGCCGGTTTAGAATGTGGCATTTTAGGAACTCACTATCCCGGTATGGATATGATTAGTTTTGGACCTAATATTAAAGGTGCACATTCACCAGATGAACGTGCGCAGATATCTTCAGCACAGAAGTATTGGACTTTTGTTTTGGAGATACTTAAACAGATCCCTAAAAAATAGACCATAAAAAAAGCAGCTGAAAAGCTGCTTTTTTTAGTCTTTATTATTGTTATTGTACGATTTCAACAATTTCAATGATGAAAGCCAGATCGGTATTTGGTGGTACTAATGGACGTCTGCCATTTTCGCCATAGGCCAAATGTGAGGGGAAATAAAAGAATGCTTTTTCACCAACTTTTAATGAGGCAAGTGCTTCTTTAAAACCTGCAAAAAGTGGTGCGTCAGGGCTTACTCTCATTTTAGTCGGTGCATATAAGTTGCGTTGTTCTTTCATAGGATTCAACATACCGTATTTTTCCTCAACACTTTTAATGTTACTATCTAGCAATCGCGCATCAGTAAAATAGCCTTCGTAGTTAACCATGACGTCCTGTCCTGTTTTCGCTTTAGCACCATTACTAGGTGTAATGGTATACACCTTAAGGCCAGAAGGTAACGTTTTTGCTTTAGAGAGGTATTCGTCAAGTACAGGCTTTATTTCTGAAGCCGCTTTCTGTATTTTTTCTTCTTTCAGTTTTTGTTCTTCCTCAGCTTTCAGTCGGGCCTCTTCGGCTGCTTTTTCTGCACGTTCTTTAATTTTTGGTAGCTCTTCTGTAAATACTTTAGCCGCTTTAAAGTTCTTAGCGTCTGCACCTTTTCTGATAATATTCAGTTTTAAGATCACCACATCTTCAACAGGTTTATTATTACCGGGTGTTACTTTAACATTAGAGATGCTATCCTGAACATCCATACCCATTACCAATTCACCGAAAACGGCATGGCAGCCACCTCCAGGATAATTACCACATTTTTTTCTTGAACCATCCGGTTTAAAAGCATCTAAAGATGGCGTGGCACGTTCTGTAATGAAAAATTGAGACCCGTTGGTATTAGGTCCCGAATTGGCCATGGATAGAATACCAGGCTTACTGTGACGTAGGCTTTCTACAAATTCATCTTCAAATTTATAACCGGGGTCACCTGTGCCGGTTGCTGTTGGATCACCACCCTGTATCATAAACTTATCTATAACACGATGAAATGTGGTGCCATCATAATATCTTTTTCCTTTGTAATTGTCACTCACCAATGGATGCTCACCTTCGGCAAGTGCAACGAAATTTGCAACAGTAACAGGCGCTTCTTTAAAGTACAGTTTGGCAACCATAGTATCTTTATTGGTTACAAACTCAGCATAAAGCCCGTCTTCTAGGTCTTTATAACGTTCCTGACATGATGTTACTGCTACAAGTAAAACAACTAGTAATGGAGTTAAAATCTTTTTAATCATTGTTATCTTTTATTATAGAATTTAAGGTTACTTCACATATTAAAGGGACATTGGCACCGATCTTATGGTCATCACCATAATAACCATAAGCCGTTTCCGAAGGAAAGATAAAAGTGATTTGCTCGGTGGGTTTCATTAGTTTTAAACCTTCACGCAAACCCGTAAACAATTCTTCTTTATCCATAACATAACTTTTGGGTCCCAATTGATTTTTGGTGTATATGGCATTGCCTTGGAGATCAGCGATACTGTAATCAAAATTGAGCGTATCACCAAAACTTGCGGTTATGGTATCCTGTTCAATGCGAACATTATAATAATACCAGAATCCGTTTTCTGAAGCAATATAATCTATATCGGGATTTTTATTAATGATTTCCTGAATTTTGGCATACTCCACTTCGTTCAATTTTTTATTTCGTTCTGCGGATGCCTTTATGAACGAACCAGATTTTATCGATTCTGGTAGTCGTGCTTCCGGAGATTTACAACTTATAAAATTTAAAGACAGAAGTAATACGATTACTGTATATTTCATATACCCAGGGCATTTTTATAGTGGGGTAAGATACTAATAAATTTATCAATAGTAGCTTGTAAAGTCATTTGAGTTTTTCCTCCGGCAGCATTTGTATGACCTCCGCCCCCAAAATGTGACCTGGAAAATTCATTAACCGAGAAATCGCCTTTGCTTCTCAACGATATTTTTATGATGCCTTCTTGAGTATTTTCTATAAAAATGGCTGCAAGAATGATGCCTTTGATCGATAAGGCGTAATTTACAAAGCCTTCAGTATCTCCTTTTTTAAAATTAAACGCATCCAGTTCTGCCTGCGATAATGTGATATAAGCGGTTCTGTATTCAGGAATTAGTTTTAAATTTTGCATGGCTCTCCCTAACAACTGCATGCGCGAGTAACTATTGGTGTCATAGATATTATTATGAATTTGGGCGTTATTAGCACCTTTTCGTATCAAATCTCCAATAATCTCATGGGTTCTGCTCGTTGTAGCCGGGAACCTAAACGATCCGGTGTCTGTCATGATTCCTGTATAAATGCATGTGGCCATATCGGCATTGATCAGATCCACATTGCCCAATAGCTCAATAAAATGATACACCATTTCACAAGTAGAAGACATGCTGGCATCGGAATACGTATACTTGGCATAATCATCAGGTTGCTGGTGGTGATCTATCATAATGAATGTTGCATTTGACTTTTCGAGTTCACTGGCCATATCACCTGCACGATGTAAGGCATTAAAATCTAAGGTAAAAATGATATCAGCTTCGTGTATTAGTGCTATCGAGGCTTCCTTTTGACTATCGTACTTTAATATGGTGTCTTCACCCGGTATCCATTTTAAAAAATCAGGATAGTCATTTGGTGCAATTACCCTAACATTATGTTTGTGTAAATTAAGGTAGTGGTATAAGCCCAATGTTGAACCTATAGCATCTCCATCAGGATTTCTATGCGGAACAATCACACATTGTTTAGGGGTATTTAATAATGCTTTTACAGCTGAAATGTCTTCTTTATTCATGGCGTACGAAGATACAATTTTTTAATATCTACAGCTGTTGATTTATTAAAGAAATGCATTACTTTTGCACGACATTAAAAATACACTATGGCAACTAACAGAACATTTACCATGCTTAAGCCAGATGCTGTTGAAAAAGGACACATCGGCGCAATATTAGAAAAAATAACAGCTTCAGGATTTAGAATCGTAGCTATGAAGCTTACTCAAATGACAACTGCCGATGCTCAGGCTTTTTACGCAATACACAAAGAACGACCATTCTTTGGAGAATTGGTAGAATACATGACCAGAGGACCAATTGTAGCAGCTATTTTAGAGAAAGAAAATGCAGTAGAAGATTTTAGAACTTTAATAGGGGCTACCAATCCTGCTGATGCGGCCGAAGGTACTATCCGTAAATTATATGCAGCTTCTATTGGTGAAAATGCAGTACATGGTAGTGATAGCGATGAAAATGCAGCTATTGAAGGTGCTTTTCACTTTTCGGGAAGAGAACAATTCTAAGCTAGAACATATTTTAATATGAAAAAGCATAATCCTTGGGGTTATGCTTTTTTATATCAGGACTTAACGTATTATCTAAGCACTAATTTTTTGATGACCTCTTTACCAATGTCTTCATTCAGCATGGCAATGATCTTCTCTGTACCATAGCTTAATTCTTCGCGTAATACACTAGAGCTTAATTGTACGTATAAGGTTTCATGCTTTAGTTCAATAGCTGTGGTGTAATTGTTGACACCATTACCCATAAGGCTTGCCCAAGCATCACGCACGTTGACTTTATCCAATCCGGTTTGCAGATTGTTGGTTTCTACAAACTCTTTTAGGATATCTTCAATAGGTAAATGTTCATTTTTACGCTTTGCCATAGATTAACTATTCTTCAAGGTTCAATTCAATAGAAGTATAACGTTTGTATAAATATACAGCCTTATTTTGGTTTATGATCTTTAACTGAGTCTCATTAGCATCTATAACGGTTTCTTTCCAGGAAGCGTATGGTGTTTTATAATATAAGTGCAGACTGTCACCCTCAATTTTTGCGGTAATGTGTTCCACGTCTTCGGAAGTTTGATAGCTATTATTAAATCCGGGTTTCAGTTTTTTTCGAAACCCGATAAGGCTGTCATTGAGCATGATATAATCAATGGTTTCGTTATAACTGTATTCTTTTTTACTGCCGTCGGGCATGGTGACTTCTTGTATCTCCCAATAGCCGTTGATTTTAAGAATAAAACCATTTGGATCTTTACTACAAGACGTACATAGTACAACGACAGATATCAATAGTATTGGTATGAATTTTAGTCTTTTCATAGGACGTTAGAGCTTGAAAATTTTATAGGTTTGGTGAATTTGTTTGACCACAGCTTCAGTCCGTTCAGCATGTGTGTCGCTGATAAAGATTTGGCCAAAATTTTCATCATTGACCAAACTGATGATTTGTGCTACGCGATTTTCATCCAGTTTATCAAAGATATCATCTAAAAGTAAGATGGGAGGCACCCCGCATTGTAATTTGATAAAATCAAACTGTGCCAGCTTTAAAGCTACAAGGAAGGATTTTTGCTGACCCTGACTGCCAAATTTTTTGATTGGATGATCGTCAATTAAAAAGTTAAGATCATCCTTATGAACACCAACACTAGTATACTGCAATGCTTTATCCTTATTGATATTAGATGCTAACAGTGCAATTAGTGTATCATCCTTAAGATCACTTTTGTAGTTTATACTTACCCGTTCTTTGCTGTTACTAATGGCTTTATAACGCAGTTTAAAAATAGGGATAAAGGTTTTTAAAAATGCATTACGTTTGTCGTAGATCAATTGCCCATACTGATTGAGTTGGTCATTGTATATGCTTATAGTATCGGCATTGAAAGTATTGTTAAGTGCAAAATATTTTAATAATGCGTTACGTTGGGCTAGTACTTTGTTGTAACTAATTACCGCCTCTAAATATGCTTTATCACTCTGAGATATAACGCTGTCAATAAATTTGCGTCTTACATCACTGCCTTCAGCAATTAGGTTTCTATCGGCGGGAGAAATAATAACAAGGGGAATAAAACCGATATGTTCACTAAACTTATCGTAGTTTTTACCATTGCGTTTAATGATCTTTTTCTGCCCTCGTTTCAAGGATACAATGATCTTTTCCTGACGGTCATGCTTTGTAAAGCTCCCATCCACCACAAAGAAATCCGCATTGTGTTTAATATTCTGTAAAGCAATGGGATTAAAATAACTCTTGCCAAATGCGAGGTGATATATGGCATCCAATGTATTGGTTTTACCTATACCATTAGCACCAACGAAGCAATTGATCTTGGAGTCAAAGTCAAAAACCTGACTTTCAAAATTTTTATAATTTACAAGGGATAGTGTATTCAGAATCATAAAAAGAGCACTCTAAACGACTTAAAATTGTACTTCTAATGCTTTAAATCCTGTGCAAATTATTGAAAAATAACAAATAAATAACCTTTTATTTACCAATAAAAATTTTATTTTTGCGGCGCATAAATTGAGAATGTATGGCAACGTATAAGAAAAGAGGATATAAACCAAAAACCCAAAAGGAGAAGGTTGAAGTTATTGAAGAAAGCTCAACAACAGCTGAAGTATTTAACACTTTAGATGAGTCTGCTTCAAAGACCGAAGAATGGGTTGTGAAAAATCAGAATGTCATTTTTGGTGTTATAGGTTTTATAGCAGCTGTAGTATTAGGTTATATGGGATATAATAAATTTATCGCAGAACCTAATGCAAAAGAAGCAATGAATGAGATGTTTACAGCACAAAAGTATTTTGATCAGGCTGTAAATGCTGCAGAAAAAGATTCATTATTTGCCCTGTCATTAAATGGCGCAGAAGGAAAGTATGGGATGTTAGATATCGTCAAGGAATACGGTGGTACTCCTGCTGGAAATTTAGCAAATTATTATGCCGGTATGGCATATTTGAATATGAAAGATTATAAGAATGCGATTGAGTATTTGAATAACTTTTCAAGTGACGATATTATGCTTTCTTCTATTGCCAAAGGCGGTATTGGGGATGCTTTTATGCAATTAGATCAACCGACAGAAGCCTTAGATTACTATGAGCAAGCTATTAAAGCGAGTACTAACGATTTTACAACGCCAATGTATTTGCTAAAAGCAGCAAAAGTAGCTATTAAATCTGGTGATTATGCTAAAGCATTAACTTACTTAAAACGTATAAAATCTGAATTTTCAAAATCTACCGAAGCAACGAAGGTGGATGTGTTAATTGGAGAAGCAGAAGCTAGCTTATAGAAATGGCAACAGTAAATCATAATTTATCGTCTTACGATAGATCTACAATCCCAAACGCGAAAGACTTTCGGTTTGGGATTGTTGTTTCAGAATGGAATGATACCATTACCGAAGGCTTGTATAATGGTGCTGTAGATGCGCTGACAGACTGTGGTGCTTTATCGGAAAATATAGAACGGTGGAATGTGCCGGGCAGCTATGAACTGATCTATGGCTGTAAAAAAATGCAGACCAAAGACTTTGATGCTATCATAGCCATAGGTTCCGTGATACAAGGTGAAACCAAGCATTTTGATTTTGTATGTGAGGCCGTTTCTCAGGGCATAAAAGATCTAAATGTCCTAGACGATACGCCTGTCATTTTTTGTGTGCTTACCGATAATACTATGCAACAGGCCATAGATCGATCGGGAGGTAAACATGGCAACAAAGGTGTAGAAGCTGCAATAGCGGCTATTAAAATGGCAGTTATCAGATACCGATAGTCCTGTAGCCTCACTCAAATTCATCGAATTCAAACCTGACATTTTGTGTTTTGGCAGACTTTTTGTTAACAATTTTTAGGAGTTGCAAACCTTAAATTCTCTGTAATTTAAGTACATTTGGATAACAGCAAGGTCTAAAAAATTAGAACATAAAGTTTTGTTTAAGCAACGCAAGCATAAACGTTTTAACTATACCCCGCGTTATCAAAAAGATAATACATCGACAGAAGCCGAGGTTGAAGGTTTTGAAGCAAAATGGAAGAACGCCAGAAATGCTTCAAAAAAGAGGGGTAGCATATTAACAACGTTACCGGCGTTATTGATTATGCTTATTGCTATTTTAGTATTGATGTATATCTTAAAGGGTTATGAATAATAAGATTGTGAGATATGGGACTTATTAAGTTAAAGAAAAATAAAAAATTTAGTTATACACCAAGGTACTATAAAGGTGAAGGTAATCCTTTTGAAATAAAGCATAAGTTTGATGATCACAGAACTACTGTTGGTCCATCTAAAGGATTAAAAGGGAAGCTTAATGCCGCTATTGATGATTATAAGTACAACCCTGATGAAAATGCTAATCGCAGGGTTCTGATTATTGTTGGTGTTTTAATACTGCTTTTCCTGATTTTAATAGGGTTTGATTTAACCATCTTCTTTTCCTAACGTTAATGGCAGATATCATTCAACTTTTACCTGACCATGTCGCCAATCAGATCGCTGCAGGTGAAGTCGTGCAACGCCCGGCTTCAGTAGTTAAAGAATTACTGGAAAATGCTATCGATGCAGGGGCTACAGCAATAAAACTTATCATTAAAGATGCCGGTAAAACCTTAATACAGGTTATTGATAATGGTAAAGGCATGAGTACTACAGATGCACGTTTGAGTTTTGAACGTCATGCGACCTCAAAAATTACCAGTGCAGAAGATCTTTTTCAATTAAACACCAAAGGATTTCGGGGCGAAGCTTTGGCAAGTATTGCGGCTATTGCTCATGTTGAACTCAAGACCAAATTGGAAGGCGACGAACTTGGTACTGCAATTACCATTGAAGGCAGTAAGGTGAAGTTGCAGGAAGTTACCGTAACACCAAAAGGGACATCGGTAGCGGTAAAGAATCTGTTCTTTAATATTCCGGCAAGACGAAATTTTTTAAAATCAGACGCTGTGGAATTACGCCATGTTGTCGATGAGTTTCATCGTGTGGCATTGGCACATTCCGATATAGAGTTTGTATGTTATCATAATGGCAGTGAACTTTTTAATTTACCCAAAAGTAATTACCGACAGCGTGTAGTGAATATCTTTGGGGCTAAAACCAATGAAAAATTGGTGCCTGTGGAAGAACAAACTGAAGTGTTGACCATTTCTGGATTTATTGGTAAACCTGAGTTTTCCAAGAAAACAAAATCCGAACAGTTTTTCTTTGTTAATCAGCGTTTTATAAAGAGTCCATACTTGAATCATGCCATTAACTCAGCTTTTGAAGGACTCCTGAAACCGGGATATCACCCGAGTTACTTTCTAAATCTTACTGTTGATCCCAACACTATTGATATCAACATACATCCTACAAAAACCGAAATAAAATTTGATGACGAACACACGCTATATGCCATTTTGAGATCTGCGGTAAAGCATAGTTTAGGGCAATTTAACATAGCGCCAATATTAGATTTTGACAGTAACACCAATCTGGATACGCCATATGATTTTAAAGATAAAACAGGTGTAGCACCAACGATTGAGGTAGATCGATCATTTAATCCATTTAAAGCAGATACAAAGCCTTCAAAAACAGGTACTTCAAAATATTATAAACCCAACACGCCAGCTCCGGAATGGGAGAGTTTGTATGTAGGGTTAAAAACAGAGGATAAAACAACGGACCAGAATTTTAGCGAGGTCACTTTTGAAAGTGAAGAGATCAATGCTCAACTGTTTGAAACACAAAATGCTATAGCTACTCACAAAACTTCGTTTCAGCTACAGCAGAAATATATTGTGAGTACCATCAAATCCGGAATGCTCATTGTAGATCAGAGTAAAGCACACCAACGCATCCTTTACGAGAATTATTTGAAGGTGTTGACCCTTAAGGAAGCCACTTCACAACAGTTATTGTTTCCGTTAGAGTTGAATTTTTCAGTACAGGAGATCGCCTGTATTCAGCAATTGCGCGCCGAATTGGAACATACTGGTTTTGTGTTTTCCGAACTCAAAGAAGAAGCATTGACTATAACCGGAGTTCCTGTAGGGATTACAGATAGTGAAGTAGGTATGGTCTTAGAGCAATTGATCAGTGATGTGGAACATGATGTCCCGGATCAGAATTTTAGCCCTGCAGATCTATTGGCCAAATCCATGGCGAAAAGCTTAGCCATTAAAACCGGACAGGTATTAACTATTGAAGAGCAAGAGCATTTATTAGACAGCCTGTTTGCTTGTAAAGAACCTTCGGTATCGCCCACTAATAAAACAACGTTTATAACTTTAGGGGTAGATGCCATTGAAAAAAAGTTCATATAATTAAATTATGAGATTAGGAATTACAGATGCAGTAAAGCATTTAATTATTATCAATGTGGTGATGTTTATCGGTACATTGTCCATAGGTGGGGGGGAGTTGTTTTATCGTTTGTTCGGCTTATATTTTCCGGAAAATGAGTTGTTTAAACTTTGGCAGCTGATGACGCATATGTTTATGCATGGGGACCAGTCTCATATATTCTTTAATATGTTATTGTTATTTTTAGTTGGTGTTCATGTGGAATATGCATTAGGTACTAAGCGTTTTGTTTTTTTATATTTATCAGCTGGTTTGGGAGGAGCTCTACTGACACTTTTAATTGATTATATTCAGTTCACTATAATAACTAAAGAAATAATTGATGCAGGATTTTTAAAGCATGATATTTATAATTTAGTCAGTCAAGGTATGTATGATAAACGTTGGGAGGATGTCGTAGGTTTTGATTCGATTAAGAAACTATTATTGGATTTTAACAAATTAAGTATTGGGGCTTCAGGTGCTATTACAGGAATTTTGGCTGTATACGGTTTGATGTTTCCTAATAATGAAGTGTTTCTATTGTTTCCGCCGATACGTTTAAAAGTAAAATATTTAGTTGTAGGTATTATAGGGTCCGATTTTATATCTGCTATATTAACGGGAACTCCATTGCTTGGTAGTAGTAATATAGGTTATGTTGCTCACATAGGTGGAGCAATAACAGGTTTGATAATATATCTATTTTGGCGTAAGAATAGTATGGATCGCTACCGTTGGAATTAAGTTATGAGTACATTTCAAAATTTAAAATACAAGTTTGATAATCTGGATGCATTTGGGAAGATCATAGCTATAAATGCTATTGTTTTTATTGTAAATCTGATTTTACATAACCTTTTCAAATTGACATTTTTGACGACCTATTTTACCATACCATCTAATTTTAACGATTTCATATTTCAGCCCTGGTCATTAATCACCTATGGATTTATGCACAATGGGATATTCCATGTGCTTTTTAATATGCTCTTTTTATTTTATCTGTCAAGAGTATTACTGAACATCTTTAATCCTAAGATGGTGCTAAACATCTACTTTCTGGGGATCATTTTTGGAGGCCTGGCATACTTGGGGTTCAGAAACTTGATGCCCGCAGATTTTTTTGATGCTAAAGGTATTTTGTTAGGGGCTTCTGCCGGAGTTGCAGCGCTTTTGGCATTTACAGCTGTTTATTTACCAGATACGCAAATTCGTTTGTTTGGTGCATTCAATGTAAAATGGAAACATATTGCCTTGTTTTTAGTAAGTCTGGATTTGTTGAGACTTCTTTTGGGACTTAATCAGGGTGGCTATATGGCACATATGGGCGGCTATATCTTAGGCTATGTATATGCTACTCAATTGCAAAAAGGTAAAGATATTGGAGAGGGCTTTGGTCGTATAATGGACAGATTTATGAATATGTTCAAGCCCAAGTCTACTTTAAAAACAGTACATAGAACTAAGAGAAAAGGCAATGTTGCCGGACATAAGAAAGAAGATTTTAAGCAATACAATAAACAAAAACAGATCGATGTTATTTTAGATAAGATCAGTAAAAGTGGTTACGAGAGCCTTACAGCTGAAGAAAAGGAGTTTTTATTTAAAGCCGGTAAAGATTAATAATGCATGAAGGGATTGAAGTTTTACGATAAGATCATATTTTTTGTCAATTCCCTGGCAGCATTATTACTGTTACTGTCTTATATTTTACCTCATGTACCTCCAAAGCGTTTTGCATTCATTTCCGTATTAAGCTTGGGCGTGCCTTTGCTGATTATACTCAATGTTCTTTTTTTATTGTATTGGTTGCTAAAAGTAAAAAAGCAACTCATTTTATCTTTGATCGTATTGCTTATCGGTTACAGTTATATCAGTTCCATTTATAAGTTTTCAGGATCGGTACATGTTGAAGATGCCAATAACTTTACGATAATGAACTATAACGTGCGTTTGTTCAATTTGTTTGAATGGATTCCTGAAGCTAATGTTAAAGCTGATATTACAGCGTTCATTCGTGACGAATCGCCCGATATTTTGTGTGTTCAGGAATACCATAAAAGTGACGATTTAAATCTGGGAACCTACTATAAATATGAAAATGTATCGGGAGAGAAGGTCAAAAGCGGTCAGGCTATTTTTTCTAAATTCCCCATTATCAATTCAGGGTCTATTGAGTTTCCCAATACGTCTAATAATGCGATTTTTATAGACATCGTTAAGCAAAAAGATACTATAAGGGTATACAATTTACACTTGCAGTCCTCAGGGATTAACACTGAGGTCAGTGAGCTTAAAAAAGAAACTTCGGAAAGTTTAATAAAACGTGTCGGTAACACTTTCAAAATGCAACAACAGCAAACCGAATTGTTTTTAAAGCATAAAGCGGAATGCAACTATAAAACGATCATTAGCGGTGACTTCAACAATACGGCATATTCTTATATCTACGATCAGATTATAACAGATTATAACGATACGTTTATGATTGCCGGAAACGGTTTCGGGAAAACATACGATTTTAAATTTTTTCCGGTGCGAATAGACTTTATTCTTGCTGATAAGGCGTTTACTGTAAATGGGTATAAATCGTATGATGGTATCGAATTATCGGACCATTATCCGATTAAAGCAACTTTAAAACTGCATTAAATAGCAATCTGCACTATCGGCTATAATGTGAGTAAGTATACCTATGCCTATTAATCTTGTTTTTTTAATCAAAGCTAATACGATATATACCATAATAGCATAATAAGTGTGTAGCGGATGAAAATTGATGCTACAACGGTTGGCATCAAAAACAGGATTGGCCAGTAGATGGTCCAAATCAATTGCCATGGTCATCAGCATTATGACTAAAGCCATTTTCCAGCGGTCTCTATAAAACACTAAGGCTATAAATAATGGAAGTCCAAAGTGTAAGCCATAATGTATAAGTGGTTGTAACATTACAGGTGTTGTGATTGCAGGTAGTTTAATGCATTTGGACCTTCGTTAAATAAGAGGTCCAATATGCTTAAATTATTAATAAAACCATGTTTATTACTGAATACCTGTGTGTAGTTATCAAATGCGGTTACGTGCTGGTTTTTGACGTTTACCAAACCTCTTAGATCCTTTAGGGTTTCATGAGTTTTGATATAGCTGTTAGAAGTAGAATATTCCAGATCGGTTTGCAAACATTCAGTTAAAACCTTAAAACATTCAAAATTAAAATCCAGTAAAAATGTATATGCTTTTTGAAACAAAGGCATCAGATCGTCTTCGTAATATTCATAGAATGGGGAGGTTCTGTATGCAGATTGTAAGGATTTTAGATGCTGCAGTTGCCATTTTTCGGCATTGTATATTCTGACATCCTTATAGTGTTGACGTTGTTTTTGAGTATAAGACACTGGAACCGTTAATGCTAATTTTCCATTGGCACCATAAATATCACAACGGTTTCGATACGTTTGCTTTTGGTAGTTATCACAGACTTCAAATGTGATATCCTTAGCATTTACCATAGCCACATAGTGTGCTATATTTGCAAAGTACGTTGGATGTATAATAGGAGACATTAATGAAAAACTAAATTTCCTAACCAAGTGTAGGCAACGAATAATATACCTATAGTTAATAGTAAAGTATTGTAAGGGAAATCTAAGAAGCTGCCTGCGCAAGCAATAACCAGAATTAATATGCCATAGGCATAGCCAAATAGCCTAGACTTTTTAGAGTAAGCTAATGGACTTCTGGACAATGGCAATATAGCAGCTAAACAGCCAACACTAATTAATATAAGACTGTCTGAATGAATTATAAAATTTCCCAAGTAACAAATAAATGATATTAACATTAAGGAAAACATAATTTGACCACTTAACTTATCTTCTTTGCTAAGTAAATATCTTCCAAATTTGTCAAAAAGTAATATTGTGTTAGAAAGAGGTTCCATAATCCATGTCCCTAATGCGATAAATAAGTAGAGTATAACCAAAGGTATGGTTAAAATGGTTAAACCACTGTAGGACAATACTTTTAATGCTAATCTGTATACAAGATAAATGCCAATTATATACATCCATTGATGCTTGTCTGACTTGTTACTGATCCAAAAAGAATATCTTAGATATAAATTATATAGACGGTTTTTGGCTTTTATCGTAGTTAACATTCCATCTCTGGCATATTCAGAATTTGGGTCTAGCTTTAATGCTTCTTTAAAGTGTAATGATGCATCCTCTATGTTATTATTTTCTAGGTGGCTCCAGCCAACATTAGCATGTGAAAAAGCATTTTCAGGGTCATCATTGAGGAGATGCTCAATGGTGATTTTTGTTTCTTCTTTTCTCTTAAGCTTTGTTAAAGCAGTGGCTCTAGCATTTAAGCAACTTCTACTTTTTGCATTTAGCTTTAATCCCTCATCTGCAAAATATAGTGCATCTTCATACTTCTTTTGGTGGAGTAGTATATAAGATTTTTGTCCAAAGGAATCTTCATCATGAGGATCTAGACTTATAGCCATCTCAATAGATTCAAGTGACTTTTCTATATCATCTTCTTGAAGATAAGTTTTAGATAATAGAAAGTAGAGCCCACTATAATTTGGGGTTATACCAATGAGTCCTTGGATAAGATCTTTTGCCTTTTCGGATTCGTTGAGTTGTAAAAAAGATTGTGCTAAATAAAATTTTGCTTCAAAATGATCTATATCTTCCGAGAGTGTTTTTTTAAAATACGTTATAGCATCAGAAAATCGACCAATTTCAAATAATTGATAACCCCTTTGAAAATTAGCCTCACTCTGCATTATTTTTTGATCTTTAAATAGTTTAGGATGTCATCATAAAGCCCGTTATCATTAGCATATAATGCATAATTTTTTGCTGAAGTAAACCATTCTTTAGTAGAGGGCTTAATTTTTGTTATGGCTTTTAAAATATCTTTTGTGTTTAGAGGTTTTGGAATACCATCTTCAAAGGATTGTTGCAATTTTGCTTCAATGGCAATATCAATGCTAGATGTTATATCTGCACCAGAAAACTCTTTACTTTTTTTTGCCAAATTGTAAAAGTCAATTTTATCGATAGGTTTGTTTTTAAGTTGGATTTGATATATAGATTTTCTGGCTTCAATATCCGGAGGTGCTACAAAAATGATTCTATCAAACCTACCGGGCCTTCTAAAAGCAGGGTCTATATACCATGGAGCGTTAGTAGCACCGAGAATTAATATACCATCATTATCTGATTCTATCCCGTCTAATTCAGCTAAAAATTGATTTATGACAGTTCTACCAGCTGCTTTATTAACATCGTTTCTATTTGCTCCAAGAGCATCAATTTCATCGATAAAAATAACACATGGCTTATTTTTTCTGGCGGTTTCAAAAATTTCATGTAGATTTTTTTCTGAATTGCCAAGCCACATATCCAATATATCATTAATGCCAACATTAATAAAATTTGCATTAATTTCTCCAGCAGTTGCTTTTGCGATATGTGTTTTACCACACCCAGGAGGGCCATATAATAATATACCACCTCCGACGCGCTTACCATAAGCTTTATAAAGCTCTTTATGCTGTAGTGGTTTAATTATTTTTAGGTCAATTTCTTCTTTTACGAACTCCATTCCACCTACGCTACTAAAACAGATATCAGATTTTTTCATGAATTGTGAGGTATCTTCATCTATGAAATCAGAATTAGATGCTTGAGTTCGAATTTTAAAAATATCGTCAAGTTCTTGACACTCATATCTAGGATCTTGTTCGAGAATACCCTGATAGACTTCAAGAGCCTTTCCGTTTTGTCCAAGTTTGAGCAATGTTTTAGAATAGAGTTCAGAATAATCAATAATATAATTTGTGTTATCCAGAAGCTCCTCTAGAATGACCACAGCGAGATTGTACTTAGCATTTTCATAATAGCATTGGGCTAGTAAAAACTTATGGTGATTTTCAGGACTTTTTTCAATTAACTTCAATACATGCTTTTCAGCATTAATATAGTCGTGATTTTGAATGTATATTTTTGCGACTTGCAGTCTTAAAGGAATATTATCCGGGGATAATGCTAGTGCGTCTAATAAGTTGTCTAATAAGGGGTTTTCCATAATTTATTGTCTTTCCTTTTTCTTCTTACGCCATCTGTTGAAAAATGACCATCCGAGAACTACTACCAGGAAAGGAATGAGGTATGAAACACGTTCTCCTTTACCGCTGACGGTAGTGAATACACGATCCCAACGAGGACTCCAATTGCTAATGCCATCATTAATACCATCAATACTCATCCAAATAAAGACCGGTTTACCAATGACATGATCAAAAGGCACCATGCCCCAGGCGCGACTGTCTACAGAGTTATGTCTGTTGTCTCCCATCATCCAGTAATAATCTTTTTCAAAGGTATACGAGGTGGCTGGCTGATTATCTATAAAAACCTGATTGCCTTTAGCTACGATCTTATGACCTTCATATTCTGAAATGGCACGTTTATAGAGGGTATAATTTTCTACACTAATAGGAACAGTTGATCCGGCTTTGGGGATGTATAAGGGGCCAAAGAAATCAGGATTCCATGAGTAATTAGGATCTCTTGGGAATGTACCGCCATATTCACCTTCTTGGGATCTGTAGGGAACCACCGAAGCAACTTCAGGATGATTTTTTAACTGTGCCACAGCGGCATCACTTGCCGCAGGAATTCTATAGGTTCCCGGAGTATTGCCATACTGTAAACCATCATTAATTTCTAACTTTTCCAGAATCTCAATAATCCTTTGTGGTGCAATGTTACGCTTCATGGTAAGCACATATGAAAACTGCAATTGTGTACGGTCCGGCAATACATTTTGTTTACCATTGATATATACATAACCATTACGAATCTCTAAAGTGTCTCCGGCAATAGCTACACAGCGTTTTACCAGATTCGTCTTTTTATCAATAGGCTTATAGTAATTGCGATCTGGTGTAAAATCATTCATATTCAGCAAAGTATCTGCCGGCTGACCAAAGACCACAATGTCGTTACGTTCTATACTTTCAAATCCCGGTAATCTAAAATAGGGGAGTTGTAGTTTATTTTTCCATGAAGTATGACGCTTATCGTAGTGGTCGTCAAAGAGGTAAGACTTGTTTTTTATAACTGGGATGGTGTCGTGTACCATGGGAGCTGCTACAGTAGTCATTGGTGTTCGAGCTCCATAATGTATTTTACTCACAATTAAAAAATCGCCTACCAATAATGATTTTTCCAATGATGAAGATGGGATGACATACGGTTGAAAGAAATATGTATGTACAATAGTAGCAGCTACTATAGCAAATAGTATAGAACTGACCCATTCTCCGGTAGAGGATCTGGGTTTAAGATCTCTATTCTCAATATACGATACATCAGCGATGTAATTAAGGTAATAGTTGTAAAACCCTAAGGTGATGATTGCTAAAAATGTATCCAGATTTGAATGTTTACCAAAACTTCTGGCGGTTTCTACCCATATGGCCGGTAACATAATAAGATTTACAATAGGTAAAAACACAAGGATCACCCACCACCAAGGGCGATTGATGATCTTCATTAATATTACGGCATTATATAGTGGTACAAAAGCTTCCCAGGCTTGCCTTCCGGCCTTAACATATAATTTCCAGGTGCCTAATCCATGTATGATTTGTATAATGAGTAAAAAAAGTAACCATTGTGTTGGTGTCATATCTCTGTATTTTGTCTCGTATCAGTTGAAAAATATCTAATATTGTTTCATTCGTGTGGCAAATTAACCAATGTTTAACACATCTTTCATAGTGAATACGCCTTTTTTATCTTTGATCCACTCTGCAGCAATGACTGCTCCTAAGGCAAACCCTGTTCTATTATGGGCAGTGTGCTTAATCTCGATACTATCTATATTTGAATCGTATTGAATACTATGCGTACCTGGAACGTTATCTATACGCTTGGCTGTGATGCCAATTTCATTGTCATTAGGCGCTTCCAAAGTCCAATTCTCATAATGGGATTTGGATATGATATCTTTTGCTAAAGAGATGGCAGTGCCACTTGGAGCATCTAACTTTTCGGTATGATGTATCTCTTCTAAAGACACCTTGTACTCTGGAATGTCAGCAATAAGTTTACCAAGTACCCGATTGACCTCAAAAAAGATGTTGACGCCCAGACTAAAGTTTGAAGCATATAAAAAAGCACCATTTTTGGTATGGCAATTAGCAGTAATACGGTCATAATCTTTTAGCCATCCTGTGGTTCCTGATATGACCGGGACATTATGATCTAAAGCCGATGTGATGTTATGTACTGCAGTTGATGGTAGGCTAAAATCTATAGCGACGTCAGTATTGGAAAAATCCAGTGTTTTTGTTTTGCTATTAGCTTTTAATGAAATACTATGTCCTCTTTTCAGAGCAATAGTTTCAATAATTTTTCCCATTTTTCCGTAACCAAGTAATGCTATATTCATATTAGAATTTAAAATTTACGGTTAGGCCTAAATCGGAAGAATTCTCCATTTCATTGTACCTAAAATGAGGTTTTATAGCCAGATTGTCATCTACATTATATTGCAGTAAATGCGCATCTACATTGGCGTCAATAATATTTAGAGCATATAATCCGATGGTAATAAGAAGGGACAACTCTTTATTCCTTCTGAAGTTACGTTGCGCTCTAAGCAATCCATCTTCAGAAACTCTTGGCGTTGCTAATGGATTACCATTAGCATCGGTGCCATAGAATTCATCGTCAGTAAAACCGGCTAAGCGACGTTTGTATGCATCTCTGTAGCGGTTTAATTCATTGTCGTTTTGGATATAAAAATAAACCCCTGTGCCTATGGCTGCATAAACGATGGGGATCTTCCAATATTTTTTATTGTATGCCTGACCCAAACCGGGAAGTATGGCGGAATAAAACGCAGCTTTTGAAGGTGATAAAGGGTCAATTGGTTTTCTGGTGATGGTGTCGTTAGTTATCAATAAATCACTTTCAACGACATCATTTGCATTGTCTTTATTTCCTTGAGAAAATCCAATACTACAAAAAAGGACGATGATGATAGAACTATAAAAACGCTTACTTAGCACTCTTTACTAATTTTTTAATGCGGTTAAAATCTTCTTCTGAATGAAATGGAATCGTAATTTTTCCACTACCATTCTTTGCTATTTTAACGTCTATTTTATGACCAAAGTATTCTGAGAATTCTTTAATTCCTTTTTTAATGTGTTTAGGAACGTCGTCCTCCTCTTCAATGTTCTTTGGTTTTGAAGGTTCGGTATTAAGTTGTCGTACCAAATTCTCAGTAGCTCTTACGGATAGTTTCTGGCTAATGATTTTTTCGTAAACCTCGAGTTGATCTATTTGATTTTCTATATTGATCATGGCTCGTCCATGTCCCATCGAAATAAAACCATCTCGCATACCCGTTTGTATGATAGGATCTAACTTTAAAAGTCTCAGATAATTGGATATGGTTGAACGTTTTTTGCCTACACGTTCACTCATTTGCTCTTGAGTAAGATTGATCTCATCAATAAGCCGTTGGTATGACAATGCAATTTCTATAGGGTCTAAATCCTGGCGCTGAATATTTTCTACCAGAGCCATCTCCAAAGATTCCTGATCGTTTGCTATTCTGATATACGCAGGAATGGTTTCGAGCCCGATTAATTTTGATGCTCTAAAGCGACGTTCACCTGAAACCAACTGATATTTGTTAAATGCCAGTTTACGAACCGTTATAGGTTGAATGACCCCCAGTTCTCGAATAGAAGATGCTAATTCTCTTAAAGTTTCTTCGTTAAAATTGGTTCTCGGTTGGAATGGGTTAACCTCTATATCTTTCAACTCCAGTTCTATAATATTACCAACAACTTTGTCGGCATTTTTATCTTGAGCTGATTTTATATCATTTTCAGGATCTTTTAATAGGGCAGAAAGCCCTCTCCCTAATGCTTGTTTTTTTGTTGCCTTCGCCATTACTTATCATTTTTATTGATAATTTCTTTTGCCAAATTTAAATAATTTACAGCACCTTTACTGCTAACGTCATAATTGATAATGCTCTCACCATAGCTTGGCGCTTCTCCTAAGCGTACATTTCGTTGTATAATGGTTTCAAAGACCATGTCGCTAAAATGCTTTTGCACTTCTTCCACAACTTGATTTGATAATCGCAGACGCGAATCAAACATAGTGAGTAACATGCCTTCAATATCCAGAGATTCGTTATGTATTTTTTGAACACTCTTAATGGTATTCAACAGTTTGCCTAAGCCTTCTAATGCAAAATATTCGCATTGAATAGGGATGATCACCGAATCTGATGCTGTAAGTGCATTCAGAGTTAATAATCCCAGTGATGGTGCACAATCTATGAGAATATAATCGTAATCTGATTTCAACTCATCAATGGCTTTTTTGAGCATGTATTCCCGTTCTTCTTTGTCTACGAGCTCGATCTCTATAGCGACCAGATCAATATGTGCAGGAATAATATCCACATTTGGTGCATTAGAAGGAACAATACATGCTTTTGCTGGCATGGTGTGTTCAAGTACCTGATAGGATCCCGTTTCAACAGTATCAACATCAATGCCTAATCCGGAAGTAGCATTCGCTTGCGGATCAGCATCTATAAGTAATACTTTCTTTTCTAATACCCCTAATGAAGCGGCTAAATTTACCGAAGTAGTTGTTTTACCTACACCTCCTTTTTGATTGGCAATAGCAATGATTTTACCCATTAATCGATTTGGTTTTGTCAGCGATAAAAATACGATTATTTACGAGTTAAAAAAATGTTACTTGTTAACAATGTGAACAAAAAAAGCAGCCATATGTGGCTGCTTTTCTGTATGACAAATGTTGTCTTTATTGTTCTGGGTTGTGAATACCAACAATATAGTCTTGTGTCAGGTATTTTTTGGCCACTTTATGTAAGTCTTCAACAGTAAGGCTATTCACTGCTTTTTCAAACTTAAGAATGTTATGCGCGTCTTTCTTCTGATAATCCGCATCTCTTAATTGTCTCAGCCAAAATCTATTCTTTTTAAGGTTCTCTTTGTATTCTAAAATCTGAGCTTCTTTTACCTTAGCAAGATCCTTTTCGGTAGGCCCATCTTTAATCAGTTTTTCAACTTCCGCCAGAGCGGCAGTTTTTAACTTATCCACATTTTCCGGACCACAAGGGAAATTAATATTAAAACTATACCAATCGTAAGGCATACTTCTAATGCTTCCACGTGCACCGGCACCATATACACCACCTTCATCTTCTCTAAGTTTTTCAATTAGTTTGATGGATAATACTTCGCCTAGACTCTTTAGTGCATGTGCTTCTTTTTTATCATATTCTGTTGGACCATGAAAGGTGATGCGCACCGAGCTTTTAGGGTCTTTACCTTTTTCTACTACTTTTTCATGAGCTCCGGTTAATGGTCTAAAGTCGCTCACTACATAGCTCTCATTGCTATTGGTAGAAGGTAAACTGGCTAGGTATTTCATGCAATATTCAGCAAACTTTTTCTCATCAATATTCCCTACAAAATAGAAATTAAAGTCTCCGGCGTCTGCAAAACGTTCTTTGTACTTTTCGTAAGCCAGATTGTAATCCGCAGCATCCATGCGTTCTGCGGTTGGGAACCCTAAGTATCTTGGATTTTTACCATACATGAATTTGCCCATTTGATCTTGAAAATAGAATTGTGGACTTGCTAAAAGGTTGCCTAAAAATGCTTTTTGTTTGTCAACATACGATTGGAATGCAGCTTCATCTTTGTTTAGGGCTGTAAAATATAAATACGTCAGCTGAAATAAGGTTTCCAGATCTTTTGGTGTTGTACTGCCAGAAAGACCTTCGCTGTAAGTTCCGATCGACGGCCTTACATTGGCGATCTTACCTGACATCATTTTACCCATTTCTACTTTATCAAAGCCATTGAGTCCGGCTTCTGCCAATCCACCATTAGCCATGGATGTTGCTTTGAACTCTTCTAGAGTATAAAGGGATGTTCCACCATAACTGAAGGCATCAAATAAAATCTCATCATTCTTGAAATCGGTCTTTTTATAAGTCACCTTAGCACCATTACTCAAGGTTAATGTCGTTGTACCTAGTTCATCATCCGTTTTGTAATCTGTGATGCTGCCTTGAGGTAAAAGGTCTGTAATCAATGAACTGGCGATGGCCTTGTCTTCATAAGGTTGTAATTTGGCATTTTTTACCGATTCTAAAACATCTTTTACCTGAGCTTCGGTCACTTTTTCTAACCCTTCTTTTTCCGGACCGGTTAAAATAATTACTCTATTGTCCTCTTTAATATAAGATTCGATTAAAGCATTTACTTCATCTAAAGTGATACCTGGCAATTGTTTGTTCATGAAATTGTAGGTCCATTCTATTCCCGGAATTGGAGATTTTTCGAGATAGTGATTCACATACTGACCTACAATCCTGTTTGATTCCATTTTATCTCTGTCCTTGTAGGCTTTTTCGATATTAGCTATGAGATCTTTTTTAGCCCTTTTGAATTCCCCTTCGAAGAAACCATGTTGTCTCACACGCTCATTTTCGGTCAACAAAGTTGTTAAAGCGTCCAATTGCCCTTCGGGACTGCTCATGGCTGAAGACTGATAAGCATTTTTAGATCGTGCATAAGTGCCGCCATAGTATGAAAAACCGTATACGAAAGGTGGATTAGTGCCATTTCGTATTTCATCTAAACGGTTGTTAATCATTTGAGAGAATAGGTTTTCTACCATGGATTTTCTGAAATCACCTAAATTAATATTAGGCTTTGCATCCACCTTATCTTTGAACATGACTCTGACATTAGCGAAGGATGCTTCTTTATCAGATTCAATGGCTATAAATGTTTCATCGTGGTTAGGAAGATCAAAAACCGGACGTTTTCTCGGGTTTTTTGCTGCCGGAATACCTCCAAAATGCGATTTGATTTTGGCTTCAAGCGTTTCGACATCCATGTCACCTACAGCTACAACTGCCATGAGGTCTGGACGATACCAGTCTTTATAAAAGCGTCTCAGGCTTTCATAATCAAAGTTTTCAATTACTTCTTTAGTACCAATTGGTAAACGATCGGCATATTTTGAGCCGTACATCATTTTTGGCAGGTACTTTTGCATCATACGTTCGTTAGCGCCTTTACCTAAGCGGTATTCTTCAAGTACTACACCACGTTCGTTATCGATTTCCTCATCGGTAAGCAGGGCATTGTGTGCCCAATCCTCAATAATCTGAAATCCTTTCTCCAGTTTTTCGGGGTCATCACTTGGAATTGGTAGTATATATACAGTTTCGTCAAAACTGGTGTAGGCGTTAAGATGCGCTCCAAACTTTACACCAATGCTTTGCAGGTAATCGACCAGCTCATTTTTTTTGAAATTGGTCGTTCCGTTAAAGTTCATATGCTCCATAAAATGCGCTAAACCTAACTGGTCTTCATCTTCCAGAATAGAACCGGCATTAACCACTAAACGCAGTTCTACTTTATTTTCGGGTTTAGGATTACTTTGTACATAGTATGTAAGTCCGTTACTGAGTTTCCCCATTCTTACATTGGGGTTGGTAGGGATGGGTTCAGACGGGTTAAAGTCTGCTTTTGAAGGGACAGGTTTTGCCTTAGCTATGTCCTGAGCTGTTGAGGTATTTATAAAAGCAATGCAGCTAATGAAAAATACCTTTAGACTGATTGATAACGATGTTTTCATTAAAATTGGTTTAAAGGTTTATGATTGATACTGTTAAAGTAATTTCTTACGATAACGTTCGCATTTCCAAGTTAGTATATAGATAGGTATTAAAAAAGAGAATGGGAAAAATTTAACTTTTACGTTTTTTAGCACGTATCATAGCCTCCAGTTCATCCCAAAGATTTTCCGGGATGGATTCTAAAAGGTTAAATTCTCCAGCGCCTTTAAGCCATTCGCCTCCATCGATAGTAATGACCTCGCCATTTACATAGGCTGAAAAATCAGAAGCGAGATAGGCTGCCAGATTGGCTAGTTCCTGATGCTCTCCTACACGTTTTAAAGGTACTTTTTTAGACATGTCAAATTGATCCTTGAGGTTTCCGGGGAGTAATCTATCCCATGCACCTTTAGTGGGGAAAGGACCAGGAGCAATGGCATTACATCGCATGCCATATTTGGCCCATTCTACGGCTAAACTTCTGGTCATGGCCAGGACTCCAGCTTTGGCCGCAGCACTTGGTACTACATAGCCTGAGCCTGTCCAGGCGTAGGTAGTGACAATATTAAGAATATTGGTGTTGGTTTGTTTGGTGTTGATCCAATGTTTGCCAAAAGCCAGAATGCAGTTTTTAGTGCCTTTGAGTACAATATCTATAATAACATCAAAAGCTCTGGCAGATAATCGCTCTGTTGGCGATATAAAATTTCCGGCGGCATTATTTAGTAAAACATCTACTTTTCCAAATGCTTCAATAATCGTTTTATGCATATGTGCTACCTGTTCATAATCACTAACATCGCATTGAACCGCTAAGCATGTGCCTCCGGTTTCTTGTTCTAATTCGGAAGCTGTTAGTTTAAGTTTTTCAAGGTTTCGGGAAGTAATAGCTACCTTGGCACCAAGTTCTAAGAAGTATTTGGTCATAGCTTTGCCCAAACCACTGCCGCCACCAGTGACAACAATGGTCTTGTTCTTTAGTGCATCATCACGAAGCATTTTTTGAGTATAGGTCATAAATGTGTGGGTTTACCGTAAAGATAGTTATAATTGATGGTGTGTTAATGCAAATTTTTTAACATAATTATTGAAGATTATCTTATAACTTTACAACAATCGTAAATTTTTATCAACATGAAAACTAATTTTCGCACTGTGCTACTAGTGCTAGTGGCAATGTTTGCTTCTGTAGTAACTATTGCCCAACCAAAACAAACAGCTTCTGTTGAAGGGATTACTGAGTATATGTTAGACAATGGTCTTAAGGTGTTATTGTTTCAGGATAACTCCTCACAAACTATTACAGTTAATATTACATATAAAGTAGGTTCCAGGCATGAAGGTTATGGAGAAAAAGGAATGGCTCACTTATTAGAGCATCTGGTATTTAAGGGAACACCAAACCATCCTGATATTCCGAAAGAATTAACGGCTCATGGCGCCCGACCTAATGGTACAACATGGTACGACCGTACGAATTATTTTGAAACGTTTAATGCTACGGATGAAAATTTAGAATGGGCTTTAGATCTTGAAGCCGATCGTATGGTGAATTCGTATATTGCCAAAAAGGATCTTGACTCTGAGTTCTCGGTAGTACGTAATGAATTTGAATCTGGCGAAAACTCACCAACAGGTGTTCTGATGCAAAAAGTAATCAGCTCAGCATTTCTATGGCACAATTACGGGCAGTCTACTATTGGTAATAAATCGGATATAGAGCGTGTGCCTATTGATAATTTGAAGGCCTTTTATAAGAAATACTATCGTCCGGATAATGCTGTTCTTATGGTTACCGGTAAGTTTGATACTGAAAAAACCTTAGCACTTATTGAAGAAAAATTCGGTGGACTTAAAAACCCTGATAAGCCTTTAGTTGATGTACCAACTATTGAACCGCCTCAAGATGGTGAGAAGCGTGTAGAATTAAGTAGAGTTGGTGATTTACAATTGGTATCTGCATTGTACCATACACCCGCAGGGTCTCATGAAGACTATGCGCCTTTAGCCATTGTTGAAAACATTCTTACCGATCAGCCTTCAGGACGTTTGTATAAAGCTTTAGTAGAAAGTAAGAAAGCGTCTTCGTTATGGAGTTTTTCACCATTTACGAAAGAACCGGGCTTTATGTATTTTAATGTGGATGTACCTTCAGATAAATCGCTGGCTGAGGCAGAAAACACCTTACTTACTATTTTTGATGGCTTAAGGGATAATCCAATTACTGAAGAAGAATTAAAGCGTGCTAAAGCTAATTTGATAAAACAAATGGATCAGGTGAGTCGTAATTCGTCGTACTTAGGCACGTTTACTAGTGAATTTATTGGTGCGGGCGACTGGCGATTAATGTTTATTCACAGAGACCGTGTGGAATCGGCTACTTTAGAGCAGGTGAATGATGTCTTGAGTCGTTATTTTATAAAGACCAATAGAACAGTGGGTAACTTTTTGCCAACCAAAACTCCAATGCGTATTGATATTCCTCATACCGAAGGTCTGGAAGAGCTGGTTACTAATTATAAGGGTAAAGAAGGTTTTGGTGCAGGAGAAGCTTTTGATGTGTCTTATGAGAATATTCAAAACCGTTTAGAAAATGGTACAATAGGTAATACGAATATAGAATATGGTTTTATTAAGAAAGACAATAGAGGTGAAACGGTTAATGTGAATTTTGCTTTCAGAAATGGTACTGTTAAAGATCTGATGAATAAAGGGAGAGTAGCAAGTTATACGGCGCGAATGTTGAATAAAGGTACTCAAAACAAATCGAGACAGGATATTGAAGATAAACTGAGCGAGTTGAAATCGTCTGTGAGTTTTAGTGGATCTAATGGTAGAACTTTTGCTTATGTCAATTCTACTAAGGAACATCTGATGGAAACTTTAGCGCTTATGGCTGAGATGTTGAAATCACCGGCTTTTTCTGCTGAAGAATTGGAAAAACTTAAAACACAAGATATTGCTAACATTGAGCGCAATAAAACCGAACCTACGTTTTTGGCTCAAAACCGATTGGGAGAGATCAACCAGCATTATGAGAAAGGCCATCCGTTATACAACATGTCTTTAGAAGAACAATTGGAAGCTATTAACAATGTAACGGTTGAAGACCTGCAAGCGTATTACAATGATTTTTATGGGATTTCTAATAATGCGTCTTTAGTAGCTATTGGAAATATTGACGAGCAAGCGCTTAAAGCATTTTTTGAGCAGGAATTTGGAGATTTTAAATCAGACCTGCCATTTACCGAGATTGCAGATCCTTATACATCAAATAAGGCGGTCAATGAAAAAATTATGACGCCAGATAAAAAGAATGCTTTTACTCTGGGATTCCTAAACTTTGAGTGCAGTCAATACGATAAAGATTATGCCGCTTTGCAAGTTGCTGGTTCTATCTTTGGCGGTGGATTTCTGAATTCACGTATCGCAACACGATTACGTCAGCAGGATGGTGTGAGTTATGGTGCCGGTGGAGGTGTTAATGTTGATGGTAATAAGAATGATAAGAATTCTGCTATGTTTGTGTATGCAATCTATGCACCTGAAAATGCTGCCAAAGTACAAAAAGGGTTTAAAGAGGAAATAGCACGCTTTATCAAAGATGGTATTACACAGCAGGAGCTTGACGATGCGGTTAAGGGTTGGGTACAGGCACAGAGTGTATCTAGAGCCAAGGATAACGAATTGTCGGGTACTATCAATAATAATATATACTACGATCGTGATATGATGTTCCAGAAAGCTATTGAAGATCGTGTAAAAAGTTTAACCGTAGAGGATGTAAATAAAGCGATCAAAACCTATTTCAAAAATTTTGAAGAATGGTCAGTGGTTAATGCCGGTGATTATGAAAATTTTGAAATTAAGAATGAAAATAAAGAGGTAGACGATTAATTGATCTTCTCATCAAGATTAAAGCCTACTTCACAACGTAGGCTTTTTTTATGATTTGGATTTTGTTTCAGGTTTTTAGAACCTATTATTTTTTGTTTAATCGACTGACGTGACAGGGTTTACACCTATATCAAAACAATGCTTTTAATTATTATAGGGATCCATAATATTAATGGGTTTATGACCTTGTTCTTTTTTTAGTTGTTTTTTGTTAAAGCTGCCTTCAAACTCGTTTGAGTAGAGGGTTAGTTTGTTATTAATGTAGAGTTGAAATCGGAATTTAGCTTTGATGCTACCTTGCAGACATGGGGCGTTAAAATCCCAATATTCATTAGGTTTAATGTAAACATTATGATAACTATTACCGCACCAACTGCTGGGTAAATATTCTATATCTCTCCATTCATCTTTGTAATATACTTGCCTTTTAATATAAAGCCTACTGTCTTGTGCGGGTAATTGGCAGATGGAATCTGAAGTGTTGACTACAAACACTTTAAAGCCAGCTATACCTTTTTTATATTCAGTGTTGAGGTTGGTTTTTACAATGATCTGTAATGCCTTTGGTTTGCTATACTTTTGAATATCATTGCCGAGTACTTTAGGATTGTTTTTGTCTTCGTAAAACCCACCTAGTGCCATAGAATCTATCTGACTGGTACCAGCGTAGAAGTAGCCGCGAAGTTTAAATTTTACATTTAAACAATCTTGGGCACTAGTATTAGATACCATAAGGCTAAAGATCATGAGAAATATTACTTTTTTCATAACGGAATGTTTGTTCAAACCTACACGATAATTAGTATTCTTAAAACTTATAATGAGTGAAACTCAGTTTTTATTGCGTAAAACATATGTTTTAATGGGTCAGTGTTAGATAGCTAAAAGTTTTCAGGGCCTAGAAATGTAATAAGATGTATTAAATGTTTCTTCAATTAATAATATATAACTGCGGGATTAAATAATTGAAATATTTGTTTATGATCACCTTAGATTTTGCTTATATTCACGAAATTTATAGATAACTAAAGATAATTCGGCGATAGTAATAATTTTAAAACCTAATGATATACAATAAAAAAATTGTTGTTGTACTACCGGCGTTCAATGCTGAAAAAACACTTGAAAAAACGTTCAATGAAATTCCGTTTGAAATTGTTGATGATATTATACTTGTAGATGATTATAGTCGAGATGAAACTGTCGAAATAGCGAAAAAGTTAAAAATAGAACATATCATTCAACACAAAGCGAACACTGGATACGGAGGGAATCAAAAAACGTGCTATAATAAGGCATTGGAGTTGAATGCGGATATTGTTTTAATGTTACATCCCGATTATCAATATACCCCAAAATTAATACATTCAATGTGTTATCTAATAGCGAACGATTTATACCCAGTGGTTCTAGGATCTCGCATTTTGGGTAAAGGTGCTTTAAGAGGCGGAATGCCAATGTATAAATATATAGCCAACAGATTTCTTACGTTGTTTCAAAATGTATTAATGAACCAAAAACTATCAGAATATCATACAGGTTACAGAGCCTTTTCTTCAAAAGTTCTAAAAGATATTGATTATAATAAAAATTCTGATGATTTTATTTTTGATAATCAATTTTTGGCACAAATATGTTTTAAAGGTTATGAAATTGCAGAAATAACTTGCCCTACAAAATATTTTAAAGAGGCGTCCTCGATTAACTTAAAAAGAAGTTGTATCTACGGACTTGGGGTTCTCAAAATTTCAGTACAATACTTTATGGCTAAAAAGTTTAATGTCTCATCCAAGACATTTTTAAAATGAAAAGTTTTAAGATCAATATCTCAATAGCTGTCTTATTATTTATAAATTTTCTTTTTTGTTATAAATACATTTCCAGACATACAGCGTTTGGAATTTATATGGCGTTACTTTTATTGATTGTACAGTTTCTTGTTTTTAAGTTTGGAGATAAAGTTTTCATAACAAAAAGAAATAAAAATATTATAGGTTACTGTTTTATATGCTTTATAGGCGGTTTAATTCTCTTTAGTCATCAGGCAATTCCAATTGAATCGCTAAATGTAGATAGGTGGAGTGTTATTTCTTCTTTTCTCACTGAACTTTATGATGGTAATTATCCCTATTATGCAAAATCTCATATGGGCAATTTTCCCGGACCTATGCCTGTATACTTTTTGATTGCTGCACCGTTTCATGCTCTAGGCGAATTAAGTATTTTGAGCTCTATAGGTTATATAATTATTTCAATTTTACTGATAAAAAGAATAGCCGTAACTAAGGCTATTAAGTTTTTACTATTTTATTTGTTTACATCGTTTTATTTGATTTGGGAAATCACTACCAGAAGTAATATTTTTACATATTCAGTTTTGGCTTTACTAGTACTCAATGCGTTTATATATCTGGATAAAAAAGATAAAATTAAGTTTTATGTATTGGCTGTGTTAACAGGTTTTATGCTATCTACTAGGAGTGTATATGTATTGCCTTACATCGTCTTTTTTTTGTCAAGTTTAATACATAAAGAAGTGGCTTTAAAAAGAATGTTTTTATTCATTTTTATAGCATTTCTCTCGTTTCTGAGTACTTTTTTACCGCTTGTATGGGTTTTTTACGATGATTTTTTTACGATGAACCCCTTCATTATACAATCTTCCTTTTTGGTACCAAAATTCTATATTATCTTCTTTGTTTTAATAGCGGTCTTATTGTCGCTTTTGGTGAAGAATAAAAATGATAAGTTTTTTTACAGTGGGATAAGTCTTTTTATAGCAATATTGATTTATTCCTTTTACCATATCGCTAACCATGGCCTTGAGGTTGCTTTAATTGATAGTAAAATAGATATTTCATACTTCATATTGTGCATTCCTTTTCTTGTTAAATATTTGATTGGTGGTGTCAATAGCGTTGAAACTTAAAATCTAAAGCTCATTTTTGATAAACATTAGGTATACTAATGAAATTTTATGAGTGGTGTTTATTACGTTTTGATTTTTCTATAAAAGGCTTTTCAATGAATTTAAAGGATAAAAAGCTGATTAATATAACTATTGGAGCGATAAGGAATATCAAGACACAGTATTCGGTTTGAGATAATGATTTTGTGTCTTGTAAGCCATATACATAATTAATCGTTAAGAAAATAATTACGCCATGTAGTAGATATGTGCTATAACTAATCTCTCCTAACAGTTTTAGTGTATTACTTTTTAATAACCCAAAAATGTTATTCCCCAAAGCAATTATAGTAAATGATATTGTTATAAAAAGTTTACATAAATGATTACTGGAAGAATGAAATTGGAAAATCAATACTGTTGAAATTAATAAGGTTATTGTGAACCATAAACTGTTGTAGTTCGTTTCTTTTTTATAATACTTTGATATTACAGGAGCAATGGCTCCTCCTAAAAAAGATAATAAATGTTGAATGCCATAACCTCTAAACATGTTTGTAGTTATAATAAATACTATGCTTAATAGTATAAAAAATGTACTTGGCTTAGATTTTAAAACAATTAATGCGATTAGAGGTAATGAAAAATACAACAGCCATTCATAAGGTAATGACCAAAGTACACCGGCGTTTATTAATGCGGCATTAAAATCATTTATCTTATCAAAGCCAAAGATTCCAAAACTAAACCATTTTATGATACTTTTTCCTAATGCGGTATAACTGACGTTAAGTGTCCAGTTACTTTGCATAAACACGATAATGATAATACCAATAACAACTATAAAATGTAGAGGAGCTAACCTGAAAAATCTTCTCATGTAAAATGATTTCCAGTCGTAATTTTGTCCTTTGAAATTAATCAGCTTATTAACAAAAAGAAAACTTGAGATCATAAAAAAGAGTGCTACTCCTGTTTGACCAAGTTGATTAAAAAAGTATGACTCCGGAGCTACCCAATTTCCGGTATGTAAATATTTGTACCATATATTTGAATGATGAATAAAGACTCCTATCGCAAGAAAACCTCTAAGTCCATCAATGGTTCCAAACCTATGAGATACTGGTTTTAACTTATAGAATAAATTTATAAAGTAACCTGTAAAAAAAGTAATAAAAAGAATTATAAATGCAAATACCGGATTTGATGGATTCATTTTTAAATGGTTTACAACGCACGTAATATACAGATATTTCAATATTTTGTGAAGATATACAAAATCTGTATTGACCATTTTAGGTGTTTACTCTAAACAAATGCTGTGTTTAGTTTTATACAAAACTCTTTTTTACTGATAATGTAAAATGTAAAAGCACCAAATTTTAAGTTTGGTGCTTTACTATGACTTTAAAAAGATGTTTAGTCAGCTATCGATTTTTAACAAAAATTTCTCCATTAGTCCTTACGTATATGGTCACCTCAGTATCATTAGAAATGGTATGGATTGCTTTATTTTTAGAACTAAAATAGCTGCCGGCATCTAAAACTTTTAGGTCATTTGAATGCGGTATCTTATAGTTTAGCTCACCTCTAATGATTATGGAATGAAATACCTCTCCATTACTTTCTATTACACCATTAAATCCTTTTGAGAGTTTTATGAATAATCCTTTAAGCCCTTCACTATGAGTGCTTTCCCAAAGAAAGCTTATCCGAGCTTTACTTTTTTTATCTATCCAATGGGTTTCATTACTGCTTAACCAGATGATATTAGATGCATCTATATTTACAGGTCGATTTCCATTGTCAAATGCCTCATTGATAGGTTTAACTAAATACGGTCCGTGATCAATTTCAACATAAGCAATGTTTTCTTTTCCTTTGGCAGAAGTGATATGTGATTCTCCCACAGGCTGTGTCCAGAAACTTCCAGGCTTCATCCACATTTTTTCGGCTTTTGGATCATCATTATGAATTAAACCTTCAATAACAACGGCTCTGTAAGTGACATTATGAATGTGTGGAGGAGAGGAAAAACCATCGGTAAATTTTGCAAGGAACCCTGTTGCGACGGTATCGTTTCTGTCTCCCCAGATGGTACCAGCTTTTGGGCTCAAATCTCCTCTTGCCGGGTTTAACTTTTTCCATACAATCTCAGAACTTAATAGTACTTTACAGGAGGTATTATCAATTCCTTCTGGGGGTTTGTTTTCTATTTCTTTTTGAGGATTACAAGCATTCAGAAATCCAATTATCACTAACAAGTATGGTATCTTTTTCATGAACATTACTTCCAGGTCACAATAGCATTTAAATCTCTTCTTGATTTTGCATGTGGAGGTTCGGCTTTCCTATAACCAAAAGCTACCATGTATGATAAGCCGTATTTATCAGTGTCTATATTGAATTTTTCTTTTAACAGTAATTCTGTTTTTTCTTGATGAAAGCCTTCAATTGGGCAGCTGTCAATACCAATCAGGGCCGCTGATGTCATCATATTCCCCAAAGCAATATAGGTTTGTTTTGAAGCCCAATCAAATAATTTTTTGTCGGTGTCTAAATTGAAGTCCCTTTCTTGAAATTCTCTGTAAAACTTCGAATACATTTCAATAACGTCTTTAGGGAATTGTTTGACATCCTTCATCATGTGCATGATATAGTCAGAATCCCATTTTGTCATTGTTGCTTTCATGCTTAAGCCCAATATAAAATGACTTGCAGTATCTAATTTTAGTGGTGCTCCCCATGCTACAGGTTTTAGCAGTTCTCTCAGTTCTTTGTTTTGTACGACAACAAAATGCCAAGGTTCAAACCCGAAAGAGCTTGGTGATAAATTAGCCGTTTGTAATATGAAATTAATGTCTTCTTCAGATACTTTTTTGTTACTGTCAAATTCTTTACAAGCGTGTCTATATTGAAACGCGTTCAGTACTTCTTTTTTGTCAATGTTTGGTGTGTTCATTTGTATACTATAATTATTATAGTTGCAAACTTAAGTATAGTTATTTACCTTTGCAATAACGGTCAAAAATGATAGTAGGCAATATGGAAAAAAAAGAATTCAAAATGCTTAAATTCAGAGGGGGTGAATATCCTTGTTGTACTAGTTTAACTATGGGGATAATTGGAGGGAAGTGGAAAACGGTAATCTTATACCATTTGATGGAAAAAACACTGCGTTATAATGCATTAAGAAAAGAGATGCCAAGTGTAACGGAACGTACATTGAGCTTGCAATTAAAAGCTTTGGAAGAGGATGGCTTGATTAAACGAAAGGTTTATACCTCAAAACCCCCTTTAAGAGTAGAATATTCATTAACTGAGTTTGGAAAAACGTTAATTCCGTTGATTCAATCTATTGCCGATTGGGGGGATTATGTTGTTGAAAATTATTCTAAATAGAATTTAATATGCATCTTATGACTTGCATTAGTCAAAATCTGTTTTAATGTCTTTCATTTTAATAAGCTAAAACCTTAATACTATACCTAGTCCTTTATTTGAAGGCCCAATTCGGAATGCTGTTTTAGATTTCAAATTTTTATTGTATCTAAGTATTGATTCTTTTTTGTATTTACTTGAAGATAAATAGAAAACTATAAAGGCAGCTGCAGAAGTTAATGTTGCCATAGCAGGCACTAAACTGTTTTCATCGTTTCGGATTTTATCGAAGGTCCATATTGCAAAACCAGTTTCCATTGCTAATGATGCCCAAGCCAAGCTGTTAAACGTATTCGATTTTTTCCATAATTTTAGAGATTCTTGATCTTTTTCGAGTAAGGAAACAAGTTGCTTTTTATTTATTTTTTCATCACCCTGATAGTATTCTAATTCCCAGAATCCAGGAAAAATGGTTATTTCCTGAGCGTTTAGCTTTAGAGCTATTGAGCTTAATCCAATTAAAACAATGAATGATAATAGTTTCATATTAAAGTAGATTTAAAATATAATTTTATGTAGGTTTTTAGCTACAAAAAAACAAATATATTATTTTTTATAATATAAATGTTAATAATAATAGATTAGAAATCTAGTTTTTATGATTCTGATGAGTTTTGTAAGATGTGTAATACTAATTAAATGTTTTTCGGAATTCTAAGGGTGACATTTCTGTTTTTCTTTTAAACAGTTTGTTAAATGAAGTGGGTGCTCAAAGCCTAAGCTGTAAGCAATTTCACTAACTGATTTTTGAGTTGTAGAGAGTTGCTCTTTTGCTTTTTCAATCAATTTAACATGGATATGCTGTTGTGTACTCAAACCTGTTAAAGATTTTAGCAGACTGCTCAGATAATTTGAAGATAGATGGAGTTCATTTGAAACCTGTTCAACGGATGGTAATCCAAGTTCAATCAAGTTCTCCTTATTAAAGTAGTTTGATAATAAGCCCTCTAATTGCTCTAAAAGTAAATGATTAGATTTGTTTCGGGTAATGAATTGCCGCTCATAAAACCGCTCGGCGTAATTTAGTAGTAATTCCAATTGTGATATGATGATTTTTTGACTAAACTTATCAATATTGGCACGATATTCCTGCTCAATATTTTTTAGAATGTCGATCATCATAAGCTCTTCTTTTTCAGATAAAAATAAGGCTTCATGGATAGCGTATCCAAAGAAGTCATAAGATTTAATAGTTTTAGCTAAGGCCGTATGCCATAAAAAATCCGGATGTATAAGTAATAACCAGCCAGAAGGTTTAAACGTTATGGCTGCATTAATATTAGGGTTACTTTCTATACTTATAACTTGGTTAGGTGAAATGAATGTCATTAAGCCCCCGTCGAAATCATACTTTTGCTGACCGTAAAAAAACTTATAGGGTACATTTCGTTTGAGTCCAATGGTATAGTATTGCTGCAACAGTTTTACTCCCTTAATATCCTTAGGATATTGAACTTTGCTATAGTCTACTAAACTAATCAAAGGGTGAGCAGGGGCGTTAAGGTTTGCGAACGTATGATAATCGCTAATTTTTGAAAAATGATGCATATTTGTCATGATATAACTGAAACTATCAAATCTAAATGTTCTTGGTCTTACACTAACATTCCACCTGAGATCTCAATGCGTTGTCCGTTTACCCAGTTGGCCTTATCAGAACATAAGAAGGCAACTACGCCACCAATATCTTGGGGTTCACCAACTCTTCCTAAAGCAGTAACATTGGAGATGATTGCTCTTTTTTCTTCATTATCTCGATTAGTACCGCCAGCAAAATCTGTTGCAACTGCACCTGGTGCTACGACATTAGCTGTAATCTTTCTTTCGCCTAATTCTTTTGCCAAATAGCGCGTAAATACTTCTATAGCGCCTTTCATTATGGCATAAGCGGAAGTGCCAGGAAAACTAAACCGGGTTAAACCACTCGAAACATTGATGATACTTCCGCCTTCATTTAATAATGGTAATGCAGCTTGTGTTAAGAAATATACGCTTTTTAGATGAATGTTAAGCATTTCATCAAAATCAGATTCCCGAGTGTCTTTAATGAGCTTATGTAGACCTGTTCCTGCATTATTGATTAAAAAATCAAAATTTGAATTTCCATTCTTTTGTTTTAAAAAATCAGAAACTTGTGTTATCAATGTTTTTCCTGACATTGGATTTGCGGCATCATACTGAAATGCTTTGGCTTTTGAACCTAAGTTTTCAATTTCAGAAATTAGTGCATCAGCTTTAGCTTTATGACTATGATAAGTAAATAGAATGTGTACACCGTTTTTAGCCAAGTTTAAAGCCATGTCTCTTCCTAAGCCTCGGCTGGCTCCTGTTATTAATGCTGTTCTATAACTCATAATTGTATTGTTTTGTGTTACAATGCAAAGTTGGGTTGAGTTATGTTCTAAAACTTTTCCAATTCTATGATAAACCTGTCCACATCCTGTTTTAATATCTAGTGGTGTATTTGTTAGTCATTCCAATTTTGAAGCTGATCGAGATACAGGTAGCGCTCTACAAACTCTCTATGATCCGGGCTTGTCATTTTTTGCAATAAATTCAATGCAGAAATGTAACTTGTCAAATTACCATTTGACGAACTGAACTTTCCATCTTCGACAAAAGCTACTAAACTGTCGTTTTGTACTTTTAAATTCGGATATTCTTTTTGTAATTGTTTGCCACCACCAATCCAGGTGACAATTTTATGTCCGTCTGCAATTCCCGATTTACCAATTAATTGAGCCCCCGCACAATTACTTACGATATATTCAGTTTCTTTATTTTTTTGGTTTTAGATACGATTGAAAGGTATCGATTTCTGTTTCCGAAATAGTGACATATCGCCTTATATATTCAATCAGATTGGGGTGCATTCAGTTCACTATTTGTATTGAGTTTGTAACAGTGAAACTAAGATAGCAAGTGCAGAACAACAGTACAAACATAATCTTAAACATATTTACAGTAACGAAATTGTTTTAGTTTTTTGACAGGTTTTATTGCATAATTCGTTTTGATGCAATGAGTTGATTTAATTGAGCGGTGAAATTGGTTTTGCTTTTGAATGTCCCTTGATTTTGATATATCCCAGATAAAGAATTAAGCTCTTCCATTTCTGTATTAAAATCATCAATGTTTTCAACAAAATTCAGATTATTTTTATTAATTCTCCCACATTTTAGCGCGGTGTTTATACGATTTTTGCATCTGCATTTGTTTGAAGGGTTGTATACCCCACAATTATTGTTCATAAAACCTCCCAGAAGCTTTCTTGATTTCTCAAGTCTTTTTCTAAAGTTTTCAGGACTTGTTTCTGTAACTTCTGCTCCTAAACTACTTTTTACTTTTAAAATGCTTCCTAAAATAAAAGTTATTCTATGTTCTCTGCTTAAGCATTGTAACATGGCTAGTGTGCAACTTGATTTTAATTCTTTTTCCAGAAGTTCCTTATCGGGAAGATTATATTCTACAGGGGCTTTGAAGACTTTAAGATCATTACTGTAAACTTCAAATGAAGTTAAAATTCCTTCGATTTTCGTTTTTTTAGAATTGATTAAATAATTCGTCGCAATGCGATAAGCCCATGTTTTGAATTGACTTTTTCCTTTAAAATTACCAAGATTAGTCACTATCTTAATAAGGATCTCTTGAGTAGCATCTTCGGCGTCTTCCCGATTGTATAAGAATCGTAATGACATATTAAAGATGAATTCTTTAACAGAGTTAATGAGAAGTTCTAAACTGGTCCTGTCACCTTTTAGCGATTTTTTTATCAGTTCTTGTTCATTCATTATGATTATAGTATATAGAACACAGGCTATTAAAAATAGCCTGTGTTAGTTTATTTAGTTATTTAATAAAGATTGACCATATGGGTTGTCTTGAATCATTAACCAACTTCCATCTGCCTGCTTTCTTAAAACCGCTATTGAAAGTCCATTTTGTTCAATTTTACTTCCATCTGGCAGGGTACCTGTCATTTTCCATGGTGTAATATGGGTTGCAATATTGCCTGAGACAAATATCTCATGGCCATAGAACTTGTATCTTGGATTGAGCGCCACAAATTTTGAGAAAGCTTGCCTTAATGTTTCATGTCCCGAAGAGGGACTTCCGGGTTCAAACATCACAATTGCATCTTTCTCGTAAGTTGCTAAAACCCCATCAATGTCTTTGTTCTCAAATGCAGTTACCATTTTTTCAATAGTAGTATACACCTTTTTTTGTTCCTTATTAAAACGTTTTTCCATTTTTTTTGTCGTTTGCGCATTGCTTATCGAAATTAGTCCGAATGTCAATGCCATTACTAAATTAATTCTTGTTTTGAACATTTTTTACTTTTTATGTAGCCAATGAATTTTGGTTACAATAGTTTAGACAAGAAAAAATGGGTATTGTGAATTTTCTAAGGCTTTTTATTCTATAAAAGTAATAACAGACTGATTAAACAACTTTGGTTGAGTTAGGAAAGATTCGTGGGTGGCATTAGGCAAAATCACCAGTTTAGAGTGTTTGATATGTTTATGGGCGTCTTTTGTTTCTTCAGGTACTGCAATGGCATCGTATCTTCCTGTTATTAATAGAATGTGATGTTCAATTTTGGGTAATAGCTCCCATAATGGCGTTTGTGCTTCTTTCTCCCAAAGCTCCTTTTCGGCGTACCAAAGCTTATCGGCTATAAACTTGTTGTCCTTGTTATTTAAATACTTAATGGGATTGTATGGTCTTGAGAAAATGGTACTCAACACCATTCCTAAACCAATTTTTCGTTTTTTTGAAGTAAAAGCACTATCTACATAAGCGTTCCATTTTTTTGAGTCTTCAATGGTAGCTATTGAGTCTACTTCTGACATCCAATCATAAGCTTGTTGCCAATATCTAACTTCTTTTTGTTGTTCTATAAACTCTTTGGCTAGATTCTTTAGATATAAAGGTCGGTAATGGTTATACCGTTCAGGTGAAAAATCGGTAGTTATGGGTGCGTTAAAAACAATACCAGATTCTATAAATGATGTTTTTTGGGGAAATGTTGCTAAGCATTTGAGAATTTTAACGCCGCCCATACTATGACCAAGGAGATGTATTTCTGTATTGTACTTGTCTTGTAAGGATTTAGCAATAGTTATGATATCTTCTAATACCTGTTTGGCATTAACTTTAGAAGTGTCAATTTTCTTTACATTTCGGTTCAATCCTCTTTGGTCAAAATAAGCTATGGCTACTTTTTTTTCTAGTGTTTTTTTCCATTTGGGATAATCAGATCGTCCAAAATCAATGCCGTTTTGGGCACTTCCGCCCTGGATATATAGCAGTATTTTTTTAGATGCTATATTGCCCCTTACAAATACAGGTAAATTTTTAGTTTCAGGTTCTACATAATAAAAGTCTTTTACTTTTTTTTGTGCATGAACATTGTTAATGATGCATAAAATTAACACGAATGATAACGTTCTTAAATCCATTGTTTGTTATTTGAATTTTATGACAAAACAATGTGAGTTAAGTTTGTAATCCAATAGTTAAAGCTAATGAAATACTAAAGGTGCTTGAATTTTATAATGAATTGGTTAGCCATTTTTTAAAGTTAGGCGAATTGTATTTAGAAACGATTAAATTTAAGTTTGAAGGTAAATGGTCATCTATTAAGGCTTCAAGCTTCTGATAATTTAATTTGTTATAGCCCTTTACAATTTTTCTGGACACAATTACTTGCCGGTTCAATCTGAAGAAATGTGACGATGATAATTGGTCTGATAACTCGGATAGGGTAGCGCTTGTTTGAAATGTCTCGTGGTCTAATGTTGTGATCCAAACTATTTTATCAGACAGATGAACAATTCCAATATCCATGTGATTTATGAAAATATTTTTCGCACCCTTGAAAACTTCTAAATGCTTTTTAAATTGTGGGAGAGTGTTTTTTTTCGAGGTTTCCGTAGTAATGGATTTCAAATAATTCTTTTGATAAAAATAAACACTGCCAATTGTTAAAATTACTATGGCTAAAGGGATGTCGAATTCATAAAAAGTGGTTTCAGATAAAGACTCAATGTTGTAGTATAGAATGAGGAAAAGTATATCTAAAAAAATAACCCATGTAAAGGTTATTAGTTGTGTAATTAGTAATAATCCAATGAGTTTATTTGAGGTGTTAATTGTAAGCTTTTTGTGTCCTAATTGTACTATAAAAGCGAATAAGTAATAGGTCGTTGAAAATATAAACCATAAATTAAGAATGTTGACTATATTATTTAGCCTCCACTCAGATATCCTAAAGGTGTTTGGGTCATTTATTCCCTCCAAAATAAATGACAATATGAATATAATACATAGTGTTATTACATTTTTTTTGATTCTCAAGAGCCAATTTATTCAAAAGGTTACATCACAGACCAATCTGTGTAAATAGGTGTGGGTCTAAATTAATATTTATTTCTTAATACACAGCATATATAGAGTGGCAGTACTGCTGTTTGTAAGGTGCTGATATTCTAGATTATAAGCTTTTAGTTTAGCGTATAGGCCTTTTGAATCGGCCATTGATCTTCATAACCATCTTTCCATTTTTGAGTTTCTAACTCTTCGTCTTTTGCCAGACACGAATCGAGTTCATTACGCATTGTGGCTTCATCAACTCCAATACCTATAAAAACAATTTCGTTTTTTCGATCTCCAAAAGTTGCATCCCAATCGGCTTCAATATGCTTTTGATGTTCTATGAATGCTAAATATTCCATTCGCTTGTTATATGGCATGCTACTCCACCATACGCCTGCACTTTCTGCTTTCATTGAACCTCCAGCCTGACTCCATACCAATGCTTGTTGAGGTCGCGAAGCTAACCAAAATAAGCCTTTACTTCTCAGGACATTATTGGGGAATTTATCTTGCAGATAATCCCTGAATCGTATAGGATCAAAAGGTTTTTTACTACGATAAACAAACGAGGATATTCCATATTCCTCAGTTTCCGGAGTATGCTCATCTTTACTTAATTCTTCGATCCATCCCGCACTTTGTTCAGCTTCTTCGAAATCAAATAGTCCAGTGTTTAAAATTTCATTGGGATTAATTTTACTGTACTTTGATTCAAGAATTTTGGCAGAAGGGTTTAGTTTTTGAATTGCTGCTTTTAACACGCCAAGATGCTCTTCTGATACTAAGTCTGTTTTATTTAAAATAATAACATTGGCAAATTCAATCTGGTCAGTAAGTAAATCAACAATGGTACGATGATCACCGTCAATGTTGGTAATGTCTCGGTCCATAAGGGTCTCCGGACTTCCAAAATCTTTGAAGAAGTTGAAAGCGTCTACTACAGTTACCATGGTGTCAACATAGCTGAAACGCGAAAGGTCAATTCCGTTTTCTTCGTCTACAAATGAAAATGTTTGAGCAACTGGTACAGGCTCACTAATGCCTGTACTTTCTATAAGCAAGTAATCGAAACGATCTTCTTTTGCCAAACGCTCAACCTCAATCATTAAGTCTTCTCTCAATGTACAGCAAATACAACCATTGCTCATTTCTACTAATTTTTCTTCGGTACGAGAAAGCGTATTCTCATTTTTGACCAATTCAGCGTCCACATTTACTTCACTCATATCATTTACAATTACTGCAACTTTTAAGCCTTCTTTATTATGTAAGATATGATTAAGAAGGGTGGTCTTACCAGCCCCAAGGAATCCACTCAAAACGGTAACGGGTAGTTTGTTATTCATCGCTTTCGGTTTTAGTATTTGTGATAAGGTTATAAATTTAACTTAAATATTCTTTGATGCAATTGAGTTGCAATAATTATTTTGCCGTATTTCAAGAGTACATATTTTAATTTTCCAGTTTTGCATGACTTTTTTTTAGGATATAATTAAAATGTTTAACGTCTTCACTGTTCAGGTTTAATATTCCGGTAACCGTAACAATATCATCAGTTTTGAAATTTGGTTTTTTAGTAAATTGCAATTCTACAGCAGTTTCTGGTCCGCCCATACCGCAGAAAAAACATGAAGCCATTGGTCCTTTAGACAGAATGTATATGCCACCACTTGGGTCGATATTCAAAAAATAACCAGTTAAGGTTACTTTTTTCCCTTCTAATGCTTTTACAGACTCTGAGAAGTGTGGAAATAAAAAATAGTCATCATACAGCGGGAAGTACTTTTTTTCGAACTTGACTTTTGCTAGATCTTTCCAGGTAATTTTCTTTTGAGCAAAGCCTAATGTACAGGATAGAACTATAAGCGTAACTATAATTTTACTTTTCATGACTTAAAATTGTTGAGATATTCATTTTAATAATTGGGCGTATGGCTAATAGAATAGAGAAGATAACCATGACAAACACTAATAATCCAATTTGTAAAAGTTCATGGATTGGTAAGCTTTGTAGTATATTTTGACTTTTACTTGTTTCTAAATTATTAGCCATGATATTTAATCCAATATTTGATACTACAAGACCTGTTATAAAAGCAATACATACTATTGCCAAACCTTCATAGGCAATTATTTGTATCAATTGTCTGTTATTAGCGCCATAGGTACGCAAAAGTGCGAGATCAAAGGCACGCTCTTTTACCATTTTATAGAGACTGGTAAAAATAATCATGCACGAGATGACAAGAATGATATAAGCAATCCATGAAATTGTTTTAAACCCAACACCGGTATACTGATATAGTTTATCCAGTTCATATTTGGGTAATGCTGCTTGCATATTTGTATTTTCATTGATTTTTCTTGGAAGCGTTAAAAGCGCTGAAGGGTTTCTGAAGGTAATTAGTAAAGACGTTATTTCTTTACTTTCTTCATGTTCTTCTCCATAATGCTCTTCATCATGATGTTCCCCGTCGTGATGATGTCCATCCTGAAGGTGTTCCTCGTCATGATGCTCTTTGTCATGATCATGAACATCCCAAATGCTCTCTAAATTGGTAATAATCAGACGATCGATCACTTTTTGAGTAGGTTTTAAGATGCCAATTACTGTCAGCTCTTCATCATGAACATCCAAATCATTGTCTATCAATCCATGAGCACTTTGAAAACGATCTCCTATTTTAAGTTGTAGTTGTTTGGCCACCATATGCCCCAATACGACTTCCATAGACTTATTTACATAACGTCCTTTTTCTAATGTTGCGTTATAAATATTAACGAATTCAGGGGTTGTTCCTACGATTCTATACCCTTTGTAATTATCCCCATAAGAAATAGGGACTGCACTTTCAATTAAGGGATTTTTACTGATTTTTTTTGCTTCATCATAAGAGATATTTCCTGTCGGAGCGTCTAGATGAAGGATTGAGGCTAAAACTAATTGTAAAGGACTCCCTTTGGCGCCAATTACCAAATCAATATCACCTAAATTGTTCTCCATTTGGTACTTGAATGACGTTTTAAGTTGTTGTATCCCTAAAAGGAGTGCAATACTCAAGGCTAAAATGAAAATACTCAGCGAAGTATATAACGGTTTGGTTTTAATGTTTTGTATACTAATCTTCCAAAGGGTCATAATTTCATTTCATTAGAGAATAATGATTTAATTCTATTATCGTGTGTTATCACAACGAGGTTGGCATTGTTCTTTTCTGCTTGTTTTTTTAGTAAACCAATAACAACATTACAGTTTTTATCATCTAAGCTGGAAGTAGGTTCATCAGCAAATATGACTTTGGGATTATGTACTACCGATAATGCGATCCCTAAACGTTGTAATTGCCCTTCGCTAAGCTCGTTTACTTTACGATTCTTGTATTCGATTAGGTCTAACTCTTCAAGTAATTGATCAATTGCTGAGGTATTGATCGCTTTTCTACTAAAAAAAAGACGCGCTTGTAAGTTTTCAAAAACATTTAATGACCGGACAGCATGATTTTTTTGAAATACCAATCCTATATTTTGTCCCCTGAAAGTATCCAATTTATTTGCAGATAAAGAATTAAGATTTGTATTGTCAATGAATATAGTACCACTAGCAGGTTTCAATAAGCCTGATAATAGATGCAAAAGTGTTGTTTTCCCTATTCCTGATTCTCCTAAAATGATTAAGCTTTCTTGCTTTTTTAAATCGATATTTGGAAAACTGAACGAGTGTTCTTTTTGTTTGTAATAAAATGTAAGCTCTTCTGTTTTTATCATTTATACGTTTTTAATGACTGTTCTTTTTTAACTCCATTAAATAGGCAACATAAAACCTAATGACCATGTTTGCATATGCTTAGCTTCCAATTGAAATAATGGGCACTTGCTATTAATAAAGCACCTGTAACTGTATTTACCATTTCCCAATACTCCATTAGATCTAAACGCCCTATTGCAATCAGTACAAAACCAGAACATGCAAATAACAATGGCTTTATTTTGTGATGGTATTTTTTATAACTGGGCCAAAGCGAAATGAAAGCAAATAATAGGCCGAGAGTAATAAACACCCATTCTATGTAAGGATTTTCTATAAAATGTAAACTATTTAACGATGAAAATGAAAGCACTATTGGTACAGCTGCACAATGGATGGCACAAATTAATGAGCTTGACAAAGCAATAATATCGAGGGCATTTTTTTTTATTTTCATTTTGTTTAATATTATTATTGCAACTGAGTTGCAATAATAATACAAATATATTATTTGTTAAAGCATTTCTATAGAATTAGTTATAATTATTTATGCTCTAAATTATTAAGAATAATAAAATAGAGTCTACAGTTGCTCTAAATGCTCTGGTTATTTTTAGTGTTTGAATCTATGGTCTAGAGGTAGTGTTTATCCCTTGATTTATAACTTTTGAATAGGGGCATAACTATAACGAGTTGTAGGTCTTGATAATTTTGAGCAATTCAGAAGGGGTTTTAATTTCAAAATCCGCTTTATGGTTCCATGAGCTTGTTATTGCTCCGCTATAGGTTGCGGCGATGGCTATAACTTTACTTTTTCCGTTAAGTTGCTTGTCTATGTTTCTTGCAAATTCTATGTCGCCTTCATGATCTCCTATATAGAAAACGGTCTTATCAGTAGTGCTTCCAAAGATTTGTTCTATACATTTTAACCCTCCAAAAGGGTTTGGCTTCTGCGTATTGCTTGGAATATCATCATAACCGACAATGGCTTTAAATTTATGCGACAAAGCATTATGTTCTAGTACTTGACTGATATTTTTAGAAGAATTTTGAGAGCATATTCCTTGAGGGATATGAATTTGGTTTATGGTTTGTTCAATTTCAGCAAATAATTCTACTGGCGTTGTATTTTTTAGTTGATATTTAGTCCATAACGTTCCTGCTTGGAGCATTTCAGATTCTGACATTCCATAGTAATTAAGGTATAGGTCTTGCCAGTTTTTTGACTGGTGGTTAGCAACATGGTACGCTTCTTCATTTTTTAGGTAATGGGGTAGATGCTCTCCAGATAACCTAGGAGCAACTTCGGTCAGAATCTGTTTTGTAATGTCAATATTCTTTGGTACAGAATTAACCAAAGTGCCATCATAGTCCCAAAGAATTGCATTGATGTTCATTTAGCTCGGTTTTATTGTAGCAGTATTAAGAGATCAATTACACATATTTAAGCAACTAATTTAGTGAAAAAGCAGGCAATAATTCAGCCTGATAATTTCCTGTTAGTGCATAGAGCGTAATGAATTGTAGTTTTTATTACTGGAAACTTATTATTCCTTTATTTTACGCTTAGCAACTTCTAAAAACATTTTAACTATAAAAGTTAATGAATTCTCTTCTTGATCGATTATTTGATTGTATCTATCTATGGCCATTTGGTAGTCCCCTTTAGTATCAAAAACAATACCCAGAAAGAAAATTGAAGGCGCATACTGTGGGTTTTTTTCAAGGCTTTTATTGAAATAATCCTCTGCTTTCTCAAGATTTTTCAACCCTAATTCATATGAACCCATTTTCCACATAGTTTCTGCAGTCCATTTTCCACTTTTGATAATTGCTACAAGAGAGTCCGCTTCTTTTTTGCTAACGCCTTTACTCATATTTTTCAAGGTTGTTTTTTTGCATTCAATCAAAAAACTATAATACGAATCACAATTGTTTACCAGAGGTTCTTGTAAGCTGTCAAACAATTGTTGTCCTAATTTTTGTCCTGCTTTATATTCGTCTTCATGAGATAGCTTTATACTTGTGGAATCCAATTCCTGCCTTATATAATCTTCCAGTACTTTTTGATTTTCGCTTGATGATAGGTTAAAACATTTCTCAAAAAGATTTAAGTCTAGATTTTCTTCCGAATAATTATCTTCAAAACATTTGCAAACTTTAGGATAGAATCTTTCAGTTAAACTTTGCGCATGGCAGTCATCAATACTTAATAAAGTGAAAACTGATAATAAGATTATAATATTTTTATTCATAAAGATTATGGTGCTTTAGATTGCTTGAAACGGATTAAGATATGTGTGTTTTATGCATTGCTCTAAAATAAGATTTCTTTCTTAATGCTTATAAATTATACTGTATTTATTGAGGTTTGGTGGTACTATTCCTTTATAACTTTCAATATCATTTCATTAAATGATTTTACCCCTTTTTACTTTAATGGTGGGCGTCATAAAAATGTAAAGTATCATTTAAATGCATAATCTCATTAAAATTATAATAATTGCCATAACCAGCCATTAGACTGTCAAAATGTTTAGAGTTTGTGTAGTGTTTTTATTCTTCTGGTTTTGTGTAGGTCACAATATCAATCCCAATTCCGTTCGGATCAACAATTGCAAAATGCCGATCTCCCCAATCTTCATTTCTAATCTCAATTTCTATGGGGATGCCTTTGCTTTTAATTTTTTGATATACTTGGTCTACATCTTCTACTTCAATTGTTAGATAAATACCTTTGCCATTGAATGGCGCTTGAAAGATTGGTTTCTGACTTGGATGATTGGGTAACAAAAAGCTTATTTCTGCTTGCCGATTGGGCGTGTGCATTAAAAGATAAAAGTCGTTTTCGAATGTGACACCAAAGTTCAAAACAGTGGTGTAGAACGCTTTCGTTTCATTTAGTTTTTCTGTGATGATTCCTGTGTTTAGTTTCATTTTACTCTGTGTTTGTGCTTTACTCCAGCTTACGATTAGAGTGAATGCGATTAATAATAAATGTCTCATGTTTATCTTCTTTGAGGGTACAAATCTAGTAGGCGTGGGGTCGCCTAAATTGTAAAAATCGGACAAACTCAGTCGAAAGCTTTAGAAGGTGTTACGCCATAAAAAGTCTTGAAGGTTTTGATAAAATGGGCTTGGTCAAAGAAGCCTACATCAAAATATAACTTATCATTTTTGAGGCTTTGATTTGAGGGGTTAGAATATAAAATGTACTGAAAACGAACAATGTTGCTGAATGCTTTTGGTGTTGTACCAATGTAAAAATTAAAAATTCTTCTCAATTGTCTGGCACTTATACCTGTCTCCAAATCTTTTTCGGTGTCTAAAAAACCATTCCTTTTTAAAATAAGGTCTAAAGCATTGAAAAACCTTGGGTCTAAATCGAAGTTCTTTTCGGAAATTATACGACTGAACTTGGTGTTAAATGTTTTCACAATCGTATCAAACGAAAGGCTCTCTGCAAGGTTGGATTGAATCCATTCCGAAAAGTTGGGTAATATTAGTTTTAGTTCTTGGGTTTTTTCAACTAATGTTTTTGCACTAATTCCGAATAAAAGGGGAAATGCTGCAGGTAAAAACCGAATACCTATATAATTAAATGTTTTTCCGATCTGGAATTCAGAGTATTTTTTACAAAAGCCAACTATAAATATTTCGGATAGATTTTTTTTGTTAAATAGAATGTCAATACAGCCATCTGAAACCACACGATATACAAAAGGATCTTTTAATGGAACATGAGTTTTTAGTTGCCAAAAGCAGTATATGAAAGGGCTTATTTTTTTATGAGGTTGCTTTTCTTGATAACTGATTTCTTTATGGTTAGCCTTAACCGTTGGTTGTATGGGTTTGAAAAATTCTTTTATAACTTCAAATTCTTTCACGTTTTATTACATTCTGTTAAATTGTTTTCAAGATGAGCGATTATCATTCTCCTGTAGACCTCCATAGGCGGAATTGCGATGTCAGGAACCTTTGCCAGATCGTCCCATTTTCGCATTAGGATATGATCGTTAAATAATGGGGTTGCTTCATAACTTGCACATTCTTCCTGAGACATAGGTCCTCCCTGGTGCTCAAGTGTGTTTTTACTAGCTGTAGAAAGAGAGTTATAGTAGTTGGGATATTTTGCTGTTAAATATCTTTTGGTTTGCACGTGGCCTTTTACTAATTCTGCAATTTCATCAGAAAACCCTTTTCTTAGCAGGTACTCTGCTCCGTATTTTTCGTGCTGCTTAATGCCAAAGCCTCCCATAAGCTCAGGTTGATTGTCGAGTTCGCAAAGGTGGCCAATGTCATGTAAAAATGCACTAAGGATGTGACTTTCCTTTCCGGTTTCTTCTCTTGCTAATTCTGCTGCTTGAGCGGCATGCTCTAATTGTGAAATGGCCTCTCCCAGATCATAATGTTCGAAGCCATATTTTTCGTAAAGTCCGCAGATTTCATCTGCTATTTCATAAGGAGTCATAGTCGTTTTTAATTGTTTTTTCTGAAATATTGAGACCTTTTAATTTAATATTAGCGCAAAGTTGTTATGTTAGTTTTGTACTGTTTTTCTTCTGTTCTTTAAAATTATTATAGTAATACCATAGATTAATACGATGCCAAAAGGTATGGCAATGAATCTGTATTCGGGAAGCAGATACCAAAGTAAAAGTACCAGAATTGTTCTTGATAGTGTATGAAAAATTCCAACCCAATGTTTAATAATCCATGAAAACGGAAGCCACATTAACCCGGTTAAAATCCCAACAGTCATAGGCAGAGATGAATAGTCTACCAGAAAAAATGGAATTGCAATTGCATATACTAAAACGGCTTGCCCTACAGTGAAAAAGAAAAGTTTATCAAAATCGTTTTTTGGTTTGCTTTTGTCTAAGAAATTCTCACCAGTTAATTTAGAGAGAAACAAAGCTAAATATACGATGCTTCCTGTTCCAATAAAAATTGACCAAACGGCTATAATATGCGATGCAAAAATACCAAAAACACCAATAATGATCCAAACTATTAGCCCTGCCAACGGTGTTGCTAGAAATTTTTGATTGGAAAATTCAATCCGCTGTTCATCTAGTGTTCTTTCCATGGGATAGGCTGGTTTATAAGTGTCATGATATAACTATCAATTATGGTATAAAGTTAGCTGTTTTAGGTTAAATACTGTTTAAATGACTCAATATCTTCTGTAATAAACAATCTACTGTATCCTTATTGTCTTTATCCCCGTAGAATTTTTTCCATTTTACGACCTCTTGCTAATTCATCGACCAGTTTATCCAAATACCTAACTTGTCGCGTTAATGAATTATCGATCTCTTCAATTCTATAGCCACAGATCACCCCTTTGATGAGGTGGGCATTTGGGTTTAAAGATGCTTTTTTAAAGAATGTAGCAAAGGTAACTTTCTCATCAATGAGTTCCTGAATTTTAGGATCATCAAATCCGGTTAGCCATGTGATGACCTCATGAAGTTCTTCTTTTGTTCTGTCTTTTTTTTCAACTTTGCTTACATAATGTGGGTATACCGATGCAAATGTCATTTTTGCTATTCGTTCATTATGTTCTGCTGTGACCTTCATTCTTTGTGGCTTTAGAAATGTTAGTAATCGTTTTAAAGTTACAGATTTTTGGTTAAATGTTCCAATATGGTCAAATGTGAAAGTATCTCGAACTATTCTTTATGGCTATCGGATAGCAGATATTGTAAACTATAACTTTTTAAACACGACATCCATGATCTTCATTCGCTCTATCACACCTTTATCATTACGAATGAATTCGATAGGGTAGTTAGGAATTTCCATGATGTTTCTGGATAAGGATCTCATTTCTGTCTTCCATGCACCATTTCTGTAGTAGATGTATAGCTTGTTGTCTTCTAGCTTAATTTTTTTACTAACCTGAAAATCGGCATTGAAGTATTGGCCTTCAAACGCTTTTAATTCACTTTTTGAATGCTTGTGGGGTTCATATTCAATAAAAACCCAGGGTGCCTCATTTTCATTGGCATAAAACCTGTATTGTTTAACTTTTTCATCAAGATCAAACTCAACAAGGTTGTTATTAAATAAAAATTGTCGATCATTAATAGGTTTTAGCTCAGCGATCTCTTCGCCATCAAGGGTAAATAGAATGAGTTTGTGGTTTACTAGTTTTAGAGTATTGGTTTTTTGCTCTTCTTCTTCATTACCAAGAAATATATAATTGCCTTCAAATTTTTTGAGTGCGCTAAGTGATGGTTTTATTACTTTAGAATGACCTTCTTTAGAGGTGTTATTTTCAGGTTTCTTTTTAGGAAGGTATAAATCCACCAGTTTAAAAAAACGATCTCGAAAATCCCAATCAAAGGTATTTTGTGTGGTGAAGAATGCTATATCCAGTTCAGGAAAATAGAGATATTTAGAAACAAAGCCGCCTTTAATCATACCATCGAAGCCCATTGCCTGGTAGCCATTGTGAGTTTCAAATTCTACACCCAACCCAAAATTTATTGTCTTACCATTATTTAATTTGGCTTTAGTATGCATTTTTTTCCATAGATCGGGAACACCAATAGTTGCATTCTTAATGCCAAGATGCCATTTGAACATATCCCTTGGTGTGGTGGATATTTGACCATCGCCATTATAAATCGTTGAATGCAAATGGGTTTTATAATATACACCATCCTCTTCAATATATCCTGTTGCTTTATTTTTAATAATGGCGTAGCTACTGTTTTTCTTAGTCGTATTTTCCATTTCCAAAGGTGAAAAAATATGTTCTTGTAAATACTCTGAAAACGATTTTCCGGAGGCTGCTTCAATGATATTGGCAAGTAAAATATAGTTAGCGTTAGTGTATTGAAAATATTCGCCGGGGCTAAAATTAAGTGTCTTGGTTTTCGTAATGATATTTATCATTTGCGTTTGGGTAAGCAGATCGTACCAATTCAAATCCACCAAATATAGATAAGGATCCACTTCTTTTATGCCACTCGTTTGGTTTAGTAAGTGTTCTATAGTGGGGTTCCCTTTTTCATACCGGGGGAGATTTTCTATATACTTGTATGCGGGTTCTTTGATAGATAACTTCCCGTCTTTTTCCAATAGTAAAATTGCTGCTGCAGTGAATTGCTTTCCAATAGATCCAATATCAAAAACGGTTTCGTTAGTTATTGGAATATTATATTCGAGATCGGCAATTCCGTATTGTTTTTCAAGAATAATACTATTGCCTTTAATGACCATTATAGAAAATCCGGGTTCATCATTATTTACTTTATATAGAGCGTTAGTGGCTAGCTCCGGATTTTGGGAAAACCCTAAGTTAGAAAATAGTAATACTAATAGGAGGAAACTTAATGGTGTTCTGCACATTTTCTTATCTGTTTCTATTAAAGATATCGTTTCTTTAAAACTGTTACGCTTGTCATTTTTAGGCTTGAAGATATGTTTTGCTTATAATAAATATGTGATATGCTAATGTATCATTTTTTGAAACAAAATCAATGTGATAAGATCTGAATCCATCAGCTTTAATGTATTCAAATATTGTGTTATTATTTTCTATTTCTTGGTCAATGTCAGTAATCGTTTAGTTTTTAATTTTAAATGCTCTTTCAGAACTATCTACAAACCCATTAAGCAAAACAACACTGTTAACTCGATCTGTAGAATCTTTTTCAAAACGCATTGAAGCATCATTATTTATCATATAAAACTGATTGTTAGATTGGGGAATCAAAGCAACTTTATTTGGACCTAATAGCACAAAAAGGCTGTCGTTTTCTTTTGTTACAGAGAATGTTACATACTCATTGATTTTATAGTCGCCCAAATAATCATTCAGCAATTCGGTATTGATTTTGACCGGATTTCTTTTCAGAGGCATTTTGTAATGTTTCCCGGTTAGAATGGCTTCTATGGCATTTGAAATTTCCTTAGTAACAGGATGTCTACGGTTGCTTAGAATAATTATGGCAATACCATCATCGGCTTTATATCGTATGGCGTAACTAAACCCATCATCATCTAAATACCCATCTTTATTTATAGTTTTTCTGTATTTTGAATGTATGATTTTGGACAAATCCTCGGCAGTAGATTTTAGGCCCCGACTGCTGAAAGCCATATCTAAATTGTATGCTGGTGACTCTTGTAATTCGAGCCCTTTATTACGGTAATTGTGAAAAAGATAGCCGATAGCTTGAGCTGAATCTTTTCTATTGAAATACGTATGACTCAAGTCTAATTGTTTTGCATAATCTGCAACGTTTTCCTGATATGATTTTCCGGATACTTTTTCGATCAGTGCTCCTGTAATATTAAAATTTAAGTCGCTTTTCTCTGATACGTCTGAAGACGCTACAGCTAATTTTGTGTAAAGTAGTGTGGTATATTTTAGATCAGGGTTTTGTGTTCTTATCTGAGCAATTGTAGGAAGATTGGTTTTATGGTTAATTAGATCATCGATCGTATGACTCAATTTTAGTTCTGGAAGATAGGTCGATATGGTATCGGTTAGCTTAATTTGACCTTCCTGAACAAATCCGTATAACATATCTTTTGTAATAAGTTCTGAAATTTCTCCTACTTTGAAGGCTGTTTGATCTGAAATTCTTTTTTTGTTTTTATAATCCGCATATCCAAAGCTATTATTGTAGATTGTGACACTATCCTTAGTAATTAAGACCGTTCCACTAAACCTGTTCAACTCATGATAACGATTTAAAAGGGTGGTGATTTCAAGCTTTTTGGTGTCTTCCAGAATACTTCCATTATTATTTTTTACTTCTTTTTCACAAGAGGTGATGATCATTAGGGTACTAATGAGGAATGTTAGCGCTTTTTTCATATTAGCTACTGTTAGAAGTTCTATTTAACTGTTGTTATGGGATTAAAGTTATTAATTTTAAGATAGGCATTTAGTATAAAATATAATTTAATGTATGCTCATTCTTTTGGATTTTAGTGGGTAAGAATAGGAGTCAATCTCGAAAGTTTTGACTTTTCTTTTTTTTCCATTTCTGTGTCCTCTCTCTGCTTTAGGTTACATTACTTGCATATATTGGTTGTATATATTAGCAAAAGAAAATGAATCTATGGAAAATTCATGAAGGCTAAGAGTGTAAATAATAACAGATAATGGGTTATGGCTTAATATTCGTCAAAATTTTTTATAGTGAAACCACTTTCTTCTTGCTTTGGTTTTAGAAGAGAATTGAGATAATACCTGTGAAAATACCCATTTAAAACTACAATTCTTTTTCCTTTGTATTCCTTTGTGAAATGTAAAATGTTTTTTGCCATTGTTTTGTTTCTTAAGTGCCAAAACTCACCGGCTCGTTTATAACCTTCCATATAGCTTATACTATCTCCGTCTGCTTTAATATGAAAGGTGTTTGAAAAAACTTTTCTACCTTTTATAATCTCCATTAATTTTTCATATTGATAGTGTTGTCTAACTTTGGCGATACTATCCGTTGTATTATTATTAAAGGATTTAGGACCTAAAACAGCAAATGAATTAAGTGAATCGTTAATCTCATGGAACTCTTCATAAATGAGTGTCTCTTTTACATTTAGATCGCCCTTTATATAAAGAGAGTCAAGTAATTTGGTGGTTTTTCTATCTGTTGGTCGAGACCCAATTTTTATTCGGTATTCATTTCTTCCTGTAAAATCATAAGGTCTAACATCTACTTTATGATTATTTATGTATTTTACTGTAGCAATATTCTCATTACTACTCCAGGTTTTATTGAATTTAAACTCTTGAGTGAAGAAGGAAGAATCAACTTCAAACAAAATTAAATCAGGCTTTAGTTTTACGAGAATATTATACAGATCATCAGAGTTGAAATTTTCAACAGGTTGATGAACTGTTCCAAGCATTATTAACTCTGTCCTTTTTCTATTACAGGATTGAAATATTAGAAGTAAGCTAGAAATTACAAGAAGAATACTTTTTTTCATATCGATTTTTTCTTTTCAAGACATTATTTAGTAGGCATTATTGATGATGATTGGTTTATTTTAATTCGGTTAGCCAATTTGTAATCGAATCTAAAAAACCATCACATCGTATGTATTCCTTATTGTTTTCTTGAAGTTCATAAATTCCACCGGTTGAACAACTCCACATATTATGATTGCAGTCCGGAAAAGTTTTTAGAGTTAAATTTGTGTTTGGTTTTAAGGTCTTTTCATAGAGCGCTTTAGTTTTTTTCCAGTTTACAGTCATATCGGTTTCTCCAAATAAGGCTAAAACAGGAATGTGGATTTTTGATAGAATCTGATCAAAATTTGTTACATAGAGTGGTAATTCTGATTCCTCATCTAAACTGGATCTTTGCAAGATTTTTTGATATTCATAATAACGTTCTTTACTAATACCTCCATTAGTGATTTTTTGCCAAAATTCATTTTTCTGTAGGTTTTTCGTTGCTGAGAGATAATATTTATAACTGGCACCGCCTCGTGATAAGAGAATACTATTGTGCCATTCATTTACGATGAGGTTAATAGTATGTTGTGAATGGCCATTGATTCGCAAATTTTGCTCTAATAAATATTTAAAAGTTTCGTCATCGTCAACGCCACTTACGGAGATCCAAAAATCAATTTTTTGAAACCGATCAATGACCACCGGATTGATCCACCCGGCCCTGCTAATTCCCCATAGCCCGATTTTATTGTATCCATTTATTTTCTGCGCTTTTAGGTTGTTAATGGCAGCAATAACCTCCGATGCTTCATTTTCAATAGGTCTATTCATCTCATAGGTGCCGCCACTATTACCACATCCCATTTTATCCCACATATATGTGGCATAGCCTGCTTTTAGTATGGCTTGTCGAACATCGTACCACCATTTGCCAGCTACAGCGTTGGTTTTTCCATCTCCGTGAACGATTACAACAATGCCTTTAGGCTCTGTATTTTTTGGAAAGTTTAAAATACCTGATAGTTTAACGTCTTCAAATTCAAAATCAAATAATCTAGATGTCCCCTGTGCATGAATACAAAGGCCAGTAAGCGTTAAGAATACAAATAATAGGGTTTTATTCATTTTTTTATTTAAAGGATAAAGTAATTATTCTGATGTTACAGTAACGGTAAATCGAAGATAGCAAATTGCAATTATTTTAATCTGTTTATCATTTTCAATTCGATAGTAAATGCGTGAGAGTGTAATCGTGGAAGTATTGCTTCATATACATTATTAATCTTAGTTTATGTTACCTTTTTAGTCATCAGTATATAACTATGAGAATTACCGTCAATTCTAAACATATCTTCTACTTCTCCAATTTTTTGAAACCCTAATTTGTTATATAATTGAATAGCAGGATGATTTACAGAAAGTACCCATAAATCAACATGCTCAATTTTAGTGTTATTTTTTACCCAATGTAGCATAGATTCTATGAGTAAACTTCCCAAGCCTACTTTTCTGTACGTCCGATCTACTCCCATACCCATTATAGCTCTATGACTGGTATAATTTTGATGGTGCGATTTTAGGTCAATATGGCCAATAATATCGTTCTTTTCGTTTATCGCAATAAAAACACGTCTCCATCCTAATTTGTCAATTGAAACAGATTGCCCATCCCTGAAGCTATCTGCTAGTCCTGGGGGTAAACTTAGATCCTCTCTGGAAATGGGCAGAAACAGAGGCGTATTTTCTTTACCGTTATCTGAAATATGGTCATTGAGATAAACTAAGAAATCATTAATGCGTTCTCCTATTAAAGGTTGTATTTTTATGTCGTGATTCATTATTTTAGATATCAGATATTTTGTTATAAGATAAGTGCTTACATAGAATTACCAACCATAGATTTAAGTACTATTTTCGGTTTAATATTGTTTAGCTCTTAATCTTAACTAATTTTTTAGGCCATGGATCAATAAATTCGTGACCGTTTGCCCAGAGTGCAATTTCTTCATCGGTAAGAAAACAAGATTTTAGTGCATCCGTAAATCGATCTACTTGCGTTTCATCGCCAATAACAGTTAGATCACAGTGGCGGTCACCAAAACGCCCGGGTTCTTTAGCTATCATTTCCTGAAGAAGTTTGATTTCCATTTCGGAAAGGCCATGGTTTTCATCCTCAACTATTCCAGATCGCCATGATCCTATTATTTCCAAGTTTATGCCTCCAGCTGCCTGATTCCATAATAGGGAGTGTTTGTCTCTACTGGCAAGCCAAAAGAAACCCTTGCTGCGGTAAATTCTCTTATCTAAATATTCATGGCAAATATTCCAAAGGCGTTGAGGGTGAAATGGGCGATCATCTTTTATAACTCGTGTGGCAAGATCGTAAGGCCTGTCGGCTTGTTCTTCAGATTCCAGTACTGGTTTTAATTCCTCGATCAACTGAGCGACCTTAAAATAGTCGTATTCATGAAGCTCAAATAAAGATTCAATACCAAGATTCCCATATAGTACAGAATGTATTGATGTGTATGGGTTTATGTCTTGAATATGTGATGCGATCTTAAGTATATTGTCTTCTTCGATACGATCCGTCTTAGTGAGGATCAAATGACTGCAAAACATAATTTGTTCTACCAATAAGTTCACCATATCTCGTTTGTTACTGCCTAAGTTACTTTGCATCCGAGGAATAAGACTTGCTCCATAATTGAAGTCATGTGCCAGCATTAAACTATCAACGAGTGCAAACACGCCACTAAGCTTAACTTTTGTATGATCTTTAAAGTATTCTATAAGCGGCATGGGGTGGCAGCTACCGGAAGTTTCAATAATTATCAACTCCGGGTTTTGAGTTGATACTAATTTTTGAAGGGCTTGATCTAGTTTTTCTATTCCTTTTTTACTACTTAATACACACGAATGAATAGACTCCAGTATGCTGTTATTTTCCTCAACAATATCTGTTACTCCAAGCAATTCACCATCGACATCCAGTTCACTCATGTCATTCACAACAGCACAAACGTGAATGTTCTTTTTTTTTGATTGGTGGAGAAGATTTCTAAAAAGTGTTGTTTTGCCCGATCCAAGGAATCCGTTAAGTATAACGGTAGGAATCTTTTTAAATGTGTTCATTGATATTAGTTAAGAATTGTTGTTTTAATTCTATGGTTAAAGTTATGCAATTACTTTTTTAAATAGCATATAAAAGTTTTGTGTAAGGATAGCGACAGGAAAATGTGAGCGTATTTTCAGCCTTTATTCAAAGGTAGTGAATTGTAACGGGCCAATATGATTAATGGGTGTGATTTCAGTTGTTAAATATAGGAGATTCGTAAATTAAAATAGTTGTGATTTCAATTTTTATTGATCTCTAATTCCATTTCCAGCTGTTCTATATAACTTTCAAAACCTATAGCATTAAAAAAACGAATCACATGCGTAGCTCTTTTATCAACATTAATTATAGAGAAGGCTTCGCCATGTTTTTTTGCTAATTCGGTTATTAACTTTGAAGCTACTCCTTTTTTCCTATAATCTTTGTGTGTAGCAATTTGTTGAATTCGCTTACTTTTTGGGTTGCAAATAACATAACCTATCAATTGGTTTTTAATGTAAGCACCATATGCATCATTGTCTGATTTCGATTTACTGACCACTTGTTTAGAGTTTTGCCACGTCGTTTTTATATCCCAAAACGCTTCCATCTCTTTCCAGTCATAAGTTTTCAGTTCTTTGATCTGTATGTCCTTACTGGATTTAGTAAATTTAAAATTTCCTTTAAAACAAGCCAATTCTCTTGTTGTTTTAAAACCAGCAGTTTTATATGATTTTATGGCTTGAATATTTTGAGTTATAACTTCAAGTATGATTTTATCAATTCCCTTTTTTTCTAATATAGGTAGGACATAGTGGTACATTTGTTTTGTTAATCCGGCACCTCTTTTTTCGGGGATAACACCTGTACCTCCATTGTAAGCTACGCTTTGATCATCAATGGTATCGAATCCATGTAGAATAAAAGCGATCAGCTTTTGATTTTCAAAAGCACCAATTGATAATTCAAGATCAATTTTATCAGCAATCATTTTTGAAGTTAATTGCGCTTGGGTTAATTTAAAAGGGACAAAGTAATCGGAAAATGATTTGTTAAAGGCATTGAGGATGTCTTCCGGGGTTGTCTCTGCTAAACTTTTGATTTTCATCTGTTTTTATTCATGGTCTCGACTATGATCTTCATAGCATAATCGAAAGATAGCAAATTGTAGTGGATTTTTTATTTGAGGAACTGAGATTGGCAATTATGACAATTGTGGTTATGGTTTAATTAACTTTTTTATTGAGTATTTAAGTCGTTTTGTTCAAAGACTTATTAAACGAAATTTATGACCGTTAATAAAGGTTTTTATTTGAATTTTGCTTTTCTTTTTCAAAAGTCTTTTTCAAACGTTTAAACGCATTGCTTTTTTCTGTTTCGGTTAAATTTTCATTGGCTTTAATTTTCTTCTTTAGCTTTTCATATGCTTTCTTTAACGATTCAATATGGTCATTTTGCCCAAAAGCATGTAATTGTAATTCTTCCATAGTTTTATTCTGAGTTTATTTTTTAGTAGTAGGTAATGATTTTGCGTATGGAACACTACTAAAGTAAGAAAATTCCTTGTTTTAAACAAATGTATTTGAGGGTTAGGCGTGAAGAACGGTACTATTTTCTATAGTTTAATTATTAGCAAACGTTATGTTCTATGATAAAGAATATTACGGAGAGGATCAGAATGGGGAAACCTATAATGCTAACCGTGTACCAACTGTAATAACTTATTTGGTCTGAGCTTCCGTTATTCTTAACCCAAATACCGTCTGATAATTTTCCATTATGTACTTGAAACCCTTCTTTTTTAAATACGTTTTTATAAAACTCAATAACGCCTTTAGCGGTTAATAAGGTGAGGAATGGTGAAAAGGTTAGGAGTGTACAATTAAATTGGCAGAAATAATTCCAGTTTAACAATTCCATTAGTATGCCAACAAATCCAACTAAGAATGTAATTTTTAAATACCGTTTGTAATATTTATCGGCTTTAAGATCTTCTGTAAAAACCAGTATTACCAAACTAAAAAGTTGATAAATTATAATGATCATATAAAAGTATACTTCAGAAAGTGTCATTTTTAATGTTTACTATCAGTTTCTATTGTAATTTTTCAACTTCTTCAGCAGAGAGTCCATAAATTTGAGGTGTTTTAACATCTAACAGGTTTAGGTATAGATAAATTTCAGCTCTATGATGAATTTCATGCTCAGCTAATAGTTCTAGCCATTTTCCTTTTTTTATAGCCATACCAGTTGGTGTAAAACATTTTTCCTGAAGGTCACTATCATTTAGGGTATTGAAGATTTGAAGCGATTCAGAATGTGTTTGATTTAAGAATTTTAAAATGTTTTCATGGCCATCAGCAAGTTCTTTTCCACAGCCTTGGTAAGTGTTTTTTCTTCCTGCAATAATTTCAGCAAAGAGATAGCGTTCTATTGCTGCTATATGCCTAATCTGATCGGCAATTGTAAACTTACCTGCCTTATATGCAAAATCTAAATGTTGAGGCTTTATCACGGCAATCAATCTCATTGTTCTATTACGAATACTCTGATATTGTTTTAAAAATGAGCTTACTTTTGTTTGCACGAATAATTGATTTAGTTAATGTTGATCTTGCCTTTAGGGCCGTTTCAATCCTAATATTTTTATAATAGTCTCATTATCCTAAAATAGTATTTATTTCTCTATTAATTATGATAGGCTTTAATTGCTGTGACATTTCGCCTTACAGGTATTAATTTTTGTCCGTTCTATTTATCTATCGTTCGTCGTGCCCTTTTAATTATTTTTTCTGTGTCTTTTGTAAGTGATTCTTTCTGCCATTTATCACACAATTCAATCACAAAATCTGGTTTAGATTTACTGGCGTCATTCAGCCAGTTACCAACACTATCCTGTACATACTTCGACGTATCGGACTTTAAATTTTCTAAGACAGGTAATGCGATTTCGGGATTTTCTTTGAGCCTTTCAATGTGTTTACACCAAACGCCTCTGGGTCTTGTGGCCTCGGTTGTGAAACGTCTTATGTTTTCGTCTTTATGGCTTGTCCAAGTACTCAAAACTTCGATGGCTTCTTCTAAATTTTTGTCAATTTCGGGTCGTAAGGCCATCCATACAACTTCTCTGACTCCAAAATGCTTGTCTGCTACTAATTGTTGTATTCTCGATAGTTTTTCTTTTAAGCTTAAATTTTCGTTCAAACCTATTAAGTAAGGAGTGTAACAGCGAACGGAGTCAGATGGGTGAGTACTGAGTTTGTTGATCATTTCATCTAGATTCCCTTTAGCGTACAATTGGTAAAGTGTTGAACCTACTGTTTTTGTAGTATTCATTGCAGAAGGCTTCTTTTGCAATTTAATTTCTCCAGAGATCTGATTGATTTTGTCCTGATCAATTCCCAAGTCAGGAAAAACGGTTTCTATAAGCTTTAAATGGTCGATGGCCAACCATTCTGTTAGGTTTACCGTTTCTATTGTACCACTATTTAGCAATTCTAAAACGTTGTCAGGGATATCTTGTGCTTTTCTTGCGCCTTTTCGGTTTGTTATTTTTTCTCTTTCCATTTAGTAACGACATGTGGTTGTTGAGGTATTTTTATGCGGTGGCAATATAGATGTTCACTTCAGGATTGTCTCCGTTTTGTGATATTTGTTATATGCTGGATCTTATCAATGTTTCAAGTTCTTTTTCACTCGGTCTTGGAGCATCTTCATTGATTATGGTTCCGTCTTTGCCAAATAGTAAATACCTCGGTATGGTTTTTATATTATAGTTTTTATAGAGCTTAGATGCTTTCCAGTTTGAGATGATATAGTTATTTTCATCATCAGAGATGTTTTCTAATTTCGACGCTCTAACCCAAGCAGCATAGTCTTTGTCTATTGAAATTTCGATGATCGTAATTTCGGTGTCATTGAATTTTCTTTTTAAATCTTTTAGAAAAGGCATTTCTTTACGGCATGGTGCGCACCAGCTTGCCCAAAAATCAACCAATACTACTTTGCCTTTATGCTTTGAAAGTATGTCTTCGAAAGTCAGTTGATTGTCATTAACAAGATTGGTTAAAATGCCGACATTTCTATTGGTTGTGTTTAGTTTCTCTGAATTTGCTTCTTGTTTATCGGCTATTGTTTGCCATTTGTTTTTAAGTGCTTCATTCTTATTTGTACTGTTGAATTTTAAGAGATACTTCTGAAATTTTGATTTTTCGACAAAGAAAATGCTTTTAAGGTATGCGTCTAATAAAGCGTGTTTGGTGTTGTTATTTAAAAACGTTTCATGGTCGTTAATGAAGTCGAATTGAGTAGCATTTGAAACCCTCTTACGGTTCTTAAAATATTTGTAGAGCACCGATGCTCTTAAAAAGCTTATATACGCCTTATTACTCAATAAGTCTTCATCATTTAATTTTATACCCAAGCTTTCAATATCCAATTCTAAATTTTGTTGTTTAGCTTTTCTTATTTTAGAAGTGGCAAACTTCAATTTTTGATGGACTCTGTTTGTGGAATAGAATTCATTTGAAATGCTATTGATAGCCTTTAAGCTATCGAGTAGTTTTACTGAATTTTTATATATTTTTTCCGGGTCATAGGTGTTATTTTGAAAATTCTCTTCATCATCGATTACTATTGCTTTGTGATCAATATTGTATGCATATAAAAGATAACCGAAGTTAGTTTCACTCCAGGTTTTGTTACCATTCAATATTGTAAAAGTTGGATATTCGGTTTGTTTAGACGGCGTAATATTAATCGTTTTCATATGGACCAAAACACTATCTCCTTTTTCAAGGTTTAATTCGTAGAAAAGCGAAATGAATGGATCTCCACCTATCAATTTTATAGTATTTGTTGTAGGTATGGTTATGGAGGTTTTACTTTCCTTATTTCCTAAATACAGCATGTCTGGTTTGTCTTGTAACTCGTCAACATAAAGATTGGTGAAAAATGAGGCTATCGTATCATTGACACTGATAACGACTTCATTTCTTTTTTCAATTTTTTGATCTTCAACTACTGGAATTACAGCATTGTCATTTTCCTTTTTTTCCTGACAGCTTAAAATTGAAAGTAGTAAAAAGGTTAGGAGGGTTGGTTTTATCGGTTTCATGTAATGAATTTATGTTTGACTTGTCATCGAAAGATAGTGAATTAGTGTTGGATTCTGATTGATGTTTGTTCGTATTGTTGGTGTTAGAAAGAATTTGCCTAGTTGCAGTATTTATTCCCAGTAGTCTATTTTTCTGGTTTCCATATATACGGGTTTAAATTTTTGATTTTCTAAAGATTCGCTAGAAAATGTAATTTTCTTAATCCAATTACCCATATCGTCAAATTCATAATCATACTTATTTATAGTTTTAAGTTCATGGTTTAAGTATCCGATTAAATAAGTCTCATTTTTATTTTGATCATAGCCAATAATATCTTGCCGTTGGTATGGCATAGCCATTAAATTTTGTTTATTTATCTCAGAGATTTTCCCTTCTTTATAGGTTATGCTTTTTTTATATCGGTAAAATTCATATTCTTCATATTCCTCAATCATTTTACCCTGTTCGTTGTACTTGTATTCAAAAACATTAGTGTAATTATCAGTCATTTCCTCTTTTAGAATGACATTATTATTTGAATCGTATTTATAAGCATATTCAGTGAATGTTGTATCGGCGCCAGCTTCGTGAATGGCCATTTTTGTCTTGATTAAATTCAAATGGTTATACACTTTAATGATTTTAATTTTTATACGGTCGTTTATGGTGTGACTTTGGTATTCAATTCTATTTAATGAATCTGTGGTAGTACATATTACTTCCTCACCATTAGAATCAACAGTTTTAACGCAATTGTCATCATAGAATTTCTTGGTTTTTTCAATAGGTTCTCCTGAGTAATCAAAATATTCGATACTGCTTATCTGACCATTATTGGTAAATTCCTCTCTTAGATCAATTATAAACTCTTCAGTTTGTTCTACATCGAAATTATTGATTCTAGCTCCAGATATAGCGTATGATTTTACATTGCCAAATAAGTTTCGCTCTTCTAAGTCCTCAGATTCATAATAATTAGAAATGTTCTCTTTTTTACAAGACAGAAAAAGTGTAAGTATATAAATAAGATGGATTATTTTTCTCAAATGCCTATGTGTTCGTTTTTTATTCCAATTTGGTTTTAAAATGGCCTTTAATTTCTATTTCTTCATTACAATCCGATTCGCAAATTCCTCTAAAATAGACCTCGCCAAAAATTGGATCTCCTTTTTGTTCGGGGATTGATTTTACAATTAATCTCTGTTCGAGTCTTTTAATTTTTGGATCGATCGGTGGTCCGGACATCCAATAATTAAAATTCGATTTGAATTGATTACCGGCTATTTTTATAGTTAAATTTTGACCATATGCAGGGTTGGTCTCAAATATTTTCAATTCGAGTGTGTCTGGATTAATTTGTTTTAATTCTGCAAACCTCATTAATCTCAGGCTGTCGTTATTTACAATTGCGTTAGATTTTATAAGATACTTGGTTGAGTCTGGAACATTGTCATACCCGGATTCCGTTTTTAAAGTCAAAGGATTTAGAATATACTCTGTTGAATCAAACAAATTATTACTCAATCCTTCATTAATCATTATGTCGTCAAATTCAGTTGTGTTTTGTCTAGTTTCACAAGAAACTAGTATTGTGCAAAGTACTATTATCAGTATTTTTTTCAATTCAGGGTTTGTTTAGTGAATAATACACCATGGATGGGTGTGATCTTCAGTTACAAATTTAAAGTTAACCATTTCCGATTAAAACCTGACACGAACTCAGGTGCTGGCACAAGGAAATAATTTTTAAGTAAACTATGGTAACATGCTTACTTATAATCGTTATTGTGTATGGTTTTATTCAAATTCTAAATATTTTTCTTTTTGTGTACAAATTAATTCAGGTTTTTTGGGATTTAATGGTTGTCCTTTAAGAACACAATTGTATTTTTCTAAATAGTCTAATGCCATTTTTTTACTATTGAAATTTTCATAAGCATATGCACTACAGATTTTGAGATTAAAATCATTTGCATTTATAATGGCATCTGCAATTTCATCCTTTTTACAGCTTAAGAATCCTACCTCTTTAGTTACTAACTCTTTTAAAGAGCCATGCGGAGTTCCAAATACCGGGCAACCGTAAAATAGACTTTCTATGATTGCTAAACCAAATGGTTCGTGCCATAGTGCTGGAAAGATCAATCCTCTGGAAACATTTAGAAACTTTTCTTTCTCAATACCACCAACCATTCCTCTGTACTTCACTTGTTTTGAAAACAAGTAAGAAGGCCCCATTTTAAAGACTCTTTTGCTAAACCGTTTACCACCTAAAACATTTAAAGTTACATCTTCAATTTGCTTTACTATTTGAATGGCTCCCTTTAAATTTTTTACTCCCCATGACGCTTTTCCTAGAAAATGAAAAGTGTTTTCATGTTTTTTGAAATCAGGTTTCGAATAATCATCCCAGTCTAAACCGTTATAAACAAAAGATTTGGAATTATACCTTTCGGCATGGTTTTTTGAAATGAACACCGTATTTCTATTAAGAGGTACTTTTTGATTTGTGTTTCCATGCATGGTAATTATATATGGTTTTTCGACTTTACTAAAATTTTTTGGAGTAAAATTGAAATGGATCACATCAATACAATTAGGAATTTGCTTACGTATATCAATTTCTTCATTAAGCGTTATGGTTTTGGCAAATTCACAACTTGACCCTTTTTTTACTAAATAGGTGACATTATGACCCAGTTTTACAAGTTCTTTACCTAGATACCATATGACGCGTTGTGTGCCGCCATAAAACATTACGGGTATTTTTGAATTGTCTACTATTAGTATATTCATCTTTTTTAATTAGACACTGTATTTAGTGTGGACGAATATAGTAAATAATTTCCTACAAAAAATTTAATTGAATGAAAGAAAAAACGGTTCGAGTTTCCTCCCGAGCCGCTATTGTTATGGTATTGTTTTTTAATGCATTATATAAACTAACGGCATTGAAGCGATTGTATCTTTCTTGTTACCAAAGAAAAAGTGCTCATATCCAATAGAACCTAACAATCCCGTTTGATAGTTTGTAGCGCTAACTTGTGGGATTTCTTTCTTTTGGTATTTGTCATAAATAGAAAAGGGAATGTTCATTATTAGGTCAGATATAACATATTCATCATTATTTTTAGAGAGTTGCTTGTCAATTTTATGATTATAGGTTAATAATTTCTCTTTACGGTCTACATAAACATGATACTTTACGTCTTTTTTGCTCTTTTCAATCTGTTTGTCAAAATATTCAATTATGTCATGATAGCAGAATGAGTATTGGAATTCATTTTGGTTGAAAATAACCTTTTGTTGACACTCAATTTTTGTGCTAAAATACTCTTTAGTACATACCCATGCGCCCAAATAACCAAATCGATCTTTATCTGTATGATGGATACCATGAACTAAAATAGAATCATTTTTTTCTATTAATTCTAAATCGTGGTCTTTTGAAAAGTAATCTACAATATTTTTTAGAACAGGTTCATTTAGACCGTTTCTTATTTTATAATAGAATGCGTTGGATTCATTAAAGTATTCTACACTTTTCTTATCCTCACAACTGAAGATTAAGTAAATTGTAAGTATGAAAATCAGTTTTCGCATAAAAATGTTTGCCAACGGTTTCGGTTATAATTTCGTTACGTTGTTAACTTAATAAGTTTGCAGCTATGAACCTGACTTAAAAGTGCATGTGACTGGCTTGGCAAATGCGGTTATATACTATTGTGTGTCGTGTTTTGTTTTTCATTATACAATTCATTTACTTTTTGTAAGTCAGTAGAACTGTTTATTTGATAAAAATAATTCAGTTGCCACTTTTGAGTTCGTTCAGCTTGTTTGTTTTTCACAGTATCCCAATTCGGATAAACTCTGAACGCTCTTTTCCCTTCTTTCTTTTTGGTTGAGATAATTCCTTTTTTTATCAGTATCGATTTAGGGAATACGAACTGTCCAAATTCGTTTTCAGTCCTTACGTTTACAATATAAAAATCAATTTGGTCATTCTCGTCAAAAGGTGCAATTGGGCCATTTCCTTTTCGTTTCCAAAATGTAACAAATTGTCCGGCTTTTTTGGGTGTTATTTTAGCATTTCTACTCAGAATATTAAGGCCGTTTAGTTGAAATTGACAGGCATTATATGCTTTACTTTCTGTTTCGATTTTAAAGTCCGAAATATTAAGTGAGCATTTGTCATATATTTCCGTTTTGATTTGTTTTAGATTTTTGTCCATTGGCTCAACTTAATTCGTTTATTAAATTCTCATTGTAGGTTTCGGGTATTACGTACAACGGTAGTTTATGATTCGTTGTCGAAAAGCAGTAATAAATTATAGTCATAGTTGTACTTAACGATTTTTTAATTTCAATTCGATTTTATGTTTTCCGAGAACAAAATCATCCGTAATCACTTTTTTTCCTTTGTGAATTATTGTTTCGTGAATAAATTCAGTTAAAATGAGTCTGTCATTTTCAAATTTCCAATTAAATTGTTCAAACTCATTATTCTCAGAATTTATAAATGTTATAACATCCAAGTTTTTATGTGGATGAAGCGTTCCAAAATAATTTCTAACTTCATATTTGTCAAATCCTTCAAAGTTGACTAAATCTCCATTTTTCTCAAAGATTATGGTTTCTCTATCTTTTATATTTTCATAAGTTCCAGAAATAAGATTTTCATTGAAGTAATCAGTTATACTGCTGCTTATTTTATGAACTCTGTCTTGATTTTTAAGTAGTGTTCTCAAGTCTTTTCTCTTACTAAAAACATAATTCGTTGAATCAATATTTTCTTGATTAGGCAAGTGTTTTAATAGTAACTCGCTATCTTCTTTGAATAATGCATATTTACCACTAAAAGAATCAAATACAACTAAAGTATCAGAGTCATAGTTCAGTTTTTTATTCAATTCTATGATAGAACCATAACTCTTTAATGAATCATTTTTTATTTCCAATAAAATGGCGAACCAAGTTGGTGGTTGAATTCTATATTTAGCTATTTGTTTATCGGCAAGTATTTTATCAAAATAATTATTCAGAGCCCAAACACCATTTAATTCAGTCTTATTCGATTGAGGTTTTTCGGATTCAGTATTCTCTTTTTTTTGACTCGAATTACAGCTCAAAAAAAGACAAATCATTGCTATGTAAACTGCGTTTTTCATCATTAAGTATAACGGTTTTGGCTATGATTTTCCATTATAATCGAAAGATAGTAAATTGTAAGGACACGAGTATTAAGTGAGATGAGGCAGAGCAATTCTGATTAGTAATTCAGCCGCAACGGAGTATACACGCTTTTAATGTCTATTGTCACAAAGTATTGATATCGTCGGTTCAGTTTCATCTAAAACAGTAATTGACGGACATCCAAAACTATAATCTAAAAAACCAAAAACAATTGTCGCTTTGTTCTTTAGTAATGCTCCTGTCCATTGTGATTGGTGGATTTCTTCATTTGAATTTCCTTTAATGTTTAATCCTGTCAAATATGTTCCTTCAGTATCATAAAAAACTCTATTAAATACTTCTGATTTTGAGCCTTTATCAATAATTATTAAATGATAGTTTTTTCTTTTTTCAGAATGTTCTTGCAAAAAATAGTCATGCTTATCGGTTGAAAACATGTAAGAGTTCAATGCAATATCGCTTTTTTCTAAAGCTTTGTAAATTGGAAATTTAGTATTTTCAATTTCCGTCCAAATAATTGGCTTTAGTTTTCCAATTTCGAAGGGGTTCGTTTTGCCAATAAATACTAAATTATCCCAAACAGTGATAAGTTTTCCTAAATCAAATCCAAAATAATAGTCGTCTTCCCGATTTTCATAATCATTTGAAGGTCCATATATATTCATACGAGCTACTGCTGGCAAATCTTTAATGTTTAAAGTAATGATACTATCGCTTTTTGTTAAATAAACAAAGACTTTATCTAATTCGGATAGTTTAAGCTGTTTTAAAAGTTCTTTTCTCTGATTTGGGTTAAGTGTTATGGTGTCTTTTGCCAAATTACTTTCGGTAAGTATAAAGCTTTTGTTTCTATCTATGTTTTCATTATAAGTGTTCCTGAAAAATGTTTCTGAGACATTTAAAAAAGCAGTTACGGTTTTTCCATTCTTTTCTCTGTAGTAAGAAGAGGCGTAATATAATTTTATAGCTGATTCTGTGTATGAAGATGATAAAAATCCATCAAAAACATAAACTGTGTCTGAATCTTTTCTAGAGTCTATCCAATTTTGAACGCCAACCCATTTTCCTGCAATTCGTTTTCCTCTGTCAGTTACTGTGTCAGTAACTTTTGTGTATTCAATTAATCTTAGTGACGTATTTAATGGGAATTTACCCAAAACAGTTCCATTAGGTGAATCTCTGTAGTTTAATCCAGATCTGGCAGTTACATACTTATGTTCGTAATTTTTAGGTATTTCTGTTTTCTTGTGCTTTAAAATCGAATCTTGTTGTTGTTCTTTAGCGTTTTTTAATTCAACTTGTTTTATAGTTTTATCCGTCTTTTGTTCAGTTGAATTTTCCATACAACCAATAGTCAAAAATAGTATTGATAGAAGTATTAGTTGTAAATAAGTTTTCATTTTCTATTTCGTTTGGTTTTCAAAATGACGCACAACGTTTTAATGGTAATTTCGTTACGTTGTTAAGTTAATGATTTAGTAAGTATATGTCAAACTTAAAATCCGTAAGACACGAGTTAAGCGAACTAGCACCAGCAATTTTCAGAAGTAGATGGAACAAGCAAATTACTTATAACCATTGTTGTAGTGCGTTTTCTTTTAGTTTATTATAAAATTCGTTTCTGTCCGCATTATCAGGTAATCCAGCAACTTGTCCATCTCCAAGTTCCATGATGATCCATTCTCCATTTTTCTGTTTAGCTACATCCATTGTAAAGAAATTACTCTCAACTTTCTGAGCTATTTCGATAAAATCATCAAGTTCTGGTTTCGTTTCTCCGTATTCTCCTTCGTCCCAATAATCAAAAACCTTTACTATTTTGTTATTAGCAAAGAAGATTCTAAATTCTTTCGTCAAAGGCATTCCACTTTTTGAATGTTTAGTCAAATATTCAAGCTCTCTGAATTGTCGAAATACTAGACCTTCGTTTAATGAGTTACCTCTTAATTCAATGAATTTATTTACAACTGATTTTACCTTCTCGGAATTGGAAGCTTTTGGAATGAAGCAAGCTTCTACCCAATTATGTTTTTCAGATTTCACATAATCTTTGACGATTATTGGACTGTCTCCAAATTCTTGGGTCAATTTAAGTATAGAATCATCAGTCAATTCCGTTGTCCAGTTAGATTTAGGAGTTTTAGATTCTATTCTATTGTATGAGTCTGGTAAGTAATGGCAATGCTTATATTCAGTTGGAGAATTTATTAATTCAATATTCTTTTTTAAAAGTCCATCGTAAAGTTTTTTGTATTGATTTGGAGTAAGCATCCATCCTCGATATATTCCAAATTCTTTACTTTCTACTTCTTTTACAAACCTTAGAGCTGTTGCGATATTTCCATCCGTCAACTCTTCGAAACTTATTAAAGAGAATTCAAATCCAGTATTAATTGCAGATTTTTTTTCTTCTTCATAATCAGGTTCGATTACTTTATTATCAAATACACTATCGCAATATATTATTCTCATTATTTATTTTTTCCAATGCACTACAACGGTATCGGCTGTGAGCAGTTGCTTGGGTTAGCACTTAACTTTACAAGCACACACCAAGTTGGAAATTCCTGCAGAATTTCCAAAGTAGGCGAGACCGGCGCCATTACTTATAGCCATTGTTGTAGCCAGTTTTTTTGTTTTTTACTTTTTCCCAAGCCAAAACTATTACACCTTTCGAATAATGAATTTTGCTTGGTCGTTCGTTTATTAGTTTTTCAAACCTTGGATAATTCAATTCTAATTTTTGTATGTCAATTTCGCTAATTGGCCATTCCAAATGATGAATTTCAAATTCGTTTATCGAATCAGCTGTGTCTTGAAAAAGAGCATATCTTTCTGTTAACCATTTGTCCAATTCCGTTTTCTCGGTCAGTTTGTTTCCAATTTTAAACTCAATGATTAATTTATCATTAAATTCTGAATTTTGGGATTGATATTTTTTGTCAGTCCGTTTAATTTCTGAAAATCTATAAGGAAGTTCCGAAATACCTTTTGCAACTTTACACGATAAACTTTTACCACCTTCAATACTCAAGAAGTAAACACCAGTTTTATTATTTGACTTAATATAAGTCCGAATATTTATTTCATCAAAATCCGATATAGGCGAAAATGAAGGTAGGTTTCTCGGTCTAATCTTTTCCATTGTAAAAGCAATAATTGAAATCCAAGGTTTGCCTTCAAAAAGGTCAATTTCCAATTCATCTGGAACAAACTTTTTTAATTCAATCAAGTCAACTTGATAATGAAGAAATATTGCATTATTCCACTCTTGATAAAATTTCCAATTATCAGTTGAAATTTTCCAAGGTCTATGTTTTGTGGTATTTAATATTTCTCGGATTGTCATTTCTCAAATTGAAGCTAACAGTTTCGGCTATGAGCAGTTGCGTTGTTTAAGCACCTAATTTAGCAAATACAAACCGAATAGAAAATCCGCGAAGATTTTAGTAAGTAGGCTTGCACCAGCAATTATTTACAGCCATTGTTGTGCTTAATTGTTGTTTAACTTAAAACTATCGAGAATTTTTTCTCCTAATGCTTTATAATTGTCAAACTCATTTTTTTCACAAGTTAGTGTCAGTACATAAGCACTATCATTAACTACCCAAAAATATTGTTCAAATTTTAGATTGTAAACTCCTTGTTTCCCAGTATAAATAAGTTTATGAAAATCAATAGTTTCAGCACTAATTCTATTACTTTCCAAAATATTTCCATCAGTCATCATTGTTTTAATTTGGCTCTCTGATAACTTGACGTATTTGTTTAAGTCTAAATTATGTCCTTTCAAATTTTGTATTAAGAGATTGACGTTTTCTTTAAATTGGTCGTTTTCTGAAGAAAGTGGGCTAAATAATATAAAATTCGTTCCCATTTGACCAGATTTATTAAGTTCCCATTTATTTGGATAATTAATGGAATAATTCTTTTCAGTTAATATTTTCCAATTTTCGGTAGTCTTTATTTCGTTTGTATTTGATTGCCCACAAGCCGTTAAATTTGTTATTAAGAATAGTAGTATTACTATTAATTTCATTTTCTTCATTAGATTTCGTTTCTCAATTAACCACAATGGTCTAGTGTATGATTTTGTTTCGTGTTTAAGTGCTAATTTAGCAAATAAATAACGGATAGAAAGTCCGCTAGGACTTTCGTAAGTCGACTTTAACTAGCAATGAATTATTCATGTTTTGTAGGCTGACTTTTATTTCCGTTTAAATTTTAATTCAATATTATTCCACCAATCAATTTGGTCAAGGTTCAGAATATATTTTTTCAATTCCGAGTCCATTTTTTCAATTTGCTCCTTGAAATCTTTAAAAAAAACATTTTTAGAAATCAGTTCGTGTTCAATGACTTTTTGAATTTTTTGTCTTGTCCATAAATCATGGTCTAATTCATACTGCCATTCCAAATAATAATCTTCGTCAGCGTCTTTCAATTCCTCAATAAGCATTTTGTATCGAGAGAGTAAATCCGCTGGACTTAATTCCGTCAGTTTTTCCACTTTATTTATAAATTCAGTGTAATCTTTCCAATATTTTTGGTCTTTAGTGGTTTCCATTTTCAGCTAGTGTACAACAGTCCCGTATAGCTGTTAGTTACGGGGTTTCAAATTACTATTTTTTGGTTAAGTACTGACGTTAGAAAATACCATTATACGTTGTTGTGTACTGGCTTTTTCATACCGTTTTATAAATCATTTCATAGTCGTGTGCTGTCACATACATTGGAAGTTTAGTCCATTTTTTTTCTTTTGATTTGGCAGCTTTATACGTTTCTCTAAAGAGTTCTTGTAATCTTAAAATGATTAATAACTCAGCAACTTCGTAGGCTTGTTCGATTTCGGGTATTTCGTATTTTTTATTTTTTTGAGTGTCTTCGTAAACTCTTTGCAAGTCCTCAAATCCAGTTATGGTCAATTCATTTTTTGTTAAATGGTCATAATCTGTTAGCCATTCATAATCTTCGTGTCCAATTTCGTTAAATGAAAACAAATTTATAAACCATCTATCATAGTTTATCGTAAACCCGTTCATTTCGCAGTAAAAAGCCTTTAGTTTTTTTTCAAAATTCAAAGCGTATTTCAATTTGACAATTGAATAAAACTTTGAAATATACTTATCCAATTCCAATTGCATATGCAGAAGATTTACTCCAATCAGTTGATGGAAATCGGTTTTAGGAATCTTACTTAATTCTGATTCTGCCATTCGTATCGCGGCATCTAAATCATTCCGTTTTACATATTCGTTAAGTTTATCTTCTAAATCAAAATTCATTGGATTTAGCTTATTGCAGTTCTATTACGTTTTGTTATTTCCAAAACTCCCAAAAATTTCTATTCTTTCGATTGTTCCATTTTTGAAAACGCATATCAATTTTAGCTTTAATTTTTTCATAATTATATCTACTGTTTTCAACATGATATATGCTTTCAACATTTATAGATAAAATTTCAGCATAATCTTTAAAGTACTTATTAGAGTAATATTTTTCGGTAAACTCATTACCCAATTCGTTCATATCATCACTCCAAAATTTACCATCGCAATATTCAAAGAAAAAATCTCGACCAGACATTTTTCCCGCTTTAACCTTTTCAATGGCTTCAGGGTTACCTTCGATATGCATTTGACCAATGAGTTCACTATCAATTATCCAGTTTAAATACATCCCGATATGTGTTCCACTACTTTCTAAAGGAAGATTTTTAGGAAACTCATTACCATAATGCCAGTCGGCTCTATCAATACTCGCCATTATGTGTTTTAAATGTTAAACAATGTTTTTAATTCAGTTTTTGAGTTTGTATTCAGATAACCAACTTTGAAATCCCATTGCTTCTGTTCCATTTCCGTTAGCTACATTCCTAATTATTTTTAAAGCTTTTTGTTCAGTTCTTTGGTCGACATTTAGTTTTTCTAACATTTGAGTGGCAGTCCAAAGGTTTGTTCGATTTTCCTCAAAATTTAGTAATTCCGCAAATTTTTGAACATACGCTTGATCTTCGGATTCAGAGATTGATTCCAAAATCTTGTACATCTCATTAACAGCAGAATTGTTTTTTCGAACAGATTTTTGGTCAGTATAATCTGTTTCAGCACAAATTTTTGTCAATTTAATATACCTTTCTTTTAAATCTTCAATGTTCATTTTATATGTTGTGCAATGGTCTGGTGTAAAGCGTCAATAACGGAAGATAACGCGAGTATTTTCCGCTGACATACTAAAGATAGTAAAACGTGTTGAATTTCCGATTAGGAAATTCAGCCGTTATGCGCACACACGTTGTTGTATCACGTATTTTTTAATCCATAAATTCAAATGTATAATCAGATTCCTCGAGTTCATTTCGAGTTTTATCAATTCTTGCTAAAATCAAATTATTTTCCGCTATAATTTCCCAATCTGTAGTATCTACTTGTTGCTTTGAAAAAACATACATAGAATACTTCCCATCAGGCAAATTTGAGTAGATACTATTCCAATCTGGATTTATAAGAGTTCCTGATCTACCATTTGCAATAATCGGCTGTAATCCAATAGGCCTTTCATTCGGTAATATGGTATCAGGAAAATGTCCAACGCTTAAATCAGAGGAATGATGAAAATAAACATCCAAATCGGAATTATTTACTAATAGTAAAGCTTTTCCATCATTGTCAGGCTCGCACGTAAAAGCTAATGTCAGTAATAAGAAAGGTAGAATTATTAAATTAAATTTTCTTTTCATAATTTTTGTCAATATGTGGTACAACGGTTTTGTGTATGATTAGTTTCGGGAAAATCCGCAGGATTCTTTCCGCCGTAACCGAAAGATAATTAATAAGATTGAATTTCCGAGTAATGAACTATACACGTTGTTACCAATAGTTTTTATTTAATATGCTTATAATATACAATCAAACTATCCATAGTAATTGCTTTTAAGGCTAAACCATTTTTGTCAAATATTACTTTACGTGAATAGCTCTGCTTTTGATTTTTTCTATCAGTCCAGCTGAAAGTTGTTAAAGTCGAATCAAGTTTTTTGTCAGAGTAATAATAGTCGGTTATTACATTAGAACTTAATGATGAATCTTCATTGTCGCTTGGCTCATATAATATTTCTTTTGAAGATAATGAGTTCAATTTTGTGTCGTAATTGTACTTTGTCGTGAGTTTTTTACCTTTTCCGTAATCATTATTCTCATATTGAATAGATTCAGAAATTTTTCCATCATCATAAAATTTAAAAACACCTGCGGGTTCTGAAAAATCTTCTTTTGAAATTCCAATAGAAGGTTCAAGATAATATTTGTATAATTTTAAATTTTTATTGTCAAATTCATAGCGAAAATTGAAAACAGCTTTAAAATCAGTAAAGTATATTTTTTGTTTTTCGAGATTTAATGAGTCGTATTCATATACTTCATTGATACTATACATAAAAGATTTCCGCCATACCCTCTTAATATTTCCGTTTTTATTATATTCAATGATTTCAATGGTATCGTTCTTTTTATAAATAGCTGTATCAAATTCTGATATCATAATAGTTTTTTTGATGCCATTTTTCAAAATACTTGGTTGATTGAAATCTGAAAAATCTAATTCAGACATTTTAATAGTGTCGTCGTTACAACTGAAAAACGAAAAAATAAATATTGTCAATAGTATGTTTTTCATCAAATCATTGGTAAAGGTCTCGGCTATGCGTAGTTGCGGGTTTTGGGTTGTTTTCGTTCAGTTGTTCTCGATTTTCCTTAAAGGTAAGAAATGTTCCTTGTCTTGGCCAGCCAAAGCAATTACTTATAGCCATTGTTGTAGCACGTTTTTTATTCGTATTTATATATTTTGGTCAATTCTAATTCGTTGTTCTGGTTGAACCTTTGTTCTTTTATAATTCGATTATTTTTATATTCTTTTTCTATTCGATAATCTAATGTTCCATCTTTTCTTGTTTTACTTTCTTCTATTACATTGCCTTGGCTGTCTTTTTTAAAACGGACTTCGTAATAATATGGCCAATCAGATTTATTTTTGATTGTTGTTTCAGCATCTCGATTATAAAAGAAGTCATAACCATTTGAAACAAAGCTGAAATGTTTTTCCCAAATCAGTTCGTCATCTTCAAGCGATGTCTCTTTAATCAGATTACCTTTGACGTCATATTCATAAAAATAATGATTTTGTCTATCCCAATGTATCTCAGGTGCGTAATATTCAATTTTCTGTCCTTTTTTGTCATACTTGAAAGTAATGTTGGATTTAATTTTCCAAGTTGGGTATGGTTCGTAATCGGTTGAATCAATTAAACAATCACCAAATTCAAGTGTTTTTTTTAGTCTTTTTTTAAAATCAAAATGCTTTCTCTGAATTAGTTGATTTTTATCGTTGTAAGTATATTCAATTCGTGCACTATCGGCATCAATAGAATTCGGATAATATTTTAACGTCTTAACAATTAGTGTGTCTTTGTAAAAGTTCATTATTTCAACGTCTACAAAACTATTGTACTTAGAAGTCTTGAATCCAGAATATTTTTCAAATCGGATTTGTCCGTTTTCATTTAGATTGACCTCCTTTACAATTTGGGAATTCTGCTTTTCGTTTCCCTCAAACTGGATTACTTTATAGTTCGAATATTTCTCTTGGCAAGAGACAATAGAAGTTGTTAGTAGTAATAAAATAAGAAGGTTTTTCATTGAATTTTCGGGTTTTCCAAAATGCAGTACAACGGTCTCGGATATTATTCTGCCGTAACATAAATTTAGTAAAAAGGCTTGAAATTTCAAGTAGGAATCTCAACCATAATGAACTATAGCCGTTGTTAGCCAGAGTTAGTTATATTTTATTTCTCGGATTATTATTCTTTTCAGAATCCCGTTTTCAATTACCTTTTTTTCAGTCCAATTGTCAAACTGGTCCATTTTATACTCAAATTTCTGATTTGACAGCAAAGAATCTCTTTCATTATATTCTTTAAGTCCAATAAAATTCTTGCCATCAAATTCATAAACTGCTTTTCGGTTTTGTCCTGGTTTGTGAAGATTGATTGATAAAATACTATCGACTTTTTCGTTGGTACCGTAATAAGTGTTTACCGTTGAGTTTCTAATCGTATCATTGGTTTCTTTGTTAAAATACACTTGTTTCATTATTGACTTTTCTTTGGTTTTGTCATTTCTGTAATAATGAGTTTCTATTTGCTCAAACCTTTCAGTTTCGTTGTCAATAATTCCGTTTGATTGAAAAAGTAAAGAGTTTTTGTATGAATAATTTACTTTCAATGGTAGACTGTCTGTAGACGTTCTTACAACTTCTTGCTTTAATCTGCCGGCAGAGTCATAGATATACTGAATTTCCAGTTGTTCATTGTCAAACAAAGTTTTGCGAGTTTGACGAGCTATTTGGTCGTCATTTCTATATTTTTTTATTGTAATTAAAAGAGTGTCTCGAATTTGCTTTTTTAAAGCATCTTCTTGTATTCCTATCGTGTATTCAATTACTTCTTCGGCACTTTTAGTCAATCCGTTGTCCCAAATCTTTTTTCCTTGATGGCAACCAATTACGGATATAGAAAAAAATAATATCGCTAGTCTGTTCATTTGGTTTTAATTGTGTCCAACAGTTCAACTGTTATTTCGTAGCATGTTTCAATAACTAATTTAGTAAATGTAAACCGAACTGGCACTAGCAATTTTCGTAAGTAGACTATTACTAGTAATGAATTATACACGTAGTTACGTGCTGGCTTTATTCAGTTTTTTATCATTTATTTTTTCAAAACTATATTTTCCAATTCGGACTAAAATCAGAGCGATAGCAACTACTGCTGAAAACCAAGCGGTATTATAAACTCCGTAATAAAATTGGTCAATTGGAATAAAACTAGAGAATTCGATTCCTAAAATTATGCACACTAAAAATATTCGAATTGCTTTTTTGAACCAACTTGGTTTAGACATCATTTCATAAATTCCGAGTATAAAAACAAATAGAAATAGTGAATCGTATGTTGTATTTATATTGATCAAAGAATCAAGTTCAGTATTTGCTTTTTTCCATTCTTGAAGCTTAAAATAATCTTTAATTGATAGAGCTAACTGAGTAAGAATGATTACTATTGAGAAAAGGGGTTTGTAGAGTTTCATTATTGTTATTCCATTATAACTTTCACTTGCTTCTCCAAATCTTCAATTCCATCAAACTTTCTAAAGTTTAAATCCTTTCCAGTTGATTTTAGTTCTGATGTCAATTCTAAAATCAAGTCCAATGGCTCGATTTCGTACCCAAAAAGATTCTGGTCAAATTGAGTTCCAATTAATAGTCCATCATTAGCCATTCCAACACACCAATTTTCCAGAAATTCGGCTAAAGGGATCTCGGTCACGTTGTATTTTCTCCATTCATCTTTTGCACAAGATTTAGCTCGAACCTTTTCTGCCCAAAAACATAACATTCCGATTGGATTTCCATTATCGTCTTCAAATTGGGTTGAACTTGATGTTGCAAATCCATTTTTACTTTTCAACCCGTAAACTATTTCGTTTTCAGAAACTGTCTTTATGAATTTCTGATGTCGGTTTTTCAGTGTGATTGAATCTTGGAACATAGTTTTTTAGCTATAATTGACTATTATTTATCATATAATTAAAAAGTTGACTGCCATCAAATTCGTGTCTTACAATCTTACGTTTTTTTATGATTTTTTTGTTTAATTGTCTTACATCAATAACATTTCCATTTTTGTCATAGATTTTAATATTTTCATTTTTTGGAATTCCTTTTTTATCTGTATTAAAGGAAAAAATTAATTGTCCATTCTCATAATATCCCTCATAATTTTCATTTGGTGCTAAATACCCAGACCTTAGTTTAAAAGGAAAGTTGAATTTTACCTGACCATTCGAATAGTACTCAATACAGGATGTTAATCTTCCCGTATTGTCATCTTCTCTATAATCTTCATAAACTGACCTTATTCTTCCGTTCAAATAAAATTTCGTTTCTGACCAAGTATTTTTTGAAAGTGCGTTTTTGAAGTCTTGACGCGAATAATAGAGTAGTGATCTTTCTAGTTCAAAATCAATCTCGTTAAGCCAACCGTCATTTGGTAAAACCTTGTAGTATGATACTTCTGTAACCGGTTTTTCGATTTTTTCAATTTTTATACAAAGATGTTTTTCATCATCAATTGTTAAATTTTCAAACGACAACTGAAAGCCATCTTTTTTTCCTTTTTTATCATAGTTTCTTACACGATATATTTTAGTGAAATTTTCATCTCTTGATTCTAAGTAAGTGCCTACATAGCCAATAAACCGATTATTTGTTTGCAATACATTGCGTTTATGCCATTCATCTGTTCCGTCATACGTGTATTTTTCGATTTCAGCTTCAGTATATTTTTTACCATTTTCAATGACATCGGCAATACCTATAACTAAAGCTCCAGTATTTGTAGCTATAATATCTTCTCTTGAGAAAACATCTGGATTTGCATTTTTAATCATTGCAGAACCTAATAAATCACCTTGTTGCTGAAGTTGGTTGGCTTGATTTTTTAGAATATAAGCTCTGTCATTGATTTGATTTATGCTTTTCGAAGTTGTACTCTTATTGGAAGAAGTATCATTATCAACATTAGTATTACTTTTTTTAGTATCTGAGCTTTTATCTGACGAATTGTCTACTTGATTAGTATTATCATTTAGGTGACTATCGGATTTTTGCTTTTCTCGTTCATTGACCTCTTCTAATTCCTTGGTTTGTTGAGCTTTTTCGTATTGCTCAACTGCATAAGTTACATTTCCAAAATCGCCACCTTCAACATTGTAAATATTTAATGTTTCTACTCTTCCGTTTCTCTCCCAATAATTTCCCTCTCTGTATTTTTTTAAAGCTTCATTATGTTTTTCTTTTATTTCAGACGACCAATTTACAAAGCGATTAATTCCACTGCTAAGATTGATAGAACCGCCTTTACTAAAAAAACCATTTGAACGCCCTATGACATCTCTAATTTGCATACTCACAGTCCCATCTGTATAAAAGAAGCAGTTAGAACAATAGAAAGGAAAGGTCATGCCAAATTCACTAAGGTCTTTTCCACTAAAGTTTTTAATTCCTTCAACTACAGTTTTACTTTGTTGAATGGAAAGAGTACCAAATCCTGTTGGGTTTGTAATAATTTCAACGTAACCATATATTCCGCTTGAGGTTTTAAAATTGCGGGTAAAACTTTGTGTATTTTGAGAATAAACACTCAAAAAGCAAAACCCAAGAATTAAATTCAGTATTATTTTATTCATAATTTATCATTTGGCTGTTGGCTGGAAATTGTACACAACGGTCTCGACTATCATTCCGCAAACACTAGCGAAGCGACTGGCGAAGCAAATGCGGTTATACATTGTTGTAGCACGTTTTTTTTTATTCAAATATTTTGTCATACCATTTTCCAACATCATCTCTAATCAAGTCATAGTATTTATAGATTGTTAAGGCTAATCCGAAATCAGCTCTTTTAGATTTGTATTCATTTACGGTAAAATATCCATAAAAATTTCCTTCCTTATCGACTACTACTGGTGGGTCATTAGAATATTCATTCCAAGGTGAGTAAGAATTATATTCACTGCCATAAGTTCCATATTCATTCCAGATTGATTTCGAGTTATAACTACTTCCGTACGTTCCGTATTCGTTCCATATAGAGTTGCTATCATAACTATTGCAATTAAGACAACCTAAATATACATCGTGGTTTTGTCCACCGTATAAATGCAATGTTTGTCCCAAAGTTGTCAAACTAAATGTAAGTGCAATTCCTAAAAGTAAAATTTTATTCATATCGTTTTGGTTGGTTCAAATGTGCTACAACGGTCTCGGCTATGAGTAGTTGCGTGGTTTAGCACTTAACTTTGCAAGTACACACCAAACTGACACGAGCAGAGCGAACTGGTGCAAACAAAATCCGCGAGGATTTTCAGAAGTAGGTGAGAACGGCGCCATTACTTATAGCCATTGTTGTGATTAGTGTCTTTTATTCGTTTAAATTAAATTCCTTTATATCAAAATAGCACTTTTCACATACTAATTTAATCTTGGCAGATTCCATTGATTCGTCATTCCAACCGTCAGTTTTTATTCGTTCTTTTTCGCATTCAGAACACCAAGCTTGAAAATCATCTTCTTCGCCCAATTCCATTCCACGATATGTCTCAAATGCTTCTTCAAATCCTGTTTTGGTTTTAATATTCAAATGTTGACAGATAAATGCCTTTCGTAATTTTCCGTGAATTCCACAATCAATTAACTCGCTTTCTATTTTCTCAACTTCTTCTTTTGAGATTTGGTCTGTGAGTAAAAAGTATTTTTCTAATTGGTCAGAAATTACTCGGTAAGTTCCAATTCCGCCAAGAATGTCGAATGCAATTGAAGTCAATTCCCAACCTGTGTATTTATCTCCGTCAAAATGAGCATTTATCAGATTTTCATATTTCTTTTTTTCTCCGAACTCCTTAACTTTTAAAGTCTGAAATTTTCTCGGTTCAACAGAATGTTCATTTGCCCAAGCCCACATCCAAGTATTTGTCTTTTGAGAAAAAGTTCCAACAGGTATGTATTTGAAATAAATTTCTTTGGCATCTGAATATAATCGCAAAGTTTCGCTGGATTGATTATAGAACCAATTTGCATAATTGTCAAGGTCATACTCAGTTCTGAATTCGTTTTGAAATTCAGTCAGTTTTTGACAATTTTTGTCTGCATATTTTTCGTATTTCAGAGGTCTAAATATCAATTCTGTTTGTTTTTTCTACATTAACCACAACGGTCTCGTATAACCGTCAGTTACGGGTTTAAAGTTACTATTTTTCGGTTAAGCACGAACGTTAGCAATTCCAGCTTGCCACGCCATAGGCGTGGAGTGGATACGGACGTCGTCGAATCCGCCGACACGAGCGAAGCGACTGGCGAAGCAATTCCGACGTTGCACACCGAAGCTTTAGTATAGGTGTAAGGAATTCAGTCGTAATGAGCTATAACTTTATTACTACAAGTTTTTATTCAAGTAACATTTTTTTATCTATAATCTCTCCAAGACTATCAATTACATAAACAGCTTTTAATTCTCCTTTCTCTGTATAAGTTTTCATTTCTCCAATTGGTTTATCAATATTCCAATTTCCCTCAACAGATAATTTTCCATTTTTATAATACTCTCGATAGATTCCTTTCATTTCCCCATTCTCAAAGTTGTTTTGTCTAGCAACATTACCATTTTTCCAATAAGTTGTCATAAACCCATGCTTCACACCATTTAAAGTACTTCCTTTATTCATTAATTGTCCATTTGGATAGTAGTTTTTGACGAAACCATTTAAAACTCCATTTATAAAATCTGTTTCCTGTTCTATTTGTCCAGATTCGTAATAATATTTCCAGGTTCCTTTTTCTTTTCCTTTCTTATAGCTTCCTTCAGAAGCTATTTTTCCATTTGTGAAATATTGTACCCAAAATCCATCTTTTGCTCCTTCAATCATTTTTCCTTTTGACATTAGCTCGCCAGATTCGTGATAAAATTTCCAATCACCTGTTTGTCTTCCTCCATGATAATCGCCTTCACTTTTTAGATTTCCGTTTTCAAAATATAACTTCCAATATCCAGTTTCTAAGCCTCCAACTTTTAGAACAGTTCCTTCTTTTTCAATTTTGGTTTTCTCCTTGTCATAGAAGAACTTAACATTTTCCACTTTTCCTATTTCCTTTCGACAGGAATTTATAATAAAAGTTAGAATTATGATTAATACTAAATATCTTTTCATAAGTCAGTTAAATGTTGTACTAACAGTCTCGTACAACTTTCCTTTATGGGTTTTATATTACTATTTTCGATTAAATGCTAACGTTAGGAAGTTGTGAAATATACCTATTGTTAAGCATAGTTATTTAATTCCAACCTGGTCCAAGTTTTTCATTTGGTTCAGGTTTTATAATGTTCATATGATTCAATTCCATTGGGTTTTCACCTCGCTTTATTCTTTTATGCATATCGAGAAGAGTGATGAAAAGGAATATTATTCCCTCATTTTTATCGTCATTCTCCAATTTTAATTTCACCAGCGCTTTTTGAGAAGCTTCCCAGAAATAATTTCGATTTGTAAGTGCAAACGACCTTAAATCAAAGTTGAACATTATATTTTCATTGTTTCTAAAAAATCCTCCATAACCATTGTACTCATCTCCTTTTTCTTCTCGAAATACGAACTGCTCTAAATAATCGTAGAAATCCTCTGCGCCTTTTATCTTTTTCAATTCGTTGGTTATCAGTTCGAGCATATATGCCATCCAAGACCAACGTCTTGAGAAACCTCTTCCATCTTCTAATGTCCAGAATGCTGATGCCATATTTTTTATCTAATTATTCGGGGTCTTCCTATATATGATCTAGTCACATATTTCAGTGACTAATTTAGCAAATGTAAATCGAACCGAATTTCAGAATTAGACAATTACACTAATAATAAATTATAACGTTATCCCTAAACACTTTTTAATATTTTTTCAATTTCTTTATTGTATTCTAGTATTCTTCCAAATATTTCAAACCGTTGCTGTATGTGATGTCATAGCGAGGCGATAAGCTATATATTATATACCATGTTGTATTTAGTTAATTTTTTTTAATTTTTCTTGATCTCTTCGAACTGTTAAGTACGATTTGAGAAAGGGTCGCCAGGCAAATAAAGCAAGAATGCTTATCAAACCGAATTTAAACCGAAAATTGTCAAGTACAATAAGCAGAATTACAGGAATTACGTTGATCGCGATTAAAATCAACGCAATAATTAAATCTTTCTTTGCTCTTCTGACTCTGTCAATATTATATCTAGTGTGAATCGACTTAAGAGCTTTATTTGATTCCAGATCTGTTAAGCCATTCCGCAGTAAATCAAGTTTTAGTGATTTAATACTCTTACCATCAATGAATTTCTTTACTATTAAATCTAATCTTTTATCAGGTAAATCATTTTCATTTAGCATCGCTTTAAAATTCTTTTCAGGTTAAAAATTCGAATTGAATCCAACAGTCTCACTGTGATTTTTTTGCTATAATCGAAAGGTAATGAATTACAATGACACGAGCACTAATCGAGAACTAGCGCAGCAAATGTGGTTATACATTGTTGTAATACGTTTTTTTATTTTAAGATATTACAATTAAGTCGATTATAAGTCCAATGACAAATAATCCAATTAATAGAAAATATCCATTTTTAATTTTTCTTTTCTTTAAAAATACCGATAAGCCAATCCAAACTCCTATTAAACTCATAAAAATAAATAGAAGAAGAGTCCAATTTGGATACATAAAATAGAATAAAATATCTGTGTAATGATATAGATATAATAATTCTCCAAAGTGCCACGTCCAATATAGAGAAGCAATTATTTGAATTATTCCGTTTAGAAGGGCGTTGCTAAGTATCTTATTCATTTCTTTCTTTAAGTCGTTTGAGCAAATCGACTAAATGCTGTACAGCGTGCGTTCTCATTGAAAATTCAAAATGCCAAAATGCATCATTCTCACTCGTGTTTTCCATTCTCCATTTTACTGCTAATAAATCTTTTATAATATCAGTCAAATCGTCCAATTCATCTCCGATTGCAATTTCCATATTCGGTTCCATCTTGTTAGAGTCTAAAACTGAACTATACCAACGAAAATCGGGAAAATTTGCCTTAACATTTTCGAGTATTCTCTTATAATCGAAATCTGGCTCATCTTCATAATCCGTTTTGTCAAATTCAAATTCTACTGTCAGGAATTCAGAGTAAATTCCAACTAATAGTTTTTTTAAGGCATCAGTTTTGTCGGTCAATTCCACTTTTGGGTTAATTCCGAATTCGGTGATTTGGTCTATTAGTTTTCTTAATTCACTCAAATTTTAATGGTTTGGTCAAATGTGTTACAACGGTCTCGGCTACGAGTAGTTGCGTGAGTAAGTTACTAATTTAGCAAGTACACACCAAACTGACACGAGCAGAGCGAACTGGCGCAAGCAAAATCCGCAGGAATTTCCAAAGTAGGCGAGAACGACGCCATTACTTATGACCATTGTTGTACACCGTTTTTATTTTTTCAATTTCTGTTATTATTTCAGTTATTTCGTATCCTTTGTTAACATAAATTAAATGACATTTATGTTTTTCGCAAAGTTGCTTTTTTCTTTTATCTCTTTCTACAGTTCTTTCAAATGCTTCTTGTCCACCAAAAAATTCGATTGGTTCATAATGTTGAGCACCTTGATATTCAATTCCGATGTTTAACTTTGGTAAATAAATATCCAAATGTTGGCGTCCAAGCCACTTTGGTGATGCGTGATGTATAACTTCATCGTTTTTAAAATAGTCCGATATTTTATAAAACAACTCTGTTTCACTTATCCAACCTTCTCCAACTTTTGGCATTCCAATAGTTTCTCTATATAAATCTTCAGCTTTTTTTAAAATTAATCGACATTGATTAAAGATTGATTTCTCAACTACGTGAGGAAATAAACTTTTATAACCAGATTCAGCTTGATAATCATCTATTGCTTTGTAGTGTTCATATTCTGATTTTGACAAGAAAAAATCTTCGTAATATGCAGAATTGTATTCAGATATGGTTTGCGTATTTGGATTTTTAAAAAATCCAAATAATGATTTTTTACCGGCAATTTCAACTGCTTTTGTGGTTGTTATTGGTTTGCCATCTTTTACAAATAGATTGAAAAATTTAGTTCCTTTTTCTAGTTTATATTTTTCAAGTTGTTCTTTGGCAAAAGGTTTTATTTCGTTTATGTTTTTTTGCCCAAACTCGGTCAAATGACTAAACCCACCAAGTTTTACAATTAGGTCGCCATTTAATAATTCTCGGTTTAGTTTATTTTCATATTCAATGATTTTTTGAACATTGATATAATCTTTTTGTGAAATTAAATCCCAAGCTTTTTCATAATTCCCTGACTTTTCTAATTTTTCTATTATCGCAGATTCTCCATATATTCTTGTTTTTGGATAATATTTTTCTAGTTTTTTTAAATGGTTTTGTAATTCTTTTGTGTCTGAATTATGATTTTCTAACAAGTCATAAAATAGAATGAACGAATAATTATCGTTGCCTTTTATGTCAATGTATTTCTCGTTCAGAAAATGGTTTTTATATACTCTATAAAATGCTAATTGTTCCGAATTTGCTTCTCCAATTTCTCTAAATGAATAAACGTATTTGTGATTCCAATGAGGAACTGGGTTATCATAATCGAAATATCCCATTTCACTTTTTGGTGAAATTTTCTCTCTTGTTTTACTATCATTCCAAAACTTAATTTTACCTTTTACAATTAGATTAGAAAGGTCAATTTCTTTTTCTATTCTTTTTGGTAAAAAGAGGTCACCACCAACAAATTCTAATGAGCCTAAATTCTTAATATTAGTGTCTCTCAAGCTTAATTTACCACCAACTTTTTTTAAAGCACCTAAATTTTCAATATTTGAGTATCTTAAAATTAAATCTCCACCGACAAATTCCAAGTTGTCTAATGATTTGATGTTTGAGAATACTGTATTTGTACTAATAAATAGATTTCCTTTGACTTCTTTTAAAGTTCCAAAACTTTCAATAGTTGAATCACTTACTCCAAGAAACCCATTTACCTTTTCAACTTTCTCAAGTTTTTTGATGTTTTCTCCTCTAATTATTATATCTGAATGAATTTCATTTTGGGTAATGATTTTCTTTAAATCGGTAGTTGTAAATATATCTGTCGGATTGTAGTTCAATGGTTTTCGTAAATGGTATACAACGGTCTCGTATAACCGTCAGTTACGGGTTTAAAGTTACTGTTTTTCGGTTAAGCACTGACCTTAGCAATTCCAGCCTGCCACGCCATAGGCGTGGAGTGGATTCGGACGTAGTCGAATCCGCCGACTCGAGCGAAGCAACTGGCGAAGCAAATGCGGTTATACATTGTTAGCCACCGTTATTTATTTCAATTACTATTCTATTCGGTTCAATTTGGGAATGATTAAAATAACATTTCCATTTTGAATTTTCCTCAATTCCCTCGATTGTATTTCCGTGCTCAATTACAACTCCATTTTCGAATATATAATGCCCATAATTGAATAATAATCCAGCGATTTGTTGTGCGTCATAATTTGCAAATCGGAATTCAAAATCAGGAAGTCCCAATGAATTTAAGCCTAATGTGTCCATTATCATTTCTCCTTCTTTTTCTTGAATGTTAAACAGTCGAACATTCATAAAAGCACTTATATTCCGATAGTTGTTTAGGCTAATTTTTTCTAAAAAGTCAGTAGGATTTAAAATCATTTCACTATTTCTTACCCAAATTGCACTTGGATTCATTGCAGAAACTATACTTGCAACAAATTTCTGAAAATATTCGATACGTTCTTTATAATCCAAATTTCTCGACATCAAGTCAGTTAATAAGATTTCGTAAGAACATTTTCTAACGGTTTCTTCTGCTCCTGTCCAACTCCAGGATTGTCCAAAAGAATTATTCAGTTCAGAAAAGTCAATCTTGTTTTCGTCAGGTACAAAAATGGTTGCTTGAGCAGGAATGCTGCCTTCCACAAATTTCACCTCATAATCTTTGAAAAAATAGTGTCTCGAATTATTTGGTTTGTCAGAACTCTCGTCAAATTCGATTTGCTTAAATCGCTTTGTTAATTCCTCTTCAATTTTTTCATCATTGAATACAGGTTCGTTTTCAAAGAAAAGTTTTACTGTTAATAATTCAGTTGGGTTTTCGAGTTTTTTGAACTCCTTTTTTTCTTTCCTTTTTCTTTTGAAATTAAATATTCCCATTTATCCTCGATGTTCTTTCTAATGGTGGCTAACGGTCTCGGCTATGAGTAGTTGCGTGGTTTAGCACTTAATTTTGCAAGTACACACCAAACTGAAAATTCGCGAGGATTTTCAGAAGTAGACGAGAACAAGCAATTACTTATAGCCATTGTTAGCCACAGTTTTTATTCAAATGTTATGTCTTTATTTATCTTGTTATGAGCGTGTTTCTCCTTAATCGCTCCTATAACTCTTTCCTTCATTTCTTTGTCTAATGGTTTGTCAGGTGGTGTCTCCACTCCATAAATTCCAATCTTAAGTTGAAATTGTTTTTGCTCATATTCTTTTACAACTTCACCAACTTTTTCTTCCAAAACCGTATAATCATAAACAATTTTCATTACATCTTTCGTTAACAAATCAGTGATTATATAGCGATGAATTACTTTATTCCGTTGATTATACAGTTCAAAAAGCTTGTCATATAAGTTTTGATTAATCAACCCTTCGCCCAACGCCTTTTTATAGATAGTTTTTTCCATAATTGGTCTGTCAGTCTCTTTTTGAAATATTAGAGTTGTGTCAATCTGGTCTGTCGAATCGTCTATTTGTTTTTTAAGTATTAGAGCCAATCTTAACAAGGCATCTATTTGATTTGCCAACAAAACCACTAATTCGATTGATGAACCGTTTTTATAAGCTCTATTTTTTAAATCGATTGAAGCTACTAACGAATTCATAAATTTGGTAAATCTTTCTGAAGCAAGAATTTCCTCTTTATGTTCTTCTTCAATAACCATTATAGTCTTGACAGACTCTCTGGCTTTTTCAATCTCTTTTTTAACTTTTTGATTTTCCTTTTTGTCAGCATCATAAATGTATTTGCTCATAACAAAATTTTCGCCAACTACGGCAAGCCACAAGTACATATCAAATCTATCGGTATGAACATACTTTTCTTTAAAGTCCAGGTTGTTTTTACCAATCTCTTGAGTAATTAATTTATGATTTTCAATTAAGTTTGGTATTTCACCAATTGTTTTTGATTTACAACTAATTTGAAAACAGCCAACAGAATTTTCATATAGTTCAAATGAATCTGGGTCAGTTTCTTTCGCTTCATACATTCCATTTCTATATCCCCATTCATTTGGGATAAAAAAAATGTAATTTCCTTTTGGGTCTATGAACTTTTTCATCAAATTGTGGCTAACTAGTAAATATATCTGTATTTATAGTTATAGATTTGAAAATAATAAATTGCTTAAGCCTTTGAAAATTAATATGTTAATTAATTTCTAATTGCCTATTTAGCCTTCTGTTTACCCCACAAATCAATCAATCAAAATCTCCAGAATCTGAATGGCCGCATCGCTAATTTTAGTGCCCGGACCAAAAACGGCTACGGCACCGGCATCAAACAGGTACTGGTAATCTTGTTTTGGGATGACCCCACCGACAATGACCATGATATCATCGCGACCATAGGCTTTTAGCTCTTCTATAACCTGTGGTACCAGAGTTTTATGGCCTGCGGCCAGAGACGATACGCCCAGAATGTGTACGTCGTTTTCCACGGCTTGCTTGGCGGCTTCTTTTGGGGTTTGGAATAAAGGCCCGATATCCACATCAAAGCCCACATCGGCATAGCCTGTCGCTACCACTTTGGCACCGCGGTCGTGACCGTCCTGTCCCATTTTAGCGATCATAATACGTGGGCGGCGACCGTCTTGCTCTGCAAACTGATCGGCCATGGTTCTTGCTTTCTTAAAGGAATCGTCGTCTTTTATTTCTTTACTGTACACGCCTGAAAAAGATTTAATTTGTGCTTTGTAACGTCCAAACTCAGCTTCGAGGGCGTCACTGATTTCACCCAGAGTGGCTCTCGTTCTGGCGGCATCTACTGCTAAAGCTAGTAAATTTTCGGCACCCGATTTGGCAGCAGCGGTCAATTGTGCTAAAGCGGCATCCACGGTTGCTGTATCTCTGCTGGCTTTAATTTGGTTCAAACGTTCTATTTGTTGTAAGCGTACCGTTTGGTTGTCTACCTCCAAAATGTGCAGGGGATCTTCTTCGTCCAGTCGGTATTGGTTAACCCCGACAATAATGTCTTGTCCGGAGTCGATACGTGCCTGTTTTCTGGCAGCAGCCTCTTCGATACGCAGTTTCGGAATGCCCGCTTCTATGGCTTTGGTCATGCCGCCAAGGTCTTCCACTTCTTGTATCAGCGTCCAAGCCTTGTGTGCAATATCGTGGGTAAGCTTTTCAACGTAGTAACTGCCGGCCCAAGGATCTACCGTTTTGGTAATATGGGTTTCTTCCTGTAAAAAGATCTGTGTGTTTCGAGCTATCCGTGCCGAGAAATCCGTAGGTAGGGCAATGGCCTCATCCAAAGCGTTGGTATGTAAGGATTGTGTGCCGCCAAAGGCTGCCGCTGCTGCTTCTATTGTGGTACGTGCCACATTATTAAACGGGTCTTGCTCGGTCAAGCTCCAACCCGAAGTTTGGCAGTGTGTCCGCAGTGCTAAGGATTTCGGATTCTTAGGGTTAAACTGCTTTACGAGTTTGGCCCATAGCATACGTGCTGCGCGCATTTTGGCTATTTCCATAAAATGGTTCATGCCAATCGCCCAAAAGAAAGAGAGGCGAGGGGCAAAGGTATCGATATCCATACCGGCTTCTAAACCCTTTCGAATATATTCTAAACCATCGGCTAAAGTATAAGCCAATTCAATATCGCAGGTCGCACCTGCTTCTTGCATGTGGTATCCGGAAATACTAATGCTGTTGAATTTTGGCATGTGTCGACTGGTGTATTCGAAAATATCCGAAATGATCTTCATGGAGGGTGTTGGTGGGTAGATATAGGTATTACGTACCATGAACTCCTTAAGGATGTCGTTTTGTATGGTACCTGCCAGTTGTTCCGGCGCTACGCCTTGTTCTTCTGCAGCAACGATATAAAAGGCCATAATTGGCAGTACAGCTCCGTTCATCGTCATGGATACCGACATTTTATCGAGCGGTATCTGATCGAACAGTATTTTCATATCCTCTACAGAGTCAATAGCAACACCAGCTTTACCAACATCACCAACCACGCGTTCATGATCACTGTCATAACCACGGTGGGTTGCCAGGTCAAAGGCTACAGAAAGGCCTTTCTGACCAGCAGCCAGATTACGACGGTAAAAGGCATTACTTTCTTCGGCAGTAGAAAAACCGGCATACTGTCGTATGGTCCATGGACGCCTAACGTACATGGTGGAGTAGGGCCCTCGAAGGTTGGGCGCTATACCGGCCACAAAGTTGAGGTGTTCCGTACCTTTAAGATCGTCAGCCGAATAGGTGGATTTAATGGCGATATCTTCTGCGGTTTTAAACGTACTCTGCTGCGCAGTTGCAGTATTGGTGTCTGATTTCAGGCTAATATGTTGGAGGTCTTTTCTCATGGTCATATAATCATTTTTTGAAGGAAGGGATCAAAATTAACTTCGAATGGTGTCGTCAGTTGTATGAATAGGGTTTTGCGATTTGACGATATAATGTAAGATGCATTATATACGGTGTTTAGCCAATCGGGATGCTCTACTTTATAAACCACTTTAAAAATTTGAGCATTTACACCATCGTTATATGCTCCTGTTAGTTTGGTGTACTTGGCATTGGTAATTTCTGAAATACGTTCATTTCCCTGACGGATCATTCCCAATAAGTATTGTGCGTCTTGCTTATATAGTGGTTTGTAAGGTATGGTATTTACGGTAAAGGTCGATCGGGTCATGCCATCAAAAAAGATATAGAGATGACCTTCCATCTCCCTCATGTTTTTTAGACGTGCCAATTCAAAATGATAGTCTTTTTCCGGTAATACAGAATCCAATACGTGCTGATATGCCGTATAAGGGTATTTCTTGAAGGCTACAGGTAAAAACACTTTGATACCGTCATCTTCCAAAAGATGTTTTTGTCCTTCTACATCTTCAATATTGGTGTATTCGTTCCAACTGCTAATGCCGCTCATCACATCTAAACAGGCATGTAATGATAAAACCATTACAATAATTGCAATATGTTTCAGGCGTACTAACATTATTCTTCGTTAAGTCTTTGACGTTCCATAGCTTCTGCCAGGCGTTTTTCGAGTATGGGTGCGATCAGGGTTTTTCGGGGATCGACTTTTAAGAAAGGATCTTTTTCCAAATCCTGCTTCATGGTGTCCTGAGGGTTCGGATGCTTGTTGGTTCCCAATAGTACCAGTTTGCCCGTGTCAAAATCCTCCTGTTCTTTATCGGCACTTTCCTTGATCTTTTTCTGAATGGTGCCGGCTTTGAGTTGGTGTAAGAACCCGCCGTTAGCTTCAATATCCTTAAACAGTTCCAAAGCTTTTGTAGCCAACTGCGTGGTTAAACGTTCAATATAATAGCTGCCATCAGCAACATTATGCACTTTATCAAAGTAACTTTCGTGTTTTAGGACCAACAGCTGATTTCTGGAAATACGCTCGCCAAAATCATTACTGTGGTGGTAGATGTCGTCGTAGGGTGTATTGATAACCTCGTCCGATCCGCCTACAATAGCACTCATACATTCTGTGGTTGTGCGTAGCATGTTGGTATTGTAATCGTACAGGGTTTTATTGCGTTTGGTTGGTGTAGTAACGATATGGCAATGGCTCGAATAACCGTACTCAGCTGCCAAGGTTTGCCATAACAATCGTAAGGCTCTGAGTTTGGCGATCTCAAAAAAGTAATTGGTGCCTACCGCAGTTTTAAAGGTGACTTTTAAGGCGGCCTTTTGATCCTTAGTCATCAGGGTATCCAAATGGTTGAGATACTCGTTGGCATGTGCCATACCATAAGCCAGTTGCTGTACGATGGAAGCTCCGGCATTCTGATACAAGCTCATATCCACACTCAGCTGTTGCGTTTGTTTTACGATGGCTTCAAAGCGTTGGTGATCCGCTTTCAGGTTGTCGTACCAGTTTCCTGTTTTGGCCAGATGGTGAATAATATCGCAATGTATATTGACGGCTTTAAGCCCAGATATCGGGGCTTCCGACAGTGTGTGACCCACAATAGTTACCGGTGTTTTTTCCGGATCAATACCTTTACAAAGTGCGTCCGCATCTGTGGTTTCGGAAGTTACAATAAAGGTAATGCTTTCAGCACCTTTGGTAATGGCTTCCAAGGCGTTTTGGTTGGCTGTAGCGGTGTCTGTCACCTCTACAGCTTGTCCGATACACCAGGCGCCGGATGGTACGGCTGTGAAAGTTTCAAACTGATCGGCATGGTAAAAGGGTTTTACGTCAATGCCTTCATGGGTTTTCCAAATTAAGGTGTCGTTGTAATCGGCACCTTTGAGATCGACCTGAATCTTTTGTTTCCATGTTTTGGAGGAAACGTCTTGAAATTCATCAAATAGCGGTTTACTCATCGTTATGTTGTTTTGCTATGCTGTCCTCGTATTCTATGATATAGATTTCTTCGTCCGGACGTTTCATATAATAGGTTTCTCGGGCCATTTTTTCCACACCTTCTTCGGTGCTCAATTCCTTAATGGCCTTATTGTCTTTTTCCATTTCGTTACGGTAGTAGGCTTTTTCTTTTTCGAGCGCTTCAATATCCGAATTCAAGTCCCGGTGCAATAACCAGGAATGTGCATCAAAGAAGATCATCCACACAGCAAAGCCTATGAGCGATAGCACGTAGATGTTCTTAAAAGGTTTCAGGTATTTACGCTTAAATTTTGCCATTATAATCGTTCGCTAATGATGGTTTTTACAATGTCAACGGCTACCGTATTGTACCTATTGTTCGGAATGATGATATCTGCATATTCCTTCATAGGTTCTATAAACTGCTGATGCATGGGCTTTAACGTGTTCTGATATCGGGTCAGTACTTCATCGATATCCCTGCCACGCTCACTGATGTCGCGTTTTAAACGTCGAATCAGGCGCTCATCACTATCAGCATGTACAAATATTTTAATGTCAAACAGATCTCTAATTTCCGGGTTGGTAAGGATTAAAATGCCTTCCACAATAATTACTTTTCTAGGCTGAGTAAGCACAGTATCTCCGGTACGGTTATGCTTTACAAACGAGTATACCGGCTGCTCTATACTTTCTCCTTCCCGGAGTGCGTTAAGGTGATTGACCAGCAGATCAAAGTCTATGGATCTGGGATGATCGAAGTTAATATTCACACGCTCTTCATAACTGAGGTGTGACGTGTCTTTATAATACGAATCCTGAGATATGACCACAACTTCGCCTTCCGGCAGTTCATTCAAAAGCTTGTTTACTACTGTGGTTTTTCCACATCCTGTTCCTCCGGCAATTCCTATAATGAGCATTAATTGATCTGTTAAATTGGTCTTGCAAAGTTAGACAATTCCACCTATTTTTTACTGACTTTTATCACTTCTTCAGGCGTGATGGCTTTACTGTAACTATTACCCCAACTATTATTAATATAATTCATAACATCCGCTACTTCTTCATCGGATAAGCCTAAGGGCGACATGATACTGTTATACGTAGTACCATTGACCACGATCTCGCCAGACATACCATATTTTACGGCGCGGATACTCTCGGTCTGATGCTGTTCTAAGTAGTCAGAATCGGCCAGTGGGGGAAATGCTTTCGGGACACCTTCACCGTTGGGCATATGACAAGTGATACACATGTCATTGTATACGGCTTTACCACGCTGCATACTTTCCTTAAGGGGTGATGTGCCATAACTATCGGTTTGCTGCTTGGCCTTAGAGTTGCAAGCGAATATGAGGGTTGTTGCCAGTACAAGGCAGATGAAAATGTGTTTAGTCATGACGTATCAGTTTTACGATGCCTAAATTTTCAATACCGACATAGATATAACCATCCGGGCCTTGTTCTACGGAACGTACCCTTCCGAGACCTTCCAGTAGGCGCTCTTCTTTGATGACTTTGTTGTCTTTTAGGGTACACTTATTAAGGTACTGAAACTTTAAGGAGCCTATGAGTAAATTGCCATTCCAATCGCCGTATTTATCACTGTCAATAAATGCCATACCGCTTGGTGCTATGGATGGATCCCAATAGTGTAGGGGTTGTTCCATACCTTCCTGAGCAGTTTTATCGGTGAATTTTGTGCCACTGTAGTTGATGCCATAGCTGATAACCGGCCATCCGTAATTTTTTCCGGCAGCTATAATATTGATCTCATCACCACCTCGGGGACCGTGTTCGTGGGTCCAGAGGGCTCCGGTTTTTGGATGTATGGTCATGCCTTGTGGATTTCGATGACCGTAGGAGTAAATCGCTGTTTTGGCTTCAGGGGTATTGATGAAGGGGTTGTCTTTAGGAACCGAACCATCGTCATTAAGGCGGTATATTTTTCCGCAATCTCGGGTAATGTCCTGTGGATTAATATCCCGACTGCCACGATCGCCAATAGAAAAATACAGTTTGCCATGCTGGTCAAATGCCAGTCTGGAGCCAAAATGCTGTCCCTTTCTGCTATTGGGTTCTGCTTTGTACAGGACTTTATGATCGGTGAGGGTGTTTTGGTTAAATGTGGCCCGCATAATGGTTGTATTCCCGCCATTGCCTTCTCCCGTTGAAGAGGCATAGGACAGATATAACCACCGGTTTTCTATAAAATTAGGATGCAATACAATGTCCATTAGACCGCCTTGACCTCTGACATATATTTCCGGAAGACCTTTGACCTTAATGATCTTGCCAGCTTTAAAATGAAGAAGTTCGCCATGCTTTTCTGTAATAAGCATCGCACCATCGGGTAGAAATGTAAAGCCCCAGGGAATGACCAGATTGGGCACAACAACTTCATGGTCTTTAAGGGTTTTTTCTGGGGTTTTATTCTGCGCACAGGTCAGTAAACAAATTAAGAACAGACAGAATAGGGATGGCTTTATAGTCATACAAAAGGTTTAAACTTTAAAGTTATAAAAACCTTGTCAGTTTATAAAGAAAAAGTATATATTTGCAATCCGTTTTTCGGGAAGTACCACGCATAGCGTGGCAAGTCTCAGCTAGTTATTGTGCTGTGTTTGGGACGCGGAGGTCGTCACGCTTACAGCGTGACCACTCCAAACCATAAACGATATATAGATGACCACTTCGGGGTGTAGCGTAGCCCGGTTATCGCGCCGCGTTTGGGACGCGGAGGTCGCAGGTTCGAATCCTGCCACCCCGACCAAGTAAGTCCAATCACTTTTGTGATTGGACTTTTTTATTTGTAGAACAGCAAGCATCACTTCTTTGTTGAAGGCAAATAAAAAATAACACAGTTATCCTGTCACAACTAAAATTAAAGCATTCTAATTAATAAACGAGCAAGTCATTATATATTTGTAACTGCAGTTGTACTAACAATCATTTATACAAATGAAACCTTCAGAAAGAACATATAAACTCAAATCTGGGCATTTAGTTTCAATCCGAGTCCCTAATAAAAGTGAAGCATTCGATTTGATCACATTGAAAAGAGATTATATTAAAAGTACGACCACATTACCTTGGACTTTAGATGAATACGCTATAGATATTGATAAAGAAGCGGCTTTGATAGCGGATTATTATAATAGTGAAAATAGCATATTGCTAGTTGCTGAATATAATGACAAACTTATTGGTAATATTGACATTACTGGAAGTACCAGAAAAAAAATGCATCATACAGCAATGTTGGGCATGGGCATAAAGGAAGAATGGAGAAATGAAGGTTTAGGGAAAATCCTGATTGAATGTGTTTTGGATTGGGCAAAACAACATTCAGAACTTAAAATTATCTGGTTAGATGTATATGCATCTAATGTATTGGGAGTTAATCTCTATAAAAAAATGGGATTCGAAGTTAGTGGTGTTGTAAAAGATTTCTTTTTGGAAGGACACGCATACATCGATAAAATACAAATGTATAAGCATCTATGAATTAGCATCCTTGTGTGACAATTCTTAAAAAGCAGCATATCATATCTTTACAAGACACCGTTTGAAGATTAAAATATAGCTATGAAATCAATATATAAAAATAAGCAGGCCAAGGCGGTAATAATGGCATTATACGAAGAAAAACTAACAGGTTTAAATCTTGAGTATACTGAGTTGGATGTCAATACGTCTTTTGGAACCACAAGGGTAATACAAACGGGCAACCCAACCGGTAAAAAAGTAGTGCTGTTTCATGGATTTAGTGCTGGAGCTCCATTAACATTAGAAGCGGTTAAAGCATTAAATAACATTTACTGCTTCTATGCAATAGATACTATTGGCCAAGCAACAAAAAGTGCTGAAACGGTACTAAGTATTAAGGATGATTCTTTTGGTAAATGGGCCGATGAGGTATTAAATGGATTAAAAGTAGACGAAGCTAATTTTATTGGGATATCATACGGTGCTTTTATTCTTCAAAAACTAATGATATACAATGCTGAGAGAATTCAAAAATGTATTTTTTGTGTACCAAGTGGAATTGTTAGCGGTAATGCCTGGGAAGCAGTTACAAAATTAACCATCCCTCTTATCAAATTTAAATTAAACAAATCGGACAAAAATCTTAAAAGGTTTATTAATGCTTTTGCTCCCGAAGATGATGATTTTATCTTTAGATTTCTAAAAGCAATAATGAATGGTGTAAACCTGGATACAAGAATCCCCAAATTATTGAAACCTAAAGATGTTCAAAACTTTAATAAGCCTGTTTATATTATTACAGCTTCAGACGATATTTATTTTCCAGATGAAAAAATAAGACAACGGAGTGGGCTACTTTTCAAAAACCTTAAAGAAATATACACTTTAAAACCCTCAAAACATATGCCTCCAAAACAAGCTCATGCTGAAATTCAAAATAAAATTAAGGAATGGGTTGGGTGATTTTTTTATGACTGTTAATTTTTTAGGCAATTGTAAAAGAAAGTATATTTTTAGTTAATAATATAACAGATGACTTTTTATACTATAATAGCACTTATGGCCCTCGGGCAGCTGATAATTTTATTGGTAAATAGTGTAAAGTATCTTAAGAATAATAGCATTTCAAGGTTTTTTTTATTGCTTCTTTTGTGTTTGGGTTTTATACTTTTTCATGAGCTAATTATTCACAATAGATACATATTAAAAATCCCGCACTTTACATTTACTGGCGAAGCTCTAACATTAATAATTTGGCCATTAATCTATATTATTTCTAAAAAGATCCTGAATATAAAAGTAAGGCCTTACGATATACTCCATTTGCTGCCCTTTGTGATTTATTCTGTTTATCGATTTAATGATTATGGCATGCCGGGAATAGATAAGTACAATTTACTTGTAGACTTCTATTCAGAATTAGATTCGGAGCAAATATCCGTAAGACCATTTGTACTCAAAAATTTCTTGTGGGATTTTGTTTTATTCAGATTACAACCACTTGTATACATACTAGTCTTATTAAATAGTCTCCGTTCAAAATTAAAACCAGAGCTCAATTTAGAAGAGAGAAACAGCAAAGTTTGGTTAAGATTACTTATCTATGGGTTTTTACTGCTCTGGATCACAAAGTACGTGTTATTTATCTTGGGGTATATTTTTACTCCCATTTCTGTAAAAAACCCAATTGCAATTTTATTTATAGCCATAGAGGTCTTTTTAATTTCTCAGTTAGCACTAACGGATAAAGAAGGGATTCCCAAGTCATTCATAAAAAAGAAAAAAAGAGGCTCTAAGGCGCTTGAAGAAATAGCGGAAAAGGCAAAAGAATATGTTATTAATGAAAAGGCTTTTTTGAATTCAGAGTTAACATTACAAAAACTGGCAAAAGTTATAGAGACCAATGCCAATTATCTTTCCAAAGCCATTAATACATACCATGACAAAAGTTTTAGCGATTTTATTAATACCTACAGAATAGGACATGCTAAACAACTTATTCAGCTTGAAGACTATAAGCTATACACCTTGGAAGCCATTGCCAGAGAAAGTGGTTTTAAATCGGTTTCAACCTTTAACAGATCGTTCTATAAATTAGAAGGAATGACGCCTTCAAACTTTAAAAACAATATGCAATTCATGAATTGACTAATTGTTTGAGTGTTTCTTAACATTTTGTTATGAGCTTAGAATCTAGGTTTGCACAAAACAAAACATTAATTATGAAAAGAACACTTTTAAAGACATTGTTTATACTATTTTCAATGACTGTATTTTCACAGAAAGATTTTTCTCCAAGGTTTTCAAATAAGGGAGATAAAATAGCATTTTATTCGTATAGAAATGATGGAGAACCTGAGGTTTTTATTATCGATTCAGATGGGAAAAATCTAAAACAAATTACGCCTTCTGATGGCAAATGGGCCATAGAACCAAGATGGGCTCTTGACGACAGCACTTTAGGATTTTCTATGGGAAAAGACATGGGGAGCCTAAAAGTGGCAACTTTTCATCTGAAAAGTAAAAAAATGACCCCTTTGCTTATAAAGGATACAGCGTTTACGCAATTTATGGGAGGTTGGACAATAAAAGGAATTCAATTTGCTCAAAAAGAAGATGGTACTTTAAAATTTTACAGTTTCAATACGGCTAACAACAAAACGAAGCACATACAGATCAATGAGTTTAAAAAGTATTTTGTTGTTACCAGCAAAAAATCAAACTATCGTATTATCTCTGTAAGTGATGAAGATCAAAAAGGATTATGGATACAGAACAAAGACGGATCCTTAAAAAAAATTACAGAATTGCAAGGTCGAAATATTACGTTTTCAAAAAACGGCAAACGCATAGTTTTTGATGCCATTGTTAATGATAATGCAGACATATATTCCTTAGATATTGACGGGTCAAACTTAAAAAAGCTTACAAATGACCTCGGAAAAGATTATATGCCTTCCCTGGACCCTAAAGGGAATCATATTGTATTTACCTCCTCAAGGTCTGGTGAATCTTTTTTCTTGTACAAGAAGAATTTAAAAACCGGAGAAGTAACGCAATTAACAGGATTATGAGAAAAAAGGTACTACTCATAATACCCTTTTTAGTCCTTGCAGCACATTGTTATTCTCAAGAGTATGAAGTTTTGTTTGCTAAACAAGCTAGCGCTAATGGTAGCATACATTTAATTGACAAATTAGGGAAAACGAGTTTAATTACTAAAAGTAGTAGAAAGGATGCTACTCCGGTAATGTCTCCAAATGGAAAATATATTGTGTTCACTTCCGAACGTGTTGGTTGGTGGAAGATATGGTTGATGAATTTAAAAGAAAATACATTCAAACAGTTAACAAATTCAGGTAACGCAGAATACTTTCCGTCTTGGTCTCCCGATGGAAAATACATTCTTTTTATCTCTTCCAGAAATGGAAATGCACAAGTGTTTAGAATGAATTTGCAAGGCGGCGATCTTCAAAACTTAACTCCAGATGCTAAATCTTATGCATACCCTTCCTGGGGGATTGATAATAAGATTTATTATTCAGTAAGGATAGATGGCACTTATCAGTTAGCGAAAATGAATCCGGATGGGTCTGCTAAAGCGATCATCACAACAGGAAAGGGAAATAAGCTAATGCCACAATTGTCTAATAATAAAAAGAAAATACTTTACTATGGTGATGAAAGTGGCAATGTTAATATCCATGTGCTTCATGTACACTCTAAAGTTGTGAAACAGTTAACGGATCACACTCTTAATGATATGAGAGGAAGGTGGTCTTATGACGATAAAAAAATAGTTTTTGAACGTGGCGATAAAAAGAATAATCAGCATGTATATATGATGAATTTTGATGGCAGTGATATCGTCAAGCTTACACAATCTGGTTATAACTATTACCCTTCTTTTTTACCTTACAGATAAGAGCTAAAGATTTCCTCTCAAGAAGGAATATAAAAAGACTGAAAACCCTTTTACAAGGAGCATTCAGTCTTTTTATAAATGATATAATTTTAGTAATTAAGGTTTTGGGCCTATCATCATCCATTTAATTGTTGCAGTGGATGGTGCGCCATTTACAAACACATTAAAAGTAATGGTGTTGTAGTCTACTACATTTCCATTAACGGTATAGACATTGGTGTCGCCTTGGGTTACCAATACATTAGTAGTTAATGACGAAGCACTAGTATTTGTCGACATGGCATAAATATTTAAGGACGCACTACCTGTAACCGTTAATTGCCCCCATTGTATGCGCACATCGCCTATGTCTATATATCTGATATTCAATGAAGGATGCTCTACCATAGCCTGCACGGTATCATCCACCAAAGCTTTTACACTTTCTGCACTTGGCACATTGGAAGACGAGGCACTTGCAAAAGTATCGTCGTCTATAACTGTAGTTAAAGAAGGGTCTATAACGGCTTTTTGGGCTTTGATGCCATATACTTCGATGTCTACACTGTCCCAAGCTGTAAGCCCCTCAATCATCTTAAAAGTGCTTGCTGAAGCATTCATCTCAATAAAAGTAAAATGTGATATACCATCATTGTATGGTGCTATTCTCGTGTAATCTACCCAGTCTTTAGTCGCTAAACGTGATACATATCTAAGGCGATTGTTTGCTTCACCACCTGTGCTCCTAAACTCCACATATTCATAGCCTAAGCTATGCAAATCACCCCAATTAACACCTATATCATGTATTGAATTGTTTGTTGCCCCGTTAACGGAAAACAACAAAGTTGAAACATCTTCCATAGCGCCACCGCTTTGCCATTCGGGTGCTGTTGCGCCACTGTTCATTACCAAAGATTGGTTAGCTGTACCTTTTGGTAAGCGCACCCAGTCTGTACCGTTAAAATAGGCCATGTCGCCTTCAGCTTCGTTGGCTATGCTAAACCCGTTGGCATCTACATAGGCCTTTACACTCTCTGCACTTGGTACATTGGAAGACGAGGCACTTGCAAAAGTATCGTCGTCTATCACGGTAGCATCGGCTGGGTTTATAACAATTTTTTGGGCTTTGATACCAACCAATCTCCAATCAGCTGTACCAGTACAATGTATTTCCAAACTTGTACGGGACGCGTTAATATCTGCGTGAAGGTAATTTATTGCCTCAGCATAAATTAATATTCGTTTACTTGCCATGTCTGATACCAATACCGTACCATGAACAGCGTGTTCCACAGAACTTATTGTCCAGTTATCCGATTCCAACCTAAGGTATTGGTAATCTGACACATTTGCTGGAATGGCAATGGTTGTGCCATCACCACCAGTAGCACTTCCAAGAATTACCTCTTTATCTTCTGTAGTACCACCACTCTGCCATTCGGGTGCCGTTGCCCCACTATTCATTACCAACGATTGGTTGGCTGTACCTTTTGGTAAGCGCACCCATTCGGTGCCGTTATAATAGGTCATATCGCCTTCGGCTTCATTGGTTAGCGAAATATCGCTGCCGTCTACGGCATCATCTTCAATAGTTATTGTACCATCGTTAGCTAGGGTAGCATCGCCACTAAGCACTACTGCTGTAGCTTCATCACTATCATTTCCAACAAATAAACGACCATCGGCCAACGTTTTATTAAGTTTTGTGTCTTCTAACACCTTTCCTTGGTTTGCCGATAAAGCTTCTGTTGTACTGGTAGAGGTTAAGTTATCGGTAACCGTTGTTGTATCACCTATGAGTTTAAAACTGGCAGCTGCTGTGGTTAAATTAGCCGTGCCAGCTACACCAGCTGTAGCGACATAGGTTTCTTGTGTTGCCATATTAAACACTAAGGTTCCTACGGGTATATTTTGCCCTAATGCCGTGGTGGCATCTTGAATACGCAGCGCTTTTGTTGGTACTGTTTGTGCCCAAATCGCCATATTAAAGGTTAGGGCTATTAATAAAATGATATATTTTTTCATCTGTTTTAAAATTTTTGTTTAAAAATGTTTAGCCTTTTTAATCGTTAGATGCATAAGTTGCTGTAACTACATCGTATTGTGCTACAGGTACTGTAAGTGTAAGTGCCTTAGTAGAGGTATTATAGGTGTAATCTGTGATGGATAATATACTTCCGTTTAAGGTTACTTTTATATTTTTAGCATCATTTATTGAAGACACTATGGGATCTTGCGTCAGTGTATGTGCTGTAGCTGTACCGCTAGTTTCCGTAAAGCTATCGGTATGCAAATAAGGTGTTGCTGGTGCTGGTTGCGCTTTCCACTTGTTATTTGGGTCATTGGCATCAAAAGTTAGCACCCAACCATCACTTGTACTTCCTCCTAAAGCACCCATTCGGTCTAATTTGCTTGCAGTAATGGCATTGTCTTCTACATGTTGCGTTTCTACAGCATCAGTGTTAATGTGGTTAGACTGTATGGCGTTATCGCTTATTTCAGTGCTTCCAACAGCATCATCAGCGATTTTTGTTCCTGTTATAGCGTTATTTTCAATCATGGCTTCCTGTACTTTAGACCAAGTATGACCACCTGCGCCATCGCTTTTTAAAACATCAGTTACAGTACCTCCTACCGGAAATGTTGCGTCAGCACCATCAGCACCAACTAAACTGTTTAAAAAGTCAGCTTCCGTACCTGTATTTCCTGCAGCTAACCATATTTGGTATGCAGAGTCACCATCGGCTCCGTCTGATCCGTTAGCACCGTCCGCACCATCCGTTCCTGCAATCCCCTGAATCCCTTGCGTACCCTGTGGTCCTTGTGATCCCACCAAGCTGTTTAAGAAGTCAGCTTCTGTACCTGTATTTCCGGCAGCTATCCATATTTGGTATGCAGAATCACCATCAGCTCCGTCTAATCCATTAGCACCATCTGCACCATCCGTTCCTGCGATACCCTGAATCCCTTGAGGTCCTTGCGTACCCTGTGGTCCTTGTGATCCCACCAAGCTGTTTAAAAAGTCAGCTTCTGTACCTGTATTTCCGGCAGCTAACCATATTCGGTATGCGGAGTCACCATCAGCTCCGTCTGATCCGTTAGCACCATCTGCGCCATCCGTTCCTGCGATACCCTGAATCCCTTGAGGTCCTTGCGTACCCTGTGGTCCTTGTGGCCCTACCAAACTGTTTAAGAAGTCAGCTTCTGTACCTGTATTTCCGGCAGCTAACCATATTTGGTATGCAGAGTCACCATCAGCTCCGTCTGATCCGTTAGCACCATCTGCGCCATCCGTTCCTGCAATACCCTGAATCCCTTGCGTACCCTGTGGTCCTACTAAACTGTTTAAGAAATCAGCTTCTGTACCTGTATTTCCTGCAGCTAACCATATTTGGTATGCAGAGTCACCATCAGCTCCGTCTGATCCGTTAGCACCATCTGCGCCATCCGTTCCTGCAATACCCTGGATACCTTGCGTACCCTGTGGTCCTACTAAACTGTTTAAGAAGTCAGCTTCTGTACCTGTATTTCCGGCAGCTATCCATATTTGGTACGCAGAGTCACCATCAGATCCGTCTGATCCATTAGCACCGTCAGCACCGTCCGTTCCTGCAATACCCTGAATCCCTTGTGTGCCCTGTGGTCCTACCAAACTGTTTAAAAAGTCGGCTTCTGTACCTGTATTTCCTGCAGCTATCCATATTTGGTATGCGGAATCGCCATCGATACCGTCTGATCCATTAGCACCGTCAGCACCGTCCGTTCCTGCAATACCCTGAATTCCTTGTGTGCCCTGTGGTCCTTGTGGTCCCACCAAACTGTTTAAGAAGTCAGCTTCTGTACCTGTATTTCCGGCAGCTAACCATATTTGATATGCAGAGTCACCATCAGAACCATCAGACCCATTAGCACCGTTAGCACCATCCGTTCCTGCAATACCTTGGATACCTTGTGGTCCTTGTAGTCCTTGCGAACCCACTAAACTGTTTAAAAAGTCAGCTTCTGTACCTGTGTTTCCTGCAGCTAACCATATTTGGTATGCAGAGTCACCATCAGCTCCGTCCGATCCGTTAGCACCGTCAGCACCGTCCGTTCCTGCAATACCCTGAATCCCTTGTGTGCCCTGTGGTCCTTGTGGTCCCACCAAACTGTTTAAAAAGTCGGCTTCTGTACCTGTATTTCCGGCAGCTATCCATATTTGGTATGCAGAGTCACCATCAGCTCCGTCTGATCCATTAGCACCGTCCGCACCATCCGTTCCTGCAATACCCTGGATACCTTGCGTACCCTGTGGTCCTACTAAACTGTTTAAGAAGTCAGCTTCTGTACCTGTATTTCCTGCAGCTATCCATATTTGGTATGCGGAATCGCCATCGATACCGTCTGATCCATTAGCACCGTCTGCACCATCCGTTCCTGCAATACCCTGAATTCCTTGTGTACCCTGTGGTCCTTGTGATCCCACCAAGCTGTTTAAAAAGTCGGCTTCTGTACCTGTATTTCCGGCAGCTAACCATATTTGATATGCAGAGTCACCATCGGCTCCGTCTGATCCGTTAGCACCATCAGCACCATCCGTTCCTGCAATCCCCTGAATACCTTGTGTGCCCTGTGGTCCTTGTGATCCCACCAAGCTGTTTAAAAAGTCAGCTTCTGTACCTGTATTTCCGGCAGCTAACCATATTTGATATGCAGAGTCGCCATCGGTACCGTCTGATCCGTTAGCACCGTCAGCACCATCTGTTCCTGCGATACCCTGAATCCCTTGAATCCCTTGTGTTCCCTGTGGCCCTTGTGGTCCTACCAAACTGTTTAAGAAGTCGGCTTCTGTACCTGTATTTCCTGCAGCTATCCATATTTGGTATGCGGAATCGCCATCGATACCGTCTGATCCGTTAGCACCGTCTGCACCATCCGTTCCTGCTATACCTTGTGGACCCTGTGGTCCTTGAGGACCTTCCGGACCAGGTGTTGAACTTCCTGAATTTGCTGCATATAAAGCATATGGTACACTTGCCAATTGACTAGTACCTGTTATGGTATAACTGGTGCCGCCAAAGGGATCTATTTCTGTTCTTATAAAATAAGTATTATTGGCCCAATCTATTGTGGTAAAATCACCACTGATGGTATTTCCTGTTCCTATTTCAATACTTGCCAAACCATTGGCATTAGTTGTTGGGGTTTGCGTTTCTACATACACAGCAGGTCCTGAAGCACTGCCTTGTAAAATACTGATTTGCATGCCAACATTTTGGTTGGCCATAATCATATCTCCAGAATTTCTAACAATAGCCTGGTAGCTCATTTTTTGTGGCACCTGTGCAAACATTCCTAGTGTACACAGTAACATTACAAATGATAAGTATAAAGTTTTCATTGGGGTTGGTTTTTAATAATTTTAAAGGTTTTAATTGTTTTGTCTTTATTGTTTATAGTTAGCATGTAGGTTGCTAATGGTAAATCGTCAATGTCAATTTGGGTGACGCCATCTGTAACCTTACCTTTAGACATTACTACTCCTAAAAGGTTGTAAAGCTTATAGGTTAGTTCGCCTCCCGTATGGCCACTTACTCTTAGGTTAAAACTTGAAGAAGCCGGATTGGGATATGTTGTGATGTTCATATTAGTGGCAACATCTACAATGGTTAAAGTCTCGGATTCAAAATAAAACTGGACACCCTGAATGGCTGATCCGCTTGTGCCTGTTATGGTAGTCTGTACAATCTGTCCAACAGAATAATTTGCTGTACCACCAGAACCAGTAGCATCACCCCCAGATACTAAAACGACATCTTGTGCGTATGCTAAGCTTAAGATGCTATTTAGTACAAGGCATAAGAGTAGTGCCATTGCATTTTTGTGGTTAAGTTTTTTAGATTTGTTTTTTTTCATATGTATTGGGTTTATAGATTTTAACTTACAGAGGATCAAATCAATCGACCAAATACAAAATTAATCGATGAAAGGTATTTTATTGTAGTTTTAATACTGAAACATCTTTAAAATGTTCTAAACCCACACTAATTATTCATAGAAAACCTAAAAAGGCTCATAGAAGTAAAATTTATATAAAAGGCTATGAAGTTATAATCTGAATGTATCCTTGCGAACAAGCTTATTTTATAAAGCTTAACTGAATTTCAAAAATCAGATAGAAGTGCGACAAATTTTATAAGCCGCTTTTATGAGGCAGAGAGCTAGAAGAAAATCTCATATCAAGAAATATATTCTCTTTAGAAAATTAATGAGTTTATAAGAAATAAAACTATTTAGACAACATTAATTGTCCTAATAATTTTTTGGTAATATGTTTTACCAACGGGCACAATTTTATCATCTACTTTTAAGCTACTACTATTAATTTCAGATAAATAATTAGTATTTACAATAAAAGCCCGATGTACCTGAATAAAATTACTTGATAATTTGGCAATTATTTTATTTAAGCTTCCTCTGATTACATGTTTGTCTTTATTTTTCATGAAAATTTCAATATACACATGAGAGCTTTTTATGAAAAGAATATCATCAAACAGTAACTTATAAAATGCTTTATTCTTTTTTATGAAAAATGCTTTGTTTATTATTACGTTATCCTCATCTGAGTATGCTGTACTCATATTAAAATTATTTAACGTGACTTCAATAGATGTAAATAAACCTTCCGTTGTGAATGGTTTTAGTAAATAGGCATTCGGTAAAACTTCTTTTGCTTGATTAAAGACATCATGGTTTGTATTTGATGTTAAAAATATAAAGGGAAAATGATAACATTCTCTAATTTTACCAGCTAAGTCTATACCTGTTTTTCTTCCTGCTAATTTAATGTCTATTATTGCAATATCTGGCTTATGTGTTTCTATAGCTATTATTGCTTCTGTATAATTAATAACTGGCTCCAGAACTTCATATCCTATTTTTTTTAAAACATCATGCATGTTGCCAGCAATCACCATTTCATCTTCGACAATTAAAATTTTTGTTTTCTTCATATCCATTTAATCTATTAAACTCCTTCTAATAGTATCTTGAAAAACAATATTAAAGTGAGTACCATTATCATTAACTATATCTACAGCGCCATATAGTTGTTTAACTAATCGCTTGACCAAAGTTAACCCTATACTATTTGTTTGTTTTAATTCTCTTTTATGATCAAACCCTACACCATTATCAGAAACACGAAGATAAAATTCTCCTTTTTGTTTTTCTTGTACTATTATTTTAAGTAATCCTTCTGTTCTATTTTTAAATGCATATTTATATGCATTTGTAGTAAGCTCATTTATTATTAATCCAAGGGGTACAGCAGTATCTATATCAAAATAGATGTTTTTGGCTTCTATACAAACATCTATACTTTTATCAGACTTTTCATATATCACACCTATTTCTTGTACCAAAAGCTCTATATATAGTTCAAAATCTATAAGGTCCTCACTGCTTTGAGATAAATCTTCATGTATGATGGCCATAGATCTCATTCTATTTTGCCCTTCTTTAAATATTTCTAAGACCTTATTGTCTTTAATGGCTTCACTTTGCATATCTAACAAACTAGATATGATTTGATAGTTGTTTTTTACCCGATGGTGTATTTCTCTTATTAATATTTTTTTCTGATTTAATGCATTGTCTATACGCTTATTTTTTGCTTTTAAAACTTTAGAATATTTGCGTTTTCGTAAAAAGGCAATGCCCATAAAAACTAAAGCAATAATAGCCAGAGACCCAATTAACAAGAACAATTTAGATCTTTCCTTCTCGTATTTTAGTTCTAAATTTTTTGATTCAATAGCGTTTTTTGATTTTACTTCTGCTAAAGAATTGGCAAGCTCTTGGGTGTATATTTTTTGGGTTAACTCAACGGCTTTTTCTTTATATACAATAGCCTCTTTTAAATAATTGTGTTTTTCGAGAGTTATTGATATAGTATTGTACAGCCTTTTTAAATCATTATTATTTAAATGCTCTTTCCCATAAATCGTAATTTTTTTACAAAACGCTTTTAAATCGGAAACTTTAAATTGATTAAAAATCTGATTTATGGTATTGGGCGATAGATTTTTATCTCCTAAATAATTAACATATTTAATATTTAAAACTGCTTTTAAAGTATGATCTTTAATCTTTGAACTAATGTCATTAAATAACTCTAAAACCCTTTTTTCTGAGCCGCCTTTATAGATATAGGCATCTAGAGCTTTATACATAATTGCTGAATGATAAAATGTTTTTCTTTCTAGAGATTGTTCAATTTTTAAACTTCGTTCACAGACCTCTATATATTGATCTAAATCGCCTGTAAGTATAATGAATTCTAACAGGTAATACGAAAAAGCCATTTCCTGCTCGATATCACCGACTAGTCTTGCTATTTTAATATTGGTTTCACAAAGTTTTTTACCGTTTTCTATGTCTCTTTGTATCGCCAGAAGAACTGCCTGATGAAGGTCTACATATAATTTAGCCCTTCTTACATCAATGTCTTTCTTTTCAAAATACTTAACATAATTCTCTAGCTTAATTTGTTCTTTATTCGCTGTTTCAATATTGATCCATTCTCTAAGTCCATGAATTTGGACGGATTTCATTTTCACAAAATCAATATCTAAATCTTTTTCTCTGCTAGGTTCTTTTGCATGAGCGTTTAAAAAATTTGAAACATCTTCAAATTTTATATCACTTCTATTAAGTAATACTGCTGAAAATATGTGATAATCCGAATAGGTAGCATTATCATTTGATGCAATTCTTTTTAATACTGAGGCATAAGGATCTTTGATTGTTTCTGTATCATAGGAATCTACAGAATCATTTTTCCCTTGAATAATCAGTTCTTCTATTTTTGAAAATATAGAGTTTTTGTCTAAACCATCCTGTGCAAATAAAAGGCTACTATGACTTAATAAAAACGCACAATAGTATATGAGATATCTTTTCAATTCTTGAGATAATTTGTAATAACAAATATATAGATTTAACCTATTTATAGTTTAAGAAAAAGAGGATTCGAGTGATTAAAACTTCGTAACTTTTTCATGTGATTGGAATAAAACTCAAATTTTGCAATAAGGTAGGTGAGGTTATCACGGCGTTTGTATAAGGTATAAATTTTCATCATTGAGAGCATAGCGAAGCAGTCTCTTTCTTTCTTAAGCCTTTTTAAATCAGTTACTTCTTGTTCTTCAGTATGTTGATAGTCCATTGCTGGTCGTTTCGATGTGACGTTTGTGAGAGATTTGTGAGTTGTCGATGTAAAATGTTCTTAACCGTTTTTTTAGTGATTTTATAGGATTTTTATGTTTTTTATCGTGTTTTTTTACACTTAATCGTTGTTTTTTTAGCAAAAATATTTTTTTATAATAAAACACTTTCTATATTTGCTACGCGAAAATTACTACCAGTCATATCACCGAAGACGGTAAATATGACAATCCAAACCTCGAAAAAAAGTAGCCTTTCGGCTATTTTAAAGTCACATATAACAAGTGTTGACTACTCACCAAATGTAACTATTGTTCACAATCATAGCCTGAGCTATGCATTACCTAACACTTTAGTTAAATCATTCCAAAAGAAATCAAATCACACAAAAAGTGGTTTGAAAAAACCCATTAATCTGCTTTACAGATTAAGTGTTTCATGTTTGCCATCCGGTTTAACCGACACGACTTTTTATTAGTCCATAATGCGGTACTACAAATTTTTATAATCCTAAACCTTTTATATATGAAACAACCCCAAGTTTTACAACACGTATTAGCCAGACTTAACCTTAAAACCATCGTAGCATGTATAGTATGCAGTGGTGTGTTTGGAGTGGTCAGGGCACAAGACACGGTACTGGTATCCGGAGGAGACGCTTCAGGCAGTGGTGGTACAGCAAATTATTCTGTTGGACAGATTGTACAGACTACCATAACAGGCACAAGCGGATCAGCCATTCAGGGTGTCCAGTTTTATTTTGAATCCGAGACTTTAACCATTGTAGATGTTGCCACTAATATGAACATCACAACATATCCCAATCCGGCTTCTTCAAGTTTTAACCTAAGAGTAAGTGGCCATACGGGAGGCGAACTAACCTATAAGCTTTACAACCTTTTAGGAGTAGTAATGTCTAAAGGTAAGGTTACAGATGGCGTCACCCAAATTGACATTGACGATTTACCATTAGCAACCTACATGCTAACTATAAACAATAAAGACAAAACAATTAAAACCTTTAAAATTATTAAAAACCAACCCCAATGAAAACTTTATACTTATCATTTGTAATGTTACTGTGTACACTAGGAATGTTTGCACAGGTGCCACAAAAAATGAGCTACCAGGCTATTGTTAGAAATTCTGGAGATATGATTATGGCCAACCAAAATGTTGGCATGCAAATCAGTATTTTACAAGGCAGTGCTTCAGGACCTGCTGTGTATGTAGAAACGCAAACCCCAACAACTAATGCCAATGGTTTGGCAAGTATTGAAATAGGAACAGGAAATACCATCAGTGGTGATTTTACCACAATAGATTGGGCCAATAATACTTATTTTATAAGAACAGAAATAGATCCCTTTGGCGGCACCAGTTATACCATAACAGGTACTAGTCAATTGGCAAGTGTACCATATGCTTTATATGCAGCAAATTCAGGAAGTTCAATACCAGGTCCGGAAGGTCCTCAAGGGCCACAGGGTCCACAAGGGATTCAGGGTATTGCAGGATCAGACGGAGCAGATGGTGACTCTGCATATCAAATATGGTTAGCTGCCGGAAATACAGGTACAGAAGCCGACTTCTTAAACAGTTTAGTTGGTCCACAGGGTACGCAAGGTATCCAAGGTATCGCAGGAACGGATGGCGCGGATGGTGCTAATGGATCGGACGGAGCTGATGGCGATTCTGCATATCAAATATGGATAGCTGCCGGAAATACAGGTACGGAAGCTGACTTTTTAAACAGTTTGGTAGGGCCACAGGGAGTACAAGGGATTCAAGGTATCGCAGGAACGGATGGTGCCAATGGATCTGATGGTTCAGATGGTGACTCTGCATACCAAATATGGATAGCTGCAGGAAATACAGGTACAGAAGCTGATTTCTTAAACAGTTTAGTTGGACCACAAGGACCACAAGGACCACAGGGCACACAAGGGATTCAAGGTATCGCAGGAACGGATGGTGCTAACGGTGCTAATGGGTCAGACGGAGCCGATGGTGATTCTGCATACCAAATATGGATAGCTGCTGGAAATACAGGTACAGAAGCTGACTTCTTAAACAGTTTGGTAGGACCACAAGGACTACAGGGCACACAAGGGATTCAGGGTATTGCAGGAACGGATGGTGCAGACGGTGCTAATGGATCTGATGGTGACTCTGCATATCAAATATGGTTAGCTGCCGGAAATACAGGTACAGAAGCTGACTTCTTAAACAGTTTAGTAGGACCACAGGGTACGCAAGGGATTCAGGGTATCGCAGGAACGGATGGTGCGGACGGTGCTAATGGGTCAGACGGAGCCGATGGCGACTCTGCATATCAAATATGGATAGCTGCCGGAAATACAGGTACGGAAGCCGACTTCTTAAACAGTTTGGTAGGGCCACAAGGACCACAGGGTACGCAAGGGATTCAGGGTATCGCAGGAACGGATGGTGCAGACGGTGCTAATGGATCGGACGGAGCTGATGGCGATTCTGCATATCAAATATGGTTAGCTGCCGGAAATACAGGTACGGAAGCTGACTTTTTAAACAGTTTGGTAGGGCCACAAGGACCACAGGGTACGCAAGGGATTCAAGGTATCGCAGGAACGGATGGTGCTGACGGTGCTAATGGATCGGATGGTTCTGATGGTGACTCTGCATATCAAATATGGATAGCTGCCGGAAATACAGGTACGGAAGCTGACTTCTTAAACAGTTTGGTAGGGCCACAGGGAGTACAAGGGATTCAAGGTATCGCAGGAACGGATGGTGCAGACGGTGCTAACGGATCAGACGGAGCCGATGGCGATTCTGCATACCGAATATGGTTAAATGCTGGAAATACAGGTACAGAAGCTGATTTTTTAAACAGCTTGGTGGGATCACAAGGACCACAGGGTACTCAAGGACCTCAAGGGATTCAGGGTATCGCAGGAACAGATGGTGCTGACGGTGCTAACGGATCAGACGGTACCGATGGCGACTCTGCATATCAAGTATGGATAGCTGCCGGAAATACAGGTACAGAAGCTGATTTTTTAAACAGTTTAGTCGGTCCACAAGGTGCGCAAGCGCCTGTGATTAACGATTTAACAACAGGTGGTATTACAGATGCCCTTTCTGCTGAACAAGGGAAAACGTTACAAGACACTAAGCTCACCAGTACCTTGGCAGATGCTAATGTGTTTATAGGTAATGCTACAAATGTGGCTGTTGCTACTGTGCTAAGTGGTGATGCTACACTAGCAAATAATGGTGCTTTAACTATTAGTGATAATGCAGTAGATGGTACTGATATTTCATTAGCAGGTGAGGCTGCCGGAGATGTTATGTACTATGATGGTGCCGACTGGATAAGCCTTCCAAAAGGAACAGCAGGACAAGTATTAGCTATTAATGATGCTGGGACTGCCCCGGAATGGAAAACTATTGCGACATCGGGTAGCAATGGAAAGCGTATTGGAGAATTTGTATATGCCAAGTCAGGCAAAACAGAAGCCGATGGTTACTTGGCTGTTACTCCGGGCACTGTAACTAATGGTGCTATAAATTATCCGTTATGGGCTGCACAATATCCTGAATTTGTATCGGGTAATGATATTGTTTTTCCGGCTGATGTTGCCGGCATGTTCCTTAGAAATTCAGGAGGAAATGCAGCAAGTGAAGGCGCCTATCAAAATTACAGGACAGCAAGACCTACTTCAACTAATTTTGTAACAAATAATGCGGGAGCTCATAGTCACACCATACCTCTTTATAATAATGATGGTGCAGGAGGAAGGGTTCCGGATGGTAGAGCAGGTAGTTTTACTGGTAATGCCAGTACTAGTACTAGTGGAAATCACAGCCATACTATTACAGGAGGAGGAGATGTAGAAACCAATCCTGTTAATAGAGCTTATCAACTTTACACCATTGTTGATACCTACTAAACTAATGTATATGGAACGTATCAACATTTAATGCTTATTTTAAAAAGGCTTCAGGTTTACTGAAGTCTTTTTTAGATTAAAGTATCATATCAAAAAAGCAGAATCTCCAAGTGTTATGGGTAATGCATTTTGTACTTTAGTCGGACATTAAAAAACCAAATATAAATATCAATAATATACTATTCAATTCTATAATATATGAGTACTGAAGTTCACAAGAAAGCACTAAAATTTATTAATTGCGAAAATTTTGATGTAGTGGGGTCGTGTTATGTAAAATATAATGGAAAACGGGAACATGGTATGCATATGTATTACCCGGCTACATTTTTGATTTATGTGGAACATGGGAATCTTGAAATCGATTTTGAGAACACTAAATATAAATATACTGAAGGTGATTTTTGTTTGGTTCGTAAGTATACCAATGCATATTTTGCTAAAGTGTTTTCAGAAGAAAAAGGCGAATCAAAGAGTTATACTTTTATTATGCCCGATGTATTTTTGAGAAAGATAACAGCGCATTATAAGTTTGAAAAAAACTTACAATCTATTGGAGACAGAATCATAAAGATTACCCCGAATGAAGGACTAAAATCTATTGTAAATGATGTTAAGTCTACTTTAGACGATAATATGGAATTGAGTACCGTGGCTTTTGAAGCCAAGGTGGAAAACACCTTCAAAACTATCATAGATACTAATCCAAAATTGGCGATATTGTTCAAAGAGTTTTCTTTGGCACAGAGAGCCGATCTTACTTTATTTATGTATAATAATTACATGTATAAACAGCCATTGGAGACCATGGCTAAATTATCGGGAAGAAGCTTATCTACATTTAACAGAGAATTTAAGCTGATTTTTAATACCACGCCACACCGATGGATACTTAAAAAACGATTACAGTTGGCATACGACTTATTGATAAATACTAATGATACCGTTGGGGATATCTATTTACAAGCCGGTTTTGAGGATCTTGCACATTTTAGTAAAGCCTTTAAAAAAGAATATGGAATCAACCCTTCTGAGGTTAAGAAACAAAGTCAGGCTGATTTTTATTTAGCATAAGTCTTATGAATCATTTAATTTAATTATTTCATGAGTGTTAAAATGTCTAATAATGGCTTAAAGCTCATACATTGTAACGGATTCGATATTGCAGCATCTTGTGAAGCAAGATTTGATGGTAATGAAAGCTTTGGCAAGCAGGTGTATTACCCAGCTATGTTTTTGATCTATGTTGATGTCGGTACTCTGGAAGTTAATCATGAAGGCATTATACATAAGTTTAAAGAGCATAGTGTTTGCTTGGCACGTAAATATACGAATGCGTTTTTTGGAAAATTCTTTTCAAAAGAAAGTGGTATGTCGAGAAGCTATACTTTCGTAATGCCTGATGCTTTTTTAAGACAGCTTATAACGGGCTATAAATTTGATAAGAATCTCAAGCCGATAGGTGATAGAATTGTTGAGATTCCTGCGACCGATCAGATAAAGTCTATTGTACAAGACGTGAAATATGCTGTAGATAATAATGAAGTATTGAGCACCAAAGCCTTTGAATCTAAAGTAGAGAATACCTTGAAGGCCATTATTAACGCCAATCCAAAACTGGCTATCCTTTTTAAAGAATTTTCTTTAGCGCAGCGGGCAGACCTTACGCTATTCATGAATACCAATTACATGCTTAAAGTGCCGCTTGAAACCATGGCTTTAATGTCCGGAAGAAGCCTTTCTACATTTGAACGGGAGTTTAAACTTATATTTAATACCACACCGCATCAATGGGTGCTTAAAAAACGATTACTGTTGGCTTACGATTTATTGATAAGCACAGAGAGAACTGTTAGCGATGTTTATTTGGAAGCCGGTTTTGAAGATCTCGGACACTTTAGTCGGGCATTTAAGAAAGAGTTTGGTATTAATCCATCAGAGGTTAAAAAGCAAAACAAACCAGATCTTTCTTTGACCTAGTAGACTTATTAGTAATATCCTTATCTCCATCACGAACGTCATTGCGAGTATAGCGAAGCCATCTGTTTTTATGAGATTACTTCGGCACTTCTACCTGTAATGTGACTCTAAAAGTGTTGTGTTATAATCCAGTCATTGCGAGTGTAGCGACGCAATCTTTTTCTTCCTTAAGAGAATCACCATATTCATGATAAATAGTAATGGGAATACGAGTTTATACCTTTTCTTAATAAGCACATTACATTACTGAAAGTTTGACGTTTTTAGACAAATAAGTCTCTGCTTTCTTTTTTATTTTGGGCGTCTCATGTACTTACAAACAATGCTATACATATAAAAACAAGGAGAACTGGCATATACCCAATAACACAGAACATTTTTTTGACTGGTTATTATTTTCGCACTTGGTATGCTGCCAGTTTTCTCCTTTTACAGTCTTCAAATGTTAAAGTATCGAAACAGTTTCTACACGAAAATTATACATTTATTGGTAACTGACAAAAGTAAAGTCATACAATAGTCTTTCATTTTTATCAAATCCCATATTGTATATGAAAGTTTAGCAGGAGATATTCAAATACAAACCCTGTAGAAAATATTTAGAGTAAAATACATTGAAGTTGTCACATTTTAAAAGTTTAAATGGTCTGTAAAAATAAAGCTGTAATTTTAGATGATCTACGCAGATTGAATGTAGCATGATCAACTTTATTTCATGGAAGCTATCTTTTTTATGTTTCCTTAGGAATAGGTCTATTGTCTTTTTTCAATTCTGGCAAGTCTCTTAAAATTGTATAAGAATGATTATAATACCCTGTAAATCATTTCAAGTATGAATACCATAAATGATACCATAGCAAATTACCAATTCGTATTATTTCCATATGCTTATAACATTATGGGTTCTGTTGAAGAAGCAGAAGATATCGTGCAGGATATACTGATCAAACATTTTGTAAATGAAAGGCCAGATAGTACAATACACAATGAAAAAAATTATCTCATTAAGAGTGTGATCAACCGTGCTATTAGTACAAAAAAACGCAAAAGTAAAATGGCTTTGGGCTACGAACAATTGCCAGAACCCATCGCCACTGAAGCCTCAGATGCCGATGTGTATTTAAATGATATTGCATCTTATGCTTTGTTAGTCATATTAGAACGGCTTAATGTTAAAGAAAGGGCTGTTTTTATATTGAAGGAGGCGTTTCATTATTCTCATAAAGAGATTGCTGAAGTTATTTCGGGGACGTCAGAAAACTCCAGAAAATTGTTAAGTAGAGCTAAAGCAAAGCTCGATCCTGCATTAAGAAATGAAGTTAAGATATCTAGAACGGAAGCCAATGCGTATTTAAAGAAGTATGTTTCTGCAATACGTAATGGCGATATAAAAACATTAGAGACCATGTTTTCTGAAGATATCCGAGTTATTGCAGATGGTGGAGGAACCGTCAAAGTGATAAGTCAGTTGACCATAGGCAGTCAAGAATGTATGGCGTTATTGTTAGAAGTTTATCGCAGGTTTCAAAAAAAACATAGCGTTGTTTTTACAGAGGTTAACCATCAACCCGCAATTCTATTTTATAATGGTAAAAACCTAGTCGCTTGCCAGGTGTTCTCAATTGGAGTAAATAATAAAATTTATGCTGTCGATGCTATTGTTGATCCCAAAAAGCTAAAAAATCTTATTGCAGCTTAAATCATTTGGTCACATTTTCATTTCATAGGTTGTCTGGTTATTGAATATAAAACCTAAAAATGAAAACACTATTAAGAATTGATGCGAGCTCCAGAACTCAGGGGTCGCATTCCAGAAAACTAGCAGATGCGTTTCAAGAGCAATGGGAGTTGAATCATCCGAAAGGTAAAGTATTGCACCTCGATTTAGTTAAGCTTGAAATACCTCACATCTCGGATACCATAATAAAAGCATTTTATACGCCCGAATCTCATCTTACTTCAGTACAGAAAAAAGCATTGGAGATCTCTGATTTGTTGATCGGTTATTTGTATGAAAGCGATGAGCTTTTAATTAGCAGTCCGCTTTATAACCTGGGAGTACCTTCCAGGTTAAAGGCCTTGTTCGATCATGCCGTTAGAATTGGTAAAACATTTATGGTTGATGATGGAGGCAATTACATTGGTTTGCTCAATACTAAAGTTGCGCATTTGGCCCTGGTAAAAGGAAGTTACTTCAGTGGCACACCTATGGCTTCTAAAGATTATCAGGAACCTTATTTAGAAGCCATACTGAATTATATGGGGATAGAGGTGAAACACATATTTTCTTTAGAAGGGACATCGTACAGTAACGATGTACAAGAAAATTTCAATAAACTCTCCGAACAGATAAAAGCATCGTTTAAAAACTAAAATTATGAATATAGATTATTTTAATGATGTGTTGGGAGATAATGCATCAGTAATACAGCCTGAAGAAGGCGAAACTTTTGAGATGAACGGCATGTCATTTTCTTTTAAGGTAACCAGTGACCTATCAAACGACCAGTTGGGGATTTATACCATTAGGCTGGCAGCTAAAGCTGTTGGGGCAAAATTACACTATCACCGGTTTATGGATGAAGCTTTTATTATAAAAAAAGGCATTCTAACTATGTTTTATGGTCCTGAGGGTAAGAGAATTGAAGCTAAACCGGGGACAATAGTTTATGCACCAAGAATGACCCCTCACGCTTTTCAGAATGATACAGATGAAGCGGTTGAGGTAGATTTAATTTTTAATCCGTCACAAAAACGGGAAGGGTTTTTCAGGGGCTTGAGTGAAACTTTAAGTGAGCAGCCGATTGATCCTGAAAAATACTTGAAATTATACAATAAATACGACAGCTTTCCGGTGGATACTTCGAATATGCTACCGGTAAGAGGCTAACCCCGAATACTTACTCCATAACAGTTCCGGTGCTATCAAATTTAAGGACCTCTTGTTGTATGTCGTTTTCATCGTAAGAGATTTTTAACCTATGGTAATTAGCCGCCGGATGCTGTATGGGGTTTTTTGAGACACCGAAATAAGCTAAACCAATAAGATTTTCATGAGTGTCAAATTCATACAAGGTGCGATGTATACCCTGATCGTTTAACACGGGTTGTTGATTGGCATCTAAAAAATCCATAGTAAATGAGCTATACTGCCCCAGAGCTTCATTACGCCATTTAAAAGTATAGACCACTTTAGCATAACCGTATTCCATTCCCAATACCTTTTTTCTGGAAAGCAAAGTGTTATTTAAAGCGTGAAAGCTCCAGCCTTTTTCATTACCATACTTGTCAAAATTGAATAGCACTTTAGCATAACCAGCCTGTTTATTATGAATAGGACTATTGGTTATAGTATCGAGGTTTTCGATACTAAAAAGATGAGCATTATGATCTACTGTTATTCTGGAACTGTAGAATGGAAAATAAGTGGTTAAAAGGTTGTGTTTTCTATCAGAGGTGTATTGTTCCTGAATGCATGTCTTTGGTGTGTGGTTTTTCCATCTGTATGTATACGTTCCAAAGCCTGTGGAGGTCCTTTGACCGCTACTATCCTTTAACACCAATTCTTTTTTCATGCCCTTAGTGTTGAGGTAAAATACTTCTTCGTGAATAGTGCCACCTCCGTAATAATGCCTGCTCATGTAGGCCTTTTTATCTTTGGTATTGTAATAACTTCTGATTAAGCTATCTCCATAATAGTTGTAAGATACTTTGTGTGTGCCATAATAAGCAGCATTACTCTTTTTGTTGTTTTTAAAATAGCGTATTTCTGAAATTCTGTTTTGAGTATCATAAAACACCTCATAATGTGATGGATGATCGGTATTTGTAGTATCTATTTCGCCTCTGGGTTGATAATCCATATATGGAGAAACGATACCGGTGAGATTAGCGAAATGTTTTAGTTGAGGTTGTTTTTTTGGAGTTGTTGGATTATTACATCCGGTTAAAATGAGTGCTAAAACGATTAAACGAATCTTCATGAGTTGCTTCTTGATTATTATTTCTATTAAACAAGAATAGGGAGTTCCCGACTCTGGAAGCTCCCCGTTTTTAAAATCAAGAATGAATCTTAGGATTACTTTAACATCCTAAGATTAATAGGTTTATTCAATTCTGACATAATTCTCAGAATACACTAAATTGCCATCTTCATCCAATTCAATTTGACTGAATTTATCGTCCTCTAATTTTAATTGGTACACAAACTCTTTTTGTTCGGCAATGACTTCATTCATTAGCTTTGAGCCATAATCTAATACTTCTGTGAGTATAGAATCATTTAGTGTATAACTACCGTATCCAAACCATTCCGTAGAGTCATGAGGTACAAGTTTGCTCCACATCACTTTATTCTTGGTGTACATTTTCACCTGTCGATGCCCTTCTTTGGTTTTAAAGGAGTCTGTAATTTTATTGTTATCATAATTGTAGTAACCTATCATCTCCCAGGTCCCTTCCAGAGGTGCCTGTTTATCTTCAACCACCGATATGGCGCTTTCTTTGTCTTCTGTTTTAGCATTTTTATTGCACGATATACACAGAAGTACAATGCATAAAATAAAAAGTGCGTTTTTCATAAAATTGTAGCGTTTTTTAAGATTAATGGTTCTATAATTTACGAAAAAATGACGAGACGTATCTTAAATTAGTTTTATCAATTCAGCAATAGTAAGTGTTAATAACTTCTATGTAAGTTTTTATACAAAAAAGCTACTTTTGTTTTGATATTAAAGCAAAGCATATGTCAGATACAATAGAAAAAGTAAAATGTTTAATTATAGGTTCGGGCCCTGCAGGGTATACAGCTGCCATATATGCAGCCCGAGCTAATATGTTTCCTGTATTGTATCAGGGAACCCAACCTGGAGGACAATTAACAACAACTAATGATGTAGAGAATTTCCCGGGTTACCCTGAAGGAATTACCGGACCGGAAATGATGGTTCAGTTACAGCAACAGGCCGAACGTTTTGGTACAGATATCAGACACGGATGGGTAACTAAAGTAGATTTTTCTGGAGATGTTCACAAAGCTTGGATTAATGATGAAAAAGAAATTCATGCCGATACCGTAATCATATCTACTGGAGCATCTGCAAAATACTTAGGTCTGCCTTCTGAACAGAAGTACCTAGAATTAGGCGGTGGTGTTTCTGCTTGTGCTGTATGTGACGGATTCTTCTACAGAGGTCAGGAAGTGGTTATTGTAGGCGCAGGGGATTCTGCTGCTGAAGAAGCACACTACTTATCTAAGTTGTGTAAAAAAGTGACCATGTTGGTTAGGAGAGATGAGTTTAGAGCCTCTAAAATTATGGAAGCACGCGTTCGAAATACAGAAAACATAGAGATCTTATTTAATACAGAGACCGATGAAGTATTGGGTGATGGTCAAGTAGTTACCGGCGTACGTGTTGTGAATAATGTTACAGGAGATAAGCATGAGATACCTGCTACTGGATTCTTCGTTGCCATAGGCCATAAGCCCAATACCGATATTTTTAAAGATTATCTGGATTTAGATGAAACGGGTTATATTATCAATGCCGTTCCGGGAACCAGTAAAACCAATGTAGAAGGCGTTTTTGTGAGTGGTGATGCCGCAGATCATGTATATAGACAAGCCATTACTGCAGCTGGAACCGGATGTATGGCTGCTTTGGATGCCGAACGTTATTTAGCTGCTAAAGAATCGGTTGTTGAAGCTAATGCTTAAGAAATCGTAACCATAAAAAACATAAAAGCCAGAGTAAATCTCTGGCTTTTTTTATGAGATTTATAATTCCTTCTTTTGTAATTTGGCAGTGCCCGAAAATTTGTTGAGTTCAACTTTGGGCTCACCATAAAGATAAGTTTCGGTATCTTCTACAGCTTCAATAACAGCATTTTCTGTGATCGTTACTGTAGCATCACTAGAGCCTTCAATGATTAACGTACCACTTTTTATCGTGTAATTTTTACCATAAAAGTTAGACGAGTTATCCATTCTGATTTCAGAGTTTTCAGCATCACCTTCAATGGTAACATCAGCCCTCTGGTACAGGTCAAATGAAGACGATTTACTGTTGATTAAAGCGTCTAATTTACTATCGTCACTAATTACGGCATTGAGACTATCCGCATTAAGATTTAATCGGGTTTTTGACTTTCCTGAAGATTTAAAATCCAGATTTTTTGCTTTTACATTGAGATAGGCTCTGGAATTACCGGTAATATTTAAGGTGACATCGTTTAACTCCATTGAAGTTAAGGAGCGTATTTCGGCAGTATCATTAATCTCGATACTATTTAATGCATTACCGTAATTTACGGTGATCTGTAACTTTTTCTTTGAGGTAATGCGTTTGCTTGTTCTAAATGATAGCACACCATTTGTAACACCAAACTCTATAACCTCATGCAAATTATCGTCAGCTTCAATTTCTACCGAAGGTTTGCTGTTATAAACAATTTTTATTTCAAAATCACCATTAACCACAAGGGCTTCGAAATCATCAATGTAGGTTTGTTTGATGGTCACATTTCTGTTTCCTTTTACTTTTTCAGATTGGGCTGTTATTATAGTACAACTACCAACTACTAAAATCAGGATAAATATTAAATTTTTCATCTTTAGTATTTAAAGTTGATAAACAAATATATACAAAAACCATCCCAAACTCTAAAAAGAGTCTGAAATGGTTTAAGGATTGATTGATTGGTCTTTGATTGATTAGTTGTATTACTGCTTTCTTATGCTGCCCGAAACCCCATCAGTTTTATTGACTTTTTCAGGATCGCCATAGTATTTTATGTCGCCTCCGCTAGATGCTTTGGCAACCAATTCTTTAGATGTATTAACTGTAATATCAGCGCCACTGGTTGCTTTTACCTGTGAGCGTTCTGCTTTTAAATTTCCCGCTTTGATATCGCTGCCACTAGAAGCTTCTGCATATAGCATATCGGTTTTGCCACTGAGTTTAAGATCGCTGCCGCTAGACGATTTACAACTCAATGTTGTAGCATTTACATCCACCTCCATATCACTTCCACTTGAGGTTTCTAATTCTAAAGTTTCAGCCGTTATAGTGCTGTTGGAAAAAACATCACTGCCACTGGTAGATTTAATTTTGGAAATGTCTTTAAATGTTACCATGACTTTTTTGGAAGATGCCCTTTTAATATTCTCATTTGCATATATCTTGAGAACATTATTCTCCACTTCCGTCATAATAATATCGTGGAGATTGTCATCTGCCTGTACGGTTAATGTCGTGCTTGCATCCTGAGTAAGGTAGACATCCAATCCTCTTGAGACTTTGATTTCGTTGAATTCCCCGTCAATATTACGATCCTGACTAACGACGTTTCCGCTTCCCGTAACTCCGGTTCCAAAATTCCCCGAGATGTTACATGATAGCATAAGTAACCCTATAAGACTACTGACTATTATTTTTGCAAGTGTATTCATTGTGTTCGATTTTAATTTGATTGATATGATGTATTAAGTTCTGCTCATTTACTAAAACAAAGGTGATTGTATTTTACACACTTTAATAATTTATGATGACAGACTGTTGTTTTTATAGCTTCAATTGTTATTGTCTGGTGTTCCTGATGTAATTTTCACACCATCTTTATCATTAACTTTTACATTAACGTCTTCATCTTTGATTTCGATGTCGCGATTACCTAAACTGTCTTTTTTTATAGAGAGTCCTTTTTTAGCATTGTATTTTAATGAGGGACTTGCTCCATCGTTATCCAACTCCCATTTAACACTACCATTATCTTTATCCTTAGATTCATCATCACAGTCTAAGCACTCCACATCATCTTCTATAATTCTGAGATGATGCTCTTCCTGACCTATTTTTAAAATATCGTTGAAGTAACTTGAGTTTCTATGAAAGCTGTTGGTGTTATTATCAGCATACAGAATGGTGCCAATAGGAAGGTATAATATGACTTCTACCTGCTGTTCACTAAACTTATTTTCAAAATCAGTACTTAGGAAAGCATCAAGCTTTAATTGATTGTTTATCAGTGTATAATTGTAATTAATATTGGATGCTCGTTCTTTAGCAGTTTCATAATTGCTACCTGATGCATTTTTCTCGATATAAATACTTGCTATAGAATCCGAAGTAGATCTTACAATTAACCTAATGTCTGTGGTATAGATCTTTTTATCTGCTTCACCTTCTTGGGTCAATCTATAATTATTACTACTTCTGTAGAGGTAACGACTGTACAGGTCATTACCAACCATCTTCAGTTTTAGAGTATCTCCCGAAACTATGTTTAATTGCTCTTTTTGGCTCACACTAGCATCAAATGCATGTTCTGTTACCTGTCTGACCCCAACAATAAATATACCTATTATGGCTATTAACCAAATACCAAGGAGCGAAAATTTAGCAATGTTTCCTATAGATTTTAAGTTGTTGATTAAGATCTTTAAACCTAAGTAGAGCACAAAGAAAAATGGAATTCCAAAAGCAAAGAACAATAGGGTAGACATTAGCCATATAGGGACATTGGCAGAGTTGGCTGCTTCTAGAAAGTCCATACCCTGAAAGTGTATAGCGTCTGTAATCCCTACAGTAAATAAAGCTACTATTAAACCAAGAATAGTACTGGCCCCTACAATGATTAATATAATGCCTACAAATTTGGCAAATACTTTAAGAAAGAACATTAAAATGTCTCCAATAGTATCAAAGAAACTTCTGGAAGTTGATTTTAAAGATTTACCATGTTTCTGAAAATCAACACTTTTAACAGATTCGGAAATGTTATCTGTAACATTATCAAAACCTTCTTTCAACTTTTCACCATGCATCTTCAGATCAACATTTTTTACCTTGTCGGTAACAGTGTCAATGCCGTCTTTAATTTTTTTTTCGATGTTGCTGATATTAACCGCTTCACCGGTCATGGTTAACTTTTCAGCAGTGGTAACAGCTTCTGGAACCAGAGCCCAGAATAATAGATAGATAAAGATAAACGTGCCTCCAGACCCTATGGCGAAAACGATCCATAACAATCTTACCCATATCATATCGATACCTAAATAGTGGCTTAATCCGGCAGCTACACCGCCTATGTATGAATTGTCCGTATCTCTGTATAGTTTTTTAGAGGGCTTTGAAGACCGTTGTCTGGATTTATGGATAGGCTCATCTTCAAAGATTTCATCATCTACCAGATAATCTTCCGGCTGCCCCATAATGGCAATAACGTCATCTACTAATTTAATGCCTACTACCTGTTTTTCATTTTGTATACGCTCACTAAATAGCTCAGCAATACGCGCTTCAATGTCTGATATGATTTCTGATCTTCCTTGAGAATCTGTAAATGAACGTTTTATAGCCTCAAGATAGCGTTGTAACTTTAGATATGCATCTTCATCGATGTGAAAAAATATACCTGCTAAATTTATATTGACTGTTTTATTCATTTTTTTGTTGTTTTTGTACTTGTTACTAGGTTGACGGCATGTTGTAATTCACTCCAAGTTGTGTTTAACTCTTTTAGAAACAACTTTCCTGTTTCTGTAAGACCATAATACTTTCTTGGCGGTCCTGAAGTAGATTCCTCCCAACGGTAATTAAGAAGACCTGCATTTTTTAATCTTGTTAATAGTGGATAAATGGTTCCTTCTACAACAAGCATTTTAGCGTCTTTAAGTGTGCCCAGAATTTCTGCGACATAAGCATCGTCATCTTTTAAGATGGATAAGATGCAGTATTCTAACACACCTTTGCGCATTTGTGCTTTTGTGTTTTCTATCTTCATGTGTTGTTCTTTAATACGTTAAAACTGTTCATTTTTTGATTGATTATGATGATTGATTGATGACTGAACTACTATTTTAAAAATTTGATGGTCAACGGATAATGAAATAACTTACCATCTCTTGCAGTTAAACTGGCTTTTACAATGAAAGCCAATTCCAAAATAAAACCAATAAAAGCCAAAACCCCAAGTCCACCTGAAATGTATAATAGAGGAGAAGGCTCGCCAATATTAATATGAAAATCATGAAACCCATTAAAATCTAAAAAGTCGATACCATTAAAGATTTTAAAAATGAAAAAAGGAACGGAAATAGTTCCTATAATGATGGCATATAATAAGACACTCATTTGAAAGTTAATGGCTTGTTTACCATGAGCATCTACAAACTCTGATTTATCTTTATTAGCTACCCATAATACCAATGGGCCTATAAAGTTCCCAAAGGGAATAACAAATCTGGAAAAGGTAGACAGATGTATAAAAGTCGCAAGGTTTTTGTGATGATTATCGATCATGTTTTTAAAAGTATATAATAGTTTCTTATGCAAATATATATCTAAAAGAAGGTATTATGCAAAACATAGTACCTAAAATTAACATTTTATTAACATTAGCTAAGCTTAAGAATTTGAATTATTTTTAGTGTGTAATTCAAAAATATATCATGAAGATTTCGCCATCAAAACTCAATACTTTCCTTATGTTCAAGCTGCCCGCAGCTTATTTTACAGGGGTAAGAGCTACTTATCTGGACAATGAGAAGTGTACAGTATCCGTAAAGCATCGCTGGATCAATCAAAATCCTTTTAAATCTATGTTTTGGGCTGTTCAGGGCATGGCTGCAGAACTGACAACCGGAGCTTTAGTGATGCAAAAAATCAGACAAAGTGGTAAAAACGTTTCTATGTTAGTCGCTAATAACAATGCCAGTTTCACTAAAAAAGCAACAGGACGAATAACTTTTGAATGTGTAGAAGGTCGTAAAGTAGATGAGGCAATCGATAAGGCCATAAGGACCGGTGAAGGCCAAACCGTATGGCTAAATGCTAATGGTAGAAACAAAGAAGGTGTTGAAGTGTCGTCTTTTAATTTTGAATGGACATTAAAAGTTAAATCTTAAGATGTAACAAACACTATAATTCTTCAACTTATAAACGAATCAATTAAAAAATAACATTATGACAGCACACGAAATAGATTACCGCATTTATGGCGAAGAAATGCAATATGTAGAAATAGAACTAGACCCTCAGGAAGGTGTTATAGCCGAATCGGGAAGTTTTATGATGATGGATGATGGTATAAAAATGGAAACTATTTTTGGTGACGGTTCTAAAAAGGACCAAGGGTTTTTAGGGAAATTATGGGGTGCCGGAAAACGTATACTAACAGGAGAAAGTTTGTTTATGACTGCATTTTATAATGAACTTTCAGGGAAACGTAATGTGTCTTTTGCCTCACCATATCCAGGAAAAATTATACCTGTTGATCTAAGTGAGTTTAGGGGTAAATTCATTTGTCAAAAAGACGCATTCTTATGTGCGGCCAAAGGTGTAAGTGTTGGTATAGAATTTTCAAAAAAACTGGGCAGAGGTTTATTTGGTGGCGAAGGCTTTATCATGCAAAAACTCGAAGGTGATGGTATGGCATTTATACATGCAGGAGGGACCATGGCCGAAAAGACGCTACAGCCCGGTGAGACTTTGAGGGTAGATACAGGGTGTATTGTAGGATTTACTCAGGATGTCAATTATGATATAGAATTTGTAGGAGGTATTAAGAACAGTATTTTTGGTGGCGAAGGTTTGTTCTTTGCAAAACTTCAAGGTCCGGGAAAAGTGTACATACAATCGTTACCATTCAGCAGGCTGGCTGGTCGTGTTTTAGCTTCGGCACCAAGAGGTGGAGGAAAGGATAAAGGCGAAGGCAGTATACTTGGTGGCATAGGTGATCTGATAGGTGGAGACAATAATTTTTAGATCAAAAATTAACATAATAAGCTGTTAAACTTTTAACCAATTGTCCTGAGACATTGTATTTTTTCCTATCTTGGAAGAACAATAAATACAACAGCCTATAAAAAAATCTACGTTTTCGTTTAAACTTAAATCTAAAACAAACTATGGCGAGAGCAATGTTTGAGTACACTAAAACTGTACTAAGCAAGGTGAGTTTTGATGCCACATTATTCTGTAAAGAGGTTCAGAAAGCAGTAAAGCGTTTATTGCCACACGAGCTTAATGAACTTGAGATATTTATTAAGAATTTAATACTTCAAAACCCCGAATTAAATCAATGTTTAATTTATTTAAAAGCATAAAAAAAAGCGACCTGTGGTCGCTTTTTTTAATTTCTGAATTATCTTTGCAGAAATTAAGTTGATCTCTGAAAAAGTTTATTGTTTATATATTACTTTTTGCCTTTTCATTAAGACCTGCATACTACATTGGTAACGTATTGTACTATCAGCTCAATATCGATTACATCATTGAAACCTATTGTGTAAATAAAGCCAAACCAGAATTACAATGTAATGGGAAATGTCATCTGGCAAAACAATTGCAGTTGGCTGACAATACCGATGATGATAATAATCCGAATCCGGTACTCAATGTCGTCTACGAGGCCTTTTACCCTTTGTACTTTCAAGAAAGAATTAACACCACCATATCTTCTTACGTTTTAGAATTAAAGCAACACCGGTGGTTTTATAATTCTATGATAAAGTTTCAGTTAAGTTACGATAGTTTTGAACCTCCCGAGGTTGCTTAATTCTTTTTCAGAGGTCGTATATAGACCTTAAATACAACAAAACTATTTACAAACTACTCATTTTAAATGTATAGAAATGAAACAATATATCTATGCCATATGTTTTATGGCATCAGCTGTCCTATGGGCACAAAATAATGACGAAGAAATTAATAAATGGTCAGGAAGCAGACCGGATGGTCACGCTCCAATATCCGTGATGGGAGATCATACTCATGGCAAAGGGGAATGGATGTTCTCTTACCGTTATATGTACATGAATATGGAAGATCTGAAGCGCGGTAATAATGACGAAGAATCTGCCAATGTATTGCTTCCTAATGGTGGTAATTATATGGTGACACCAACCAGTATGCCAATGAATATGCACATGTTGGGGGCTATGTATGCGCCTTCGGATAGAATTACATTAATGCTTATGGCAAATTATATCAGCATGGAAATGGATCACCTTACCGGCATGGGAGGTATGTTTACAACTGAAGCTTCTGGTTTTGGTGATATGCAATTGGCATTCATGTATAAGTTTTTTAATAAGAAACGTCAACAATTACACGGTCAGGTTGGTTTTTCAATACCAACTGGTTCTATAGAAATAGAAGACGTAACACCGGCTTCTAATGGTATGGATGTAATATTACCTTATCCTATGCAAATAGGTAGTGGTACTTTCGATCCGGTTCTGGCATTAACATATCTTGTTCAAGGGAATCAGGTGTCTTTCGGCTCTCAGTTAAGAACAGTATTAAGATTTGGTGAAAATAGTAATGATTATCGTTTAGGAAACCGCTACAGTTTAAACAATTGGTTTGCTGTAAAAACTACCGATTGGCTGAGTTTTTCAGTAAGGCTTGAAGGTTTGGTGGTAAGTGAAATAGAAGGTGCTAACCCTGAACTAAATCCTAATATGGTCATTACTGCCGATACCAATAACTCAGGCGGTACTTTCATCAATTCAGGCATTGGATTTAATCTATATGTGCCCAAAGGGAGCTTGAAGAACTTTAGATTCGGTTTTGAGTTTGCAACACCTTTACTTCAGGACGTAAATGGTGTACAGCTAAAAACTAAAGAAACCATTACAGCTGGGATACAATATGCATTTAAATAAAAATCAAAAAACATTAAAATTTACATAAAATGAAATTATTAAAATATACACTTGCGCTATTGGTATGCGCATTAATTACTAGTTGTTCGTCTGATGACGATAACAATACAGAAGATTTAACAGGACAAAAAGGCGATGTTGTACTAAAATTTGATAATGCTGTTGGTGGTGAAGATTTTATTTTTGGTACTGTATACAACAAGTCCAATGGTGAATCGTATAAACTAAGTACCTTGAAATACATTGTTAGTAATGTTAGATTAAAAGATAATAACGGTGTTGTATATACCTATCCTACTACAGATAACACGTTTATAATTAACGAAGAGGACGGAAATAATGCTGGTGAAATATGGGTAGTATTACAAGATGTTGATGCTGCTAATTATACTGAGATTACTTTTGGTATTGGTATAGATCAAGATCGTTTTGCTTTGGGCGCTGAAGGTCAAGGCGACTTTTTAGATTTAGCAACGGATGAAGGTATGATGTGGAGCTGGGCAACAGGTTATAAGTTTGTTAGGTTTGATGGCACATTTTCAACACCTACAGCTACCGATGAGCCTCTAAATATTCATATGGGGAGTGTAGGTACTTCATTAGATAATTATAAAGAAGTTACCTTGGATTTTCCTAATACAGTATTAGTAAGAGAAAATAAAGCACCCGAAGTGCATATAGTGGCAGATTTAGCAAAAGTTTTTGATGGTGCTACATCAGTAAATTTTGCAGATGGTTATGATCAGGTTCATACTAATGAAGCAACGACCCAGATTATTGCAACTAACATTCAGACCATGTTTGAAGTTCATCATGTCCATAATGATTAATTAATGTAAGTGGCTGTTTAAAAAGTAATTGAATAGTATTATAAAAGCTTTAAAACACTTTTGTTGCTGACGGTTACGTTTAAACAGCCGCTTCATAACCAGTATGGATATGAAAAGAGTAGTATACACGGTATTATTTACTATAGTATTGTTCTCTTGTTCAAAGGATTCAATAGTAGCTAAATATGAGCCCGTATTAATAGATGTGGAAGTACCGACAAACTTTCCTGATATGGTATATAATCAGGAAAACAATCCGGTAACAGAGGCTGGCTTTGATTTAGGTAAAAAATTATTCTACGAAGGCAAGTTGTCTTCAAATAACTCAATTGCTTGTGCATTTTGCCATGAGCAAGCATTTGCTTTTACACACCATGGGCATAACCTTAGCCATGGTGTTGATGGTGCTATTGGGAGAAGAAATTCGCAACCTATTCAAAATTTAGCATTTCAAACCTCCTTCATGTGGGATGGTGCTGCTTCTCATTTAGATTTTCAGCCCATTATACCTTTAACCAGTGAGGTAGAGATGAATGAAACTATTGAGAATGTAGTTGCTAAACTACAGGTTGATCCGTATTATCAGGATCAATTCTTGCGCGCTTTTGAAGATGGTGAAATAAATACTGAAAACATTTTAAAAGCATTGTCACAGTTTATGGTGAGCATGATTTCATCGAATTCCAAATACGATAAGTATGTTAGAAATGAAGGTAATGTTACATTATCTCAAATAGAACAAGATGGCTTAACAGCTTTCCAAAGTAAATGTGCCTCTTGCCATGCCACAGATTTATTTACTGATCATAGTTTTAGAAATAACGGCTTGCCAATACATCCACAGTTGAATGATAAAGGGCGTTATGATGTCCTAGAGAACCCTAATGATTTGTATAAGTTCAAAGTACCCAGTCTTCGTAATGTAGAAGTAAGCTTTCCTTATATGCATGATGGTAGGTTTACGACACTAGAGGCTGTACTAAATTTTTACGACTCGGGAATGGTTGATAATGGAAATGTAGATGAAGCGTTTTTAAGGGAGGATGGCACTTTCGGAATTTCACTTACAGGTTACGAAAAAGAAAGCATAATTGCTTTTTTGAAGACTTTAACTGATAATGAATTTTTAGAAGATGAACGCTTTTCAGAATTTTAAGCAGGTTACAGTTGTATTTGCTTTTTTATTAGTAAATATGATGTTTACTTATGCTCATACAACTGACAGTTTATATCATAATCATAGAGGTCGAAATGTATGGTCTTGTGATTTATGTGGATGCTCTACAAATAGTGGGAGTTTAGGTTTTGGAACACTGAGTAACGCTAATTTTATAGGCTTGCGATACATCTACCAAAACTATGAATCCCGAAATGGAATCTTCGAAAATTCACCAAAAAGTGAAGAGATTTTTAACACCTATCAGCTTTGGGCACAAGTACCGATAAATGATAGGCTTTATGTTACTGCTAATGTGCCATATCAGGACTTAACAAGAGATTTTCAAGATCGTAAAGATAACCTCAATGGTCTTGGAGATATAAGTGTTATGGGTTGGTATAGACTGCAGTTTTATAAGCAAAAAACGAAAAAGTCAGATGCCGAGAATATGGATTATGATCAATCAAGAGAAAAGTCAGGACATTCTTTGCAATTTGGCTTAGGGGTAAAATTACCAACCGGTAAGTTTGAAGAAGCGCTTGCAGATAATGTAAACCCTGGCTTCCAGGTCGGTACTGGTAGTTTTGATGGCATTTTTTCATTAGGATATAATTATGCCGGGAATACAATAGGCTTGAATACATTAATAAGTTATTATTTAAAAGGCGAGAATAAGAATGAATATCAATTTGGTGATCAGTTTAGCTATTCGGTAAATGCATATACCGTGCTATCTGGTAAGAAAATGAATATTATGCCTTACGTTGGTGTCTCTGGTGATGTTTACGATACTATAAAGCAGTATGGCGAAACGATAAGAGATACAGATGGCAATATTATAAATGGAACTTTAGGTACAGAGCTCACTGTTAAGAAGTTTATTTTTGGCGCAAGTTATACACTACCCATATCCCAAAAATTATTTGGCGATAGTGTTACCTCCAAACAAAGGCTCTCGTTATATGTAAACTATGTATTGTAGTAAGTATAAAAATCCCTCGAAAGAGGGATTTTTTATTTTGGTAGAGGACTAATGATTTCTACATTAGAAAAAGCGATTGCACCTCTTATGATTCCAGATATCACATTATGTAGAGCATCTATAATCTGCATTTTTAATTCACTTTTATGGTATATAATACTGACTTCTCTTGCCGGAGAAGGTTCTACAAAATGATGCAGATTGTCACTCATATTGCCCTTTACATCCAGAGTGTGCATGTACGGTAATAGGGTCATGCCCATGCCTTCGTCAGATAGTTTTATAAGGGTTTCTATACTACCACTTTCAAGCTGAAAAGAGTCGTCTAAATGGCCTTTAAATGTTTTACACAGATTGATAACACCATCTCTGAAACAATGACCATCTTCTAAAAGTAGCATATCGTTAATCTCCAGATCGGAAACTTCAATCTTACGTTTGTTTTTAAGTCTATGGTTATTAGGTATATAAGCAACAAAAGGTTCGTAATACAAGACACGTTCTTTTATATTGTCACTTTCCAGAGGCGTGGCTGCTATAGCAGCATCCAGATGGCCATCATTAATTCGGGTAATGATTTCTTCGGTAGTCAGCTCTTCTATTTTTAGCTTTACTTTTGGGTACTTCTTGATGAAATTCTTTAAGAACATCGGCAATAGGGTAGGCATTATGGTTGGAATGATCCCTAATCTGAATTCACCACCAATAAACCCTTTTTGCTGATCTACAATATCCTGTATACGATCGGCTTCATTAACTATATTCCTTGCTTGTTGTACTATTTTTCGCCCTACATCTGTAAGCTCTATGGGCTTTTTACTTCTATCAAAAATCAGAATGTCCAGTTCGTCTTCTAATTTTTGTATTTGTGTACTTAATGTGGGTTGTGTTACAAAACACTTTTCAGCAGCTTTAGTAAAATTTTTGTGCTCAGCAATAGCTAAAGTATATTGTAATTGAGTAATTGTCATGTGTATAAATTTAGGCTATAAAAATATAAAAACTATTTATAAAATCTATAGTAATTTTTGTGTAATACGCTATAATTTTGAATAACTAAAAACAACAGCATATGACACTTAATAGTATTGGTTTAGATACCCAAAAAACAAAAGAATTGGCTCAGGATCTTAATATCTTATTGGCTAATTTTCAGACCTATTATCAAAATCTTAGAGGCATCCACTGGAACATTAAAGGGCGTGCTTTTTTTGATCTGCATGTGAAATTTGAAGAACTGTATAATGATGCTAATCTCAAGGTTGACGAGATTGCAGAACGTATATTAACCTTAGGAGCAACACCGCTACATACCTTTGAAGATTATAAGAACAATGCAAAAGTACCAGTCGGAAAAAATGTATCACTAGATGAGAAGGCCGTACAATTAATTGTAGACTCTTTGACCGAATTGTTACGCATTGAGCGTAACATATTAAATAAGTCTGATGAATTAAACGATGAAGGCACAAATGCCATGATGAGCGATTTTATTACGCAACAGGAAAAAACCGTTTGGATGATGAAAGCTTGGTTAGGTGAGACCGTATAGTAGAATTTAAGTATGAGCAACTAAAAAAGCCTTCAGAATTTCTGAAGGCTTTTTTGTCAACTTAAAACATGTTTTTCATAGTTATGTTATGAAAAAAACTATTAATCTAAATCAACCCTTTAGTCGTCGCAATCCACAATGTTATTTGGTGTAAATCCAGCGCATAAGGCATAACACTCGTTAGGGAAAGTGATTACTTGATTTCCAGATGGGCTTTCGACCATAACGCAAACCGGATCAAATTCATCTGTGCAAGTATCGCAATCATTATTGCCTCCACCATTAGTAGTATCGTCACATTGTACAAAATCTTCACTGGTATAACCAAAACACTCCGCAAAGCATGCATTAGGATATACTTCAAAAGTTGTTCCTGATGCTGTATCTACTTCAACACAAACAGGATTGAAGTCTTCAAAACACTCACAGTCATCACCACCACCATTATTACCGCCGCCATCTGTGTAACAAATTTCAAGAATACCCTCAAATTCTTCTTCGTCTCCTACAGCAAGTACAGTTCCGGATCCATCATTTAGTGTAATGCTAAACGGATATATAAACTCATAATAGTATGACGTATATAGTGCAATGTCTAACTCTTCCTGATTGTTAACAGTAACAGTATCTCCGGCTTCATTAATAAAGCTTAACGGGAAATTGAACTCAAAACATTGTTCAATAGAATCTCCGCCATTATAGTCGTCATCTTCACAATCGTCAATAAAGTCGTCTTCACTGAACCCTTCACATTCTGCCATACAGGCATTAGGGAAGGTCATTATAAAAGTATCTCCTGCAGCAGTATCTACTTCAACACAAACAGGATCATAATCTCCGGGGCAAGTACAATCCGGAGCATCAAAAGCACAATCTTCAATAAGATCAATAAACGCTTCCTCGTCATTAATAGTAACGACTTCTATAGCATCAGTATCGTGATTAAAGACTTCCACATTAAAAGGAAATTCAATGCCATTGATGAATAGCTCATCTGTTGAATTAAGAATGACATCTATTAAGTCTTCGAAATCATCAACAGCTACTACAGTACCATTATTATATGATAGATTTAAAGGGTAAACAAAATCAAAACAAAAATCAAAAATGATGTTTGCATTTGGATTCATTTCCAAGTTTATGGAACCATCAGTATTAAGACCTGTTTTTAATTGTATAAGGCTTTCAGTAATGGAAGGGCTATCTTCTGTTTGTGCCGCGTCAGCTTGATCTACAGGTTCATCGTTAGTACATGCATATAATACAAATATGCTCAGTAAGAATACTTTGAAAAAATGGAGTTTGAAAAATTTCATATCTTTTTTTTAAGTTAGAATACTATTTTTTGGTGATTAATCACAGTTAAGACAACTGCTTCAAAAAATACCCTACCAAATTTTATAATTTTTTTTTATATAGTTTTGAAATTGCCTAAGGTGATTCTTAAATATGAATAAATCTTCTAATAAAATATGTCAGCAGAAAGTGTTTAAGGCTATTTTCGAAACACATGCTAAAGAACTTAAGCATTTTCTCTATTTTAAGACTGGTGATATTGCTAAATCTGAAGACCTATTGCAAGATACTTTTTTGAAGTTATGGTCTAATTGCAGTAAAGTAGATTATGATAATGTGAAAGGCTTTTTATATACCGTAGCAAATAATTTGTTTTTAAATGCCAGAAAGCATGAAGCTGTAAAGTGGAAACATCAAAAAGCACTAGCTAAAGAGAGCACCAATGAAACCCCACAATTTTTATTAGAAGAAAAAGAATATTTAGTAAAAATAGAAACTGCTATAGCTTCATTACCGGAGAAACAAAAAGAAGTTTTTTTGATGAGTAGAATAGAAAAAATGAAGTATAAAGACATTGCAGAAACATTAAATATTTCTGTGAAAGCTGTAGAAAAGCGTATGCATTTGGCTTTAAAAACTATGAAAACATCAATAGGAAAACTATAAAAGTAGGGTTTTATTAAGGTAAGTTGTCATATATAAAGAGAACGTATGGAAAATAAAGACACACATCGCGATAAAGAGGCGTATTTAGCCAAATGGTTAAATAATGAACTCACGGATTCAGAACTTAAACAGTACATGTCTGATGAGGAAATTGCGGAGTACATAAAGCTAAAGAAGGGAATTCAACTATACGAGGATTTAGAAGCTCCTCTAGATGTCTCATATGCTAAGCTAGAAAAAAGAATTAAAAAACGGCCTAAAGTCATTCCTTTATACCAACGAATTGCCGCTGCTGCTGCTTCTGTTGTTATTCTGGTAGCTTTATTTACAGTGTTTTCGACTAATGAGACCTCATACGAAACTGATATCGCCCAACAGCAAAGTATAATATTACCCGATGGATCGGAGGTACTTTTAAATGCCAAATCAGAATTGAGTTATGATGAAACTTCCTGGGAAGAAAATCGTACGGTAAACCTTAATGGAGAAGCTTACTTTAAAGTTGCAAAAGGTAAAACCTTTACCGTAAAAACAGCCAATGGTAATGTTGAGGTATTAGGAACCCAGTTCAATGTTAATTCTTTTGAGGATTTTTTTGAAGTTAATTGCTTTGAAGGTAAAGTCCGTGTAGCATACGTTGATGAAAATACAATTTTAATGCCTCATGAATCTACAAGAAAAATAAATGGAAACGCTGTTGAATATGCTGAAATAAGCGATGGGAAGCCATCATGGGTTAACGGTGAGAGCACCTTTAGAAGTGTGCCGTTACGCTATGTGATCACGAGTCTGAAGCATCAGTACGATGTAGACTTTAATACGCGTTCCATAGACGACTCAGAATTGTTTACAGGAAGTTTTACCCACTCAGATCTCAATACAGCTTTAATTACGGTATTTAAAACCATGAATATTGATTACAAACAAGTAAACCTTAACCTTATTGAGCTTAATAAGCGTTAATGAAAAGACTAATTTGTTCGATTTTTTTATTGCCTTTATTCATCTTCTCCCAAGAAGATCAAAAATTTGATGTGCATTATGATGATGAACCACTTTACGAGGTGTTATTAAATATTGAAGCGGTTTATAATGTTAGGTTTTCTTTTCCCGATAAGGTGCTGTTGAATAAACGGGTAACTCTCAAAAAGAAGTTATGGGATTTAAAATCCCTGTTAGAAACCATTGCATCGCAAGTAAAAATTGATTTTGAAGTTGTGAATGCACGTTATATAATTATTAAACATACTGATATAACTTCTGCTGAGGTTCAACAATTAGAGGGCGTGATCGTCAATAGCTATCTGGTAAAAGGTATTTCTAAAAAGAAAAATGCAGCTTATCATATAAACCCAGAGGTGTTAGATATACTTCCCGGTATAACAGATTCTGATGTTTTGGAAAACATACAACAGCTCCCGGGAGTGGTCAGTCCTAACGAAACAGCTTCCGGATTTTTAGTACGTGGAGGTGCCTCAGACCAGAATAGATTGATATGGGACGGGATTAATATTTACCATAAAGGGCATTTGTTTGGTATGATATCGCCTATTAACAACCGTGCATCCAAAGACATTACATTTTATAATAAAGGCACCAACCCTCGTTTTGGCGAACGCATTTCCAGCGTTATAGACATTAATTCGGGAGATACCATTACGGAACAATCCAATTTTAAACTAGGCTTAGACGGTATTAATGTAAGTGCCGCTGCAGAAGTGCCTTTAATTTCCGATAAGCTTAGTGTTCATGGAACTTTTAGACGTAGCTATCAGGAGTTATTTACCACTTTTACCTTGTCGCAAATTACAGATAAAGTGTTTCAAAGCACTAAAATAAGTAATACCGATGATGCCATGACCGATTTTGATTTTATGGATTATACGGTAAAAATCAATTACCAGCCCAATAAAAAAAATCAACTGTCATTGAGTTTAATTAACATCACTAACAATCTGGATTATCAGGTCGATGGTAACTCTGAAGGCGAAGCGTTCAATGACCTTTTAAGAATTGACAATTTAGGGTATGGTTTTTCTTATAAGCGGCAGTGGAGTTCTAAATTGAATCAGCGTATTGATGCTTTTTTTTCAGACTACACGCTGAATTATAATTTTATTACCAGTCAGAATGGTGCTTTGGTTTCTGATTTTGAAAAGAAAAATGCCATTTATGATTCTGGTATCTCAACAGAATTTCAGGCAAACCTGTCACAAGATCGTCAATTATCTCTAGGATATCAATATGTACTCAAAGATGTGAGTTATGCATTTTTAAATACAACGCCAAGCTTGTCTTTTATATTAGATACAGACCGAACGATTATCAGAACACATGTCGTATATGCCAATTATGATACCAGAATATTCAATTGGGCAGATTTAAGTTTAGGATTTAGAGCCCATCATTTTAGTCGTCTCAATGACCTAAAGATTGAACCTAGAGTACAATTGTATAAAAAGTTGTCAGAGCGGTTTTCCGCACAGGTTACCGGGGAGGTAAAACATCAAGTCATTAATGAAATTGACGAGACAGTACTGAGCGATTTGTCATTGGAAAATAGAGTATGGCGCTTGGCTGATGGCGATACGTTTCCAATAATTAGCAGTTATCAGGTCTCAGCAGGGTTTTTATATGCCTACAACGGATGGCATATAGATGTGGATAACTATTATAAGAACATAGATGGAAAGACAGCGTTATCTCTCGGATTTTTAAATCCTGATAATCCAAATTTTCAGATAGGAAGCCAAAAGATATATGGGAGTGATGTTTTTATAAAGAAAACCTTTTGGCCATTTAAGGTCTGGACCAGCTACTCTTTTAATAGTGTACAGAACACTTTCAACGGAATCAATAATGGCGAGCGTTTTACCGCCAGTAATAATATTAAGCACGTTGTTAGTACATCACTGGTATTTCAGAAGCAAAAATTGCAATTGGCTGCAGGCTGGCGATGGCATTCGGGAAAGCCTTTTACAGAAGCTATTGCTAATGCTGAAGGTGAGTTTAGTTTTATAGGGGTTAATACCAAAACATTACCTGCTTTTCACAGATTAGACATCTCTGCAGCTTACGATTTTTCATGGGGTAAAGCACCATCAAAACTGAATAGTAAGATCGGATTGTCCGTTAGAAATGTATACAACAGAAGGAATCTTTTGAGTCGGGAATATGTAGGCAATAATAATCTTGGAGAAGGGGTAGAGATTATTGATAAATACTCGTTGGGAATTACTCCAAATGTTTTTTTTGTGACTTCTTTTTAAGAAAAACTTGTAGAGAAACAACAAAGGTTACCGATAGGGTAACCTTTGTTGTTTTTTGATTGATGAATTTTGCTTTAGAAACGAATACTTAGCTCCAGATCTTTATCTTCTACAATAAATTTAGCGTCATTGTATTGAGGAGGGCCAAAAGACATTGGGTTATTTGAAGTACCATAAGCTTCTTTTGGCATGCCATTAGTTTCAAAATCCATACGATTGTTTTCATTTTCGTCGTGCAGTACTAATATGGCATATTCTCCTGACTTTACATTTTTAAAAGTTACTGAGACTTTACCATCTTTGATGTCAGACTGTAAGTTATCTACACCTTTACCTTTCATAAAGGTATCCTTGGAATGAAGAGAGAACAGGACTTTTCCGTTATCATTTTGAACGTTTTCAATAGTTACAGTGATATTCTGTCCCTCATTATCTTGAGCAAAACCCAGAAAGGAAACGAAATACAGTACGGTCATTAAGGCTAGTGTTTTCATGATGCTATCTTTTTAATTGTTTGTGTTTGATACATCAAAGGTCTTATAAACTACTGACCATCACTAATTCTTATCACCGAGTTGTAAGATTTAAAGGATGAATTGTATAATCTGTTCAATTCAAAGGTATTAGAGTAATCCTCTGGCTTTGATTTCGAGGTATTTGTTGATGGTGTTGATGGTGAGGTCTTCAGGTTTTGTAAGTATAGACTGTATGCCGTGTTTTTGAAGTTCTTTGACCATGAGACGCTTTTCAAAATCAAATTTTTCAGCTATAGTTTTATGATAGATATCTTGTAAGCTTTCTGCATTTTCCTGTAGCAATACCTCCAATTCGGTATTCTTGAAAAGAATGACCACTAGCATATGTTTTTTAGATATGGCTTGCAAGTAAGGCATTTGACGTTTTAAAGCACTCAGATGCTCAAAGTTGGTGTAGAGTAATAATAAGCTACGATGAGTTACTTTTCTTTTTAATTGGGCATATAATAAGCTAAAATCACTATCATAGAAATGTGTGTCTATATTATACAATGTCTCTAAAATTCTATTCAAGTAGGTCAGCTTGTGCACTGCAGGCAGAAAATGTTCTATCTTTTTTGAAAACGAGAGAAGGCCAACTTTATCGTGCTTCTTCAAGGCCACATTACTAAATGCCAGAGCAGAATTTATTGCATAGTCCAAGAGTTTCAAACCATTAAATGGCATTTTCATAACCCGTCCGGTGTCTATTATAGAATAGATGGGTTGCGATTTTTCATCCTGATACTGGTTAACCATCAATTGTGCATGTTTGGCAGTAGCTTTCCAGTTTATGGTTCTGACATCATCTCCGAGAACATATTCTTTGATTTGCTCAAATTCAGAAGTATGCCCTATACGTCTTATCTTTTTTAAACCCAACTCCGTTAATGAATTACTAATGGCTAGAAAATCATACTTCTGCATTTGTATAATAGATGGGTATACCATCACCATTTGATGTTTTTGAAATCTAAAACGTCTCTTAACAATTTTCAGAGCGGATGATGCAAAAATATTAAGATGCCCAAAAAAGTATTCTCCCCGATCAACAGGTCTTACCATATATTCATAATCATATACTTGATTGGGTTGTAAAACGGTTTTATGAATAAAATCACGTTTTTGGAATTGTACTGGTAGTTCATCTACAACCTCAATAAAGGTTTTAAAAGCATAAGTATTATTAATAGTAATAGGAACCGGGTTCTGGTCACTGTTAGAAAACTTATCAGGTAAAATTCTACGCGCTGTAATACCTTTTTGAGGTTTATATAATAAAATGAGATCGGTAAAAAACAATACCCCTATACCAACAACAATGATCCAGGCTATAGCATATAGTATAGCTATCCAATAGGACATAAGGAAGCATACCGAAGCAATGGCCAAGTAGGCATAAAACTGTTTGTGTATGTATAGTGATCTAAAAAACTTCAATGTTATCTCGGGATCTCTGTAGATTGTACAATCATATCAATAACATTTTCGGTAGTCATACCTTCCATTTCTCTCTCGGGAGTGAGTATGATCCTGTGATTAAGAACAGGTTTTAAAGCTTTTTTAATGTCTTCAGGAATTACAAAATCTCGCCCGCTAATAGCTGCAAATGCTTTTGAGGCATTTAGTATGGCTATCGAAGCTCTTGGTGATCCACCAAGGTATAGATGTGGGTGGTTTCGGGTTTTGGAAACAATTTCAGCGATATACCTTATGATCTTTTCTTCAACAATAATCTCCTGTATTTTTGTTTTGTAATCGGCTAAAGCTGTAGTATCCAAGATAGGCTCAATTAAGGTTTGAGGTGTTTTTCCTTTTCTTTGATGATGCGTTTCAATGATTTTTGTCTCATCTTCCAGACTTGGATAATCTACTTTTATTTTAAAAATAAAACGATCCAATTGAGCTTCAGGTAAAGCATAAGTGCCTTCTTGCTCTATAGGATTTTGTGTGGCTAATACCATAAAAGGTGCTTCAAAGCTATAGGTAATACCATCTATTGTAGCCTGACGTTCTTCCATAGTTTCAAATAAGGCAGCCTGAGTCTTTGCTGGAGCTCTGTTGATTTCATCAATCAATACAATGTTTGAAAAAATAGGGCCTTTTTTAAATTCAAATTCAGAAGATTTCATGTTTAGAACGGAGGTGCCTATCACATCACTTGGCATAAGGTCCGGGGTAAATTGAATACGATTGTAGTCGGTCTTCAAAACTTTTGCAAAGAGCTTTGCCGTTACTGTTTTGGCAATACCCGGTACACCTTCAATAAGTACATGACCATCAGCTAATAAGGCAACAATAAGTTGTTCAACAAATTCATTTTGGCCAATGATGACTTTGCGTAATTCGTTCTTTATGCCATCGACAGCATTTTTCAGATCCTCAAGAGGAATTCTATTATTAAAATCCATATCATTATTTGATCCTTCATTTATGGCTTCGTTTTCCATCTATTCTGAGATTTAAAGGTTTCTATACGATTATTCAACTGTTCTAGTTCTGTGTTACTTATGGACGTTTTATGTGTTAAGCCCGATATGATATCAAACAACTCCTGAGTATCCTTGATGGAGTTATTACTTCTGGCTGCTAAATGTTTAATAAATTCAGCATCAATTTCAGAGGTGTTGAGATGTAAATGTGTTCTTATGTACTCTAAGAAGTGCTGAACTTTATGTAGCGCCAAATCTTTATGTCTTCCTTTTTCATAATACATATTGGCTATTGTTCTTGTGAAATCAATAGTCTGATTCTTTAAAGGACTTATAATTGGAATGGCCCGTTGTTTGCGTTTCCCTTCAAATATAATATAGAACACGGCACCAATTAGCACCATATAATAGGCCCATTTTAAAGATTGCGTATTTAAGAATAAATACATTGGGGAAGTGTAAAATGTTTTTCCGGATTTATAGTATTTATCTATATATATGGGGCTGTCAGGATTTATATAAGATAATAATCCTGAGGTGTATTCCTGATTAGGAGTATCTAAAATAAAATAGTTTGTAAATGCCTGAGGAAACGTGCTTAGAATAATTTGTCCATTTCCGAATGGTTGTCTGATCACATTTACTAATGAATCTTTAATTGTACTGGCGCTATTGTCGCCAATGATACCAACGATTTTAGTTTTTAAAGTATCGATGTCATCAAAATGATACAGGAAGTTTGCTTTATCATAGAGGTATGATTTTCCTGTATTCAATTTAGGATTTACAAGTTGAACCCGATAGTCATTATTGAAATTATCAAGCTTACTTATCGCAGAGGTGTTCAGACTAAGTGTGTCCAGTATTAATTTTTCGAAATTCAATGCAGCTACAAATAAAGTATTACCTCTGCTGGTCCAATCTAATAAAGCATTAAGTTCAGGCTTTCTAAACGTAATATCACTATTAAAGAAAACATATGTGCCATTAATATCATTTTGTGACAGGTATTCGAAAGGCGGGCGATCAACTTCAATAACAGCATCTGAAATACGTTTCACCTGCTCATTAAATACATAAGAACCAAAAGGGATTTTATGGTGTGTAGCATAAGAAGGAAACCAATTGATGTCTTTTGGTTTATTACTTTCCAATATTACAATCGACACAATTGCCAATACAATTAAAGCTATATATAGTTTACCTTTTTTACTCAAGATGTGGCGATTGATTGGTTTAATTGCTCGAATGGTATCCGCAATTTTTCAAATTTTAATGCATCAATATCAAATTCACCATACCATACATAGTCGTAGATTCTGGTGATGTGTTGAAAATCGGTTTGTACTCTAGATTGTGAAATATCGTTTAAATAATCTTCATTCGTTTTTTGAGCTTGCCATGTAATGATATTACCATCTATCAATTGTTTCAATGCAAGCAAATAATAATATCTAATGGCCAACCGGTAATCTTTTTTCGTAACAGCATCTTTTATTAAAGCCGGAATATCTTCATTATTTATAATTTCTTCTTCTTCATTTAAAGCAATACTACCGATCTCTTTTGATGTTGTGATTACAGCATTTGAGTTGACTTTTAAGAAAAAACGTATCAGTAGATAAAAGAGTACTCCCAGTAAGATATAGGGTAGAACTTTTAACACAAAGAAAAGAAAACCGCTTGCTGTACCTATACCAAAGATGGCTTCCCAAAATTTAGTGAGTATCTTTTTAAACCATCGTATGATCTTACTCCACAGACCTTCTTTGGTTTCTTTTTCTGTGTAATTAAAATCATCATCCGATTTATAGGTTTCCAGATCTTTTTCTGTAATAGAGCGTTTTTCAATCAAAGAGTCATCATACACAATGCGGTGCTCTTCCTGTTGGGCATGCCCAAGAGTGATAAAAAGAAGACCTATGAAAATGAAGAATGCCCGCATTTAATCTTCAGTATTTCCTATAGAATTTATACGTTCGTATGTCCCTGTGAAATTTCTTTTTTCGTTGAGATGAAAATAAATTAAGGCACCGCCAACAACTAAAATAATATTGAGGATGTATTGTATGAATGTCCCAAGTACATTCAGTGCAATGTAAACAGGATCAACAAAGTTGCCCATATCAGCAGGATCAAACTCGCCTGAAAAAATACCCATTTTAGCATAAGTGTAAATGAGGGTTGGTACAGCAAAAACAAGATTTAAGATGTAAAAAATAATACCCAAAACAATTATGGTTCCCAAAGACAACCAAAAATCTTCATTCACTAAATAAAAGCTATGACTGTAAGCATCTGTAGCGCTTCTTTCAGTTTCAAAAACGTAAATACTAAACACAATGAGCATGGGTACCATCACATAAAAAACAGGTAAGATGCATAATGCGATAGCAAAAATAATGGTAATGCCCTTTAAAACCCCCAGACCAAAAAATCCCCAGAAAGATTTATAGGTTTTTCGTCTGACTTCATCGATATCTACCTGCCCTTTGTTATTGATATAAGATTTAATGTAGTGCAGTACGGCAGAGCTGAGCATCACATAGGCTATTATTCCGGTTATGGCATAAGCAAAAATCAGTACGATAAGAACAAAAGGGTTTGTATTACTACCGTATGAATTATAGATGTCAAAATCAATCATTTCTCCGGTACTGTAGGTATACAGAGCCAGAGCAATAAGGTATAAAACCATGGCTGGTCCGGCAATACTGAAAATGGCTTTCATAAAAGGTTTAAATTCATTTCTGATGAAACCAAAAGTGTCAGCCAGTATGGTGCCAAAATCACGTTGTTTTTTAAATTCTATATAAGATTTCATTGCTGTTTTTAATTGGGTTAATAGTTAGCTTTCAGATAATAAACTATCCGATAGTTTTTGTTTTCGGTTAAGTTTTATAGGATATATGACGTAATAAAATAGGATTATAAAAAGTGACAAAGCAATAATAGAAATGGCCAGCCAATCTGGCATTTCTGTATGTCGAGTGACAAAGCCTTCCAGAAATCCGGCTACAATAAAGAATGGAACAGTGCTGATCAATATCTTAAGGCCATTTATGACGCCTCTTTTAAAAGCTTCTAACCTTGTATACGTACCCGTAAACAAAATGCTATTTCCCATTACTAAACCTGCACAGCCGGCAATAATAATAACAGAAATCTCTATAGTACCATGAATCCATATGGTTCTTGCAGATTCCCATAATAGTCCTTTTTCGTAAAAGAAGTATTGAAAACTGCCTAGCATGATACCATTCTGCATCATAATATAGAGTGTGCCAATACCAAACATAATACCATAGGCAAAGGCCATAAGAGCAACTTTAATATTGTTTAGAGTGATACCCAGAAACATATTGAATTCTTCTTGTTCTTTGTACACAGCCATTGGATCACCCTTTTCAATATTATCTAAAGTCATATTTACGTAGCCATCACCAAGGAATGAACGTACAAAATCACCTTCATTAGCAGCTGAAAAGGCACCAACTATTACAAATAAAGCAAAAGTTAAAAAAGCAATAAGAAGTTCCCGATGGTGCTGATAAAACATTAAAGGAAACTCGGTTTTGAAAAACGAGATCAATCTGTTTTTAGGCTCTTTTCTTGTTTTATATATAATTTGATGTGCTTTTGAAGCGAGTTGATTGAGATAACGTTCGGTATTACTGCCACTATAAAAGGTTTTTGCGTAGCTTAAATGGTCGGTAAGTTCAATGTATACATCAGAAATTAAATCAGGATCGATATTGGTATTATTTGTAAGAACTTTTTCAAATTCTAACCATTTATCTTTATTTTGCTTCACAAAAGCCGCTTCACGCATAGATCAATATCTTTTGGCTCTCAAAGAAAAGAAAATATGAATGAATTTCAAATAGAAACCGCTCAAAATGTAGGCATTGCCCAAAATGTAGCCAATATTGGAGACCGTATGTTTGGTTATCTAATTGACACTTTTGTGATCTTTGCCTATACCTTTGGAGCCGTATTATTGTTGATATATATGGATTTGGATTTTAGAGATACCTGGGCCATTTATTTACTGGTTTCACTTCCTGCTTTTCTCTATTACGTTTTGTTGGAAACGTTTTGGGATGGTAAAACCATTGGAAAACATTTTATGAAAACCAGAGTGGTGAAATTGGATGGTTCTAAACCTGCTTTTTCCAATTACTTGATCCGATGGCTTTTGAGAATTGTCGATGTGGTATTGAGTACAGGCGGGATCGCTGCCTTAACGATTCTAATCCGTGGTAATGGTCAGCGTATTGGTGATATAGCGGCTGGCACTACTGTCATCAGTGAAAAGACCAGAGTTACTATTAATGATACCATAGTTAGAGATATCCCTATGGATTATGTTCCGGTATATAGTCAGGTAACCATACTCAATGATAAAGACATTCAAACCGTAAAATCGCTGTATCAGGATGCTGTATATAAAGGCAATCATAACATTATTGTTAATCTGCACGATCGACTGGTAAAAATAATGCAGGTAGAACCTAAAGAGAAACCTATTGAATTTGTAGATCAGGTGATAAAGGATTATAACTATTACACGCAAAACATGTAATGTTTTTTCAAACCATTGACATACTAGGGACCATAGCTTTTGCAATTTCCGGGGTTTTAGTGGCTTTGGCTAAACGTATGGATCCTTTTGGGGTGTTTATTATCGCTTTTGTTACTGCTGTTGGTGGCGGGACATTAAGAGATCTTCTCATTGGTCAGACTCCTGTATTTTGGATGACAGATATGACCTTTATTTATGTCATTTTTTGTGCCACCTTACTCGCTGTTGTGTTTAGGAATAAGCTAAACTACCTGCGACGTTCTTTGTTTTTATTCGATACCATAGGAATTGGTCTGTATACTGTAATCGGTGTAGAAAAGGGCCTAACGGCTGAACTGCATCCGATCATTTGTATAGCTTTAGGTACTATGTCTGCATGTTTTGGAGGTGTTATCAGAGATATTCTGTGTAATGAGATTCCGGTAATATTCAGAAAAGAGATATATGCCACGGCATGTATTTTGGGAGGTACAAGTTATTTTGTGTTAAAGGCATTTCATCTTGAAGGTAATGCCGTTTTTATCATATCAGGAATTGTGGTTATTACTATAAGACTATTAGCCGTGATTTTTAAAATTAGCTTACCAAGTATCTATAAGCCCGAGCGTTAGTCAATGAGCTCTACTTTTCTAATGTATACATTCTTAAGCGGCCATTCGCCTTCGTCTGTTTCTACAGCTGCAATTTTATCGACCACATCCATACCCTTAATAACTTCTCCAAAAACAGTATAATCACCATCTAAGTATGGCGCACCTCCTTTGCGTTGCACTATAAAGAATTGAAAAGGCGATGCCAGTTTATAAGCATTTTCTATTTCACTACTGGGCATGGAAACGGCACCCCGTTTGTGAGTATATCCACGTTTGGTATCGGGAGGTAATAGATATTTTCCAATCGTTCGGCGTCTTTTAGCAATATTATAATCGTCACTGCTGCCACCTTGGATGACAAAGTTTTTTACGACTCTGTAAAACTGGGTGTTATCAAAATAGTGTTGCTTGGTTAAGAATACAAAATTGGCACGATGAAATTTGGTCTTATCGTATAATAAGAGTTCTATATCTCCAAAATCTGTAGTGATTCTGACTTTATTTTCCTTATGATGTTTTTCGTATTCTAGAAAAAAATCCATAGCATTCTTATCTGTCAGCTTAGGATATTTACGTTCATTTACAGCCTTTTTTGAAGTTTCTTTTTTAGGAATAGAATCCTTTATAATCTCTGGAGTATGTTTTGAAGTTTGCTTATCTTCACAATTCCATAGTAAAAAACAAAAGCCAAATAGAATAAGAAATCTCATATGATTTTTGAAACGTTTTTAAATTCTGTCATAAAAATAGAAAATATAGAACTTCCTGGAGAGGAAGCTCAGGCAAAAATGTCACCACCATATCGTTTAAAGCTTGCAAAACAAATGGCTGATAAACGAAAAGAAGCAAAAGAAGCCGGAGTCATGGCTTTGTTTTATCCTACCAGAGCTCAGCAAACGTCTTTAGCTCTTATATTGAGGAAAACCTATAAAGGTGTACATTCAGCTCAGGTGGGTTTTCCCGGAGGTAAATATGAAATAGGGGATGAGAATTTTACACAAACAGCGTTAAGAGAAACCGAAGAGGAGATAGGCATAGACAGAACCCGAATTCACGTAGTAAAAGCCATGTCGCCAATGTACATACCTCCCAGTAATTTTATAGTACATCCTTTTGTTGGTTTTACTGAACATGTGCCTGAATTTAAAAAACAAGATGATGAAGTTGAAGCTATTATTGAAGTTAGCCTGAATGATTTTTTAAAAGACACAAATGTCATATCTACCAAAGTGCCCACCAGCTACAATGTTGAGGTAGAGGTGCCTGCATTTCATTTAAATAATCATATTGTATGGGGAGCTACCGCAATGATGCTTAGCGAAATCAAAGACTTGTTAAAACAAGTACTCTAGCATGACTTATTTATTACATTTGTAGCGCAGAAAAATGAAATTCGCTATGGGATTATTCAAAAAGAATCCTTTTGGACATATACTTTTCGTTAAAAAATGGCTAATCAGAATATTGGGAATATTAACCCATAGGAGGTTTAGGGGGTTTAACGAATTACAGATTGAAGGTTCTGATATTATAAAGAACTTGCCGGATACTAATGTGCTGTTTATTTCAAACCACCAAACTTACTTTGCCGATGTTATTGCTATGTTTCATGTGTTCAACGCCAGTTTAAGTGGGCGTTTAGATAATATCAAAAATGTAGGTTACTTATGGAATCCTAAGTTGAACATATACTATGTGGCAGCTAAAGAGACTATGAAATCGGGTTTAATTCCTAAGATATTTGCTTATACGGGCTCCATTAGTATAGAGAGGACCTGGAGATCTCAAGGGAAAGATATTAACAGGCAAGTTAAAATGAGTGACATTACCAGCATCAAACGGGCTTTAGATGACGGTTGGGTAGTAACTTTTCCTCAAGGGACTACTACGCCATTTAAACCTATTAGAAAAGGAACAGCTCATATTATAAAAACATATAAGCCATTGGTGGTTCCTATTGTTATTGACGGTTTTAGACGATCGTTTGATAAAAAAGGGTTACGGGTTAAGAAAAAGAATATCTACCAATCTATGGAAATTAAACAGCCTTTAGATATCGATTATGATAATGAATCCATAGCTGATATTGTAGAGAAGATTGAATATGCCATAGAGCAACACCCTTCATTTTTAAAAGTTATTCCACAAGAAGAACTAATGGCCAAAGAAGAGCTAAACAAGCAACGTGAGTGGTAAATGATTTATTTAGACCTCTAACTTTTTAAGTTCGTTATAATTTCTGTTGAGTCGTTTCAATAAAATACCGTAGATAAGCTTATAGAACAGCCAGATAAGTAATACGAAAACGGCAGTTACAACGATCATGATTGACAATAATAAAAACAATTGCTTGTCATTGTAATTTTCCAATTTCGAAGTGATTACCGGGTCGTGCGTTAATGTGTAGTAAAGTCCGAAAGCAAATGATAAAAATGCAACAATAAGGTTATAAATGACATACCATTTAATGACCTTTCGTGTTTTTAGAATGTTCTGCATTAAGGTCTTGGCATTATCAATAACTGAAATGGATTTATGCGCTTTAAAGAGTAAATAAATGAACAAGATAATGATAGCATAACTAAAAATGGTTAACCCTAACATTAAGGTACCATTACCATACATATCATTTATTTTTGTACGAAATTCGGCAGACGAAAAATAGGGGATGGAATTTATTACGATCCAGAATACCAATTCTGCGATACTGATGTAAAATAAAGTTTTTACTATCGAAGATGATCGTTTATGGATCATCGGATAAATATCAGTCTCAGAGAATACTTTGAATTTTCCTTCGGATTTATTCCAATCCTTTTTTAATAGCTCTAATTCATCCATAACCTTACGGATTTAATATGGTTCTTAATTTCTTTTTAACACGATTCATTTTGACACGTGCATTAACTTCAGTAATTCCTAATGTTTCACTTATCTCTCTATAATCTTTATCCTCCAGATATAAGAATACCAAAGCTTTTTCTATATCATTAAGTTGATGTACTGCCTGATACAATAATTTCAGTTGTTCTTCTTCAGTATCATCATACTCTTCAGATTTTATTTTAAATTGAATCGGATCAAACTCATAGGTTTGTATTTGCCGTTTCGATTTTCTATATAGTGTTATCGCAGTATTAAGTCCTACACGATACATCCAGGTACTAAATTTTGAGTCGCCTCTAAATTTAGGATAAGCCCGCCATAACTGTATGGTGATCTCCTGAAACAAATCATTGTGAGCATCCTGATTATTAGTATAAAGCCTGCAGACTTTATGAATAATATTTTGGTGCTGACGCAACTGTTCAACAAAACTATGTTCGAGTTCCTTATTCAATTTTTGGTAGTTAGTACATTTTATAAGTAGTCAAAATGTAAAACATGTTACAGTTTTAATTTTAAAATTCCCAAAACAATGAAATACTGTGCCATGGCATAGGTAAGCATAATACTTATATTGGCATGAAAAAGAGGTGTGTAGAATTTATTCAATGCCAGAATGCTATCAGAAATCATGAATAATATTGCGCCTATAACCACCAATTTGTAACTGAAAGTGTTTACACTACCTTTTCTCATAAACGCTGTAATCGACATTGTTAAAATAACTGTCATGTAAGCCACAACCGGAATCAACATTTGACCTAAACCATCGTATAATAAATAAAACAAACCTATTGCATAAATGATCAAAACACCTATAATACCATAGGGTTTAATAGCCTTATTTCTATGTTTTAAAAAAGTGAATACATACATGATATGCGCCATTAAAAAGGCAGCCAAACCTAAAGTGAAAAAGAGCGGGTCTTTATCAACCAGCATCAAGAGAATATCCCCAATAAGACTAAAAATTAAGGCTGCCAGAGTGTAGTTCCTAATCGCATTGTTTTTCCATCTAAATTGTGAAATAAAATAGATGATAAGGCTCGAAACGATAGCCGGTTTAGCAATAAAGTGAACAGCTGTAAAAGCTGTACCATTTGCGGATACGAGTTCTGTAATAACTATCAGAATATAAAAGAGAATGAACAACCTATCATTTTTGTTGAGTTTCATAGATTCAAATTTTATCAAATATATTCAATTCGTCATTGATTTTTAACAGTTGGGTAGATTACAATTCATTGCCCTTTGATTTTGATGGAAGTTTGTGTCGTAAAAAATCACACACTAATGAAAAACCATCAATTAAAACCGTTAATCCTTATCACATTTATACTATTTGGCATGGCTGTCAAAGCACAAACCTTGATCTCCGGAAAGGTAACGGACCACAAAAACCAACCTATTATAGGTGCTAATGTATATCTCAATGGGACCTATGATGGAAATACAACTAATGAAGAAGGCATTTTTTCGTTTAAAACAGAAGAAGCAGGTGTGCAACAACTCATCATATCCTATTTGTCTTACGAAACAAAAACGATCAGTTTAAACGTAAAGCAAATGAAAGATATGACCATAAAATTAAGAGAAGATGTAAATACTTTAGATGCTGTGGTTATTTCAGCAGGAACCTTTGAGGCTAATGATAATAGCAAGGTATCCGTGTTGAAACCTTTGGATGTTGTAACAACGGCTAGTGCTTTGGGCGATTTCGTAGGCGCACTTCAGACCTTACCCGGGACTTCTAATGTTTCAGAAGATGGACGTTTGTTTGTAAGAGGAGGTTCTGCAGACGAAACCCAAATATTTATAGATGGTATAAGAGTCTTTACACCATATACACCAACAACAAATAACATACCTGCCAGAGGACGATATTCCCCGTTCTTATTTGATGGTATAACCTTCTCAACCGGAGGGTATTCAGCGGAATATGGACAGGCATTATCGAGTGTGCTGCTTTTAAATACTATAGACGAACCGGATCAGGAAAAAACAGATGTAGGTATCATGACGGTTGGTGCCAGTATAGGTAATACTCAAAAGTGGGATAATACCTCTCTTAGTGTAAGTGCATCTTATATAAATTTGGCGCCTTATCTTGCTGTATTTGAAGATAGAAACGATTGGGAAACTCCTGTTAGTGCGGCACAAGGCGAAGCTGTTTTTAGACAAAAAACAAACAAAGGCCTAGTTAAATTTTATGCTGCTTTCGATACTACGAATTTAGAACTGACACAGGATGATATTAATGAGGAAGATGGCGTGTATTTTAAACTCAACAACAATAACTTTTATGCCAATACATCTTATAAAGGCATATTGAATGATAATTGGAGCTTGTCTACCGGTCTTAGCTATACACTGTCTGATAACAAAGTTGGGATAGAAGAGAGTGATATTAATGGCACTGAAAATTCAATACATGCAAAGTTAAAGCTTAAAAAAAGGTTCAGTAGCCGATTTAAATTGAATTTTGGTGTAGAGCAATTTCTAACAGATTTTGATGAAAACTTTAAAGAAGATAGTATTGATGAAACCTATGGGTTTGATAATAATATTTCTGCAGCTTTTGTAGAAGCTGATGTCATCTTTTCTAAGGCTATAGCACTAAAAGCCGGGTTAAGGCTGGATTATAGCAGCATATTTAAAGAAACAACTTTAGCTCCTAGATTGGCAATAGCCTACAAAACATCATCTAAAGGGCAATTATCATTAGCCTATGGTAATTTCTATCAAAACCCATCAAATAATGTACTCAAGTTTGAACAGGATTTGCAGGCGCAAAGCACATCACATTATATTCTGAATTATCAATATGTCGATAAAGGTAAAATATTTAGGGCTGAGGTTTATAGAAAAGAATACGATCATTTAGTGAAGTTTGATACTAATATCGCATCATTTAATAGTAATTTTAATTCTAATGGTGATGGTTACGCTCAGGGACTTGATCTGTTTTGGAGAGATAATAAGAGCATTAATAATATCGATTATTGGGTGAGCTATTCGTATTTGGATACCGAGCGCAATTTTAGAAACTATCCCGAATCTGCACAGCCTAATTTTGCAACAAAGCATAACCTGTCGATCGTAGGGAAGTATTGGGTCAATGATTGGAAAAGTCAAATAGGGATCAGTTATGCGTTTTCTTCAGGGCGGCCATATACCAATCCTAATACAGATACTTTTTTAGGCGAACGGGCGAAGAGTTTTAACAGTATAAGCTTGAATTGGGCATACCTTCTAAGCCAACAAAAAATACTGTACTTTTCTATTAATAATGTTTTGGGATTCAATAATATCAACGGTTATCAATATGCCAATACACCTGATGTTAACGGTAATTTTTCGCGCCGGGCTTTAGTACCAGCGGCAGACCAGTTTTTTTTCGTAGGATTCTTTTGGACCATCAGTGAGGATGGAAAGGATAATCAATTAGATAATTTGTAAGGGCCGTAAATGTCAAATTGGTAAACATGACTTTTATCATGGTTTTTCTCCGATATAGGTGATAGCTTTATACTATAAAACTAAGCGTCATGGAACTCAAGAAGAACCCAAAAGCCAATGTAGGTCGAAACAGCAGTTTATATTTTGCTGTTGGCTTAAACGTAATGCTAGTCCTGACATATCTGGGCTTAGAGCATAAGACCTATGACCGAAGTGCAACAGAAGTTGATGTTTTAATGTTAACTGAGCAGTTAGAAGAAGACATTCCGATTACGAATATCAGCATTCCACCGCCACCGCCACCGCCAAAAATTACAGCTGCACAGTCTGTAAAAGTGGTTGAGGATATGGAAGATATTGAAGAGACTGTAGTGGAAAGTAATGAAATAGATCAGGATGCAGTTATAGAAGAGCGTACAGTAACCGTTGAAGAAGTAGAAGTAGAGGAGGTGGAGGAAGATATCGAAGTACCATTTGCAGTAATAGAAGTTGTTCCTAAATTTCCTGGATGCACAGGTACCAACGAAGAACTAAAGGCTTGTTTTCAGCGAAAGATGCAAGAACATTTACTTAAGAATTTTAGATATCCGGAGACCGCTAAAGAATTAGGAATACATGGAAAAGTTTATGTGTTTTTCCTGATAGACAAGTACGGTTATGTCACCAAAGTTAAGAGTAGAGGGCCGGATAAAATGTTAGAGAAAGAAGCTGAGCGTATTGTAGGGCTATTACCAAAGATGATACCCGGTAAACAACGCAATAAGAATGTAGGTGTGCCTTATAGCTTACCCATCAATTTTCAACTTAAAACACAGTAACGAATCATGGTTTCGAGTTAATAATTATCTAGGATTAGGCCTCAGGAATGAGGCCTTTTCTTTTTAATATGGAATTAATCGGTTAAGATTTCTATGTCATAACCTTCAGCCCGCACTATGGTCATAACATCATTTTCAGATAAGTTTGCGGTAGCTTCTATGCGGAGCACATTATCGATGTCCTCTAAGTCAATAGACCATTCAAGAATTTTTATATTTTTATTAAATAAGGTCATCATAGCATTGACTTTTTCCTTTGAATTTATCCCTGTTTTAAATAATAGGAGTTGCATAATGGATAGGAGTCTTTAGTTTTCTTCTTTTGACATTTCATCGTTGTTACTTGACGTATTGGTAGTACGCTCTATATACCGTTTATAGAGTTCATCACCTTCCTCTTCCCAGAATTTATCATAGTATTTCCATTTTGAGAAATCACTTTTAGAATCGTTTTTCTCTTTTTTATGAGAACTTTTTGAGGATTTTTTACCACCTCCACAACCTCCAAGTAGCAATTTGAGTAGTATGAATAGACCAACGGCCTGCCAGTAAGTTAAAGTAGTTAAACCAAAGATCTCAGGCATTAGCCAATTCCAAAGCCACATGATAACATAGCCAAATAATATGGCTAAGCCTGTGATAATTATAGCGCCCAGTATGATCATGGCTATGATCTCTCCAGGAGATTTTTCTCTGAATTTATGAGTGAAAAAATTTTTCATTGTATTTACGTTTTATGTTTATTAAGTTCGATTTCAATTTTTTTATATAAAATGCCTATGGCTCTATGGCGTCTGGACATTAAGGTGCCTTCAGGAATTCCTGTTTCTTCGGATATTTCTTTATAAGAATACCCTTCAAAATCTATAGCTATAATAATATCTCTATACCATGGTTTTAGCTGCTGAATACAACTCTTTAATACATGGGCCATTTTGTCGGAAGCATATACATTTGAGGATTGATTTAACATTTCCGATAAATCAAATTGTAAGCCGTCAGTCTCTATAGAATCTGTAGGGACTTTGGTCCGCCTTACATCGATGATTCTATTTTTTATAGAACGATAAACAAAGCCGGCGACATTATTGATTGGTGCATACCGATTGGCACCAGAGAACAGTTTAAGCGCAACATCCTGAATAATATCTTCAGCATTGCTATTTGCCGTGTCTCTTACTCTGCTGCTGACATATACCTTTAATGACTGGTATTCTTTACCAAAAAAGTCTTTAAGTTTTTTACTATTATCTAAATCCGATTTCATGTAAACCTCTTTGTAACGGCTCTCTAATTTAGAAGACGATACTTTTCAAATCTATTGCATTTTTTTATTGCTTTTTTTTGAAATGTGTAGTCTGAGGATATAATTGGTTGATTAGGATGTTAGTAGCAATAAATAACTAAACTAAAGTATAGTAATTCGCTAGAAAGAAAGTACAATGCTTATCACGATAAGGCATTCAAAAAAACATTTGATAAGGTCTTTATTGATGCTCATACATCTTTTGATCGTTCTTTTTGGTTGCCAATGTAAAATACTTATATAGCATTACAACAGAAATGATAATTGTAGAAATGAAATAAGATAAGCCCACAAACAAAAGCTGTTTGGCCTCATCATTAAAAGTTGGGAGCTCATTGAATTCAGACAATAAGGCCAATAGCATAAATAAACAGATCAAAATAAGCAGAAAGGGTATCATAATCCCTATGATTTTATTCTTAAAGATTAATTGAAATATTAGAATACCCATTAAGACTATAGCTATTGGATTTAGAATTAGAGCAGTAGAACTCCAGTAAAATAGTACTGCAGCTATTAATAAATACTCAGGTAGATCTAATACGATTCGTTTTAATTTCATGCGTAAGGTTGATTATTGATATGTGAGTATTAAACGTAAAACGAATACATTTAATATGTACCTAAAAAAGAATTATGATATTTTCCATTTAATGTTGCAGCCAATACTGGGTTTTTGATTTTCGGAAATGGTTTTATGTTGAAGGAGTTTATCTAATGCATTACGGATGTCTTTGCCGGTTACTGGTATGCCGTTACCAGGTCTTGAGTCGTCTAACTGTCCTCTGTAAACCAATATTAAATCTTGATCTACTATATAAAAATCTGGCGTGCAAGCGGCATCATATGCTTTGGCTACTGCTTGTGTTTCATCATAGAGGTATGGAAAAATAAAATCATGAGTTATGGCATTGGCCTTCATAAGTTCCGGGGCATCTTCCGGGTAATTATCTACATCATTACTGGAAATGGCTATGCAATTAACCCCTTTGTCATTATAATCTTTAGCAAGTTGAGACAGTTCAGAATTCACATGCTTCACAAAAGGGCAATGATTGCAAATAAACATAATAAGAGTGGCATTAGTACCTTTTAAGTTTTGTAATTGCATGGAAGAACCTGTGACAGTATCAGTCAGGGTAAAATCGGGAGCCGTAGTCCCTAGAGGTAACATATTAGATGGTGTAAGAGCCATTTTTTAGTACTTTAGCGATTAATATTTGAGATATGGAAAAGATAATAACATTTGAAGACTTTACAAAGGTAGATTTGCGTATAGGTACAATAATCGAAGTTAATGATTTTCCTGAAGCTCGTAATCCTGCATATCAACTCACTATTGATTTCGGGGATTTAGGAATTAAAAAATCCTCAGCCCAAATAACCAGAATCTACAGCAAGTCTGATTTAGTTGGTCGGCAGATCATAGCAGTTGTTAATTTTCCCAAAAAACAAATAGCGACATTCATGAGTGAATGCTTGGTTATGGGCGCTGTAAAAGATAAGGATGTATACCTTTTACACCCTGAAACTAAAGTGAAAAATGGCACTTCAGTATCTTAAAAAGTTATAATATAAGGTCAATTAAAACACGTTCCTGAAGAAAATGGCATTCATCAACAGCTTGTTAGTGCCATACCAAAAGGCTCTAAAGTTTGTGTTATCCGTAAATGCGATAACCTTACCACGACCAAGACGACCAATTTTTAATGGGACTGTTTCGCTAAGGCTATCGAGATTGCGCTCCGAGATATAACCACTTAGCAATGGTTTTTTGCTGTATTGTATAGGGTTGTTATAGCTGTTCTTATCAGGTTCAATAAACAATGTTGAATTTCTGAATATAGGTAGTTTGTTATTTTTGTAACCAAAATTTATAGGGTGCGAACGGTCCAATTGCGTTTCAAAAATGGCACCACCAATCACTTGAGCACCTCTAAAATTACTGCGTTGTTCAAACGATGTGTTTTTTGCGATAAGACTACTTTTTTTGATGTTTAGTTTCATCAACTCAGTATTATTTAACCATCTTAAAGTATTTTTATAAGCGATTAGTGTGCCGCCATTCTGCAACCATGTTTTTAATTTTTTGGTGTCATCTGTATCTAATCCTGTGGTGTTAGGAACAATGATTGTATTATAACGACTAAGATCTACGCGATTGAAGTTTTTAAGATCTAGTTTTGTAACGGTAACATCATATCTGGTATCTAGTAAATGCCAGATTTCGCCGGCATCATACGATGTAATGCCTCGACCTACAAGTAATGCAATTTTAGGAAGCTGCAGCGTTCTAAAGTTATTACTACCCAAATCAATACCTTGGTTTAAACCGGTTGTTGCCGCATCGATGGTAACGTGGCTTTCTTTGGCCAACTGACCTAAAAACGTATATAAATCAGAGGCGGATAATACCTGATCTTTTACAGGGATCATTATTGTACCATAATCGTAGGATTTACCGTTAGCGGTAAAAGATTTTAAACTCACTTTTGCGCGTATCCCTTTTTTTAATAGACTGTACAGTAATTTAGGTGTATAGTATTCGTGCCACTCCATAAGATAGGCATAGTTACTTTTCCCGGTAACACGTCCTATTCGTGGTTTTAGATTATCAATCTGATTTCCGATTATATTTGCTGTGGTTTCAGTATAGTCGACATTGAAGGCTAAAGGAAATGTCCATGCAGACACGTCATAAAATAAACTGTCTTTAAAAGACGTGCGTTTTTCGAACATGGCATTGATAAGGCGAATGTTTTTTTGATCTTTTGGGACAACATAAGCATACCCTTTTTTAAAGGATTCGCCATTTTCAGAAAAATCATCTTTTAGGTCATAAAATTGAATTTGATGCCTGTTGAGTATTTCTGCTAAGTGATAGGTTTTTGCAGCATCTTTTGAATCACCGAACACGATAACTTTACGATTTTCTTTACTAGCCTCATTGCGGGCATTTTTAAAGAAATCGTGTTGGTATTGTAAAATAGCTTCCCGCATTTCATAAGCTGCTTTTAAGGTGGAAAGTGTTGTGGTAAGCTGATTTTTTATTGTGAAAGGGAAAGTTAAAATACCATTACTGCTTTCCTGAATATGACCTCTGGAGCTGGCTTGTTCAAATAAAATCCCAATTCCACCATTGATATCAGGAAATGTGGAACCTTTACCATAATAGAAGTCATCAAAATTCTCTTCAGAATAATATAAAGACCCTATGTTGTCTAATGCTTCTGCATGATATTTGGCGATGCCTTTGGTGAGTTCTTGGTTTAATAATGGTGTTAATGGGTGTGTCCTTGAAGGGACACCCGGTTGGAAGAAGAAAGTAGCATTGGTACCCATTTCGTGGTGATCGGTTAGTATATTGGGTAACCATTGGTGAAAAGTTGCTATCCGTGCTCTGGACTCTGGTAATTGAACTGGGAGCCAATCACGATTCATGTCAAACCAATAATGATTGGTACGACCTCCAGGCCATATTTCACTGTATTCTCTATCGTTAGGGTCGGGATTTAAATTTTTATTTTTATTCGTATTCGCCCAATAAGCAAACCGTTGTAAACCATCTGGATTTAATGAAGGATCAAATAAAATAATGGTCTTATTTAATAGACTTTCGATGGCATTACCTCGGGCAGCAGCCAAATGATATGCCGCTAACATTGCAGCATTGGATCCGCTTGCTTCATTACCGTGTATGGAAAATCCCTGATATACAACTACAGGTCTATCCTCAATACGACTAAAATCATTTTCAGTAGCCTTAATATGTGCTTCATTTATGGCTTTTATATTGGCATGATTATTAGGGGAGGTAATAGTTAATAATAGTAATGGACGTCCTTCAAAAGTTTTGCCTCGATCTTCAATAGTTATTCTGTCTGACGCTTTATCTAACACATACATATACTGTATGAGTTTATCATGGGTAATATGCCATTCACCAACCTCATGTCCGATAACACTTTTAGGTGTTGGTATGTTAGGGTCATATGCTACTTTATCTGATAGATAATAAGACAGGTCGACAGTATTTTGGGCAAAACATATAGGGGCTATAAGTGCAAAAAATAAAAATAATCTTAGCATGAGGTATCGTTAGTTATAGTTATAAAAATAAAAAAACCGTTAGGGTTAGTAACGGTTTTTTATGTTATTTTAACAGAAAAGGCTTTTTTTAGATATCCTCAAAATTTATGTCTGTGAAGTTCTCAGATCCATCAGAACCAGATGCTTCAACAGCTTCTGTTTCGTTACTTGAATAATCATCTTCGCGCTTGTAATCTTTTTGGTGACGCTCACTGATGACTTCTTCGCCTTTTTCATTAATAATGTAATCGGTCATTTCACCTAAGATCTCTCTAAATTCAGAAAAATCTTCTTTGTACAGATAAATCTTGTGTTTTTTGTAATGAAAAGAACCATCTTCATTTGTAAACTTTTTACTTTCCGTAATCGTAAGGTAATAGTCTCCTGCTTTTGTAGCTCGCACATCGAAAAAATACGTGCGTCTTCCTGCTCGTAATACTTTTGAATAAATTTCTTCTTTGTCCATCATTCCGTAATCACTCATAACTCAGTTATAGATTTTAAAATTTCCTTCCAAAAATCTAAAAAAAAAGTATAGTAACCAACAAATTATAACATTTCTTTTTCGGAGAGCTGCTTTTGGTATAAGTCTTTGTAATAACCATCAGCTTTTATGAGAGATTTATGAGTTCCCTGCTGTACAATTTTACCATCTTCAAGGACAATGATATGATCGGCATTTTTCGCAGAGGAGACTCTGTGACTCACTATAATTGTGGTTTTGTCTTTAGAAACCTTATTAAGGTTTTTAAGTATTTTTTCTTCGGTTTCGGTATCTACAGCCGATAAACAATCATCGAACAATAATATTTCAGGAGATTTTATAATAGCACGAGCTATAGAGATACGTTGTTTTTGCCCCCCCGAAAGTGTAATACCACGTTCACCTAAAACAGTATCATAGCCATCTTTAAAGCCCATAATGTTTTTATGAACTTTAGCATGTTTTGCAGCTTCAATGACTTCATTTTCAGTAGCTGATGCTTTACCAAACATAATGTTGTTTTTGATAGTATCAGAAAATAGAAAGGCATCTTGAGGAACATAACCAATGCTGTTCCTCAAACTATGAAGATTAACTTGTTTGATTGGGGTACGATCCACCAGAATTTCACCCTGATCAATATCGTAAAGACGACCGATTAAATCTAAAATAGTCGATTTTCCAGAGCCTGTTTTTCCAAGAATGGCTAAGGTTTTTCCAGCTTCAACATTAAAGCTAATTGCTTTTAAAGCTGTAATGTTAGTATCAGGATATGTGAAAGAGACCTCTTTAAAAGTAATTGCTCCTTTTATAGTTGTAGGAGCATTGTTGGTGTTTTTAATTTCAGGCTCTTGTTTCAAGAATTCATTAATGCGTTTTTGAGAAGCTTCAGCTTGTTGTACCAAAGAAGTGACCCAACCAACAGTAGCCACAGGCCATGTAAGCATGTTTACATAAATGATAAACTCAGCAATGGTTCCAATATGTTCAATCTCACCATTGATGTACTGTTTGCCACCGATATAAATCACCAAAAGATTGCTAATACCAATCAATAATATCATCAATGGGAAAAATAAGGCCTGTACCTTGGTGAGGTCTATTTGTTTTGCTCTGTTTTCTGTAGATAATACCTCAAAGGTAGAATTTGTTCTTGGTTCTATTCCATACGACTTAATAACCGAAATCCCACTGAAATGTTCTTGGGTAAATGATGAAAGTTTGGACAACGATTCCTGAACAATAGTACTACGTTTATTGATCGCTTTACTTAGACGATAAATGGCTATAGATAATACAGGTAACGGCAGCATCGTATAAAGTGTAAGCTTTGGCGCTGTACTTATCATATAGATCAGTGCCACAACAAATAAGGTAATCATGTTTATAGAATACATGATGGCAGGGCCGGCATACATTCGTACTTTTCCAACATCTTCACTGATTCGATTCATGAGATCCCCGGTGCGATTAGATTTGTAAAAGTTTAAAGACAAAACCTGATAATGTTTATAGATTTCGTTTTTAAGATCGTATTCTATATAACGCGATACATTGATGATGGTTTGACGCATTAGAAACGTAAACAAACCTGCCACAATTGCAGCACCTACCAGGTACATGATATTCATTAAGAGATCATGTTTAAAGACCGCGTCACTAATTTTACCATCGAGTCTATCGGACACTACGTTTATAGAAGCGCCTATGAGTCTTGGCGTAAAAAGAGCAAATATTTTGGCAATAACAGTAATAAAAAAACCGACCAAGAGTCGATATCTATACTTGTAAAAATATTTATTTAGATGCTTAAGTGCTTTCATTCAAAATAATAGGCAAACAAAAATATTATCAATATCCTATTTTATAGTTAATATTTTGCTAATCCTCTAATTATAATTTATTTTTGCACGCTGTTTTTAGCTTTTCTTCAAACAGCTATTAAATTAAAATTTACATGATTTCAGACGTTATAAACTCAAATGAGCTTTCAAAAGTTGCTCCGGTATTTGGGCAACAATCTTTTGATGACCACGAACAAATCGTTTTTTGCAACGACAAAGATACTGGTTTAAAAGCAATAATAGGTATACATAATACAGTTTTAGGACCAGCATTAGGTGGTACCAGAATGTGGCAATATAATAACGAATGGGAGGCCTTGAATGATGTTTTAAGGTTATCTCGTGGTATGACCTTTAAATCCGCAATAACAGGATTGAATTTAGGAGGTGGTAAAGCCGTAATTATTGGTGATGCTAAAACACAAAAAACGCCTGAATTAATGAAGCGCTTTGGTGAGTTTGTACATTCTTTAAGTGGTAAATACATTACTGCTGAAGATGTCGGGATGGCTACATCTGATATGGACTTGGTAAGAGAAGTGACCCCTTATGTAACCGGAATATCAGAGAGCAAAGGTGGAGCGGGTAACCCTTCTCCAATCACAGCCTATGGTGTTTTTATGGGGATGAAAGCAGCTGCAAAATATAAATTTGGCTCTGACATCCTTGAAGATAAATCTGTTTTTGTGCAAGGTATTGGTAATGTAGGTGAAGCACTTGTTGAGCATTTGGTAAATGAAGGTGCTAGAGTAACCATTACAGATATCAGTGAAGAACGTATGGAGGCTGTAAGTAAAACATACGGCGCAAGCATATACAGAGGAGAAGATATTTACAGCGAAGACATGGATATCTATGCCCCTTGTGCATTGGGAGCTACTATAAATGACGATACTATTTATAAACTCAAAGCTAAAGTAATAGCCGGTGCTGCTAACAATCAATTAGCAAATGAAGACAAACATGGTCGATTAGTACAGGAAAGAGGTATTGTTTACGCTCCGGATTTCCTAATTAATGCGGGAGGTATTATTAATGTTTATGCAGAGTTGGAAGATTATGGAAGACAAGAGATCATGAGAAAGACCGAGAATATATACAATACAACATTAGAGATTCTTAAACATGCAGAAGCTAATGATGTAACTGCACAAACTGCGGCGCTAAATATTGCCAAAGAACGTATTGAAAACAGAAAAAAAGAAAATTCGAAATAATTCGTTTTTCGGATTCGAAATAATTTTATTTTTGCAAGGTGAAAGATAATAGCTTTCACCTTTTTTAATTCTAAAAATAACCTTTAGTTCTTTTAACATGCTAAACAGAAGACACATTCGTATTAAAGTCATGCAATCCTTATTCGCTTTTCAAGGCGGAGAAAGTGATGATTTTTCAAAAGACGAAAAATTCTTATTCTACAGTATGAACAGCATGTACGATCTTTATCTTGCTATTTTAGCATTGTTAATAGAAGTGCAGAAAAAGGCTAAAGATCGGTTAGACAAAACTCAGAAAAAGTTATTAGCAACTTCTGCTGATAGAAATCCCAATAGAGCATTTGCAGATAATGTCATTTTAGAACTCATAAGCAAAAATAAGTTACTTACAGATGCTATCGAACAGAAAAAGCTCAATTTCTGGGATTTAGATTTTGAATATGTAGAGCTCATTTACAAAGCCATAACAGAAAGTGAGGTTTATAAAACCTATATGAATGAACCTTCGTCAGGATTTAAGGCAGACAAGGCATTTTTAGTTAGTATTTACTCTGATGTTATTGCGCCTAATGAGAAGCTATACGATTATTTTGAAGACAAAAGGCTGACATGGCTTGACGATTTGCCGGTAGTTAATACATTAATCATAAAATTGTTGAGAAAAGTAAAACCCAATAGTGATACCTCTATTTGGTTGCCAGATTTATATAAAGACGACGACGACAGAGATTTTGCAAAGCAATTGTTTACCAAAACCTTACTCAATCGTTCTTTGTTTTATGATGAAATAGCAGATAAGACTACCAATTGGGACACGGACCGACTAGCAAGTATTGATGGTGTGTTACTGCAAATGGCCATATGCGAATTTCAAAAATTCCCATCTATTCCATTTAAAGTTACCATGAATGAGTATCTCGAAATAGCTAAGGAATATTCCACACCAAAGAGTAGTATATTCATTAACGGCGTATTAGATAAAATCGTAAAAGAGTATAAAGCCGAAAATAAGCACCTCAAAACTGGCAGGGGGTTGTTATAAAAGCTTTTATTACTGTTAACAAGCCACTAAAAGTTTTAATTTCGACGAAATTATTAGTACATTTAGCGGCTGAAAGTAAATCTACTTAATTAATTAAAAAGCATATTCTATGAAAAAAGTAATTTTAGGGTTAAGTGCATTATGTATGATAGCCTTTACATCTTGTAAAGATGATGCAGCAAGTAAAGTGAAATCTGAAAATGTAGCTCAAGCTGCTGAAAGAGACGCTAATGCAGGAGAATTTCCTTCAATAGCTTTTGATAAAACAGAACACGATTTTGGTACTATTGAAAATGGTACTCCGGTTGAAACGGTATTCAAATACACTAACACCGGAAAATCAATGTTAGTGGTAAGTAATATTAAAAGTACATGTGGATGTACTGTACCATCTAACTGGACTAAAGAAGTAGCACCAGGTGATACCGGAGAATTTACAGTGAAATTCAATGGAAAAGGTAATGGTAATAAAGTGTCTAAAACAGTAACTTTAACTACAAATACTGAAAAAGGTAAGGAGACTGTTAAAATTTCTGCTTTCGTTGAAAAAGATCCTAATGCACCGGCTAAGAAAGCTTCAACTAAACCAGCAGGAACAGCGAAAATATCGCCATTAACATCTCAAGCAGACCACAAAGGACATAATCATAAATAAGAAGCGATAATTTAATGGAAGGATTAAGTTCGGTTTTACCATTTGTAGCCATGTTTGCTGTTGTGTATTTCTTTATGATTGCACCACAGATGAAGCGTGCAAAAAAAGAAAAACAATTTGCAAGTGCGCTTAAACGAGGCGATCGTATTATCACTAAAAGTGGTATGCATGGTAAAGTGGTAGATGTCAATGACAAAGACAACAGTTGTGTTATTGAAACCTTAGCAGGAAAAATAAAGTTTGATCGCTCGGCTATTTCTATGGAAATGAGTAGTAAACTAAACACACCTGCAACAAAATAAACAGATGAATTTATCTGATGAAAAAAATGCCACTTTTTAAGTGGCATTTTTTAGTATTACAAGTTAACAATTACGATACTTATCATGTAATCCGATACCATTTTTGATCATTGGTATAATCTTCTCTAATCGCGATTGTTTTGTGGCTTCACGTTTGGCTGTGGCAATGTATTCACAATATTCTTTTTGCTTGTAATTAGACAGTGCTTCAAAATTACTTTTTAAAGCGATATCATTATTTAATGACACTTCTAGCTCTGATGGAATTTCTACAGTTTTGGAAGCTTGACGCTTCGGTTTAAGAATCTTACCCGATTTTTGATTTTCTATAGCTTCTTCAACATAATCCAGAAGAACGGAAGTATCAATTTCATCTATGGAATGAAACCGAATTTGTCGCAATGCTTTGGTTTTACCTTCCTGAGCATTAATCAATAATTGGTGTTTGTCTTTTAAGAATACACCGTTAAAAAACCACAATCCGAAATGGTTTTTAAAAGCACTGATACCAACTACATTCTTACCATTCAAGCTATACACAGGAGCACTCCACTTTAAAGTTTCTTCAAGGTCTGTTTTTAATATCATATCCCTTAAAATGGTTAAAGCATCTGACCATTGATTGTGATATTTTATATACGCATCTACAGAATCAACTTTTTTCATAAGATTGTATGATTAATCATTTTTCAAAGCAGCTAACTCTGCAATTTTACAGATTACTTCAACAGCTTTTTGCATGCTTTCTACCGGAACGTATTCGTACCTGCCGTGAAAATTATGCCCACCGGCAAAAATATTTGGACAAGGTAAGCCCATGTAAGAAAGTTGAGACCCATCCGTGCCGCCTCTAATAGGTTTAATAATAGGTGTAATTTCTAATGATTTCATCGCTTTTTCGGCAATATCAACAATATGCATCACTGGTTCCACCTTTTCTTTCATGTTAAAATACTGATCCTTAATTTCAATGTCAAAAATAGCTTTACCGTGTTTTTGATTAAGGTCATTGGCAATATGTTGAATCAGTGCTTTTCTGGCTTCAAACTTGTCTTTATCATGATCTCTTATGATATATTGTAGTACAGTTTCTTCAACTTTTCCATCTATATTATGAAGATGAAAGAAGCCTTGATAACCTTCAGTATGCTCAGGAGTTTCCATACGAGGTAAGGCATTGATGAATTCTGAGGCGTAATACATTGAATTTACCATTTTACCTTTGGCATATCCCGGATGTACAATTTTACCTTTTACTTTCACAACAGCGCCAGCGGCATTAAAGTTCTCATATTCAAGCTCACCAATTTGACTCCCATCCATAGTATACGCCCAATCGGCACCAAATTTTTCTACATCAAATTTATGAGCGCCACGTCCTATTTCTTCATCAGGTGTGAAGCCTATTCTAATTTTCCCATGTTTGATTTCCGGATGGTTGATAAGGTATTCCATGGCAGTAACAATCTCAGTGATACCGGCTTTATCATCAGCGCCAAGTAGAGTATGGCCATCTGTAGTAATCAAAGTCTGACCTTTATAGAGTAAGAGATCTTCGAAATAATCAGGCGATAGCACGATATTCTGTTCAGCGTCTAAAACAATATCTTTACCATCATAGTTCTCAATAATTTGAGGGTTGACATTAGCTCCGGTAAAATCAGGCGATGTGTCAAAGTGGGATATAAACCCTATGACGGGAACATCATGATCTATATTACTGGGTAAGGTAGCCATGATATAAGCGTTTTCATCAATGGTAACATCACTAAGCCCGATGGCTTTGAGTTCTTCAACCAATTGATTGGCTAAGTCCCATTGCTTTTCTGTACTGGGTGTAGTATTCGAATTAGGATCCGATTCAGTATCTACTGTGACATAACTGATAAAACGATCGATAATATGTTGCATAAGTATTTAATTTATAATAATTATTGAAAATAATATAAAATGAATGAGGTGAAAATTATTTTACAATAAAAAATATATTTATTTTTAAACTTATCAAAACCAGCCTAATAATGCGTTCTATAATTACTATTGCTTTAGTTTTCCTCGTATCTTTTTTTACCTATTCGCAATCAAAAGTTTTTGATATTGGATTTTTACTGGATTTTAATAATACAGAGATTGAAATATTATTAGATCAGTTAAAGGAAGAGATTAAAGCTGTTGTCGGTGAAGATGCAACCGTAAGGTTTTCTCAGGAAAACAGGTTAGTGAATGGTTATAATCTCAATGTTGCCAGAACGAATTATAATACGCTTCTAAATAATGATACGGATATTATTATTGCCTTTGGAGCGGTTAATAATACAATGATCTCTAAAATAGAAACCTTTGAAAAACCTACTATTCTATTTGGTACATTTAGCAAGGAGTTATTAACAGATGATGCCATAAATGCTGTTGAGAATAAGGTAAATCTGACAACCATACTTACCAATCATTCGATAACAAGAGACTTGGAATTGTTGATTGAATTGGTAGAACCTGAAAAGGTCGTCACTTTTATTGAAAAAGCGTATAGAGATAATCAACCCATAGATGAAGTATTTACCGCTGTAGAAAATAGACTGGGTATAGACATTGATATTGTTTCTTTCTCTAATTTAAATGACATTCTTAATAACCTTACAGGTTATGATGCGGTATATATGATGGGAGGATTTTACCTTTCAGAATCTGAGATCAAAACTTTAGCAGACAAGCTTATTGAAAAGAAATTGCCTTCATTCACTTCAACATCAGTAGCAGATGTAGAACTAGGGCTTATGGCTGCTAATCAGGATCAGACAGGGATTGACCAGTTCTTTAGGCGTATAGCGCTAACAGTTGAAAATGTGATCAACGAAGGTGCTTTTGAAGATGCTTATATTAATTTGGATACCGAAGAGACACTAACACTCAATTTTACAACAGCAGAAAAGGTTGGTGTGGATGTAAAGTACAGTTTAATAGCTACCACAAATTTTGTAGGTAACCCTAAAGATAAATTATCTGATAAGCAGTACAGTTTGGAACAGGTTATGCGCGAAGCCGTATCCAGAAATTTAGAACTTGAAACCGCTAGACAGGAGGTATTACTTAACGAAAAAGATGTTCAGGTAGCCAAGAGTGATTATTTGCCAAATATTACAGCCACAGCATCGGGTAGTTATGTAGACCCTGAACTTGCAGAAGCTTCCAATGGTCAAAACCCCGAGTTTTCCACTTCAGGAAATTTATCCTTAAACCAAACTGTGTTTTCAGAATCTGCCAATGCTAATATTAGTATTCAAAAGTCGTTACAAAAGGCCCAACAGGAAAACTATAACGCCGAGGAATTGAATACAATTCTTAATGCATCTGTTGCATATTTTAATGCTTTGATTTTAAGAACTAATGTGACTATTCAAAATCAAAATTTGGAGCTCACCAAGTTTAATTTTAGAATTGCTTCTCAAAACTTTGAATCGGGGCAGGCGGGAAAAGCTGATGTATTACGTTTTAAAAGTGAGATGGCACAGAACACGCAAGAGTTGGTACAAGCCATCAATCAATTAGAACAAGCTTATTATGAACTTAACAGAGTGCTTAATAATCCGATTGATACAAAGATTGATGTCGAAGAAGCAGAATTGCAAGATAAACTCATAGGCGATTCAAATTATAAACAACTGGCATCTTTTCTTGATAATGCCAAATTGAGAAAACGCTTTGTTAAGTTTCTTGTGGAAGAAGCATATAACAATTCGCCAGAGTTAAAGTCACTGGCTTATAATCTTGATGCTACGGAAAGGAGTGAAAAATTATTTGGAACAGGACGTTTTTTGCCTACTATAGCTTTACAAGGACAATATAGTTATGAGTTTAACAGATCTGGTGTTGGTAGCACATTTCCACCATCGTTTCCTTCACCACCGGAAGGATTTTATAATGTAGGCGTTAATGTGTCATTGCCCATTTTTAATCAGAATAAACAAAATCTAAATCAACAGATTGCAAGCATTCAAAAAGATCAGATCAATGTGAATATTAATGCTTTTAAGTTGTCTTTGGAAAACAATGTTAATAGTGCGGTACTGGAGTTAATCAATCAGCTGTCTAACATCCAACTGTCAAAAGTTTTTGAGGCATCTGCTAAAGAAGCATTAGAGCTTACACAAACCTCTTATGCCAGTGGTGCTGTAAATATCGTTCAGCTTTTAGATGCACAGAATAATTACATACAAGCTCAACAAGCGAGTGCTAATGCTACATATAATTATTTATTGAGTACACTTCAATTGGAACGTTTTAAAGGGTCTTATTTTCTACTTCAAACCGAAGAAGAACGGCAAGATTTCCTAACACGATTTTTAGAATTTAGTAATTCAGAACAAAATGACTAACAAACCATCCATATTTATGTTTTTAAAATACACACGAGTGGTCTTAGGATTATGCTACATGACCATTATTTTTAGTTGTAATAGCAAAAAGGAAACACCGGAAAAAATCATCAGGCCGGTAAAGTATACAGAAGTAAAGTACCTCGGTGGTGAAAAAATCAGAAATTTCAGTGGAGCAGCCAAAACGGAAAAGATCATAAACCTGAGTTTTAGAAATTCTGGAATCATCACTGAATTGAATATGACATTGGGGCAACAAGTAAAAAAAGGACAATTACTAGCTAAGTTAGATAATGTACAATCGCGACTCAATTACGAATCAGCTTTAGAGACTAAAAGCAGTGCAGAATCTCAAATGAATACTTCTAAGCTGAATCTTAATCGGGTTAGAAAATTATACGAGAAAGGAAGTTCTTCATTGAGCGATTATGAAGCTGCTAAAAACTCCTATCGGAATGCAGTGGCCAGTTTTGAATCCTCTAAACGTAGTGTGGCCATACAGCAAGAACAGATAAGATTTGGATATGTATATGCACCTGAGGATGGTGTTATTGCAACAGTGAATTCTGAAGTTGATGAGAATGTGAGTCCGGGAGAGGTTATAGGTGTTTTGAATGCCGGAACAGCAATAGAAATTGAATTAGGACTACCAGAATCTGTAATTAATTCGGTTAAAAAAGATATGAAAGTAGAAGTGTCTTTTTCAGCTATCAAAGATGAAACCTTTAATGCGATGGTAACTGAAGTAGCCCCTGCTTTGGATAGAAATACTTCAACATATCCTGTTACTGTAGTAGTTATGGACAAGGATGAGCGCATTAAAAGTGGTATGGCAGCCAATGTTGTTTTTGAATTTGCGGAGCATCAAACGGGTAAAAAACAATTGGTAGTTCCGGCAAGTGCTGTAGGAGAGGATAGTAATGGACCTTTTGTTTTTATTATCGAAGGAAATAAAGAAAAAGCAAATGTTAAAAAGCAAAAAGTAACAATTGGAGCATTAACATCAGAAGGTTTTGAAGTGACTTCAGGGTTAAATGTAGGGCAAAAAATTGCTACTGCCGGATTGCAGATGCTGTTAGATCAACAGGAAGTAAAACTAAATTAGTAACGTATGAATTTAGCAAAGTTTTCTATTGATAAGAACCGTATTACCTTTACCGTCCTGGGGACCATAATATTAATGGGAATTGTACTTTATCAAAGCCTTCCTCGAGATAGTATGCCGCCATACACGGTAAGAGTCGCAACTGTGGTTTCTTCGTTTCCCGGAGCAAGTCCGGAACGTGTTGAACAATTAGTAACTGATAAAGTCGAAAAAGTGGCTCAGGAACTTCCAGAGTTGAAAGAAGTCTCCAGTACATCAAGATCAGGACTTTCCGTAGTAAGTGTAGAATTAAAAGATGAAGTAAAACCAGAAGACTTACAAGCTGTTTGGGATAGGTTACGTAGAAAATTGAGTGCAATACAAGGTTTGCCATCCGGAGTAGTTCCGGATTTAAATGATGATGGTATTGGTGAGGTATTTGGTATAGCGATAGGATTGGTTATTGATGGGTTTTCTTATGCAGAGGCCAAGAGCTATGTTGATGATATTAAAGATGATTTAATAAAACTCGATTTTGCTGCCAAAGTTGAGCTGGGAGGTGTTCAGGAAGAACGCGTCTTCGTTGAATTTGACAATACAAGACTTAAGGAATATGGATTGTCATCCTCCAAACTTCAAAGTTTAATTGCTTCGACAAATATTTTGAGTTCAGGCGGGCAAGTGAACTTAGAAGATGAGCGTATTATACTTGAACCTACAGGTAACTTCAATAGCATTAAAGACATTGAACGCATGTTGGTTCCTGTTGGCGATGGTAGTCAACTGGTTTATTTAGGAGATATTACGACAATAAAGAAATCATACATAGAACCACCAACACAAGTTGTTAAAGTCAATGGTAAGGATGCAATATCTATGCATGTCAGTCTTAAGGAAGGAGCCAATGTTATTCAATTGGGAGAAGATATTAATGGGGTTATAAAGTCATGGGAGAAAAAATTACCTATTGGTTTAGAACTACAACGATTAGCCTCTCTCGATACTTATATTGATGTAAAGATCAGTGATTTTATAGTTAACCTTATCCAATCTATAGTTATTGTACTGCTGGTAATGCTCATATTTTTAGGTGTGAGAACCGGATCTATTATAGCCAGTTTAATTCCTATGGTAACCATCATGACACTGATGTTAATGGGCGTTATTGGTATGGGGCTTAATCAGGTGACTTTAGCCGCACTCATAATGGCTTTAGGAATGATGGTAGACAATGCCATAGTGGTTGCAGAAACCATAATGGTTAAAATGGAAAATGGGACCAAGGTCAAAGATGCAGCTGTAGAAGCTTGCGGAGAATTGTTTACACCATTATTAATTTCAACACTGACCACATCGGCAGCCTTTTTAGCTTTTTACTTAGCAGAATCAACAATGGGTGATATCGTAGGGCCTATATTTGTGGTTATATCCATGGCCTTATTGTCCTCATGGATATTAGCACTTACCGTAATTACACTTTTTTGCTTTTTATTTTTAAAGATTAAGCCAAAAGCAGACCGAAAACCAAGTGTTATAGATCGTGTAATAAATGCTCTGAAGGTATATTACAAAAATCTGATTCTTGTAGCATTATCATACAAACGATTGGTGCTCTTGGGTATCGTTGTCTTATTCTTTTTGTCATTGTTTGGGTTTACCAAAATCGCTTTTGTATTCTTTCCGGATAGTGATAGAAATATGATAACAGTAGATGTTAATCTTCAGCAAGGCACGCGTATAGAAACAACTCAAAATATAGTAAAAGGTATTGAGCAGTTTATTGTAGACTCATTAAAAACCAATACCGATAGGATTAACGGTATTACCGATTGGTCGTCCTATGTTGGTAAAGGCCCAGAATCGTATGATCTTGGATATTCTCCTGATGAGCCTGATGACAGTTATGCGCATATGTTGGTTAATGTGTCGGATTTCACCTATAATAATGAAATGGTAAAGCGTCTGGATGCGTATTGTTTTAAAACATTTCCAAATGCAGATATTAAGATAGGGCTTCTAGGTTCAGGAGGCGGAGGAACGCCTATAGAAGTTAAAATATCTGGTGATGATCCTGATGAATTATCGATGCTTTCAGAAATTGTAAAGCAGAAGTTAACTTCAATACAAGGCACTAAAAATGTGAAGGACGATTGGGGGCCGAAGAGTAAAAAGTTTGTGGTGAAGATCGACCAGAATAAAGCGCAATTGGCTGGGGTGACCAGCCAGGATGTAGCAACATCGTTGCAAACTGTTTTAGACGGATTCACCACCGGAGAGTATCGGGAGAATGATAAATCTATCCCCATAGTCATGCGTAGTGAAAGTAGTCAGCAACAAACACTGGCTTCTATAGAGACTCTAAACATTTATGCCCAAAATACAGGTAAAAGTGTGCCTTTAATTCAGGTGGCCAGTATAGAACCTCAATGGCAGTACGCTAAAATAAAACGATTGGATATTGATAGAACGATAATAGTGAGTAGCGAATTGAATGAAGATGGGAATGCTTCTGCTATTATGACAACGCTTAAGCCATGGATGGAAGAACAAGTAAAGTCATGGCCGGAAGGGTATGATTATAAGTATGGTGGTGATGCAGAAAACACAGCAGAGAATATGGGAGCAGTAATAAAATACCTTCCCTTATCTGGCTTTATCATATTATTGTTGCTTATCATTCAATTCAATTCCTTTAGAAAAACTCTAATGGTATCATCGACCATACCTTTAGGTATTATAGGTGTAGTCATAGGCCTATTGATTTTTCAGGAACCTTTTGGTTTTATGCCTTTTCTTGGGGTTATTTCTCTAGCAGGTATTGTTATTAATAATGCTATTGTACTTATTGACCGTATACAAATAGAAGAAACCGAGCTTAAACGAAATATTCAAGATGCCATAATTGCTGCATGTCTGCAACGATTTAGACCTATTCTGTTAGCTACATTTACAACAGTTTTGGGTCTAATTCCATTATATTTAAGTGGCGGTGAAATGTGGGAAGGTATGGCAGTTAGTATAATGGTAGGACTGTTATTTGGAACCATTATCACCTTATTATTTATTCCGTCATTTTATAGTTTATTGTACAAAGTAAGTTATAAAGACTATACATTTAAAGAAGAGTTATTAGATTAGAAATGATGATAGATAAACTGTATACACTTCGGTTTGAAGTTTTCTTAACCATACAATTGACAATACTTTTTGGATCGTTGTTATTTCCTCTAGAGTTTTATGAATATATCCTATTACCATTGTTCTATCTCTTAAGTATAGCTTCAGGTATATTAATGATTTCAAAGAACAAAAAGCTAATGTGGTTTTTTATTTTGTTATTTATGATCTCCACTTTTGTCTTTGGGTTTGATATGATTTCTAGAACTCAAAATACACAAAACTTATTATTGCGACTTTCGATTTATTTTGTCTTTTACCTCACGGTATCTTGGAATATTATTAAGCAAGTTTGGCGCGCCAAGCGTGTTACTAAAAATGTGATTATGGGCTTAATGAGTGGTTATATATCCTTAGGATTTTTAGCTTTTTTTTTATTTATGTCTATTGAATTGACTAACCCAGGAGCATTTTCAGGGAATTTAATTGAAACCAATGATATTGTTTTAAAATCTGAGGGAATTCTCTATTATGCCTATATTACGTTACTTACTATTGGTTACGGCGAAATTGTTCCTACAATACCGATAGCGCAAAAGGCTGCTGTATTAGTAGGACTAATGGGGCAATTTTATATTGTTATTATTACTGCTGTGGTTGTAGAAAAATATATTAAACACTCTTCTACAGAAGCTTAAGAGCCTTAGATTTCTGAATGAGAAATCTAAGGCTCTTAATAGCTAATATTTAAAGGTGATCACCGGAAGTTTGGAATGATTAACCAAATCTTCAGAAATGCTGCCACCAAAGAAATGACTCAATCCGGTTCTGCCATGAGTGGTAATCGCAATAGCATCAACACCCTTTTTCTCGGCATAGTTTAGTACACCATCTTCGACACTATAATCAGAGATATAATCAACTTTTTCAGACCAATCTTTTAAACCTGAACGATCCAAAAATTCATCTCTTTTTTCTTCAATTTCTGAAGTACTTAAAAATCCGGTATTTGGAAGATTAACGTGTACTAAAGTACAGTTGCTACCAAGTTGACTTAGTAATTGTACAGCTTTCTTTACTGCGGAAATGCTTTCTTCTGAAAAATCAGTAGCCAAAACAATATCATTAAAATTAACAGAATCCTGATCAGATTTTACAACTAAAACAGGAGTATCGCTATAGCGAACGACTTTTTCAGTGTTTGATCCTGTGAAAATACCATCATGATCACTATGACCACGAGACCCCATGATGACAAGGTCGGCATCTATCTCTTTAGCAACTCTGTCTACTTCTTTTAAAACCTTATGATGTTTAATCATAGGTGTGATTTTAACATCACTGAGAAAATCTTTATCTAAAAAATTCTCAAACTCTTTATTGGCAACCATAAGCATAAATGCTGTTTCTTCTTGTTTATCAGAACTTGATGAAGAAAAGATGGATTCAGACAACTCAAGCATGTGCATTACAATGAGTTCTGCATCGTATTTTTTAGCTAATGTAGCACCTACTTTTAATGCGTATTCAGAGTGTTTAGAGAAATCAACTGGTAATATTATTTTTTTCATAATTTATATCATTTTATTGGCATAAAATTAGATAAACCTTTGAATTTATAACATGATAAATGATAGTAAATATTATTTTTTTTTACGTATATTACTCAGCAACCTAAAGGTTAGTTTTTGTACTTTTGCACAGCAAAATTCCTGAAATGTATAAACTAATCATCCGACCTTTCCTTTTTTGTTTTGATCCGGAAAGTGTACATCATTTTACATTTTCTACCATTCGATTTTTTTCCAGAATTCCCGGTATGAGATCTTTGATCAAACATACCTATGAGGTTAAAAATGATGCCTTAGAGCGAGAATTATTTGGATTGAAATTTAAGAATCCTGTCGGTTTAGCTGCCGGGTTTGACAAAGACGCTAAACTTTATAATGAGCTTTCAAATTTTGGTTTTGGTTTTATAGAAATAGGTACACTTACACCAAAAGCTCAGGACGGTAATCCCAAGAAACGGTTATTCAGACTAAAGTCAGATCAGGCCATAATCAATAGGATGGGCTTTAACAATGGAGGTGTGAAAGCAGCAGTAGAACGACTAAAGAAAAACAAAGGTGTTTTAATAGGCGGAAACATTGGTAAGAATAAGATCACACCAAACGAACGTGCTGTTGAAGACTATAAGCTGTGTTTTGAAGCCTTATTTGATCATGTAGATTACTTTGTGGTTAATGTAAGTTCTCCCAATACTCCCAACCTAAGAGCACTACAAGATAAAGAACCACTAACGCAACTGTTAAAGGTTTTAAAGGAAGAGAATGCTAAAAAATCCAGTACAAAGCCAATCCTTCTAAAAATAGCACCTGACCTCACGGATGAACAACTTACAGATATTATTGAGATTGTTGCTGAAACCAAAATAGATGGTGTTATAGCGACCAATACTACCATTTCAAGAGAAGGGTTAACAAGTGTAAATAAGTCTGAAACCGGTGGATTGAGTGGTAGGCCTTTAACGTCAAGGTCTACTGAAGTTATTCGGTTTTTATCCGAAAAAAGCAATAAAGCGTTTCCTATTATCGGAGTAGGAGGCATTCACTCTGTTAAAGATGCTATGGAGAAGTTTGAAGCCGGTGCTGATCTTGTACAACTCTACACAGGCTTTATATATGAAGGTCCCAAACTTATAAAATCTATCAATAAAGCCCTATTAAAAAAGACGAATTAGTACACCAATTCGCCTTTACATGAAGTGATATATAAAGTTAGTTATTATATTATTATTTAAGGGCCAGTTTTTTAGTTAGAATGCTACCATTGTTAGTTTCAAAGCGAATCATATACATCCCACTTTGTAATGAGGACAGATCCAAGGATTGTTCGGTAATGTTGGAATCAAATTGGTATTGTTTCACTTTTTTTCCAAGAATACTATAAACGTCAATAGTTTTAATAGCTATTGAAGATCTAATGGTAATGTTATCTTTTGCAGGATTAGGGTAAATATCTACCTTACTGGTTTGTTGTTCCTGGTCATCAACACTCAATACACTTCTAAGCGTTATAGTTAATGTACCTACTTTATTAGTGTTAAAAGGATAACCGGGTGCACCGGCAATATTGGTAATAACACCACCAATTGTTGGATCGTTGTTTATAGAGTAGCCAAACCCTTCTTCAGTGCCAGCATCGTAAGGAAATAAATCGACAACAATAGAAGGTTTCCAAGTGTTTGTATTTTCATCAATAAGGTTTAGGCTATTAACGGCAATCATCCAGTCGGGACTTGGAGCTATCATTGAAGCAAGTGTTAATAATGGATAATCAGAACTGATTTCTATAGCATTCAAACTGGCAGTGCTAATTGCTGCAAAAGGTGAAAAGCCCGATTGTAACCATTGTTGCGCATTACCATTATTAATCTCAGTCTGAACTTCGGTATTAAAATCAGTATTAACACCCAATTCGGCAACATCTTCAATACCTGGAGATGCAGGCTGACCCATTTCTAAAAAGGTGATATTGCTGTTATGGTTTGCTCCCACTAAATCTGACCAATGTGCATTTGCCGGAAGGGTACCATGATCTGTGGAATTCCATGTGCTGGTAAAACTAATATCATAAGTCGCTACAGATTGTTGCGCAAAAACCTGGACTACAGATAAAAAAGTTAATAGAGAAAATAAAAAAGTAGTTTTTTTCATAGGGTTGATCTTTGTTAACCAGTCGGGTAACTATTGTTAACCTTACATGAAATTTAAGTTTTAACGTATTTTTGTTTAAATTTTTTAGATTTTGAACTACGACTTATTAATCTCATTCATGATGGCCACTTCTGTTTTGGCCATATCACCCGGGCCAGATAATATCTATGTCTTAACCCAAAGTATTGTTAACGGAAGGTCATATGGTATAGCAACAGTTTGTGGATTAATTGCGGGATGCATTATACACACAACCTTACTTGCTTTTGGAATATCGGCGATTATAAAGAGTAACCCGTCAGTATTTTATGGTATTAAGATTGCGGGAGCCATTTACCTTGTTTTTTTAGCATATAAAATATACAGATCTGATAGCCAACTTGATTTTAATTCTGAAGCTCCAAAGAAAACCCTAAAACAATTATTTGTACAGGGGTTTTTTATGAATGTCCTAAACCCCAAAGTTACTCTTTTTTTTCTTGCCTTTTTCCCGGGATTCTTATTCAGTGATACTATGAGTACTGTGGTACAGTTTTATATTTTAGGAGGGATTTTTATGTTGGTTTCGTTTATTATATTTTCTGTAATTGCATTACTGGCAGGTACAATTAAAAATTATACATTAAAACACAAGCAATCCGGTAATTTTTTAAAATGGCTACAGATTATAGTGTTTGTAGCTATTGCGATATTTATCTTAATATAAGCTTACAGGTTATGATATCGTTGTCGTAAAACCTATATTTGGGGACCATGAATGAAACAGTAAAACTTATAGAATGTCCAAGAGATGCTATGCAAGGCATTAAGGCTTTTATTCCAACAGAGCAAAAGGTACAATACATTCAGTCCCTGTTGAGGGTAGGTTTTGATACTATCGATTTTGGAAGTTTTGTTTCACCTAAGGCTATCCCGCAAATGGTAGACACTGCTGATGTATTATCGAGATTAGATCTCAGTACTACGAGTAGTAAATTACTGGCTATTATTGCTAATACCAGAGGTGCCAGAGATGCAGCACAGCACCAAGAGATCGATTATCTGGGATTTCCCTTTTCTATATCAGAGAATTTTCAAATGCGTAATACGCACAAAACCATTGCGCAATCCGTAATAACACTCAAAGAGATTTTAGAAATTGCTAATGCTTCAGGTAAAGAGGTTGTGGTATATATCTCTATGGGTTTTGGTAACCCTTATGGTGATCCTTGGAATGTAGATATTGTAGGGGAGTGGACAGAGCGTTTGTCTAAAATGGGAGTTAAGATTCTTTCTTTAAGTGATACTATTGGCAGCTCAAATGCCGATAATATTGATTACTTATTTTCTAATTTGATCCCTAAATACCCAAATATCGAGTTTGGCGCCCACTTACATACCACACCAACCACATGGTTTGAAAAAGTTGATGCAGCTTATAATGCAGGTTGCAGACGCTTTGATGGCGCCATTCAGGGTTTTGGAGGCTGTCCTATGGCAAAAGACGAACTTACCGGTAATATGCCTACAGAGAAATTATTATCCTATTTCACACAGCGAAAAGTCCATGATTTAAATGCTATGAGCTTTGAAAGTGCTTATAATGAAGCTACTAAGGTTTTTACCCAATACCATTAGTATATTTTTAATGTAATTTTGACTCAATTTAATAACCTTTCTTTATATGTGTGAATATTATGTATTGATTTTCAGTATATTATGAATTTGTTTAAAATTAATCTAAATAAATTTTGTCTAATCGAGTTCTGATATTATTTTTGCGTCAATTATTTAAAAACAATCTAAATAGTATCATTAGCTATGAGAAAAATTTTATTAGGCGTAATAGCATTAGGAAGCATAACCATGAGTTGTTCAAGTGATGATGACAATACATCTCAGCCACAACCACAAGTACAAGCACCAACAACCTACACTTTTGAAAGAAACGGAGAAACATCAGTAAGTTTTAGTGGGCAAACCACAAGAATTTTAATGGCAGAAGAAATAATCAGAGCTTTTACCAACACTGGTCTTACTGAAGCACAGATTGATGGCATGTATGCTAATACAGGTAATAATTTCATGAATCCAGACTTGAATGCTGCTACAGACAAGGTAGTAAGAACCAAAACAGCAGCATCTTTTGACTTTTTCGGAGGTTCTTTTAACCCAAGTAATGTAGCTGATTTTGACGGTTGGATCGCAGAGCAAGTAGCAGAAGTATTCCCTGCTTGGTCTAATAATGCCTCTGCTGGTAATCCAGGTTTTATCCAGGAAGGTGTTGCAGAAGACGGAACGACACGCTACGTTAATGCCAAAGGTTTAGAGCTGAATCAAGCATTCAACAAATCTTTAATAGGAGCAATGATGGTAGACCAGATGTTGAATAATTATATTAGTGAAGATTTCCTATCTTCTACAGAAGATAACAATACCAATGATGTGTTAGAAGTGAAAAATGGTGAAACTAAGAACTACACTTCTATGGAGCACGATTGGGATGAAGCTTACGGTTACTTATTTGGGAATGTAAATGCTCAAAACATTGCCACACCTCTAAATGAGATCGGAGATGGTCTTGGCGGTTCGGATAGTTTTTTAAACAAATATTTAGACCGTGTTAATGACGATACAGATTTTAATGGTATTGCTCAGGAAATTTTCGATGCGCTTAAGCTTGGTCGTGCTGCAATTGTAGCTAAAAATTATACAGTTAGAAATCAACAAGCAGATATTATTAGAGAAAAAGTATCTCAAGTTATCGGGGTAAGAGCGGTATACTACTTACAAGCAGCCAAAACAGCATTCAATAATAATGATAAAGGATCAGGATTCCATGATTTATCAGAAGGTTTTGGTTTTATCTATAGCTTACAATTCACAAGAAAGTCTAATACCAACGATCCTTATTTTTCTAAAGCAGAGGTAGATGCCTTTCTTGCAGATTTGTTAGAAGGCAATGGCTTTTGGGATATCGCAGACGATACTACAAAATTAGATACTATTTCTAATGCCATAGCTAGTCGCTTTGGTAACTTTACTGTAGCTCAAGCTGCGAATTAATGACAAAATGAATTTTTATAAATTATATTTGCAATCTTATTAATACAAATGCCATGACAATTCGTTTATGGCATTTGTCCTTGTAATTAAAAAAGCTATGATAAAAAAAATAATTTATGCACTTTTTATTGGATTAGTGATTATAGCCTGTAGTTCATCTGACGATAACAATGGCAATAATGGTAATAATGGAGACGGGTTTGATCGTACGGCATTATTGACTAATTATGCAGATAATATCATTATTCCTACATTTCAAGATTTAGACAGTAAGTTGTCGGCTTTAGATGTGGCCAGAGGAAATTTTGTTAATACACAAACGGAGTCTAACCTAAACCTATTAAGCAATGCTTGGTTAAATGCTTATAGAGTGTGGCAGCATGCCGAAATGTATAATATAGGTTTTGCAGAAACTATTACGAACCTTACTCCCGAACAAGACCAAAACAGAGGGTTTGTTCGCTATTTTAATATTTATCCTGTTTCAGAATCAGAAATTGATGGTTATGCAACTACCGGAAATCACGATCTAACAGATGCATTAACAGATCAAGGGTTTCCTGCTTTAGATTATTTAATTCATGGTATAGCATCTGGTGATGCAACGCCAATCGATAAATTTACAACCAATGCCAATGCCAATGGCTACATTACTTATATGCAAGATGTAATTGCCAGAATGAGAACCATAACCACTCAAATTATTAACGATTGGCAAAGCTCTTATAAAACAATATTCATAGCAGCTACAGAAAATGGGACCTCAGGCTCAATTAATAAAATAGCTAATGATTTTGTGTTTACATATGAAAAAGGATTTAGAGCACAGAAAGTTGGTACACCTGCGGGCATATTTTCTGCAGGGCAAACTTTTCCTGATAAAGTAGAAGCTTATTATAAGGAAAATGTTTCCAAGACCTTAGCTTTAGAAGCTTTAAATGCCATAGAAAACTTCTTTATGGGTAAAGCTTATAATGGTACTACAACAGGGAGTTCTATACAGAGCTATTTACAATTTTTGCAAGCATCAGAAGTAGATACAGAAATATCTAATCAATTTACTGCAGTTAGAAATGCAATCAATGGATTGGATGAAAATTTTTCTGAAGAAATAACCACAAACAACACCCAAGTTTTGGCTGTTTATGAGGTAATGCAAGCCATGGTGCCTTTATTTAAGGTAGACATGCGTCAAGCTCTGGACTTTACTTTAGATTTTAATGATAGTGATGGGGATTAATACCATTGCTAAAATGTTATAAGAGGTTGTCAATGGACAACCTCTTTTTTTAACGTTATATGCGACTGACCCTAAAAACATATTTAAACAAAACCAGTAATGCAGCACCATTAGCTGTTTTTAGAATGGGTTTTGGTATTATGATGTTAGCGAGCATCATAAGATTCTGGTACAAAGGTTGGATCGAAACATTATATTTAGAACCAAAATTTCACTTTCGTATTTTGGTTTCGAATGGGTGAAACCCATAGGCAATTATACCTATCTTATTTTTTTTATTTGTGGCTTATCTGCATTATGCATTGCATTAGGTCTAAAATATAGAATAGCTATTATAACATTTTTTTTAAGCTTTACTTATATCGAGCTTATGGATAAGACCACCTATCTTAACCATTATTATTTTATAAGTTTATTGAGCTTTGTAATGTGTTTTTTACCTGCCAATGCTTATTTTTCGTTAGACAACCTTATAGCAAGAAAGCAATCTAAACGTATACCCAAGTGGACTATAGATAGCATAAAATTACTTTTAGGAATGGTGTATATTTATGCAGGTTTAGCTAAAGTTAATAGCGATTGGTTACTAAAAGCCATGCCTTTAAAAATATGGTTACCTTCTAAATACGATATCCCTATTTTAGGAGAAACGTTAATGCATAAAGAATGGTTTCATTTTGCCATGAGTTGGTCTGGCATGTTATATGACCTAGCAATTCCATTTTTATTGCTGTATCGTAAAACAAGATTATTAGCATTTGCTTTAGTAGTGTTTTTCCATGTATTTACAAGGATTTTATTTCCTATCGGGATGTTTCCATATATCATGATCGTTTCCACACTAATATTTTTTGATGCGAATTTTCACCAAAAGATTATAGATCATATCAGGAATTTATTCAGGCGCTTAAATCTTAAAACAAGAGAAATTAAATCTCAAGCATATAACTATAAGGCTAGGCGTATTGTCATTCCTCTTCTGGCAGTCTTTTTTGTAATTCAAATTTTGATGCCTTGGCGTTACCTGTTGTACCCTAAAGAGTTATTCTGGACAGAGGAAGGATTTAGATTTTCGTGGCGTGTGATGTTGATGGAAAAAGCAGGTTATGCCAATTTTAAAATTGTTAACGCAAAATCTGGAGACTTTTTTTATGTGGAAAATTCAGATTTTCTAACACCACTTCAGGAAAAACAAATGAGTTTTCAACCTGATTTTATTTTAGAGTATGCTCATTACTTGGGCGATCATTTTAAAAGTCAGGGTCATGAAAATATTCAAGTATTCGTAGATTGTCATGTTGCATTAAATGGCAGACTCAGTCAACGTTATATTGACCCAGATATAGATTTGTATCAAATCAAAGAATCATTTAAACATAAAGATTGGATATTACCATTTAAGGATGAAATTAAAGGATTATAAGTTATTATTAGTATTTGTATTCATAGGTGCAATAGGTTTTGCACAGCATAAAATATCTGGTGTTATCACCAATATTTCAGGTGAAGCTTTAAAAGACGTTGAGGTGTATAACAAGGTTTCCGGGGAATTAGCAAAGACGAATACGCAAGGCTACTATGAGTTTACTACGTTTGAGACTTCTCTAACATTGGTTTTCTTTTCTTATGAGTTTAAAATTAAAGAAGTTAATGTTACCATAGACGGAGATGTTGTCTTAAATCAAAGTTTAGAACCTTTGGGAGAAACACTAACAGCGGTGGAATTAGTGGCGAGAAAGAAGAAAGTATTTGAGCTTTCGAGATTACGTGATGTTGAAGAAACTGCAATTTATGCAGGTAAAAAAACAGAGGTGATACTAGTAGACCAGTCTATGGCCAACTTGGCAACTAACAATGCCAGACAGATATATAGTCAGGTAGCAGGCTTAAACATTTACCAGAATGATGATGCGGGTTTGCAACTCAATATTGGAGGCCGTGGATTAGACCCAAACAGGACCTCAAATTTTAACACAAGACAAAACGGCTATGATATTAGTGCAGACGTATTAGGTTATCCGGAAAGCTATTACACACCACCGGCAGAAGTACTTGAGCAGATTCAAGTAGTCCGTGGTGCTGCATCACTACAATATGGAACTCAGTTTGGAGGCTTGATCAATTTTAAATTTAAAAGCCCAAACCCGGATAAATCATTAGATTTCCTTACAAGAAATACCATTGGAAGCAATAACCTCTATACCAATTTTACGAGTTTAAATGGTACAAAAAACAAGATCAGTTATTACACCTATTTTAATTACAAAAAAGGAGATGGCTTTAGGCCAAATTCTAATTTTGAATCTAAGAACGTTTTTTTCCATTTAGGTTATCAGCTTTCAGATAAAACTAAGATTTCAGGAGAGGTAACTTATTTAAGATATTTATCTCAACAACCGGGCGGATTAAGTAATGCTATGTTTAATGCAGATGCTTTTCAGAGTAACAGAACCCGTAATTGGTTTCAAATCGATTGGTTATTGTACAATTTAAAAATAGCACATGAATTTTCAGAGAGGACAAATTTTACATTTAACTTTTTTGGACTTAATGCAGAGCGCAATGCTTTAGGATTTAGAACCAATAGACAAGACATTCCAGATAACTTTGGAGTACGCGATCTTATAAAAGGCGAGTATAATAATTTTGGGTTTGAAACACGTTTATTAACCAAATACAAGTTCTTAGGAAAGCGATCCACAGGTTTAATAGGTGCCAAGTTTTATAAAGCTGATAATACATCACAGCAAGGCCCGGGAACAAATGGCATTAATCCCGACTTTAATTTTCAAACAGAAACCTATCCTAATTATGCCAATCAATCGAATTTTAAAAACCCCAACTTAAACCTTTCACTCTTTGGAGAAAACATTTTTTATTTAAATGATAAATGGTCAATAACTCCAGGATTTCGTTTAGAGTATATAAAGACGGAAAGTGATGGGTTTTCTAAGCGCATCAATCTGGATGCTGCAGGAAATGTTATCTTGAATGAAACTATTTTTTCAGATGATATTAACGAACGCACCTTTGCACTTTTTGGTTTAGGTGTTAGTTACAAACCAAATAACACCTTAGAGTTCTATGCCAATGCATCCCAGAATTACCGCTCGGTAACATTTTCTGATATAAATCTGGTAAATCCAAATTTTGCAGTACGACCATTATCGGATGAGAAAGGAGCAACTGGTGATATTGGGATTCGGGGAACTTTTAAAAATGTTGTGTCTTTTGACCTTAGTGCTTTTAGTTTGTTCTATGATGATCGCATTGGGATTACCTTACAAGTAGAATCGGACAATAGTGTCAAGAACGTCAGAGATAACATAGGAGATGCTTTCATATACGGATTAGAATCTTTGATCGATGTAGATTTAAACCGATTATTCATAAAAGATAACAGATGTCGGTTTAACTTCTTTTTGAATACTGCAGTTATAAATTCTGAATATGTTCGTTCAGACGAGCCAGGAATTGAGGGCAATAATGTTGAGTTTGTGCCAGAGTTTAATTTTAAAACCGGGTTACGATTTGATTATAAGAATATACAATCGAGCATACAATACACCTATTTATCTGAGCAATTCTCAGATGCACCAAATTCTCAGACAGACCCTCTGGGCAGTTCAGGGGTTATAGGGGTAATACCATCATATGATATATTGGATTTGTCTTTGGCATATACCTATAAGACGTTTAGATTGGAAACAGGGATCAATAATGTTCTAGATAACACCTATTTTACAAGACGTGCAACCGGATATCCAGGCCCTGGGATCTTGCCATCGCCACCTAGAAATTGGTTTGTGACTTTAGAGGTTAAACTGTAAGTACTAAGTATTTATAAAAAAAAGTGTACACTATGCGGTACACTTTTTATTTATTGATGTTAACTCATTTATCAATCACCGTCATTATCTGTAGAAGTAATAACAACAGATAATCTGCTTTGTAGATCTACAGCAAAAAGAACTCTAAGCGCTTCAAGCTTTATGTGTAGCTGTTCAACCAATTCATGATTGTTCGTCACAGCATCATATAAAGATACTGGTATGGCATCAATAGCAACCTGTACTTCGTTAATTTTAGATTGTATAAGTCCATTTAGCTCATCACCACCAGATATAGATGCTACATAGTCATTTAACCCTAACCCCTGTGTGTTAAAATAGGAGTCTTCTAAAGTTTGAATATTTATAGCCACAATTTCTAAAGATGCTCGACTATGAAAAGCTTGTGCCAGTTCCGGATTGATTACTTGTGAGTTTTCTAACCCTGCTGGTTTTCCTATTTTGGTAACCTTATCGGTATCAATTAAGTTATGTAATCCATTAAAAAATAGACTAAAAGAACTATCAATACCTGTGGCATTATTATTAATAAAAGTGCTTGCATAGTTTTCGCCTGAAGCTATCCATATATTTTGTAAGCGTAGGGCTTGTTCTAGAAGGTATTCACTACACAGTTTTAAATATGTTCTTCGTTTTTCTGAATTCAAAAACTCGGCATTCACAGAAGTATCATCGGCTTTAAATAGCAAATATTCCATAGCAGCGATAGACTTGGATCGTGTACTTAAACTGTTAAACAAACTTTCAGTGATTTCCGTATTGTCTTCAATGACAAATTCAATAACTTCTGTTGTAATGGGCCAGTTGTAAATAATGGTATGTAAAAAACGATCTCTTACGACACCTATATGGTAGGTATAGGTCTTTTCATAGGCTAGTGTTGTGGTTTTCCACTGTTGTTTAGCGGCACTTAGAGTCGTAACATTAGGCGCGTTAATATAAGTGTTTATGCTTGTTTGTAAAGTGTTGGCTTCGTTGACAAAATCTGCTATTGAAGGCAGTATATGTTGATCAACCTGATCACGTAATAAATTTTGAACATTAAAAGCATCTGAACTGGTATTATCATCAGAATCGCAAGCTATAAAGAATAGCGCAAAAGCAATACAGAGTTTTAAAAAATTAGTTTGCTTCATAATTGGTGTTTAATTGGATGTGGAAGATTTAAAGTGAATTTACAAAGTCTATGACCTGTTGTCGTTTTTCGGCAGAAAGATTCATAAAATCTTGCTTACTATTTTCAGCTTCGCCACCATGCCAAAGGATAGCTTCTTCAATATTTCTGGCGCGTCCGTCATGTAACAAAAAGGTATGGCCATTTACGCTTTGAATAAGCCCGATACCCCAAAGTGGCTGGGTACGCCATTCGCTCCCGGTGGCAAGGAAGTCAGGTCTGTTATCGGCTAAAGCTTCACCCATATCATGCAATAAAAAATCAGAATAAGGCCTAATTGTAATATTACTCAACAGGTTAGTAATATCAGATGTGCCTGTAGTTTGATCAATAGCATGGCAACCAATACAATTCAAATCATTAAACAAGACTTTACCTTGTAATACATCCTCGTCTCTAAAATTCCGGCGGTTTGGTGGGGCCAAAGCAGCCTGGTAGAATACTACTCGTCTTAGCTGACTTTCTGTAACTTCTGGCTCACCGCCATTAGGCGCATCCATGCAGTCTTGTTGTGGAGATGGACAATTGTTTTCCATAAATAGTGGGCTTGTAAGCCCCATATCGCCATGAAAAGCACCGGCGACTTGTTGTTCTAGAGTGGGGGCATTGGCTTTCCAGCCGTATTTCCCTAAAGTTGCAGAGGCAGCTTCTATATTCCAAACGTAATTTGCCCTACCAGAAATGCCATCGCCATCAGAATCAAATTCATCGACAAATTTTAAAATTTCCGAATCGGGTAAAGCACTTATTAATCCCATACCGATGGTTTGTGTCCCAACTCTTGGTGAGGTTTCAACTCCGGCCAAACTCCCAAATTGTGTATCTGTAAATGTATAGATAGGTTTTCGTAACTCGTAGGCAGTACCGTCTGGATAGTTGCCGGAAATGGTTTCGTAATTAACGATTACTTTTGATTCATAAGGAATGGTTGGATTTATAGCACGGTCTTGTATTTGGTTTCCATAGCCTGGCACAGGATTGGGGTTCCCAAAACTGTCTTGTCCGGGCAGACTAATTCGCATTAAAAAACCGCTTGAGTTTACACCATTTATCAAGGGAGTACCACGCCCATCTTCAAAATGGCAATTGGCACAAGCTCTAGCATTGAAAGTAGGCCCTAGACCATCTCTGGCAGTGGTTGATGCCGGTGATGAGACCCAACTTTGAGAGAATAATGAGTTTCCTGTACCAAATAATGCGGTTTCAAGGGTAGATAAGCCTTGAATTTCAAAACCAAAGGCTTCACCGGTTTGGTTGTTTATACCAAGGTGTTCTGCCGACAATTCTTCCCCTTCTACATACAAGTCTTCTACAGGAACATAATTATCATCACTATTACATGCGAATATTGTGATAATTACAAATAAAAAAACAAACTGTTTCATAAAAAAGATATAAAAGTATAACACAAAAAATCCCGGATACAAATTTTGGGATTTTTTGTGTTAATTATAAAGATAAAACTGTAAAGCTTACTTATTGCTGTACATTAATACCTAATAAAGTAGCCGAAGCACTAATCTCATCACCCCAATCTTCTAGAGCTCTCGCAGCTTCTATAACTGGACCATTTTGAGCATTCTCAACACTTTCTTGAGTGATCAAATAATCAAATGGATCGTTATTGTTTGCGATTACATTTACTTTTGCCATGGCCTCATCTGCAGTAGCTTTTAAAGCTGCCGCTTGGGTAGGATTAACTTGATTGACTAAATCGTAAAATGAAGCACCGTCAATACTGTTGCTGTACGATCCAAAAATTATGTTGTAAGAACCTCTTGCGTTAGCATAGATATCACGGTGAGTGTTATCAGAAAAGCAAGAGTGCTCGTCTTCCTGACCTAAACCACCAAAGCCACCATCAGAGTCTACAGCCACTAACATGCGCTCACCACTTAACTCATCAGAAGCTAAGAAAAACGGACCTCTGACAATTTCATAAAGCGCTTCGTCTTCAGTTAAGGTATTAAAGTAAGTTCGGTAAGTACCTCCCGTTGCCCATGTTGTAACTAATTTATTAATATCATTGACTAGCATATCTGTTACAATTTTAAGATAATCACCACGTCTATCTGCATTAGCAGCTGTAGTGTAATCGGTCCATGGACGTTGACCGGCAATACGATCGCTAGGCGCTGTGTTATCTTGGCCCCATAATAAAAATTCTATGGCATGCCAACCTGTGCTTACAGCAGCTTCGTTATCTTGGTATTCAAAATAACTTAAAATATTTTGTTCTGTAATGGCTATAGTTGCATTTCCAATAATACTACCGATATCAAAAGATCCTGCACCAGCATTATCAGTAACATAATCAATTAACGATTCTTCTACAGGCCAAGCATTCATTAAGCCTTCGTTTCCAATACCCCAAGGCGTTTCTGCACTGGCTTCAGTCTCTATTGGGCCATTATTTCCTCTATAGGCTTCGGTTTGTCCGTAAGGCTCTCTAGCATCTAACCAGGCTTGTTTTGCGGCTGTAAAACCAGCTTCTGTAGGGTTGTTTGCAAAATTATCTATAGCAGTTTTCATCGTTATGGCAGCATTATAGCTGTCTAAATACGATTGGTGAACAATGTCAGCATAGTTTTCTATAACCTGGGCTTGAGTAACTGTATTGCTGGGTTGTTGATTGTTGTCATCATCGCTTGAACATGCAAACACTAATGCACACAATGATAAAGAAGTTAATAGTTTTTTCATTTTTCTATAAGGTTGTTTGTTATTGTGAGCAAAAGTATTTTTAATTATAAAAAATGCAAAATTTATTTAGACTTATTTTAAATAAGATTATAATTAGAATTGTAAACAGCTATTTTATGCTGGTAAGTACGTAACATTTGTTTGCTCCAAATTAAATTGAGATGCCAGATAAAAGTTAATATTGAGGTAATCTCGATGTGATCAAATTTTTTCATTTTAGAAGAAATTTTTTATCATGAGATATGTTCTATGCTTTTTAGCATATTGTACTTTTTGTAACTTGGGAAATGCACAATCCGACCTCTTAAGATCTGGTCCAATGTTAGGATATTCTGATTTTAGGGAAGTATTAATCTGGGTGCAAACTAAAGCAGAAGCAAAAGTAAAGATCGAATATTATACGAACGGCGAAGTACCAAAATATACAGAAACGGTTACGACGCATTACAAGAGCGATTACATTGCTAAATTATACCCTTCTGAAGTAGAATATGGAAAAACATATACTTACAAGCTTTATATTAATGATAAGTACGTGCCAAGAGATTATAAGTTGGAGTTTCAAACACAACCTCTATGGCAATGGCGTACAGATCCGCCCGATTTTAGTTTTGCGATAGGGTCTTGTTTTTATGCAAATGAGCCCAAAGATGACCGGCCGGGAAAATCCTATGGCGATCATTACGAAGTATTTAATAGTATACTTCGCAACGATCCGGATTTCATGGTTTGGTTAGGCGATAATATATATTTAAGAACCCCTGATTTTTTGACTAAACGTGGCATACGGCACCGCCATAGACATGCCAGAGCTATTGCTGAGTTACAACCACTTTTAGGAAGCGTCCATCACTACGCCATATGGGATGATCATGATTACGGACCAAACGATGCTGATGCCTCTTATGCCAATAAAAGAATTGCAGCGGAAGCCTTTAATGATTATTGGGGCAACCTTAATACAGATGTCACAGGCGAAGGAGGAATTACTAGTCACTTTCTATGGAATGATGTAGAATTCTTTATGATGGATAACCGTTACCATCGGGACCCTAATAAAAAACGAACACCTAATAAACAGTATTTGGGCGAAAAACAATTGGACTGGTTAATAAAAGCATTAACATCAAGTAAAGCTACTTTTAAAATCGTTTGCATAGGCGGTCAGACAATAAGCGATGCCAAGGTATATGAGAATTATGCAACTTATCCTGAAGAGCAACAAACCCTGCTACGAAGGTTACATGAAGAAAGAATCTCTGGAGTAGTATTTATGAGCGGTGACCGTCATCACACAGAAATATCAAAACTTGAACGACCGGAAGCTTATCCATTGATCGATATAACCTGTTCGCCTTTAACTTCCGGTACGCATAAGCAACGTAATGAAGGCAATACATGGCAAGTGAAAGATAAAGTGTTTTTTGATAGGAATTTTGGAATAGTAAAAGTATCCGGACCTCGTAAAGACAGACGCTTGGTATTGTCTATTTATAATAGTAAAGGTGATAAAATATGGGATTATACTATTAAATCACAAGATCTTAAGTACAAAAAAGAATGACTTAGAATGTATTAAAGATTATTTAATGCTAACCGCAATATATATTGTATATTTGCATGCAATTATAATTGTAATTGCACCATGACAGCACACGAAAACAAAATTGTCGGAGAAGGTCTTACTTATGATGACGTCTTATTAGTCCCGGCTTTTTCTGAAGTACTTCCAAGAGAAGTCAATATCCAATCCAAATTCACAAAAAATATTACGATCAACGTGCCAATAGTATCTGCAGCTATGGATACAGTCACCGAGAGTAGAATGGCTATTGCCATGGCCAGAGAAGGAGGAATAGGCGTGTTGCATAAAAATATGACTATCGATCAGCAGGCAGCTAAAGTCAGAAAGGTAAAACGAGCAGAAAGTGGGATGATTATTGATCCTGTGACTTTACCTTTGACGGCAAAGGTCAGCGATGCAAAACAAAATATGGCTGAACACAGCATAGGCGGTATTCCTATTGTTGATGATAATGGTACACTTAAAGGCATCGTTACCAATAGAGATTTACGTTTTGAAAAGAACAACCAACGACCAATAGTAGAAGTGATGACTTCTGAAAATCTGGTAACAGCAGCAGAAGGAACCTCACTAATGGATGCAGAAGTCATTCTACAAGAAAATAAGATCGAAAAATTACTCATTGTAGATGATAACTATAAACTGGCCGGTTTAATTACATTCCGAGATATTACGAAGCTTACGCAAAAGCCAATAGCCAATAAAGATAAATATGGACGCTTACGTGTAGCAGCCGCAGTAGGGGTCACTGCAGATGTTATGGATAGAGTTGCTGCACTTGTAAAGTCGAGTGTAGATGCTATAATTATAGATACAGCACATGGTCATACTAAAGGTGTGGTCTCTGTTCTGAAAGATGTAAAACAGAAGTTTCCAGAACTCGAGGTAGTTGTAGGTAATATTGCTACAGCGGAAGCTGCTAAATACCTTGTAGATGCCGGAGCCGATGCCGTAAAAGTAGGTATCGGACCGGGTTCAATATGTACAACTCGTGTGGTAGCTGGTGTTGGTTTTCCGCAATTCTCAGCAGTTTTAGAAGTAGCGCAAGCCATTAAAGGAAGTGGTGTTCCGGTAATAGCTGATGGCGGTATTCGTTATACAGGCGACATTCCAAAAGCTATAGCTGCAGGTGCAGATACGGTAATGTTAGGATCGTTATTGGCAGGAACAAAAGAAAGTCCGGGAGAAACCATTATATACGAAGGAAGAAAGTTCAAATCCTATAGAGGTATGGGGTCAGTGGAGGCCATGAAAGAAGGTAGTAAAGATCGCTATTTTCAGGATGTGGAAGATGATATCAAAAAGCTTGTACCAGAAGGTATCGTTGGACGGGTGCCATACAAAGGTGAATTGTTTGAAAGTATTCATCAGTTCATAGGCGGTCTAAGAGCTGGTATGGGGTATTGTGGAGCTAAGGATATAGATACTTTAAAAACAACAGGTAAATTTGTAAAGATCACTGCAAGTGGTATTAACGAAAGCCATCCACACGATGTCACCATTACTAAAGAAGCACCTAATTATTCGCGCTAATCATAAGAAACAAGAATATCTTGTAATAGGTCTTATCTTTGTTTAGAAGATGGAAAGATCAGATTATATTATTTTAGGTGCAGGAGCTTCAGGTCTGATGCTTGCCTATCGAATGGCAAAAGACCCCTATTTTGACGATAAGTCTATCCTTATTATTGATAAAGAAGATAAAAAGATCAACGATCGCACTTGGTCATTTTGGGAGAAAGGAGAAGGTGAATGGGATGATATTATTATTAAAACGTGGCATAAGATTTTTTTTGGAAGCTCTTCTTTTTCTAAAACCATACCGATAGCACCATATCGATATAAGAGTATCAGAAGTAGCGATTTTTATAAGCATTTATGGCATACAATTCATACCAAGTCCAATATCACATTTGTTAAGGACCAAGTAGAATATTTTAAGGAAGTGGGGGAAGCGGTTTTGGTGAAAACAATGACCTCAGAGTATACTGCAAAAAAAATATTCAATAGTACGGTCTTGGATCCTTATCATGAAGAACAACATAAGTATCCGGTAATACAGCAACATTTCGTAGGGTGGTTTGTCAAAACAAAAGCACCAGTTTTTGATGCTGATGTAGCTACATTTATGGATTTTACGGTAGCACAGAAAGGCAATACCAGATTCATGTATGTACTGCCCATAGATGCGCATACTGCTCTTTTTGAATATACCCTTTTCTCGAAAGACCTCCTGAATTATAAAACTTATGAGGATGCCATAGAAAATTACTTGTCATCAAAGCACATTACCGCTTATGAAATTATAGAAAAGGAGAAAGGGGCAATTCCGATGACGTCCTATAATTTTTATAAACACAATACAACATCGGTTTTAAATATTGGTACTATTGGTGGATGGACCAAAGCCAGTACCGGTTATACGTTTAGGAACACATCAAAAAAGACATCACAATTAGTAGCCTTTTTAAAACGAGAATCTGACCTCTCTAAATTTGAAAAACGTAATAGGTTTTGGTTTTACGACCTCATACTTTTAGATGTCTTGGCAAGAGATAATGCTCATGGAGCAGCCTTGTTTTCCAGTTTGTTCAACAAAGTTAAGGTGCAAACCATATTTAAATTTTTAGACGAGGAAAGCACTATTATTGAAGATATCAAGATTATCATGGGAGTGCCTCCTCTAAAATTTATAAAAGCGTTTTTTAAACGATTATTTTAATCAGTATATACTTGTCCTCTATGCGGTTTTAGAGCATCACGAAGGGGTTTCATATCCTGTTCTTCTACTACTAAAAAGGCGATGCTGTGCATTTCGCTAATAAGCTCACAACCGGTAATCGAGATGTTTAGTTGATGATTGGCAATGTATTCTTTGAGGTGTATTACATGATGTTTCGCAACTTCTTGCGCAGTGGGGCCTCTAAAATCCCATATAAGTTTAAGTTTACGCATTAGCTACAGATGTACCGTGTTCAACAAAATTTTTAAAATCGGTCATGTATTTTAACGATTGCTTTTTAAATGCTTTAGGCATCAAAAATAGCATAACACGCATGGAAAAACTGGTCGGTAAGAATTCGCTTTTAGAAGCCCATTTGGTATGCCCGTTTGTTGTAGTTTCAAAAAAGTTTTGTTGGATATTATGCATGCCCTTTGTAGCATAAGTAGCGTGAAATTCACTAGGAAAATTACGTTTGGTTATGGTTTCGGTAAGTACCATTTCGCGTTTGCCAAATTTATAGTAGAATTTCATTTTAGCACCAAATTCTCCCGGAGTGCCGGAAATATGCTCTGTTTTCTCGAGACCAGTTTGCCAATGTTTCAGATTGTCGGCATTGTCTAATTTGGAAATTACTTCATCAATAGGTTTTTCTATGATGACTTCAGTGATATATTTCATTTTTTTGATTGATAACTAATTAGAATATTAAATATAAATATCTTTTACAAATTTTAAAAGTAAAAGCGTTGTATAAGTCCATGTTAGTATTTCATTTTAACCGTATTTATTATACTTGATTAATGTTTTAATTGTATTATTTTTGCTCACACAATTTGCAGATTATCGATTTTGCTCAATAATACTGTAATAAATTGCGTTTATGATAACGCTTTTTTATCTGTTAAAGTAGAACAACTCATGAGTTTAAGAATTAAATTGTTAGCCGTTGCACTTTTAGTGACTGTTTCGCTATTTGCCCAAAAGAATAATACGGTCTTATTAACAGTAGACGGACAACCCATAACTGCGGGAGAATTTATAAGGGTTTATAACAAAAACCTGGATTTGGTAAAGGACGATACACAGAAAGACGTAGATACTTATCTGGAGCTATTTACAAACTATCAGTTAAAACTTAGCGAAGCTAAGCGATTAAAACTTGACGAAGATCCAAAGTATAAAAGAGAATTTCTTAACTATAAAAAACAGCTCATTAAAAACTACTTGTCTGAGAGTAAAGTTACAGAAACTTTGGTCAGGGAAGCCTATGACCGTATGGCATATGATGTAAAGGCTGTTCATGTATTGGTAAAGCTTAATTCAGCAGCAAAAGATACAACAAAAGCCTACAACGAATTGTTGGGTTACAGAAAACGCATGCTCAAGGAAGGCTTTGAAGCACTACGAAAAGATATACATAATGGCAGCACCATATTTGCAGAGGACTTGGGCTATTTTTCGGCGTTTAAAATGGTGTATGATTTTGAAAATATGGCATATAAAACTAAAGTAGGTGAAGTTTCAATGCCTTTTAGAACTGATTTTGGATACCATATTGTTAAGGTTATAGACAAGCGACCATCTCGAGGAACTATTTCAGCAGCACATATTATGATAGCACTTAAGCAGAAAGATTCGTTGTTAGATCCACAGGAAAGAATAAACGAAATATATAAAAAGCTGCAACAGGGTGAAAGTTTTGAATCTTTAGCCAGACAGTTCTCAGAAGACAAAAGCTCGGCAAGAAAAGGCGGAGAATTGGCACCTTTTAAAAGTGGACAACTAAGTTCGGTCACTTTTGAGGATATGGCCTTTGGGTTACAGAAAGATGGCGACGTTTCCGAACCTTTTAAGACAGAATATGGATGGCACATTGTAAAACGACTTAATAAAAAAGATATTCAACCCTACAATGAAGCAAAGGCAATGCTACGTAGTAGAGTAAAAAGAGATTCTAGGTCTAAACTGATCAACTCAGCAATGGCCAATGAATTGAAGCGCAAATATGTTGTTGAGGAAAATAAGGAGGCATTGAATTACTTCGAGTCTATATTGTCGGACAGTTATTTTATGAGATCATGGCGATTGCCAGAAGATTTTTCAGGAAGCCAAATACTATTTACGATCAATGATAAACCATTCAGTTATGGTGAATTTGGGCAATACCTAATTAAGACTCAAGGCGCTTATCTGAATAAGAGAATCCCTCTGAGTCTTTTGGTAGAGAAAGAGTATAAAACGTTTTTTGAGAATTCTATTTTAAAGTTTAGAGAAACAAATTTAGAAGAGGAGAACGAAGAATTTGCCAATATTTTAAAAGAATACAGAGATGGGTTGTTGTTGTTCGACCTTATGGAAAAAGAGGTGTGGAATAAAGCTTCTAAAGATACTTTGGGCTTAAAAGCTTTCTATAACAGGAATGTGGATAACTATAAATGGAATGACAGAATTGATATTGTGATGGCATCTTCTGCTGATGAATCGGTTGCATCTAAAGTAACAAAGCGAATTGGGAAAACTGAAGCGGAAGATATTAAAAAGGAATTCAATACAGATGGCAAACAAAATGTCATATTTACCTCAGGAATATTTGACGTTAATGATCCTATTCTACCTCAGGATTTAAAAGTTAAGAAAGGAGTTTCAAAAGTATATGCTCATAACAACGCATTTCATGTTGTAAATGTTAAAGAGGTATTACCGTCTCGTGTTAAAACATTGGATGAAGCCAGAGGTAATGTTATTAATGATTATCAAAAGGAAATTGAGGATAAATGGCTTTTAGAGCTTAAATCGAGATTTAAAGTTGTATTAAACGATAAAGTATTGAGGTTAGTGAAATCACAATTAAATAAATAATCTCATTGAAATACACAACATACATAATTGCCTCTTTTGTAGTGTTATTTGTCTCCTGTGATTATTTCAAAAAAAAAGATGACAGAATACCAATAGCCAGAGTCAATGAAAATTATTTGTATAAAGAAGACCTAGCTGATGTTGTACCGTTAGGCGCAACAAAGGATGACAGTACTCAGTTGGTAAATGCATTTATCAACCGTTGGGCAAGACAAGTACTATTGATGGATGGTGCATTGTTAAATCTGCCAGAAGAAAAGCAGGAAGAGTACCAAAAATTAGTGGAACAATACAAAAATGACTTATATACCAAAGCATACATAGAAGCTTTAGTAAAGAGGAGTATAGATACAATAGTTGATAAAGAAGAGGCTAAACGATTTTACGAACTCAATAAGGAATCGTTTAAACTAAATGACGAACTATTGATGCTGAGGTATATCAATGTAGCACAAAGTATTATCGATCTTAAAGATGTTGAGGAACGTTTTCAAAGGTTTGATGCTAAAGATAAAAAGTATTTAGATTCCATAGCCGTGCAGTTTAAGTCGTATTCACTCAACGACTCGATCTGGGTTAAAGCATCGCAGGTGAGAGAGAAGATACCTGTAATAACCATGGAAAATAAAGATGAACTGTTAAAAAAATCTAATTTTATACAACTCAAAGATTCATTAAACCTATATTTGATTCAGGTTAAAGACGTACGGTTACAAAATGATTATGCACCGTTAGAATATGTTGAACCTTCAATTCATCAAATCGTTATAAATAAAAGGAAGTTAGAGCTAATAAAGCAATTTGAAAATGATATTACAAAAGATGCCGTTAAGAATAAACAATTTGAAATTTACAATTAATCCCTTAAAAACCTTTTTCATTGGCATATTGTGTCTGAGCTATGGGACAACAGTATTTTCTCAGGAAATTATTGAAGATGAAAAGACAAATACAAAAACAAAGCAAGATACTGTAAAAAACAGCAAGCGCCTTAAGGCAGATGGTGTTGCAGCTGTAGTTGGAGATTACATTCTTCTCGATTCTGATTTGGACAGGCGTATTGCACAGATTAAAGCTGAGGGAGGCGATTTGGGAGACATTACAAGATGTGAATTGTTTGGAAGTATGCTAGAGCAAAAGCTATATGCACACAGTGCTATTCAGGACAGTATTATACCAAACGAATTACAGATCCGATCACAGATCAGTCAGCAATTGGAAGCGTTTTTAGGACAAACCAATGGCTCCATAGATGACTTGCTTAAACTTTACAATAAGGATTCTGAGCAGGAGTTGAGAGAAGAAATGTATGAGATCAATAAGAACAATTACTTGGCAGGAGAAATGCAGCGCAAGGTGATTAGAGATATTGAGATCACACCCGAAGAAGTCAGAGAGTTTTTTAATGACTTATCCAAAGATGAACGCCCTACATTTGGGACAGAGCTTAAGGTTGCTCAGATTGTGATTATACCTGAAATTACAGAAGAATCTAAACAAAAAACCATAAATCGCTTAAAGGAATTTAAAGCAGATATTGAAGAGAACGGCGCTAGTTTTACTACCAAAGTACTATTTTATACTGACGATACAGCATCTAAGAGAACAGGAGGGAAGTACACATTGAACCGTAAGCGTCCTCGAATGGTAAAAGAATTTAGAGATGTGGCATTTAGCCTTCAGGAAGGTGAGATATCTGAACCTTTTAAGACGGATTTTGGATACCATATCGTACAGTTAGAAAAAGTCAGAGGTCAGGAGTATGATGTAAGACACATTTTATTAAGACCGGAACTTACTCAGGAAGCTATTGATAAAGCCAAAGCAACTATTGATATGGTAAGAGAAAAATTGGTCAATGGTGAAGTGTCTTTTGCAGAAGCTGCAAGAGAGTTTAGCGATGAAAAAGAAACTAAATATGAAGGCGGGCAATTGACAAATCCGGTGACTCAGGATTTTAATTTTGAGCTGACAAGAATGGAGCCGGAACTATACACCCAGATCCAAGATTTAAAAGATAATGAAATTAGTCCGGTATTAAAAGATGAGGACCGGATTAACGAAGTTAAATTCAAGATATTAACCGTTACGGACAGAATAGACGAACACGAAGCAGATTATGCCAGAGATTATCTAAAAATTAAGCGATTAGCTCTTCAGGATAAGCAGTTTAAGGCTGTTGAAAAATGGCAGAAGGAAAAGATCATGGACACCTATATTAAGATCAATGGAGATTTTAGAAATTGCGATTACAAGAGTAATTGGTTAAAAAAATAATTACATATGTCAGACGTTACTACAATAGAAAATTTTGTAAAAAAGTATAGTGCCCTAAAACAAGAGATAGCAAAAGTAATAGTAGGGCAAGAAGATGTTGTAGAGCAGATACTGATCTCTATTTTTTCTGGAGGACATTCTTTACTAATCGGTGTTCCTGGTTTAGCAAAAACCTTGATGGTAAATACTATAGCACAAGCTTTAGGGCTGGATTTTAAACGCATACAGTTTACACCCGACCTTATGCCAAGTGACATCTTAGGAAGTGAGATATTAGACGAAAACCGACATTTTAAATTCATTAAAGGCCCAATATTTTCAAATATTGTTTTGGCCGATGAGATCAACAGGACTCCACCTAAAACTCAGGCCGCTCTGTTAGAAGCCATGCAGGAACGCTCTGTAACTGTAGCTGGTCATCAATACAAACTCAATTTACCTTATTTTGTGTTGGCAACGCAAAACCCTATAGAGCAGGAAGGAACTTATCCGTTACCGGAGGCGCAATTAGACCGTTTTATGTTTGCTATAAACCTTCAATATCCTACGTTTCAGGAGGAGGTAGAAGTTGTGAAATCAACAACAACAGACATCGCCCAAACGGTGAATTCATTGTTTACAGCTGAAGAGATCATGAATTACCAAAGCGTGATCAGAAGAGTGCCCGTAGCCGATAATGTTATTGAATATGCAGTAGCAATGGTAGGTAAAACAAGACCAAATAGTGAAGCGGCAGCAGACCTTGTAAAAGAATTTGTAGACTGGGGCGCCGGACCAAGAGCTTCACAAAATTTAATATTAGCAGCAAAGACACATGCGGTAACTAAAGGCAAATTTTCTCCAGATATTGAGAATATTCAGGCGGTATCAGAAGGCATCTTAAGACATAGAATCATCAAGAATTACAAAGCCGAAGCTGAAGGTATTACCGATGAACAGATTATTAAAAGTCTGTTCTAAATGAACTTTAAAAGCTTTATCCTTCCCATAATTCTATTTTTGATAGGCATGCTTTTGCCATTATAGGAGCGTTATTTAAGATACAACATTGGTCATACGGGGCAGAATTACTAACGATTGGTAATCTATTACAAGTCATTAGTATTGCCGTTGTTGTGTATAAATTGCTTAAATATTATTATTCAAAAAAATAATATGCCTCTGCTGTAATTCATAATTATTCTAAATAAAGTAAAATGTTAAATTATTATTCTTTAGGTATTTTAAGTGTTAATTTTTTACATCAACATCACAAAAAATCATTAAATATGATTTATTTTCAATAAAAAGCCTGTTTTGTTACATATTTTAAAAAACACTATAAAATTTGTAATTTTGTGGCGCTTAAAAAAATAAAATACTAACCTTTTAAATACAATTTATGGCTTTTGACATTGACATGATTAAAAAGGTTTATGCAAATATCACTGAGCGAGTAGATGCAGCAAGAGATATTGTAGGTAAACCATTAACACTTTCAGAAAAAATATTATATGCTCACTTATGGGATGGAAATCCAACCAAGGCTTTTGTGAGAGGAAAAGATTATGTTGATTTTGCACCAGATAGAGTAGCATGTCAGGATGCTACAGCTCAAATGGCATTATTGCAATTTATGCAAGCCGGAAAACCAAAAGTAGCAGTGCCAACAACAGTGCATTGTGATCACCTGATCCAAGCTAAAAGTGGAGCCGAAATAGATTTGAAGCATGCCAATAGTACGAGTAGTGAGGTGTTTAATTTCTTAGAATCTGTATCTAATAAATATGGTATAGGGTTTTGGAAGCCGGGAGCAGGGATCATCCATCAGGTTGTACTTGAAAATTATGCATTTCCGGGTGGAATGATGATCGGTACGGATTCGCATACCGTAAATGCAGGTGGATTAGGAATGGTAGCTATAGGTGTTGGAGGCGCAGATGCTGTGGATGTTATGGCAGGTATGGCCTGGGAGCTAAAATTTCCAAAGTTAATAGGGGTAAGATTAACCGGAAAGCTTTCTGGTTGGACGGCGCCTAAAGATGTTATTCTGAAAGTGGCAGAAATTCTTACGGTAAAAGGAGGAACAGGAGCCATTGTTGAATATTTTGGACCTGGAGCTACAGCAATGTCATGTACAGGAAAAGGAACCATCTGTAATATGGGAGCAGAAATTGGAGCTACAACATCAACTTTTGGATACGATGAATCCATGGAGCGTTACCTAAGAGCTACTGATAGAGAAGATGTGGCCGATGCAGCAAATGCGGTTAAAGCCTATTTAACTGCTGATGATGAAGTATATGCTAATCCGGAACACTATTTTGATCAGGTTATTGATATCAACCTTTCAGAATTAGGACCATTATTAAACGGACCATTTACGCCAGATTTATCTACAACAGTAGGTGAAGAAATGACCGAAAAAGCAAAGGCTAACGAATGGCCAATGCAGGTAGAATGGGGGCTTATAGGGTCGTGTACCAACTCTTCATACGAAGATTTATCACGAGCAGCATCCATAGCTCAGCAAGCCCTAGATAAAGGATTGAAAACTAAAGCAGAGTTTGGAATCAATCCGGGGTCAGAACAAGTAAGATATACCGCGGAACGTGATGGTATACTTCAGGTATTTGAAAAGCTAGATGCTAAAATATTTACCAATGCTTGTGGGCCATGTATAGGGCAGTGGGCAAGATATAGTGACCCTAAGAATGCACCTAAAAATAGTATAGTACACTCTTTTAACAGAAACTTTGCCAAGCGTGCCGACGGGAACCCAAATACGCATGCCTTTGTGGCTTCACCTGAGATTACGGCAGCCATAGCCATAGCTGGACGTTTGGATTTCAACCCCATCACTGATAAGCTGATCAATGAAAATGGTGAAGAAGTAATGTTGGATGAACCTACAGGATGGGAATTACCACCAAAAGGGTTTGATGTCAAAGATAATGGGTATTTAGAACCTGTAGAAGATGGTAGTGGCGTAGAAGTTAATGTGAATCCTACTTCAGAGCGTTTACAATTACTCACACCGTTCAAGCCTATTGGTAGTGATATAAAAGGTGCAAAGCTACTAATCAAAGCTTTTGGAAAATGTACCACTGATCATATTTCTATGGCAGGGCCATGGTTGCGTTTTAGAGGGCATTTAGATAACATAGCCAACAATACACTTATTGGTGCCGTAAATGCCTATAATTCTAAAACCAATTTCGTAAAAAGTCAGATCTCAGGCGAATATGGAGGCGTGCCAGATACACAACGCGAGTACAAAGCAGCAGGCATTCCAACAATTGTAGTGGGAGATCATAATTATGGAGAAGGCTCATCCAGAGAACATGCAGCCATGCAACCAAGGCATTTGGGAGTTGTAGCGGTAATCGTAAAATCATTCGCACGTATTCATGAAACTAACCTTAAGAAACAAGGGATGTTAGGATTGACATTTGCTAATGAGAACGATTATGATCTTATTCAGGAAGATGATACGTTTAACTTCTTAGATTTAAATGAATTTGCACCAGACAAACCACTTCATTTAGAGATTGTGCACAACGACGGTAGTAAAGACACCATAGCTTTAAATCACACGTATAATGATGCACAGATAGAATGGTATGATGAAGGATCTGCATTGAACTTAATTAAGAAACAGAACGCATAAAGTCATAGACTTATTAGTATTTTAAGCTCCTGATTTAAAGATCAGGAGTTTTTTTATTAAAAAAATGTAAGGATGGTAAATTGATGTCCGACTATAACTTATAATCCTAAAAATTTCTTAACGATGAATTCTATCTGGATTTTTGAAGATGTTAATTTGTTTAGCCTCTTATGTCCGCACAAATTCAAAGCATATAAGAATACTCATGACTTTGATGCCTATAAGAAAAGCGATTATATATATTTTGAAGAAGATGCAGCCAATAAGGTATACCTTATAGAAAAAGGCAAAGTGAAGATTGGATATTATAATGAAGATGGCTCAGAGATTGTAAAAGCCATCCTGAGAAAAGGAGAATTATTTGGGGAAAAAGCTATTTTTGGAGAAAATAAACGGGATGAGTTTGCACAATCTATAGATAACAATACGTCCATTTGTCCTGTTGATGTAGGTACTATGCACGAATTGATGCGCGACAATCAAACCTTTAGCTTCAAGATATATAAGTTCATAGGATTTAAACTGAAAAAGCTAGAAAGAAGGTTGCAATTGCTTCTTTTTAAAGATGCCAAGACGAGATTACTCGAATTTTTGGACGAATTATGTGCAGACTACGGCTACAATTGTGAGCATACAGGAGATCATATTATAAATCACCCTTATACTCAGAAAGATATAGCATCACTCATTGGAGTGTCAAGACCAACATTAAATATATTACTCAACGAATTGAAAGAAGCTAAAACAATTGATTTTGATCGAAAGCAAATCCGCATTTATAAAGATATTGCATAACAGTCTGAAGCACTATTTATGAAGTTCTTAAAATCAAGACTTAGTAACATCATATTCTTCATAATACTAGGATTGCTGATTATTCCTCAAACACGGCAACCCATACAAATCATTTTCAATAAGGCTTTAGCTTACATGAATACGCCAAAGGCTTTGAATGAAGAAAATCGTCAGCAGATAGAGAATTACGATTGGAAATTGATCAACGAAGAAAATGGGACATACTTTGATTTTAATGATGCTAAAGGAAAAGTTGTGGTTGTCAATTTTTGGGCAACTTGGTGCCCGCCATGTATAGCAGAAATGCCAAGCATACAAAAACTCTATGATCATTTTGATCATAAAGAAGAAGTGGTTTTTTTATTGGTGTCTAATGAAGATTTAGAGCCTGTCAAATCATTCAAGGAAAAGAATAAGTATAGTTTTGATGTTTATAAACCGGCTTCGGATTTTGAGCATTTATTTACAGTAAGATCCATACCCAGAACATATATTATAGATAAGAAAGGCCGTATAGTCATTGACAAAACCGGTGCAGTAAATTGGTACAGTGAGGCTGTGATTGCGACCATTTCCGACCTTATATCGGAGTGAGAGCGTTATTTTTTAAAATACTTAAACGGAACAATAAGCATCCCGAAACATTCACCATCTTTTTTGCCCAAGTGCTTATGGTGTATCTTATGAGCACGTCTTACACCTCTAGCATACCAATTATTAGCATTTCTGAAGAGTTTAAAACGTTGATGGATAAAAATATCGTGTACTATAAAATATGTAGCGCCATAAGCCATAATACCAAGACCAATTGGTAAACAAAACCAAACACCTTCTATGCGCCACAAGTAGAAACAACACATACTGACCAAAGCATAAAAAATGAAAAAAGCATCATTACGCTCAAACCAGCTTTTATGATCTTTACGGTGATGGTCTTTATGTAAATACCATAAAAACCCATGCATAATATATTTATGTGTAAACCAGGCCATAAATTCCATAATGCCAAATGTGGTAAGAAACACTAATATCCAGAGAAATATTCGCATGATTTTATATTACAGTAAGTTAAGTTGATATTTGACATAACTTCTGGTAAGAAGTTCTATTTTTTTATAGTTAGGAACTCTGATTCTGGCAGATTTTATTTCCAAAGCCGGGGTCTTTTTAAGCTTATCCAGTAGTTTATTGTAATAACGATAGGCCATAAATACTCCAAAACGCGCCTCGAGAGGTAATTGTTTGATGCCTATGAGCCCTTTTTTAAAATCAGACTCTATGTCTTCAATGATGGAGCGCTTTGATGCCTCATCCAATTGCTCTAAGTTGGTATTGGGGAAATACGTTCGGCTCAAATCTTCATAGTCAGCTTTGAGATCTCTAAGGAAATTTACTTTTTGAAAAGCAGAACCCAAGCTCATAGCAGAGTCTTTAAGTGCATCATATTTCTCCTGATTACCTTTTACAAATACCTTAAGGCACATTAGTCCGACAACATCAGCAGAGCCATATATATATGCCTTGTACTCGTCATCGGTGAGGTAGGTGGTTTTATGTAAATCCAAACGCATACTTTTCATAAAAGCATCTACCATATGCTTGTCCAGGCCATATTTGTGATAAGTTTCCTGAAAAGCATTTAGAATAGGATTTAAGCTAATCCGCATCTCTAAAGCTTGTTCTAAATCAGATTCAAAGCTTTCGAAAAGTTGCTTCTTATCGTAATCATGGAATGTGTCTACAATTTCATCGGCAAACCTAACAAATCCGTAGATGTTATAAATGTCTTGCCTAATGGTGTTTGATAGCATTTTAGTGGCCATGGAGAATGACGTACTGTAAGCATTGGTTACTGCTTTACTGCACTCTCGGGAAACGTTATCAAAAATAGATTTCATAATACTAAGGTATTTAAGCGTGATATTTTTTAATTAATTCAGCAACAAGTTTCCCCGAAATCAATGATGGAGGTACACCGGGACCGGGTACGGTCAATTGTCCTGTAAAGTAGAGTCCATCTACTTTTTTACTCTTTAACTTTGGCCTTAGAAAAGCGGTTTGCGATAACGTATTAGCCATTCCGTAGGCATTGCCTTTAAACGAGTTGTATTGCTCAATAAAGTCATTAACGCAAAAGGACTCTTTAAAGATAATACTATTTCGGACACTCTGTAACGTTTTATCTTGAAAGCGTTCAATAATAATATCAAAGTATTGCGCTCTTAATTCGTCAGTATCTTCTAAACCAGGCGCTATAGGTATTAAGAAAAAACCGGTTTCACAACCTTCAGGAGCCATACTACGATCGGTGACAGATGGGAAATTAGCATAGAATAAAGGGCGTTCTGGCCACTTTGGATGATCATAAATGTCTTTAGCATGCTGTTCAAAATCAGTATCAAAGAATAAGTTATGATGCTCTATGTTTTTTAGCTTTTTATCAAAACCGATATAGAATAATAACGATGAAGGCGCAAATGTTTTTTTGTTCCAATATGCTGTTGAATATTGGCGGTAAATATTATCAACTAGAGATTCAGTGTGGTTATAATCAGCGCCACTCAATACGATATCAGAGTCAATAACATCTCCATTAACAATTATACTATTAGCCCTACCATTTTTAACATTGATCTTTTCAACAACAGCATTGGTATGTATACTGACACCCAGGCTTTTTGCTAAACTTCCCATAGCCTTTATAACCTCGTACATACCGCCTTTAGGATGCCAAGTACCCAGACCAAAATCGGCAAAGTTCATAAAACTATAAAATGAAGGCGTATTGCTTGGTTTTGCTCCTAAGAACAATACCGGAAATTCTAAAGTGGAAATAAGCTTCGGGTTTTTAAAATGTTTTCTCACTTCAGAACTGATGGTCTTAAAAAACTGATCCACACGAGTCACAGTATCTTTAGTGACAAGCTCAAAAGGAGAAACCCCTGGTTTAAGAACAATTTTATTAATGGCTATGTTATAGTTATCCTGAGCTTTATTAATAAACTTTCTAAGCGGTTTTGAACTACCGGATTCAATGCGCTCAAACTCTTCACAAATCTGATCCATGTGATTTCCTATCGTGATAACATCATCAGAAAAAAAGATTTTATAAGCAGGACTTAGTTTATCGAGTTGGTAATAATCAGTAGTAGATTTCCCAAAATCATTGAAAAATTTCTCAAAGATATCGGGCATCCAATACCAACTTGGACCAATATCAAAAGTAAACCCTTCTTTTTTGAGTTGTCGCGCTCTGCCCCCTACAGTAGCATTTTTTTCATATATGGTTACATCGTAACCATTTTGGGCCAGATAGCATGAAGCAGATAGCGATGAAAACCCCGAACCTATTATGACTATTTTTTTTGACATCTTAACTAACCAATTACAATTCCTGAACTAATGACTCAATAGATTTGAATGCTTTGACACGTCTAGGAAGTTGATCCAAATCCAGAACATTAAGCATTTTTCCTAAAACCCATAACTCAGCGTTAGAGGCGTTGAGTATGGTTTTTTCAAATTCATCGATATAATCTTTAATCTCTTCTTTCATCGGTTTGATTGTGAAATAAGACAGGAAAACAATATCGTCGTAATAGTGTAGTAAATCGGTAAGACTACTTAGGGGTACACTTTGTCCAAGAAAGATACAATGATAACCCTTGGAAATGATCTCATAATTTAGAAACATTAATCCAAGTTCATGGATTTCATTGTCGGGAAGGTAGAGCACAAAAGTTTTACCGGATTTATTGATTTTTTTGGCTTGAATATTCTCGGTGTTGACTAAAATTTTCTGACGAATGAATGTTGTCAGGAAATGTTCGTGAGCAGGAGTTATGGTATCGGTCTGCCATAGCAAACCAATTTCAGTAAGCAAAGGAATAAAAATATCGTAAAAAATAGATTTGAACGAGCGCTCTTTCAATAAGGATTCATAGGTGTTGTAGAACAAAACCTGATCGAAATTAAGCATGGCCAGCTTAAATGAGTTAATAGCATGGCTCTCAACATTATTTTGAGACGCAATTTCCCGAACCAAAATGGGAATTTTATGATCGTCTAGTGTGGCTATTTTCGAAATCTTATAACCGTTGTTATTGAGATAGCTGACATTCAAAAGTTTTTGAAAGCTGGCTAAGTCATAATATCTGATATTAGTATCCGTACGTTTTGGAGATAATAAGTTGTATCGTTTTTCCCATATTCTTATGGTATGTGCCTTTATACCCGTAAGGTTTTCAAGATCTTTGATACTAAACTTATTTTTTAGATTGTTCATTGTTTTTTATGAATGATTAAACAAAAATAAGATTTTAAGACATATCTCCCATTTAAATTAACAAAATTTAAGCAAAATCAAGACAAATTCAATGGATAGTGTTGATAATTAGAGGTATAACCGTATTTAATGAATAAAAAGGAAAAGCACCTCTAGCGTGCATTTAGTTTTACGACAATAATAGTTTTAATTGTAAAGATTTTATAATTTAATTTTTTATATTTCATTTGCGATTTAAAGCTAACTGCTAATAAAGATACAGCTGAGATGTTATATGATTTGTGTTATAGTCCTAAAACACATGTTTAATAAGAATTTGATACTGTTAACTATTTTCGCCATCAATTTCATCCACCCATCACTATCAATAGGATACTAAGATACCAGAAATGAGCACTAAATATTTTGATCTAATCAATCAGACCTTTGATTTTCCTCAGTCTGAATTTACTTTAAAAGAAGAACAACTGTTTTTTCATGACATCGACTTAAATAAATTGGTTGAAGTATATGGAACGCCTTTGAAGTTTACCTATTTGCCACAAATTTCAAATAATATTAACAGAGCAAAAGACTGGTTTAATAATGCCCTAATAAAACATCAATACAAAGGAAGTTATAAATACTGTTATTGTACCAAGAGTTCTCATTTTAAGCATGTGTTGGATGAAGCGTTAAAGAATGATATTCATATTGAAACATCATCTGCTTTTGATATTGATATTATTGAAAGTCTTAAAGCTGAAGGTAAAATAGATAATAATACTTATGTCATTTGTAATGGTTTTAAGAGGGAACAATACATAGCAAATATAGCCAGCCTTATTAATAGGGGACACCAAAATTGTATCCCCATAATAGATAATTATGAGGAGATCGATTTACTGTCTAATGAAATAAAGGAAGGCTTTGATATTGGTATCCGAATAGCCTCGGAAGAAGAACCCAAGTTTGAGTTTTATACGTCGCGGTTAGGGATTGGCTACAAAAATATTGTGCCTTTTTATAACAAGCAGATAAAAGAGAATCCTAAAGTAAAACTTAAGATGCTCCATTTCTTTATTAACACTGGCATAAAAGATAATGCCTACTATTGGAATGAACTTCTGAAATGCTTAAAGGTGTATACCCGTTTAAAGAAAATATGCCCTTCACTAGACAGTTTAAATATTGGTGGCGGTTTTCCGGTGAAGAATTCCTTAGCTTTTGATTTTGATTATCAATATATGGTGGACGAAATTGTAAATCAGATCAAAACAGCTTGTGAAGAAGCAGAGGTAGAAGTCCCCAATATATTTACAGAATTTGGAAGTTTTACTGTAGGCGAAAGTGGAGGGGCAATATACGAGGTCTTATATCAAAAACAACAGAATGATAGAGAGAAGTGGAACATGATAAACTCATCGTTTATTACCACATTGCCCGACACCTGGGCCATAAATAAACGTTTTATAATGTTACCTGTTAATAAATGGCACAGTGCTTATGAGCGGGTGCTATTAGGAGGCTTAACTTGCGATAGCGATGACTATTACAATAGCGAACAGCACATCAACGCCATTTATTTACCAAAGTACGATAAGAACAAGCCCTTATATGTAGGTTTTTTTAATACCGGAGCCTATCAGGAAACTATTGGTGGCTATGGCGGGTTACAACATTGTTTGATTCCTGCACCAAAACACATACTAATAGATAAAGATGATAATGGTAACATCATTACTCAACTGTTTAGAGGGCAACAAAAGAGTGAAGATTTACTTAAAATACTAGGCTATAAACAGGGCGATACACGCCATGAAAATGTTCAAAATGCAGAACCAAAAAACAATTTGCAATTAGAGGCAAATGAATAAGACAATGAAAACTAAAACTTACGCAGGCATACCGGAAGAATATGGAAAGCTAGAGCAGTCTAAGATTGTTTTAATTCCTGTTCCTTATGACGGCACTAGCACATGGCAAAAAGGCGCTGACAAAGGTCCGGAAGCTTTTTTGGAAGCTTCTGAGAATATGGAGCTTTATGATATAGAAACAGATTCAGAAGTCTATAAAAAAGGCATTTATTTGGCTGAAGCCATCACAGAAAATGCATCTCCAGAAAAGATGGTAGAAGCGGTACACGAGATGACCAAAAGCTATATCAAAACAAATAAGTTTGTGACTGTTTTTGGTGGCGAACATTCTATCTCTATAGGAACTATTAGAGCTTTTAATGACGTATTTCAAGATCTAACCGTATTGCATATTGATGCACATGCCGATTTGCGGCAATCGTATGAGGGAAGTACTTGTAATCATGCTTGCGCTGTATATGAAGCCAGTCAAAATACAAATCTTATTCAGGTTGGTATTCGCTCTATGGATATTCAGGAAACCTCGGTGATGGATTATGATAAAACCTATTTTGCTCATCAAATGACTTTGGATGATTCGTGGGTAGACTCAGCAATAGAGCAGATGACAGACCATGTGTTTATTACGTTTGATCTAGACGCTTTTGATCCTTCTATCCTACCAAGCACAGGGACACCAGAACCCGGAGGTTTACTTTGGTATGAAACACTACATTTTTTAAAGCAGGTATTTAAAGAAAAAAATGTGGTTGGTTTTGACATCGTGGAATTATGCCCTAATGCGAATGAAAAATCTTCAGATTTTCTTGCAGCCAAGTTATATTATAAAATGTTGAGCTATAAGTTTCATGAAGAAGAGCCAGAAGAACATCATGAAGATACTTACGAAGATTCCGCTAGCATAAATAACCGTATAAAATTTAAAGAAGACCATGACTACTAAAGGCGCAATTTCGAATTTTATAGAAACATATTATTTACATTTCAATGCCGCGACGGTAGTAGATGCAGCAAAAGCCTATGAAGCACAACTGGCCAATGATGCAAAAATGTTAGTGTCTTTAGCAGGCGCCATGAGTACTGCCGAATTGGGAAAGATTTTTGCAGAAATGATACGTCAAGATAAAGTACATATCATTTCCTGTACAGGCGCAAATCTTGAAGAGGATATTATGAATTTAGTAGCGCATTCACATTATAAGCGCGTGCCCAATTATAGGGATTTAACACCACAACAAGAATGGGATTTATTAGAACAGGGATTAAACAGAGTAACCGATACTTGCATTCCCGAAGAAGAAGCTTTTAGGCGGTTGCAAACCCATATCCATGCCATTTGGAAAGCAGCTGATGATAAAGGGGAAAGGTACTTGCCACATGAATATATGTACAAATTGCTATTGTCGGGAGTTTTGGAAGAATATTATGAGATCGATTTAAAAGACTCCTGGATGTATGCTGCTGCCGAAAAAAACTTACCGATAGTATGTCCGGGATGGGAGGACAGTACGATGGGAAATATTTTTGCCAGTTATGTGCTTAAAGGCGACTTAAAAGCGAGTACTGTGAAATCGGGAATAGAATACATGACTTACTTAGCCGATTGGTATACCGAAAACTCATCAAAAGGCATCGGTTTTTTTCAAATAGGAGGCGGTATTGCGGGAGATTTTCCAATATGTGTTGTTCCGATGTTATATCAGGACATGGCGCGTACAGATACCCCTTTTTGGAGCTACTTCTGTCAAATAAGTGATTCCACAACAAGCTATGGGTCGTATTCGGGTGCTGTGCCCAACGAAAAAATTACCTGGGGAAAATTAGATATTGATACCCCTAAGTTTATCATTGAAAGTGATGCTACTATCGTAGCGCCTTTGATTTTTGCTTATCTATTGGGGATGTAGTAATGATATTGTGATTAGTTAAGTTTCTACATTAGATTCTTAAACGCAATTATAAAAACATTTAAGAACTAAAAAATGCGGCTAATTTAATAAGCCGCCTTTTTTAGTTGGTGTGCGCACGAGAAAACCTTCAACCTTGTTTACAAAGTCATACGCCCTAATGTTTATTTGTTTTTCTAACAAGCTATTTTAGTTTTATATATTTTCAGTATTGATTGAGAGTGTTTTTTAATAGCTCCGTCATAGAGTGATGGCTGATAATTTTCTTCAAGAACTATTAAAAAGTCAATGTTGGTAGTTAAAAATTCTTCGTTTTGAGGACTTATTTTACTTTCATTTTCTAAATTATATAATAAAATAAGAATTAAAAGTGACCTAACAATTAGAATACCTTCAAACGATTCCATCCATAGAATTGTTACATGTTTAAAAGGTTTTTGAATTTCATTTTTATAAGCTTTGATGTTCTTTTCAATTTTATTTAAAAAGGTTTTTTGGGAACTTATATCTGAAATACAAAATGCCCATCCAGTTATGTCTGTAAGACCTGAATAGTCTCTATGAGATTTAATTGACTTTAAACTTTTAAAAAATTCATTAGTCCACAAATTCATAACCTGATTAACATCTATTTTTTTTCTTTCAACAAGGTTGATTAATACATTTTCTGTAAACTTTTTTTCTATTGATGGATGGTATGTATTTAAAAAACTTAAAAAAATGTAGTCTAAGTCTTTTTTATTAAAGTTTTCGGATAGTGTTTCAACTACATGGCTGAAGATTTTTTTTTCATAAAACTCTAATTCACTTTTCCTTCTTATCCTAACGTAAGAAAGAAATTTAGATAGAACGTGTAGTACTTCTTTTTTACTGCAATAATCGTTTACTAGCGTTTTAAATTCTTCATACTTTATTGATTTTTTTTCTGAAATCATTAAAGACATAAGTGCTGCAATATTGAGTGGTTTAATATAGTTTAAATTGTTTTTAAGAGAGGTTTTTATAAGTTCAATACCATTATACCAAAATAGCTCTTTTGTAAATGAATTAAAGGTTATTGATGATAATTTCATTAATGGGGTATGAGAGTAATTTTGATTTGGTTTTCTCTGATTATATTTTTTTTCTATAAACTCTAAAAGTTTAATGAATTGGCGAAAACCGCTCTTAATTAAAATTTTGCAACCATAATGAACACCCCAGTTTTTGAAACAAAATGTTTCTCGGAAATTATCTCCTATTTGAATACAGTCATCCAAAGAGTCTTTGAAATCTTGATGGAACAGAAATTGAAAGCTATTTATCCTGAAATCTTTATAATCTGAAAACCCAATCGGATAATCTTCCTTAATTGAAGCCTCAAGATACTCTCTTAGACCTCTTAGGGCATCATCATTTAAATTGTTCTCGAATGACTGTAATATATCGTAGCAATGATTCGTTCTAGCCAAAAAATACCCAAAAGTTGACCAAAATCTTGAAACTCTGTTTTTGCCATTAGAATTCTCAATTAATAGCTTTTCGAATGTTTCTTTTTTTAAAGGGTTTTCAGTTTTATTTAAGCTTTCCAGTTTATTAAATAGCAGTTGATTAGCAACAATTTCAGGCTTTTCATTTTTTAATTTGGCATCTGTTGAATCGAACAAATGAATTAATTCAACATCTACATTGCTATCTGCATTGTTGATTGTTTTGTTCAAATAAGAATTAACTGGTATTAATACATCATAGGGAATTGACGTTACAAGTAGTGGGTGGTTTTTTGTTGCTCCTTGAATTGAATTAGACAAATTAAACCCCTTACTTAACTCGTCTTTTTCAAACATTAGAATATATCTATCATGTAGGATGTTTCTATCTCCCCCTCCTGTACTTCTTAAGTCAATAACTTTTAAATTGAGAGTATTAAACAGAGAGGGGTAGTTTTCAATAAAACTCTTTATTCTTTTAGCTCTATTAGGTTCAGAAATATCGGTGTCAATATCATTCTCATCATCAAGAGACATTACTTGGGTACATGTTAGAACTGTGAATTTTGTTGCGGAATTTGTAGTTCTTGATAAAAACTCTAAACCAAGAGTATCGAAAAAAGGGTCTTGTATTACTACATGCTGAGCCTTATCAGAAACATTTTTGAACCATTTTAAAAATGAAATAGCGCCATGTGTTTTGTCTTCTTCATCCCATCCTTTTGGAAAGAAGCAAGAATCGGATTTTTTTGGATTTAATTTTTCAATAAGAGTATAAAAATTTCTGTCTGATTCAACCCAAGGGTCTAAACCAGTATTGCCTACTAACATTTCACTATATGAGGATTTTGAAACATCTTCAACTTTCCGAATTTCATTAGCAATCTTTCTGTTGCTCTTTTCTATTTTATCTAACCATTCTGATTTTACCTTACCAGAGGCTCCAACCACTCCCATAGAAGTTGAAATATATCTTAATAAGGTGCTAGAATGCTTATACCAAATCTCAAACTGGTCATTCTCTTGTTTCCAAATACTTATTGAAATTTGTCCTATTTGCTCATTTGATGAAAAAACAGTTTTCAACTGAGAATTTTCTTCATGAATTATTTCTCTACATTCATCTAAAATTACTTGACCACCATTAGTTAAGAAGCAATTGATTATTAATTTCTTGTTTTTAGTGAAATTATTTGGCTTTATAATTACTTTAACTTCATGCGATGAAGTAATTTTTCTATTGTTTATTTCAACTTGTTTCTTTATGTTATCAAATGATACAGAATTAATGTAATAAGGATTTGAGCATTGCGTATTTATAAACTCTATATTTCCAAATCTTATGCATCCAGATTTTGAAAAAGGCAAAGTCGTTTCATCTTCCAAATGTTTTAATATCAGAATTAACGCATTATTCCAGTTCTCGAAATAGATATTATTATCTTGTAATAATGAGTTCTTATCCAAATTATTAATGACCAAAGAGAATGATGGAACATTTTGATAAGGACTATTTAAAGAAGCTTTCTCATAAAAATTTCTACTGATTAATGAATTTGTCTCATTGAATATTATTGGTCTTACTTTATAATCCGACTGATTTAGATTAACATCAAATTTAATTTTTGAGCTATGGATTTTATTTAGGTTTAAAGAATAGCATATAGAATTTCCTTTAAATAAACCATTAATGACTTTTACTATTGTTTCAGCGTTATTGTAAACACTTAATTTGGCGATTGAATATGTAGTATCATTCTTTTTGTTTACCTTTTTAAAATCACTTAAAAAGACTTCATCTGAAATTTCTTTTCTGCTACTTATTATTACCCATGAATAAATAATTCGATAAAACTTTTTCGATTTCTTTTTGTCATCAATTAGTAGTATAAAAACTTGCCATGCTATTATTGAGCCTTTATCAAATAGTGGTTTTAGTCTTTCGTCTTTTATTAGTTTAGAATCAATCACCAGCTTTAATTTTTTCCTAAAGAGTATTTAATATATAATTATGTATAAATAAGCCAACATACCGTTAATAAAAGGGGTGGGTCAGATTCCATTTTTCGATGTACCCCCATACTTTTTTTAACTATGTTTCATTTCAGTAGAAAGTTACCTTTTTTGGATTGAATAGTTGAGTTTTTTTAGCAAATTTGTATAGTTAGTTCAATATAATTTTAAGATATGGGAGGCAAGAGTATAACATATTGTCAAAACCCAAGATTAACCCATCTTTTTGGGTTTGTTGGTGATAAAGTACCAACCAAGCAAGATAAGTTCAAACCAATTGATGTCATTGCTGTTGATGAAGATGGTAATGAAACGGTTTTAGATTATATTTATGCTAAAAAGCCTGATAAAGATGCTATCTTAAGTTTTAACTCATTTTATTAAGAATTTGATTGAAAAAAAATTTAGTGATGATGATTTTATTTCAATGCCAAATGAATTAGAAGTGCTAATTACTGTTTCATGTAATAAAAAAAGGTTTTACGAAGTTGATGTGGACAATTTGGCAAAAGCAGTACTTGATAGTATGAATGGCTTAATTTTTGACGATGATAGTCAAGTAACAAGCTTGATTTCTAAAAAGTACATCGAACCAAATGGTAAAAATGGAATACTAATAGGAATAGTAAAAATTACTGAAGATGAAAAAGGGTTTGGAAGTGATTTTAGCCTATTTTCTGATAGTGAATGGAAATAATTAAATAATTTATTTAGTGAAGATGCTTAAACAAGCCCTTGCTGCGATATTCAAATCTGTATTTAAGGATAAGATTGAAGACTTTGAGAAAAGAATTACTTCTTTGGAAAGTAAATTAGAGTTTCAAAATGAAAAAATTGCAGAAAACAAATCAGATATAAAAGAAACTAATAGAGATTTGAATTCGATTAACCAATCTGCAACAAGAGTTGAAGCTGTGGTTAACACAATGATTGAATTAAGCAAGCAAAAAGTTTTAAACGAGAATAATGGCAAATAACTATAAAGAACTTGAGATATTGACTCAAAAAATTGAATCTAATGAAGCAACTCTTAAAGACTATAAGAGATATGAAGAGCTTTTAATTAATGGTGGATTGTCAAGAGACTATATCTTTTCTTATTTAAGAAGAGCAGGTTTTAATACTTGGGAAGAGTTTGCCCAAGCGAGAAAAACAAAAGAAAATGAAAGAAAAGAAAGGAATGAATCATTAACGGTAGCTGCTATTGTTGGAATTGGTATAGCCTTGTTAATTTCTGCATTTCAAAAAGATTAATATGAGTTTTGTAAAAGGACAAAGTGTTATTTATACAGATTTAAACAGAAATCAGTTTGAAGGAAAAGTAATTGAAAGAAAAGCCGATTTCAAAGAGGGTTATATTGATACCTTTAATGCAAAAGGCAATTTTGACTACTTAGTTGATATTAATATAAAAGGAACTATCAAAAGAATTTTTTGTAGCGAAGGTGACTTACATTAAATTTATAAGACCAACTGTCATATTAAAATTCAATCTTAAAGAAAGGGGTAAGAATAGGGGTAAATAAAAAATAAATTACTTATAAAAATTAAGATATTAAAAAAATATAGTGCGCACGAGAAGATTCGAACTTCCACATCCTAAACGGATACTGGCCCCTCAAGCCAGCGCGTCTACCAATTCCGCCACGTGCGCAGTAGAGAAAAAAAAAGTTAAGCATAATGGCTTAACTTTTGTGACCTGGCTGGGGCTCGAACCCAGGACCCTCTCCTTAAAAGGGAGATGCTCTACCAACTGAGCTACCAGGTCAATAAGGTGTTCTCTAAATGAGGGTGCAAATATAAAATGTTTAATTAATAAAACAATACTTTTTTAATATAAAATTTCGTTTTTTTGTCACTCCAATTGTTATGTTTTTAATAATCAATTTATAAGCAATCATGATTTTAGTTTTAATAGGGTATATGGGATCGGGAAAGTCATCTGTAGGTAAACAGTTGGCAGAGGTTTTAGACTACCAGTTTATAGATTTGGATGCATACATAGCAGATGCTGAAAATACCAGTATTCCCGAGATTTTTGCCAAAAAAGGTGAGATCTATTTTAGAAAAGTAGAAGCCAAAGCGCTTAATGATGTGCTTAATGCTCAGGAAAATTGCGTACTTGCTTTAGGTGGAGGTACGCCTTGTTACGGTAATAACATGAATCTTATATTGAATTCACCCAACATCCAATCGGTCTATTTAAAAACAGGTGTTATGGCACTGACCGAAAGATTGCTTAAAGAAAAAGATAATCGTCCGTTAATAAGTCATATTCAAACTAAAGAAGATATGCAGGAATACGTAGGAAAGCATATGTTTGAGCGTTCAGTATTTTATAACCAGAGTCATTTAGCAGTAACTACTGATGGAAAAACGGTCAAAGACATTGTAGAATCTATATTGTTACAGTTAATCTAAATAGGCTTCGTAAGGCTTTTTCGATAAATTCACATTGACATGCTCACTAAGAGAAGTCGATAAAGAAATACCTTTAAAATCAGCTTTCACCGGGAATTTTTTATGATTACGATTCACTAAAACAGCCGTTTTAAATTGTTTGAGTGGCACCTCAAGGAAATGTTTCACACCATAAATAAGCGTGCTACCCGAATTGAGGACGTCATCAACTAAAACAATAGATTGATTCGTATACGCCTCAGCATCAATAGAGGTCGAAATAGGATGAAGCGGATTCTTTTTATCGATGATAACTTTACATAAAGTAACAGAGATATCAGAAATCTTCTCTAAAGAAGATCTTAGCTTTTTGGCTAACGAATATCCGTTACTTTCCACGCCGGCGATAATGATAGTTTGTTCATCGACATTACATTCGTATATCTGATAAGCGATACGTTTAATGCGATGTTCAATTTCCTGATGACTGAGAATGATATTTTTATTCAATGCGATCATTTTTTTCAAAGATAAAAAAGAGTTCTTTATTGGCACGTGCATCCATAGAGTTATATGACCTTTCCAGAGTTTTTATTTCAAAATAATGAGAAAACAAGGTTTTATACAAAGAAACATTACCACCAAAAGGTGGTCCTGAAGCTGTAAGTTCAAAATCAAATAGTAAACCAGCAATTTTTCCTCCAGGAACCAGTAGATCGAATACTTTTTGGCAATAAGCCTGTCTCAGCTTAGGGTCTAAAGCGCAAAAAAAGGTTTGTTCGATGATCAGGTCATATTTGGATTCTAATTCAAAAAAGTTATACTCAAGAAGTTGGTTTTCCGGGAATTCGGGTACTCTGGTCTTAAAGTTTTGCAATGGTTGTTTGGCAATATCCAAAACAAATATATTTTTAAACCCCTTATGCCATAGATATTCAGCCTCATAACTATTTCCGGCACCCGGAATAAGTAGTTTTAATGTTTTATCTTCAATTTGATCAATATAGGTTTTAATTGGTACCGAAACTTCCGAAAGGTCCCATCCTGTCTTATTCTGAAGATAGCGATCTTCCCAATAGTCTTTATTCATTTTCATCATAAAAGTCATCAATAGACCTGCGGTCTTTTTTAGTAGGGCGTCCGGTACCTTTTTTTCGATAATAATCCTTACTGTACTTTAATAAGTCTTTAGCAGCAAAAGCTTCTTTTGGCGTGGTATCAATTCTGTAAATATCGACAAGCTTTGCACCGACACGGTTTGGAGGAATATCATTAACAGTAAAACTGTAGTTGATCTGATCTTTTCTTAATTGTACCTTATCAGAGATGTAAACTTCCCGACTGGGTTTAACGACGTTATCATTAATTCTAACACGACCTTTTTTGCAGGCCTCGGTAGCCAGATTACGAGTTTTAAAATATCGGGTGCACCATAAATACTTATCAATACGCATATAATATTAATTAAAAACAACGTTAATGTTGTTGTACAAAAATATTATATTATTGTATCTTGCGCACTAAAAATAAGCAATAATGAACCTTAATAATGAGTTTACATTATTAAGAAATATTTACCAAATGAACATTAAGAATTACCAAGTTTTAGTACTGTTGTCCGTTTTAATTGTGAGTTTTAGCTCCTGTCGACCTGATGACGATAATGTCAATATACCACCACCTAGAGACCGAACTGTGCAGCAAGTTGCTGATAAAGATTCGCTCATTAATTATCTCGAAAGTCATTATTACAATTCGAGCTTCTTCGAAACAGGAACCAATCATACAATCGAAGACATTGTAATTACAGAATTGCCTACGGATGATGAGGGGAATTATCTGGATCTACCAGACCCTGATAATAATACACTACTTATTGATGCTGTTGAGACATTAACGACTACATATCAAGATGCAGCTTATGAGTATTATATCTTAAGGCTTAATCAAGGTGGGGGAGCTGAACGTCCTTACTATACAGATTTAGTAAGAGTACGTTACGAAGGAAGTCTTGTAACAGATGCCAGCGTTTTTGATAGTGCGGTCACTGTAACAGATTTTAGCCTCGTACAAGGATTATCAACAGTAACAGAACCGGGTGTTATTAGAGGCTGGCAACTCACATTACCAGAGTTTAATATAGCAGAATCATTTACCGTTAATAGCGGTGTAGTAGAGTATAACGATTATGGTTTGGGGGTTATGTTTATACCATCAGGCTTAGGGTTTTTCTCAGGGGCATCAACAGGACTACCATCGTATTCCAATCTCGTATTCAAATTTGAGTTGTTACAATTTGAAAGAAGAGATCATGATGGCGATGGCATCATTTCTTTTTTAGAAGATCTGAATCAAAACGGAGATGCATTTGATGATGATACCGATAATGATGGCATACCAAACTACTTGGATGTTGATGATGATGGTGATGGTGTTTTAACCATAAATGAAGACATTGATGAGGATGGCGATCCTACTAATGATATTGGAGCGAATGATATTCCAAAATATTTAGATCCTCAGGAAACAGAATCTAACGAGGACGAATAAATAAAAAAAGCCGCTGATTTTACCAGCGGCTTTTTTATTTAAAGTTTTTTAAAGTTTTACAGATAAACTTAAAATGAGTTGTTCAGGGCGAGTATCAATGCGACTGGTACCGATGTTGTTGTTAACCAGAAAGGAGACTTCATTATCACTAAATCCGCGCTCATATCTTAGATCGATACCAAGCATACCTAAATTCACACCAACTCCAAAGTTAAGCCCTACAGAGAAATCATTCTTAACATCACTGAGATCAACACCATTGAATTCAGTATCTAGAATATACTGTAACGACGGTCCTGCAAAAACGTGAAGTGGTCCAATAACTTTGAGACCTACAAGCAGAGGGGCATCGATCTTTTGCATATCAAAATCCCCGGAATTATAATCGCTTTTCATTTTGGTATACACCAATTCGGGACGGAAATACAATTGATCACCAAGTTTGCCAAAAACTCCAATGTGAAAACCGATATTTTTATCAGGGTCTTCGATATTGGTTTGTATGGCGTCAAAGTAATCGCCATTACCACCATAATTTAAGCCGCCTTTGATTCCAAAGCCACTTCCCGATTGTGCATACGAAACACTTGCAATAACAATAGCTGTTAAAGCCGTAAAAACTGATTTCATCATAATATTCGTTTTTTGATTTAGATTACCTACTATCAAAAACGTTGCCAAAGAAGAGTTATTTTCTGGATATTACCTTTTGTACTGCATTTACGATAGCATTGCTATTCAGTCCGTATTTTTCCATGAGTTGTGCAGGCGTACCAGATTCGCCAAACGTATCCTGAGTGGCTACAAATTCCTGAGGCGATGGCAATTGTTCTGCCAAAACTCTGGCAACACTTTCACCCAAACCTCCTAGGTAATTATGCTCTTCGGCAGTAACTACACAACCTGTTTTTTTAACAGAAGCAATGATGGACTTAGCATCTAACGGTTTAATGGTGTGTATATTAATAACCTCTGCAGTGATGCCTTTACCTTGTAAAACCTTAGCGGCTTCCAAAGCTTCCCAAACCAAATGGCCAGTAGCTACAATAGTAACATCGGAACCTTCAGTTAGTGTAACTACTTTACCAATTTCAAAGGTTTGATCTTCGGCGGTGAAATTAGGAACTTTAGGACGTCCAAAACGTAAATAGACAGGGCCTTCATGCTTTGCTATGGCTAAAGTAGCAGCTTTAGTTTGATTATAATCACAAGTATTGATCACGGTCATACCCGGTAACATTTTCATCAATCCAATATCTTCTAAGATTTGATGTGTTGCACCATCTTCACCTAGTGTAATACCAGCATGAGAAGCACAAATTTTTACATTTTTACCAGAATATGCCACACTTTGTCTTATTTGATCATAAACCCTTCCGGTAGAAAAATTGGCAAATGTTCCTGTGAATGGAATTTTACCTCCAACAGTTAGTCCGGCAGCAATACCTATCATATTGGCTTCTGCAATCCCGACTTGAAAAAAACGTTCAGGATGATTGGCCTTAAATTCATCCATTTTTAATGAACCGATCAGGTCAGCACAAAGGGCAACAACATTTTCATTGGTTTTTCCAAGTTCTGTTAATCCGGCACCAAAACCAGACCGGGTATCTTTATTTCCTGTATTAGTATATGTTTTCATTGTTAAGAAGTATCAGTCTTTTAATAATCGCCTAAGGTTACGGGATTCTGAGATAATCCGATTTCTAGTTGTTCATCATTTGGAGCTTTACCGTGCCAGGCATGCGTATGCATCATAAAATCAACACCATTCCCCATAACGGTTTTTAATAACACGCACACAGGTTTACCTTTACCTGTTTTGGATTTTGCTTCTGCCATGCCCTCAAGTATGGCATCTATATCATTACCGTTTTCTATATCGATAACTTCCCATCCAAAAGCCTCAAATTTTTGTCTCATATTCCCCATAGGTAAAACAGTATCTGTAGAACCATCTATCTGTTGGCCGTTAAGGTCTATGGTAGAGATCAAATTATCAATATTATTGCCAGCAGCGTACATGATAGCTTCCCAGTTTTGCCCTTCTTGTAATTCACCATCGCCATGAAGACTATACACTAAATGACTGTCGTTATTTAATTTTTTAGCCTGAGCAGCACCAATAGCTACTGACATGCCCTGACCTAATGACCCTGATGCGATTCTGACACCTGGCAATCCTTCATGAGTAGTAGGGTGACCTTGCAAACGCGAATTGATCAACCTGAAAGTATTCAGCTCATCAACAGGAAAATAACCAGCTCTGGCCAAGACACTATAATATACAGGTGAAATATGACCATTAGATAAAAAGAACAGGTCTTCGTTTTTACCATCCATATCAAAACCCGATTGGGTGTCCATAATTTCGTTGTAGAGGGCTACAAAGAATTCGGCACATCCTAAAGACCCTCCCGGGTGACCGGAATTCACTTTGTGAACCATACGTAGAATGTCTCTTCTGACCTGAGTTGTTAGGTCTTTTAAATGCTGTGTATCTGGCATAAGTAATTGCTGTTTTTAAAGCACCAAAAATAACTTTTTATAACAGGGTGACAAAGCCATAGTTTGGTCACTTATTAACGATTTTATGGATTTGCTAACAATTTTTATTTTTAATTAAGATGTAATGCCTTGGAGTTAATTATATTTGCCACTGACTTATTTTTCAATGAACTTTCAACTTTTAGCAAACGATACTAGTAGTAAAGCCAGAGCCGGCACATTGACCACAGATCATGGTGTTATTGAAACACCAATTTTTATGCCTGTGGGCACTGTAGCATCAGTAAAAGGCGTTCATCAGAGAGAACTAAAAGAGGATATCAATCCAGATATTATTCTGGGCAATACCTATCACTTATATCTTAGACCGCAAACGCCTGTTTTAGAGAAGGCTGGAGGATTACATAAGTTTATGAACTGGGACAGGAATATACTTACGGACTCTGGAGGGTATCAGGTATATTCGCTTTCTGCAAACCGGAAAATAAAAGAAGAAGGCGTAAAATTTAAGTCTCATATTGACGGTAGTACACATCTGTTTACGCCCGAAAACGTTATGGAGATACAGCGTACAATAGGCGCTGATATCATAATGGCATTTGACGAATGTACACCATATCCTTGCGATTATAATTATGCAAAACGATCTATGCAAATGACACATAGATGGTTAGACCGTTGTATCAATCACTTGGAAAAAACACCATTAAAATACGATTATAATCAAGCCTTTTTTCCGATAGTACAAGGAAGTACTTATAAAGATTTAAGAATACAATCGGCAGAATATATAGCCAATACCAACGCATTGGGTAATGCTATTGGTGGCTTATCAGTAGGGGAGCCCGCTGAAGAGATGTATGCCATGACCGAAGTAGTTTGTGATATCTTACCTGAAGATAAACCACGCTACCTTATGGGAGTAGGAACACCAATCAATATTTTAGAAAATATTGCGTTAGGTATTGATATGTTTGATTGTGTGATGCCAACCAGAAATGCGAGAAACGGAATGTTATTTACGGCTCATGGGACTATAAATATCAAAAACCAAAAGTGGAAAGAAGATTTTTCACCAATAGATGAAATGGGCATCACTTATGTCGATACAGAGTATAGTAAAGCCTATCTGAAGCACTTATTTTCGGTAAATGAAATGTTAGGCAAGCAAATAGCAACCATTCATAACTTAGGTTTCTATTTATGGTTGGTTAGAGAGGCTCGAAAGCATATTATAGAAGGTGATTTCAACGCATGGAAAAATAAAATGATAAAACAAATGGACAAGCGTTTGTAGGTAAATGAAAATTTTAGACTGGTACATACTAAAGCGTTATTTGTTAACCTTCTTTATGATGTTGGTACTGTTTATACCTATTGGTATTACAGTTAATCTAGCAGAAAAAATAGGTAAGATATTGCAGAATGAAGTTCCATTTCCGGCAGTAGCGGAATACTATCTTAACTTTACGATTTATTTTGCCAACCTACTATTCCCTTTATTCTTGTTTTTATCTGTCATATGGTTCACATCAAAATTGGCAAACAATACAGAGATTGTAGCATTTCTAAGTTCGGGAGTATCGTTCTCTAGGTTTTTAAGACCCTACATGATAGGTGCTTCAATAGTGGCGGTTTTGGCCTTGATATTGGGGTTGTACCTGGCACCAATGGCAAGCAAGGGATTCAATGAATTTAAATATACCTATCTTAAAAAGAATAAAACCATACAGCAAACCAGAGATGTTTACAGGCAGATCAATGATAACGATTATATATATGTAAGTAATTTCAATACCAAGAGCAAAATGGGGCAAAACTTTACCTATGAACATTTTGAAGGTAATGAATTGAAGTATAAGATATTTGCTGATAATATAAGATATATAGAAAAAGATTCCACGTATAGAATGACTAGGTATCACAAACGGATCTTTAAAAATGGTGAAGAAACTTTTGAACGTGTGAGGCGCAAGGATACACTATTTAGTTTTGATCTGGAAGATTTAACACCGGTTGAATATATTGCAGAAACATTGTACTATGACGAGTTGATAAAGTTTATAAACAAAGAAAAACAACGTGGGTCATCTAATATCGGACGATATGAAGTAGTAAAATTAAAAAAATGGAGTTTACCGGTATCCGTATTTATACTGACCATAATAGCGGTAGCTGTATCTTCCATAAAGCGTAGAGGCGGTATGGGAGTTAATTTGGCATTTGGTATCACCATAGCCATGATTTATGTGTTTTTTGATAAGGTCTTTGGAGTTATGGCTGAACAATCTGATTTTCCTCCAATTATAGCCGTATGGTTTCCAAATATTATTTTTGGTATTTTAGCTATATACATGCTATATAATGCAAAACGCTAAATTTAAGCACTACTTACATTTACATTTTTTAGTTCTTATTGCTGGCTTTACAGCGATTCTGGGCGAGTTAATTTCCATAGGCGCCTTTGAGCTGGTTTGGTACAGAATGTCCATTGCAGGAATACTGATGCTACTCTTTATAAAACTGGTAAAACTAGATCTAAGGGTAAGTAAAAGAACATTTTTGCAATTCGCTGTTGCAGGACTCATTGTAGCATTACATTGGGTGACTTTTTTTGAATCTATAAATCAGGCAAACGTTTCAATAGCATTATCCATGTTCTCTTCAGGCGCATTTTTTGCGTCTTTTATAGAGCCCATTTTTTTTAAACGCAAAGTCTTAGGCTATGAGATAGCATTTGGAGTGGTTGTAATTATAGGTGTGGTATTAATTACCCAAAGTGAGATAAAATACATCAATGGCATTCTTTTGGGATTGGCTTCTGCATTGTTTTCAACATTATTTGCGGTCGTTAATGGTCGGTTTATAGAACGTTATAATGCTACTATTATATCTTTTTATGAGTTTTTAAGTGGCGTAATATGTTTGACCATATTCATTGTACTATTTACAGATGGGTTTAGTATGTCGTTTTTCAAACTATCTAATGAAGATTGGATATATATATTAATACTGGCTTCGGTTTGTACGGCCTACGCTTTTATAGGTGCTATTGAGGTAATGAAACATATTACACCATTTACGGTGATATTGAGTTATAATCTGGAACCCGTATATGGTATAGGTTTAGCATTATTACTTTTTCCTGAAAAAGAGCAGATGTCCACGCAGTTTTATATAGGTGCAGTTTTGATCATTGTTACCATAGTTGTAGATGCTATTGTTAAAAATTATAAACCGCGGCATCACAAATCTAATGCTAAACCCAATTAAAGTTTTTATATTTGTACGCTAACTAAATAAAATAACTAACTTCATATTTGTATGGAATATTTAGAGTTTGAACTTCCTATTAAAGAACTAGAAGAGCAACTGGATAAATGCAGAATTATTGGTGATGAGAGTGATGTAGATGTATCTGAGACCTGTAAGCAGATAGAGAAAAAATTAGAAGATACCAAGAAAGAGATATATAAGAATTTAACAGCCTGGCAAAGAGTACAATTGTCCAGGCATCCTAACAGACCCTATACACTAGATCATATTAAAGCACTATGTGGGGATTCGTTTTTAGAATTGCATGGTGACAGAAATGTGAAGGATGACAAGGCTATGATAGGAGGTTTAGGTAAAATAGGGGACCAATCGTATATGTTTATTGGTCAGCAAAAAGGATTTAATACCAAAACCCGACAGTATAGGAATTTTGGAATGTCTAATCCTGAGGGCTACCGTAAAGCCTTACGGTTAATGAAATCTGCGGAGAAATTTGGTATACCGGTTGTTACTTTAATAGATACTCCGGGAGCATATCCGGGATTAGAAGCAGAAGAAAGAGGTCAGGGTGAAGCTATAGCACGTAATATATTAGAAATGACCAGACTTAAAGTGCCTATCATTACCATAATTATAGGAGAAGGTGCGTCTGGAGGTGCATTAGGTATTGGTGTTGGCGATAAGGTACTAATGTTGGAAAACACATGGTATTCCGTAATATCACCAGAATCATGTTCATCCATACTATGGAGAAGTTGGGAATATAAAGAACAGGCTGCTGAAGCGTTAAAATTAACAGCAAAAGATATGAAGCGCCTAAAACTTGTAGACCAAATCATCAAAGAACCTCTTGGAGGTGCACATAACAATAGAGAAAAAACATTCTTATCAGTAAGAGATGCTATCATAAAATCGTATGACGAGTTAAAGAACTTATCACCAAAAGATCTGGTCAAACAACGTATGGAAAAATACGACCAAATGGGAGTGTATAAAGCTTAAAATCCGTTACGACATAGAAAATTTAAAAAGCTGAAGTTACTGACTTCAGTTTTTTTAGCACTATTAACAATAAAATGAAGTTATCAACAGTTGAAATGTTGATGACGTGTTGAGATTGAAATGCGATAAATTTACCGTTTATCGATAGTATTTAGTTACATTCGCAAACTATGAAACAACCAAACCCCGCTCAAAAATACAATAAAGATAAAAGCACAATAATTAGCTTGGAAAGAGGTAAAATACCGCCTCAAGCAATTGATTTAGAGGAGGTTGTTCTTGGTGCGATGATGATTGATAAGAAAGGTGTTGACGAAGTTATTGATATATTGAGTGCAGACGCATTTTATAAAGAAGCCCATAAATATATATTTGAAGCTATTTTCAAATTATTTGAAAATAGTGAACCCGTGGACTTATTAACCGTATCCAGCCAATTGCGAAAAGACGAAAAGTTAGACATTGTTGGTGGTGACTTTTACCTCATTTCATTAACGCAACGGGTATCTTCTTCAGCTCACATAGAGTTTCATGCCAGAATCATTCTTCAAAAATACATTCAACGTAGCCTGATAAAGATTTCTAACGAGATCATTGAAGACTCATACGATGAAACCAAAGACGTTTTTGATCTTTTAGATAGTGCTGAAGCAAAATTATATGAAGTCACTCAGGGAAATGTAAAGAAATCTACTGAGACCGCTCAAAGTCTTGTAATTCAAGCCAAAAAGAAGATCGAAGAAATATCTAATAAGGAAGGTCTTAGTGGTATTCCAACAGGATTTGATAAAGTCGATAAACTAACTTCAGGATGGCAACCCAGTGATTTAATTATTGTGGCGGCACGTCCGGGTATGGGTAAAACGGCGTTGACCTTATCCATGGCAAGAAATATTGCTGTGAACCAAGGTATTCCGGTAGCATTCTTCTCTTTGGAAATGTCATCCGTACAGTTGATCACACGTTTAATATCTAGTGAAACCGGATTGTCTTCCGAAAAGTTAAGAACAGGGAAACTGGAAAAACATGAATGGGAGCAGTTAAATGTAAAAGTAAAAACGCTAGAAAAAGCGCCACTATTTATAGATGATACCCCATCATTATCCATTTTTGATCTTCGTGCTAAAGCCAGACGTTTGGCCTCACAGTATGGTATAAGATTGATCATCATTGATTATTTGCAGTTAATGACGGCTGGTGGTAGCCAAAAAGGAGGAAACAGAGAGCAAGAGATTTCAACCATTTCAAGAAACCTAAAAGCACTGGCTAAAGAATTAGATGTTCCAGTAATAGCTCTATCTCAGCTATCACGTGCTGTAGAAACACGTGGTGGTAGTAAGCGCCCATTATTATCCGACCTTAGGGAATCTGGCGCCATTGAGCAAGATGCCGATATTGTATCTTTCATATACCGACCGGAATATTATAAAATAGACGAATGGGATGATGAAGAACGCTCACCAACCGAAGGTCAGGCAGAATTTATTGTAGCCAAGCACAGAAATGGTGGTTTAGATAATATCAGATTGAAATTTATCGGGCATTTAGGTAAGTTTGATAATTTGGACGATTTTGATACACCGTTTGGTGAATTCCATTCTAAAATGAATGCAGCAGCTAATGACGATACCTTTAAACCTGATAATTTCCCTTCAGCAAACGATGCTTTTGATATGCCTGAAGATGATGGTGTCCCTTTTTAGTACAAAAAAGAGGTCTCTTATATAAGTAAATACTATTTTTTATAAGTTTTTTCTTACATTTTAAATGTAAATCATTACCTTTACAAAAAAATGTACTTATGAACTATAGAATTACCTTTTTATTTATTTGCTTTTCTTTGTTTGTAGGAGCCCAAGTTACTAATAAAATAGAACCAAGAAGTTGGCGAAATAACATTTATATTACAGAAATTTCTGAAATAAATCTGCCATCTGTAGATGTGCAATCCTATCTTGAAGAGGATCAACTCGCAAAAGCACAAAATTTGACTAAGCCTTTTCGGTTTGGAGCAAAGATTGATGTGAATTGGACTTTAAATGATTTTGGAACTGTAAGATCTCTACCCGATGGCAGCAAAATCCATCAAATGAAAGTGGTATCTTCAGGAGCATCATCATTAAATTTTATGTTTGCTAATTACAATTTGGCCGAGGGGGCAGAGATTTACATCTATTCGCCTTACGGAGGCCATAAAATAGGACCATACACGTCAAATGAAAATAATGAATCTAATAGGGTAACAACCTGGCCATTAGAAATTTCACAAGCAATCATAGAATTTTATGAACCTTCAGATGTGATTGGTCAAAGTAGTTTTACGATAGAGACAGCTGTACACGGCTATAGGCAACTATCCAAATCTTTGAGCATTGCTAAACTACTTAATGAATCAGAGGATTGTAACCATGATGTGGATTGTCCTGCGGGTGATCCTTATGATTTGCAGAAGCGATCAGCGGGGATGCTTCTCATTGATGGCGATGGATTTTGCTCGGGATCACTGGTGAATAACACAAATGAAGATAAAAGACCTTTATTTTTGTCTGCTAACCATTGTTTTGCCTTTGATGCTTTAGCAACACCTGGCGCTATTGTTAATGTAGCTGTCAGATTCAACTGGAGAAGCCCTAATCCTTCATGTGGCACTGTGGTTCCCAGTACCGATGGTCCTTCACTTCAAACAGTTAATGTTTTAAGGATTTTAATGAGCTACGGAGAATCAGATACGGTCTTAACAGAAATTTTATCCGGTATACCAGCGGATTGGGATGTCGTGTTTGCAGGTTGGGACAGATCGAGTGTTAGTGCAACCTCAGCTGCCGGAATTCACCATCCTAATGGGGACATTATGAAAATAGCTATAGAAAATGACCCTTTAACTTCAACGATACTTAACAGCTTTAACGGATTTGCTAATTCTACCTGGGTTGTAAATGATTGGGATGTTGGTGTTACCGAAGGCGGGTCTTCAGGTTCCATGTTACTTAATCAAAATGGTTTAATTACAGGTGTTTTGTCTGGTGGCGATGCAGCTTGTATAGGAACAAATGATAATGGTGGTTCTGATTTTTATGGTCGTTTCGATGTGGCATGGACTGGAGCAGGAACCAATACGACAAGATTAAGCAATCATTTAGATCCAGGAGGTACAAATGCAACAACGCTCGATCATTTGGCCAATATCTTATCCGTTTCGGAATTTGATGCTGATAGCACAATTGAAATATATCCAAACCCGGTTAGAGAATCATTGTTTATTAATAATTTAAAATCAGTTAGCCATGATTATGAGATTTATGACCTTACAGGACGTTTGGTTTTAAATGGTAAGTCTGGTTCGGATAATTCAATTTCAGTATCTACTCTATCTCAAGGGACTTACATTCTCAAATTAAGAAAATCGGACAGTTCTTTTTCGGTACGTAAATTTGTTAAACAATAAATAGTATGTATCATATATGCTACCTATTACCAAATTCATAAGATTATGTTAGAATAGTTTCCAAATATCAAGGCTAGGTTATAGCCAGCTTGTCTTCCGGAAGCGGGTTTTCGGAACTAAGGTTTTAAGAGTAAGTGTAAGCTTTTACATGACAGTTTTTTTAGTTTTTGTTTTTTTTTTAGACTCAGTCTAAATAAAAAAACTATTTTTACAAAAAACTTGTTTATGTATTATAGAATTACTCTTTTATTTATTTGCTTTTCTTTGTTTGTAGATGCCCAAGTTACTAACGAAATAGAACCAAGAAGCTGGCGGAATAACATTTCTAATGCAGAAATTTCTGAAGTAAATTTACCTTCTGTAGATGTGCAGTCCTATCTTGAGGAGGATGAACTGGCAAAAACACAAAACTTGGCTAAACCTTTCCGGTTTGGAGCAAAGATTGATGTAAATTGGACTTTAAATGATTTTGGAACTGTAAGATCTCTACCAGATGGTAGTAAAATCCATCAAATGAAAGTGGTCTCTACAGGAGCGTCATCATTAAATTTTATGTTTGCTAATTATAAGTTGGCAGAAGGTGCAGAGATATACATTTATTCGCCTTACGGAGAAGATAAAATAGGACCGTATACGTCTAATGAAAATAATGAATCTAATAGGATAACAACCTGGCCATTAGAAATTTCACAAGCTATCATAGAATTTTATGAGCCATCTGATGTGATTGGCCAAAGTAGTTTTACGATAGAGACGGCTGTACACGGCTACAAGCAGCTATCTAAATCTTTGAGTATTGCTAAGGTACTTAATGAATCTGAAGATTGTAACCATGATGTGGATTGTCCTGCTGGTAATCCTTATGACTTGCAGAAGCGATCAGCAGGGATGCTTGTTGTTGGCGGTAATGGCTTTTGTTCAGGTTCCTTAGTTAATAATACGGAAGAGGACAGAGCTCCTCTATTCTTGACGGCTAACCATTGTTTTGCATCGGGTACTGTAGCAACACCTGGTGCTATTCTTAATGTAGCTGTCAGATTCAACTGGAGAAGCCCTAATCCATCATGTGGGACTGTAGTTCCCAGTACAAATGGGCCTTCCATTCAGACCGTAAATGCTTTAAGGATTTTAATGAGCCACGGAGGATCAGATACAGCCTTGACAGAAATTTTATCTGGTATACCAGCGGATTGGGATGTCGTGTTTGCAGGTTGGGACAGATCGAATGTAAGAGCAACTTCAGCTGCCGGAATTCACCATCCAAGCGGTGACATTATGAAAATAGCCATAGAAAATAACCCGTTAACTTCATCAGTAATCAATTTCAACGGATTTGCTAATTCTACTTGGGTTGTAAATGATTGGGATGTTGGTGTTACCGAAGGCGGATCTTCAGGTTCCATGTTACTTAATCAAAATGGTTTAATTACGGGTGTTCTATCTGGTGGTAGTGCGGCTTGTATAGGAACAAATGATAATGGTGGTTTTGATTTTTATGGTCGTTTTGATGTGGCATGGATTGGAGCAGGAACCAATACGACAAGATTAAGCAATCATTTAGATCCAGGAGGTACAAACTCAACAACGCTCGATCATTTGGTCAATATCTTATCCGTTTCAGAATTTGATGCAGATAGTCCAATTGAAATATATCCAAACCCGGTTAGAGAATCATTGTTTATCAATAATTTAAAATCAGTTAGCCATGATTATGAGATTTATGATCTTACAGGACGTTTGGTTTTAAATGGTAAGTCTGGTTCGGATAATTCAATTTCAGTATCGACTCTATCTCAAGGGACTTATATTCTCAAATTAAGAAAATCGGACAGTTCTTTCTCGGTACGTAAATTTGTTAAACAATAAATAGTATACTCTTAAGAGACAGCCTGAGTTTTAATTGTATTTTTGCATCTGACTATTCAAAAAAGAGTTATGTTAGACCAAAGACGTACAACAAATATTTTGTTGTTAATCATAGTAATACCTTTACTGTTTTATATTCTTAAAATACTATCGTTCATTTTTATACCACTGATATTTTCAATGTTCATTGCATTGCTGTTTTTGCCATTGATGAGGTATTTAGGACGACGAAAAGTACCTAAGTACATCAGTATCATAGTCGTATTACTTTTAGTTGCAGGAGGACTGAAAATAGGAGTAGAATTAATACAACTGTCAAGTAAAGAAATACTGGCCAGTAATACTGATTTTTTTGATAAAGCGGAAGTAAAACTTGCTGATCTAAAATACTATTTATCCGACAATTTTGGAATTGAGTTTGAAGACAATACCAATATTGTGGCTCAGCTATTTCAAAAAGAGAATATAGGATCTACAGTAGGGTTTTTAAGATCTTTTTTTACCACTTTATTGATGACAGCATTTTTTGTGGTCTTATGGTTAGCAGAATCTATAAATGTTCATAAGTTGCTAAATAATACATTGTTAAAACAGAAACACACCTCTATCAAAGCATTTATGAAGATAGAAAAGGATCTTATTAAGTTTATAAAAGTAAAATTTTTAGTGAGTGCTTTAACAGGGATTTTTACAGGGTTAATGTGCGTATTCTTTGATGTGAGTTTTCCGATCTTCTGGGGACTTTTTGCCTTTGCTATAAATTTTGTGCAAATGGTTGGCTCTTTCATATCTGTAATACTCCTTTCTATATTTGCTTTTGTGGAATTAGACCCAACCAGTACACTTTTCTTTTTTGTGCTGTCAATCACAGGAGTACAGGTATTGTTCGGAGCTATATTAGAACCTGTGTTCATGGGTAAATCGTTCTCTATAAATATCATTGCAGTATTGGTAATGCTGATGTTTTGGGGATTTTTATGGGGCATACCGGGTTTAATTATGGCCATACCTATCACTGTTTTCATTAAGATTATTTTAGAACAGTTTCCAAATACTAAGGTTATAGCCAGTTTGCTTTCCGGTAGTGAAACTTCGGCGCAAAAGTTTTAAGACTCAGATCAAGCCCTTACAATACTAATTTTAGTATATTTCTGAATAAAATCAGTAATATGGTACATGGTACACATAATGCTCTGGATGATCCCAGAAATATAGCTATCAAAATAAGTATTAACGGAGAGTTATTCAACAGAGAAGATGCTAAGATATCAGTATTTGACAGTGGCTATTTGGTAGGAGATGGCGTATGGGAAGCACTGCGATTACATCATAATGTTCTGGTATTTATAGACGATCATTTCAACAGACTATGGCAATCTGCAGCAACAATAGGTATGCATTTACCGTTTACCAAAACAGAGTTAGAACATCAAGTAAGAGAAGTTTTAAAAGTTAATCGTATGACCGATGGTGTTCATGTGCGCATCATGATCACCCGTGGCATAAAAAAAACACCATCTCAAGACCCCAGATTAACCATATCGGGTCCTAATGTGGTGATTATACCAGAATACAAAGAAGCTTCTGAAGACTCTAAACGCAAGGGTATAACCTTATTTACAAGTACCATTCGAAGAGGCTCACCAGACTATTTAGATCCGCGCCTTAATTGCCATAGTAAACTTCATGAAGTTCAGGCGTTGATACAAGCTATAGAAGCAGGTTGTGATGAGGCATTGATGTTAGATATTCATGGTTTTGTATCAACGTGCAATGCTACAAATTTTTTCATGATCAAAGATGGTGAAGTATGGACGTCAACAAGCAAGTATTGCATGAATGGTATTACCAGAGCCAAAGTTATAAAAGCTTGTCATGAGAATAGCGTAATTTGTCGAGAGAAAGATTTTTCATTGTTTGATGTTTATGGTGCGGATGAAGCTTTTGTCACCGGAACATTTGGAGGACTTACACCTGTAACTAAGGTTGATGGACGGCAAATAGGAGCGGGGCAATATGGTAAACAAACACAGCAATTGAGCCAGTGGTATGAAGCACTGATACAGAAAGAAGTTAAAACGAAGAAGCATGACTAATTCAGAAGTAACACGTATTTGTTTATGGTCAGGACCACGTAACATTTCTACGGCGTTGATGTATGCTTTTGCACAACGTAAAGATACCAAAGTCTTTGACGAACCTTTATATGCGTTTTACCTTGACCAAAAAAAAGAAGCGCAACACTATCATCCTGGAGCAGAAGAGATTCTCAATACTATGGAAAAAGATGGAGAAACCGTAGTAAAGCAAATGTTAAACAATGATGAAAAACCAGTGCTATTTTTCAAGCACATGACACATCATCTACTACATCTTGATCGTAGCTTTATGGATCATACCGTTAATATTATATTGACCAGAGATCCTAAAGAAATGCTTCCTTCATTTGATAAGGTGATACCTAACCCCTCTATAGATGATGTAGGTTATGCACTGCATATAGAGCTTTTGAATTATTTTGAAGATAACAGCATACCATATATTGTTTTGGACTCAAAAAAAGTATTACTGAATCCCGAACAAACACTTAGAAAGTTGTGTAAAGCCATAGGCATTACCTTCGAGAGTACTATGTTGAAATGGACACCACAATCGCGTGTAGAAGATGGTATTTGGGCTAAATACTGGTATAAAAATGTACATGCTTCCAATGGGTTTGTCCTTTACCAACCTAAAGAAACCCCTTTTCCTGAGCATCTTTTACCATTATTAAAACAAGCTCAACCTCATTATCAGCGTTTGGTCGAGCAATCTTTATAAACATTCTTAAAAGAATAATAAAGCTGATGGTTGCAGACTAAAATTTAAGTATATTTCGTTTTAAATGTAATGAAATTGAAAAGATTAATTTTACTTTTAGTACTCTTATTAGTATCTGTAGATACTTATGCGTCTTATGTGCTCATACCTATGGATGCTGAAACTCAAGAAAATCATTTAAAGGCTTATGGAGTAACTTATTGGACCTTAGAACGTAATCTAAAGGTAAAATGGTTATTGAATTACAGAGGTGGTTCTTTTTTATTACCTGATGCAGAGATCATCCAAAAAGAATGTCAAATAAGAGGTGTTTCCTTTGAGGTGATATCCAATGCTAAGGCGGAAGAAATATTAGAATCCATAAGCAGTCCTTCTGTAAATCAGGAAGCTGTAGTTTTAGAAAAAGCACCCAAAATTGCGGTATACACACCCTATGGTAACCAACCATGGGACGATGCTGTAACCATGGTGTTGACATATGCTGAAATTCCGTACGATACCATATATGATAAAGAAGTCTTAGAAGATAAGCTGTTACTCTATGACTGGTTACATTTACATCATGAAGACTTTACCGGTCAATTTGGTAAATTCTACAGGGCTTACCGTTCTGCAGCATGGTACATCAAAGAAAAAAAGGAAGCAGAACAACTGGCAAAAGAGTTAGGTTATGGTAAGGTTTCGGATGCAAAATTGGCTGTAGCCCTAAAAATCAGGGATTATGTTGTTGGTGGTGGGTTTATGTTTGCCATGTGTTCAGCCACAGATAGTTTTGATATTGCTTTGTCAGCTGAACACGTAGATATATGTGAGCCTATGTTCGATGGTGATGGTAGTGACCCAGGCTATCAAAACAAGATAGATTATTCTAAAACCTTTGCATTTAAAGATTATATACTGGAGCGTAGTCCTAATGTCTATGAGTTTTCTTCTATAGACATGACCACAAAACGAAGAATACCATATACTACAGATTATTTTTCGTTAATGGAATACTCCGCGAAATGGGATCCGGTGCCTACCATGTTAACTCAAAACCATACGGCTTTGGTTAAAGGTTTTATGGGGCAAACGACATCATTTACAAGAGATCAGATAAAATCTAACGTGTTAGTGATGGGAGAAAATAAAACCAATGGAGAAGCCAAATACATACACGGGATCAAAGGTAAAGGGTTTTTTACTTTTTATGGCGGGCACGACCCTGAAGATTATACCCATAGAGTGGGAGATCCTAAAACAGAGTTAGACTTACACCCTACATCTCCCGGTTATCGACTGATACTTAATAATGTACTCTTTCCGGCTGCAAAAAAGAAGAAGCAAAAAACATAATGAGATTCATACTTTCAGTTTTTCTACTAACTTCAAGTTTAGTTTTTTCACAGGAACCAGATTACAAGAAAGCAGAGACTTATTATAAACGATCTGAAAAAGATTCGGCAGCATTATTCATAAGAAAAGCAATAAAAAAAGCTAAGATTTCCAGTAGTGGTTATATTTCTAAATATAACCTTTTTTACTCCAAAATTTTGAAAAATCAAGTCAAGATAGATAGTAGTTTTTATTATATAGATCTTGCTGAAAAAGACTTTTTAAAGAGAAATGTTAATGATAGCTTACTATTAACTTATACTTTAAAGGCTGAAGTTTTTAGATTTATAAATAAGGTAGGAGGCGCTAATGAATATGTGAAAAAGATAGATGAGTTTTTCAAAAGCGATATTCAAAATGTAGATATTAAGGCCTATGCGCTTAACAGGAAAATGGCCATTGTAAATCATTTTCATGGTACTTCTAAAGATAGTATTGCTAATTGTAAACGTATAGCAAAACAAATTTTTGAATTAGAAGAAGGCATTGAAGATAAAGAGATAATTGCATATACTTACAACGAATTAGCACAGATTATAGAGTATCATGAGAATCCTTTATGGAGTATAAAAATGTATGAGAATGCCATAGCGTATTGTGAGAAATACAACTTAGAAACGCCTTTAGTTGATGTGTTAATTAATTTGGCAAGAGTACATTGGAGAAATAAAAATGATCTCGATTCAGCTGTTAAAATTTTAGAAAAAGCACTAAGTATAACTACTAGAATTAATAATCTATGGCAGTCTTATAGGATACATGGTACCTTAAAAGAATATTATTTTATCGATAAAAATTTAGAAAAAGCACTTTATCATAGCGATAAAACGTATGAGTTACTTTCTTTATTAATTGGAAATGAAAATGAGTTTAAATTACAAGAGATTGAAGGAAAATATAATGTAGCTGAAAAAGAAAATGAGCTACAGGAAAAAGAGAATGAAATTAATATTAAAAATATTGAGCTTAAGAATACTAGAAATAGGTTTTGGTTGATTTTAGTATTTATGTCATTTTTATCTATTACTTCTGGGTTACTAATTTATTTTTACAGAAAAACATTAAAAAACAACAAGGTATTAGTAAAATTGTCTAACGAGAATAAGTTTTTATTAAGTGAAGCAAACCACAGGATTAATAACAACCTACAGTTAATAATCATTCTCATTCTAGATCAACTTAAGAAACAGCCAGAAGATAAGAAAGAAGAAATAAAAAAGCTACTTGCTAAAGTTGATTCTATTGCCACATTGCACAAACATTTATACCAATCAAAAGACAAGAAGAGAATTAATTGCTATACATATTTAAATGATATTAAAGTTAATTTTTTTGAACTATTCAAGGCACATGGCATTGAGGTAGAATTTCATGTAGACAAAACAGTAGAAGTATTAACAGACGATATTATGTATTATGGTTTACTGTTAACTGAGCTTTTTATAAATTCTATAAAACATGCATTTAAAAATCAAGATGATAAGCAAATCTTATTTAAATTGACTTTAGAAAACAATTTCATCATATTTCACTACAGAGATAATGGTATTAATGAACATAAGAACCCATTACAATTAAAATTGATAGAAAAACTTTCTAGGCAAATAAATATAGATTATATAGTAAATACAGATAACGGATTTTCATTTGAATTCGTTAAATCTTTTTCATAGATGGTAATGAATAAAAATATTAAGATTTTAATAGTTGAGGACGAGGTTTTAATAGCTGGATTTATAGAGGAAACCTTAAATGATTCTAATTATTTGAATACTAAAATATCTTATAATTATGAAGATGCTCTTTCAGAAATGCATCACTTTAGCCCAGACATTATCTTAATGGATATCAACTTAAATGGACATCAAACAGGTATTGAACTTTCGGTTAATAAAAATTTAAATGCTTCTGTGATCTTTTTAACTGGTCAACATGATAGTATTACGATGCATAAAGCACTCTCAACAACACCAGATTCCTATTTAACAAAGCCTATAAAAAGAGCAGATTTGTTTGCCGCTATAAATTTGGCAGTTTTAAAAAAAGAGTCATTAACCTTTACTTTTAAAGATGGTCATAATACAGTGTATTTGAATTATAATGAGATATTATATGTTAATGCCGATGGTAATTATTTACAAATCCATACTGATACTAAGAAATATACTATTAGACGGTCTCTCACGGATATTTTAAAAGATTTGCCTGATGCTATTTTTAAGCAGATACATCGATCATATGTTGTAAATAGTCATAAGATAACACGTAAATCTAAAGGTAAGATTTTTCTAGGTAATATCGAACTTCCTTTATCAAGAAAACACGATAAAGTGTTTTTAAATACCGATTAAATACAAAACTAGGTCATTCATCACAAATAAAGTAGTTTGTAAATTTTCTCATTTTAATTTGGGTTTTTAAATAACCTTAAACCTAAATTATGAACCAAAAACTTTACTTTTTAACCTTTTTATTTTTTGGAATTTATAGTGCATGTTTGGCACAAAATAGTGCACTAAATTTTGATGGCATGAATGATCGAGTAGATCTAGGTAATAGTATGAATACTATAATCGATGGCATAAACACATTTACTGTAGAAGCTATGGTAAGACCAGAAACTGTATCTGGACTGGGCGTTATTGTAGGAAATTATGCCACAGGAAATAATAATGCTCAATTTGTTTTAAGAAGGGATCTTGATAGATATAACTTTATCATAGATGATGGTACAGGATTAAAGCAGGTAGATTTCTCTGCTGCTGTAGTTAACCAATGGACGCATATCGCTGGTGTTTGGGACGGTTCTGAATTAAGGATCTATATAGATGGAACTTTACAGGACACTACTACAGGGGTAACAGGCGGAAGTTTTGTAAATAACAATAATCCTATATTTATTGGTAGGAATAATATAAATGAGAATTTTGATGGTGATATAGATGAAGTCCGAATATGGACTACAGCGAGAACACAAAGTGAGATAGATAATAATAAAAGCGTAGAACTCTCAGGAAACGAAACAGGGCTTTTAGCGTATTACAATTTTAATCAAGGAGTAGCAGGAGGTAATAACACAGGAGAAACAACCCTTAATGATATTTCTGTAAATGGTTATAATGGCACGCTTTTCAATTTTAATTTGACCGGTGCTACATCAAACTGGGTAGGCGGTTTTCCTATTGAGATACCACAAGCTACACACTTAAATTTTGATGGTATAAATGATCATGTTGATTTGGGAGATACTATTGAATCTTTAGGCGACTTTACTTTTGAAACTTGGATATATCACGCTTCAGGTGGTACCCAATCGTTTAATGAAATTTTTTCTAAGTTTAATGTTAACTCTTTAAATATTTGGAGAGCAGGAGGTAGTAAAGTTTGGTTTCATTTAGGCAATGGTTTTTCTTTTTTTGATAGTGGGGCTGTAGTCTCTAATGCCTCAGTACCATTTGATCAATGGACACACTTAGCTATAACATGGGATCAGTCCATATCAACAATTAGTATATATATTAATGGTGTTTTAGATATACAACAAGTTCATACACATTTTACAGGAAGTTTTATGGGAAATTCATCTTTTAGAAGGGGAATAGGTGGATACCCAGATGGTCCGGTACAGAATTTTGAAGGAAGTATAGATGAACTAAGAGTTTGGAACCGCATTAGAACTGTAGAAGAAATTAATGGCTCTATGTCCTGTGAATTGCAAGGTAATGAAGCAGATTTATTGGCCTATTACAATTTTAACCAAGGCTCTGGTACTGCGGATAATACAAGCGAAACAATAATACAAGATGCATCAACCAATGCTATTAATGGAACATTGACTAATTTTTCCTTAACAGGAACAACTTCAAATTGGCTTTCCGGTTCACCAATAATTACAGGATCAATTGTACCAGATGTTCCTACAGTGGCATCACCAATACTATACAATGAAGGTGAATCAGCGAGTCCACTTACAGCAACTATTGGTACAAATGGTACAGCCTTATTATGGTACACTACAGCAACTGGAGGAACAGGTACTTCAATAGCACCTACACCAGATACGGCAGTAGTAGGCGATGTGTCGTATTGGGTGTCTAGTACTAATGATAATGGTTGTGAAAGTGAAAGAGTAGAGCTCATGGTCTCCGTTTCACCTACATTATCTATGGATAATCCTTCTTTATTAGATGAAGTGAAAATATATCCTAATCCGACAAGCAATTATCTGTTTATAGAATTACCAACTGTAAATAATGATTTGTATAGCATTTACGACATTAATGGCCGATTACTTTTAAAAGGAGATTTAGCTAGTGAAAATAATAGAATCGATATATCTAAGTTGAATAGTGGAGTATACATTTTAAAAGTTAGTACTTTGAGGGGAGAAGTATTAAAACGCATTTTAAAAAATTAAGGGAGTACTTATAACTATCAATGGATTAGGAGCTACAATTTTTTGTAGCTCTTTTTTATTTTATAACATTAGGTGTTTCATTTTTTAACTCTGTAACTCTAGAAAATTAAATTACTTTTGCTTTAGTATTTAACAAGCAACGCAGCAAATAATTTGAAACCTAATTTGTACAAGTTTCTAAGACTTTTTCTCATAGCATCTGTATTTTGGGTGTTTGCTTTTTTACTGTTTATTGCTATTCGATATAATGGATTAGAGAGAGAGCTTGAAGTTTATACGGATGAAGAACTCGGATTGCCCATTAGAGCTTACTATGAGTTTGCCATTTTGTTAGGACTAATAACCGCAGTGTTTTACACTATTGTTGAAATTGTTTTTGACAGACTCAGCAAAAGATTAATATTGGGACTGAGTGTAATCCTAAAATCCATTATATATTTTGTTTTAATAATCATTGTATTAAGTTCAATATCGGTACTCATTGAAGAAGAAATAGATATTGATTTGCCAAATGAAAAGGGGTGGTGGAAAACAGATCCTTTTTTCTGGAATACAGTAGTGTATTTCCTTATAACATCTACAATATTTTCATTGATCAGAATTGCAAGTGGAAGATTTGGAAGAGGCAATTTTGTTCAGATTCTTATGGGTAAGTACAAAAGACCTAAAGAAGAAGAACGCATCTTAATGTTTTTAGATTTGAAGGACTCTACAAAAATCGCAGAAAAAATTGGACATCAGAAGTATAGTGGATTTATTCAGGATTGTTTTGCAGATTTAAACAATATCTTGTCCAAATTTGAAGCTGAAGTATATCAGTATGTCGGTGATGAAGCTGTAATTCATTGGCCTGTTAAAAAAGGATTTAGAAATAATAATTGTATTCGTCTGTTTTTTACATTTCAAAAACGATTACAGCAAAAAGAAGCTTATTATTTGAAGAAGTACGGCTTCAGTCCTAGATTTAAAGCTGGTATACACTATGGTGTACTTATGGTTGCAGAAGTTGGTACGGTAAAAAAAGACTTGGCTTTCCATGGTGATGTTATAAATACAGCGTCTCGTATTCAAAGCCTATGTAATCAGTATCATAAACAGTTATTAATCTCAGAACCTGTTTTAAGTAAACTGAAGATATCACCAACCCATTATGAGTTGCTTTCTGAAGATGTAGCGTTAAGGGGTAAAGATGAGCGTCTGAAAATTTATGCTATTAATCATAGGTGAATACAAAGCCGTATCTTTAATTTGAAGCCTACCAAAAGCGAAACTTTTTCAATTCAAACTGAATTGATATTAATGCTTGCCAACTTGACAACCACATACCTCCCGTGTAAAACTATGACTTTCTTCATGCCATGGAAATGCACGATTATATTTTGAATTTTCCCAATAGAACTTACTGCGTTTTTTTGTAGAGTTTCCAACTTCATTCATGGTCGATGTGTCATACATTCTTCCATTGATCATGGTATAAATCACCCCCTCAGAATTTCTAATATCTTCCAATGGATTGTTCTCCAAAACAATAAGATCAGCAAGCTTGCCGACTTTTAATGAACCAATATCTTTAGACATACCAATGTAATCGGCACCATTGATCGTAGCAGCTTTTAGAGCTTCATGATTGGTCATTCCACCTTGTTGTAGCATCCAAAGCTCCCAATGCGCACCAAGACCCTGTAATTGCCCATGAGCACCCAGATTCACTTTCACTCCTGCATCACTCAGTGCTTTACATGTTTTTGAGACAAGAATATGTCCATTATCATATTCTTCATTTGGAACCATGGTACGGTGTCTTGATCTTGCATCTACGATACTACGAGGCGTGTATTTTAGTAATTTTTCATTTTCCCAAACGTTGGTCTTTTCATACCAGTAGTATTCGCCATTCATACCACCATAGTTTACTATTAGTGTAGGCGTATATCCGACATTGCTATAGCCCCAAAGCTCTAAAACATCTTTATATACTGGTGCTACAGGAATATTATGTTCTACGCCGGTATGCCCATCCATAACCATAGTAATGTTATGATAAAATGTGGAACCGCCTTCTGGCACTACAAAAATACCTTCTTCCCTTGCGGCTTGTAATACTTGTTGACGTTGCTCGCGTCTGGGTTGATTATAGCTTTTTACAGAAAGTGCCCCAAAAGCTTTTGTACGTTTTATAGAAGATCTGGCATCATCAATGCTGTTGATTACCGCTTTAAAATCACCATCAGCACCATACAGGATAAATCCGGTGGAGTATAAACGAGGACCTACCAAACTACCTGCCTTTTGCAATTCTGATAATGCAAACACCGTTTCTGTATGTGCAGATGGGTCATGAGAGGTGGTCACACCATAAGCCAGATTAGCATAAAATTGCCAATGTTTTTGTGTCGTAAGTCCGTATCTAAAGCCGCCTATATGTGCATGGACGTCAATAATCCCAGGCATAATGGTTTTTCCTTTAAGGTCATATACTTTAGCAGAAGACGGAATATTAACTTCAGTAGACTTACCAATAGCATCTATAACATTATTTTTAACTATAATGGTACCGTTTTCAATAACTTCATCACCTTCCATGGTGATAATACGTGCACCTTTTAAAGCAATAATACCCTCAGGAATATCGGTTTTTAATTTTAGGTCAATGCTAATACTTTTATCTATTATCTCAGTAGTTTCAGACGCTTTAGCAGAGTAATACTGGTTGCCTAAAGTCCAATGTAAAGTTGTACTATCATTAGACCAATGCAAGTTAATACCGGCATCTTTTGAAAGTTGTGTAATTGGCACAAACGTTGTTTTGTTATCAAGATCAATAGTTTGTCCCGATTGTGGCATTGGTGCCATGTACACTTTATGCAAGTGAATAAATGCTATCCATTGACCGTTAGGGCTAGGGACCAAACGATTACCATGCTTTGACTTTACATGCGTCTTTTCATTAAAACCATCAAGTGTTACACTTTTTAATTCCTTAGTTATGGCGCCAAAAAACATACCGCCTTTTTGATAGATGATCCTGGAATTGTTATCATTAAACATAGGAAAATCTCCTTCTGTAATAACAAACTTTGTATGATCTCCATTTGCATCCATTATGTATAGACCTGGTTTTTTAGTGAAAGATCTGCCTTGATCAATATTACCACTTTCCTTCTTGTATACAATATGCTTACCATCACCAGAAAATGAAGGGGTTCTATAAATACCTTTTTCTTTAGTGAGCTTAATCGGATTACCTCCTGATGTTGAAATCTTATATATCGCACCTTGTTGTTCATCATTCCAGGTAACATAGATAATGTGATTGCCGTTAGGAGAAAAAGCTGGCTCAAATTCAAAATCACTACCATTGGTTAAACGTTGAGGTTTTCCGCTGGGAAGTGCTTGTTGCCATAAATAACCAACAGCGTTAAAGACCAAAGTTTTTCCATCAGGAGAAGTTACAGCATTCCTGATGACTTTAGCTTTAAAATCTTTGGTGAAAACAGGATTGTCAACTTCTAATGCTTTAGCAATTTTTATGGTATTCTCAACTTGAAATGGAATTTCACTAACGGTTAGAGTATTGATATTTACCTTTTTGATTTTACCACCAGACCATATCATAATGTCTTCATTATTTGGCATCCAGTTAAAGTTAGTGTAAACACCAAAAATAGCCCAGGCTTCCTGTTGATCCTTGTTCAATTGATCATAAACAGGCCATTCTTCTCCTGTTTCAATATCATGGATATACAATACGCTCTTAGTCCTTACCCGTTTTACAAAAGCTAACTTTTTACCATCTCTCGAAATCTGAGGTCGTGCAGCACCTCCTGGACCACCAGTGATCACCTCAGTTTTTCCATCAGAAATTTGATAAGCTTTGATGGTGTAAATTTGTTTATTGGGGTCTTTATTGTATTGAAAATATCCTCCGGGATAAACATCCTCGCTATAGTATAAGGTCTTACCATCAGGAGAAATGCAGGGTTCGTTAATGTCTTGCTGATCGTTCTTCTTTTTTACCAATTGTATACCGCTACCACCAGATTTGTGATACATCCAGAGTTCTCCGGCACCCAGGGAACGAGTGGAAGTATAATGCTTTCGGGCAATGAGATAGTTTCCATCTGACGTCCAAACAGCATTATTAAGTAATCTGAATTTTTCTTTGGTAATTTGTTTGGCATTTTTACCATCACTATCCATTACCCAAATATTATCACCACCGCCGGCATCACTAGTAAAAGAAATGAATTTCCCATCAGGGCTGAACCTAGGTTGAATTTCAAAAGCTAAGCCGCTCCTTAAAGCGATGGCTTTACCACCTTTACTGCTTATTTTATAAATATCACCTAGTAAATCAAATACAATCCACTGCCCATCTGGACTGACATCTAGATTCATCCATGTCCCTTCATTAGTAGAGAGATTAATCGTTTTAAATTCCCAATTGCCTTCAGGGTTAGATACATCCCATGTCTTTTCTTTATCTTGACTAAATGCACAGCTAATTAAAAGGAAATAAAAAAGGGCAACAGTCTTATAACTATTCATATGAAGATAAATTAAATATATTCTGAAATATAGTTATAAAAAACAGGATACCATTGAAGATTAACAAAGTTATGGTAATAAAAAAAGCCAACTCAAAAGAATTGGCTTTTATAAGCGAAATGTTGTTATTAATTAGGCTAACGCCTTATTTTACTTTGTTTACTATAGCTTCAAAAGCTTCAGGATGATTCATGGCTAAATCGGCAAGAACCTTACGGTTTAATTCGATATTATTAGCTTTTAATTGTCCCATAAACTTTGAATAAGACATACCGTGTTGTCTTGCTCCAGCATTAATACGCTGAATCCATAGAGCACGGAATGTTCTCTTTTTATTTCTACGGTCTCTATACGAATATTGCATCGCCTTATCCACCGCATTTTTTGCTACTGTCCAAACGTTTTTACGTCTTCCCCAGTAACCTTTGGCTTGCTTTAGAACTTTTTTTCTTCTAGCTCTTTTTGCAACTGAATTTACTGATCTTGGCATTTCTTAAATTGTTTTTTTGTAGTAGGCGGTCGATAATCGACACTTCTTTATCTTTCTGAAATTGTAAATTTAAAATCTACAGTCATTAATCAATATGCCTAACTCCAGGGTTTATAATTAATTTAACCGATTAAAACACAATTACTTTAAACGTAACATGGTTTTAATGTTATCTTCGTCAGACTTATGTACTAAAGTATCATGAGTCAACGCTAGCTTACGCTTTTTAGATTTTTTTGTCAAGATATGACTCTTAAAAGCGTGCTTTCTTTTGATTTTACCAGTGCCAGTTAGTTTGAAACGTTTCTTAGCACTCGATTTTGTCTTCATTTTAGGCATTATTCTCCTATTTTTAATTACGTTTCGCTTATTATTTTTAGTTTCTTCCTAAATTAAAAGAAATATTATTTTGTCTTTTTTGGAGCAATAAACATAATCATACGTTTACCTTCCAGTTTTGGCATTTGTTCTACCTTTCCAAATTCTTCTAAATCTTGGGCCAATCTTAATAACAAGATTTGACCTTGTTCTTTAAACACAATAGAACGTCCTTTAAAAAATACAAAAGCCTTTAGTTTTGCACCATCCTTAAGAAACTTCTCTGCATGCTTCTTTTTAAACTCATAATCATGATCGTCTGTCTGTGGACCAAATCGTATTTCTTTTACGACAACTTTAGTCGCTTTTGCCTTTAAGGCTTTTTCACGCTTCTTTTGTTCGTACAAGAACTTTTTATAGTCCATAACCTTACAAACAGGAGGTACTGCTTTAGGTGATATTTCTACCAAATCCAGACCTTGATCGTCAGCTATTTCTAGGGCACGTTTAATGGGATATATTCCTACTTCAACATTATCGCCTACGAGCCTTACTTCATCAGCTCTAATTTTAGAGTTAATTCGGTGCTGATCTTCTCTGATTACCCGCTTAGATTGATTCCTTCTGTTTCTACGTATTGCTATGGCTTATAAAATTTAATTAAACTATGATTTAAAAGTCTTTAAACTATTTTTAATTCTGTCATTGACGATGGCTGTGAATTCATCAACACTTATAGTGCCAATATCTTCGCCACCATGCTGTCTAACAGTTATTGTGTTATCTTTTTCTTCCTGCTCACCAACAATAATCATGTAAGGTACTTTTTGCATTTCCGCTTCACGGATTTTCTTACCTACAGTTTCATTTCTATGGTCTGCGAGGGCGCGAATTTCGTTATTTTCTAACAAATTTAAAACTTTTTCAGCGTATTTTTCATATTTCTCGCTAATAGAAAGCACAACAGCTTGTTCTGGCACAAGCCATAAAGGGAAATTACCACCTGTATGTTCTA